>CAZMLE010000030.1:0-43980 GCA_964567045.1 uncultured Pirellulales bacterium | reverse complement strand
GGGCTTTTTATGATGAAGGAAATCAAGCGGATAGACTTTGCGAACTTGGAAGAGGGCTTTCCAGCCTTTATCATAATGGTGATGACCGCGCTCAGCTACAGTATTAGCACAGGTTTGGCGTTTGGGTTTATTTCATTCGTAATTATAAAGACTATTTCCGGCAAAGTAGGAGATGTCAAGCCGACTATGTGGATTATCGCGATTTTGGCACTTATGTTCTTGACGCTGGATCGGTTTGCCGGCGTAATTGACTATTTAAGGCAGCTTATATAAGGAGGTTATCAAATGGCAAAAGTACATGTTGGAGTGAATCTGGAGTTTGTACGGCACGCGGATAAGCCCTTCGAGTGGGGCATCGAAAAGGCAGCCGAGCTGGGCTATAAATACGTTGAGCCGTGGGTGCACTGGGGCCGCGAGCTGATGAGCGAAGCCGGCTACTACATGACCGTCTCAATGCTGGACGACCCGTACCGTATCAAGCGGGCGTGCGAAAAAGCCGGCGTAAAACTCTCCGGCCTATCGTCGCACACCGCCCTTTGCAGGCCCGATATAAGCGGCAACTATCTCAAGCAGGCAATTCGCTTCGCAGCCGAGTGCGGCGCACCGGTGGTCAATACCGACGAAGGCCCAAAACCCCCCTGGACCACCGAAGAGGAAGACCACGTTTTGATGAAGTACACGCTGACCGAAGCAGCGGCGGTTGCCGAGCCTCGCGGTATTATGATCGGCATCGAGCCGCACCAGCAGTACAGCAAATCGCCGGCGGGTCTTGACCGTATTTGTAAGTTGGTTAAATCGCCCGCGATCGGCGTCAATTTTGACACGGGCAATAGCTACCTTGCAGGTCACGACCCTATCGCATGGCTGAGGCGGGTAAAGAATAGATTAGTCCATGTGCACGCCAAGGATATTTCCATCCAGCATTCCAAGGCCGAACGTGGCAAGGTGACAGGTACTCCCGCCGGTTGCGCCTGCGGCGAAGGCGTCATAGACTGGAAAAAAGTCATTGCGGTTTGTAAAGCTGCGCCGCGTGACATCGTGCTGAGCGTCGAGTGCGGCACGATAGACCAGGCTGAGCGAAGCATAAAGTACCTCAAAGCCCTGCTCTAATGACGTTTCTTCGACACAGATTAACACGGCAAGAAAATTAGCAGTTCCAAAACAGTGTGAATCCGTGTAAATCCGTGTCTAACAGGTATGCCGGGTCGGTCCTAAAATTGCGCAGGCAAATTCTGTGAAAAAAGCCAGCACAAGAAGACAATTTCTGCAGGCGGCAGGCGCCGGAGCGGTTTCAGCTATTCTCAGCCGAAAATTGTCCTGGGCGACGGCTTCGCCGAGACCCGCGCCTGATAAGCCAAACCTTGTCTTTATTTTTGCCGACCAATGGCGTGCCCAGGCGACCGGCTACGCAGGTAATCCGGACGTCAGGACGCCGAACCTCGATAAACTGGCCGAAGAAAGTATCAACTTCAGCCGTGCGGTGTCCGGCTGTCCCGTATGTTGCCCGTATCGCGCGAGCTTGATGACGGGCAGATACCCGCTTACGCACGGCGTTTTTTTGAACGATGTGCGCTTGAGCAACGACGCGGTTTCCATTGCCCAGGCGTATAACCAGGCCGGCTATGAGACTGCGTATATCGGCAAATGGCATTTAGACGGGCGAGATAGAAGCGCGTTTATTCCGAAAGAAAGACGCCAGGGCTTTAAATTCTGGCGGGCAATGGGCTGCACACACGACTATAACAACTCTTATTATTACGGCGATGAGATTGTTTTGCTTAAATGGGAAGGTTACGACGCCGTCGCCCAGACCCGCCAGGCCGAGCAGTACATTCGTCAGCACGCGGGCGGCAAACCCTTTGCCCTTTTTCTTTCGTGGGGGCCGCCGCACGACCCATATCACACCGCTCCTGCAAAATACAGGGAACTTTTCGAGCAAAAGAAATTAGTCTTACCGGATAATGTCCCTTCACAGTATCTGGATTCGGCGCAAAAAGCTGTGGCTGGATATTACGCCCACATCGCTGCTCTGGATGACTGTATTGGCTGGGTTGTTGTGACACTGCGAGAGCTTGATCTGGAAAATCAGACCATTTTTGTCTTTACCTCCGACCATGGGGACATGCTCTTTTCGCACGGCGAGCAGAATAAGCAAAGGCCGTGGGATGAGTCAATCATGGTTCCGCTTCTTCTGTGCTACCCCGCAGCACTTGGCAGGCAGGGCAGGGTAATTGATATGCCGATCAATACGCCCGACATCATGCCGACACTTCTGGGTCTAAGCGGCCTTAATGTGCCAGATACCGTGGAAGGGACTGATCTTTCCGGCGTTGTGAGCGGCAGCGAAAAGGCCGCCGACAATGCGGCCCTGATTAGCTGCCCGTCACCCTTTGGCCAGTGGAAAAGGACGAACGGGGGCAAAGAATATCGCGGCATACGCACGAGGCGATATACTTATGTCCGCGACCTGGAAGGCCCCTGGCTGCTTTATGACAATGAAAAAGACCCATACCAGGTTAATAATCTGTGCAGTAAGCCTGAGCACAGCGAATTGCAGAGCAGGTTGGACAGCATCCTCTGCGAAAAGCTAAAACAGACAAAGGACGATTTCTTGCCCGGCTGGGAGTACATAAAGAAGTGGGGCTACGAGGTCGACCAGTCCGGGACGGTGGTGTACACAAGTTGAAAGGATGACGGTCATGGCCAGAGAAAAACGCATATCGGTTCTGAGTGTTCTTACGATTTTTTTGCCAATCATGGCTGTCTCCAGTTGCGTGACGTATTCTATGCAGTCGATTGCGGTTACGCCGGACGACGGTGCGCTTGCCGTTCGTGCGGGCGACCGTGTGCTGCTCCGCTATCGGTATGAGGGCGTTCCTTATAAGCCATACGTTCAGCAGTTGTTCACTCCGGGGGGTCTGAATATCCTGCGAGATGCGCCGGCAGACCATCTGCATCACCACGCCCTGATGTTTGCCGTCGCGGTGGATGGCGTGAATTTCTGGGAAGAACAGCAGCAGCCGGGCAGACAGCGGCATCTGTCGTTCGCCCATTATGTCAAGGCCGGCGACGCAAATATTCCGGAATCAGCAGGTTTTGACGAGCAGTTAGAGTGGGTTAATCCGAGAACCGATGAAATCCTGGCCAAGGAGCTACGGACGATTAAGGTCTGTCAGATGAAAGACCAGAATGCTACCATGCTAAAGTGGGTTGCCAAGCTGTCGCCGCCTGCAAGCAAAGATTCTATTACACTGACGGGCAGTCCGTACTTTGGCCTGGGCATGCGATTTTTAGAGTCGATGGATACGGGCGGGCGGTTTATAAATGCGCAGGGCCAGACCAGCGTGGAGAATACAAACGACAAACGGGCCAAATGGTGTGCCTACGTGGCCAAAGCAGATGGCAAGGTGGTGACAGTGGCGATGTTTGATTATCCGAACAACGTGCGCCACCCGGCAACGTGGTTTACTATGGAAAAACCGTTTGCGTACATATCGGCTACGCTGGCTCTGCACAAAGAGCCGCTTAAGATAACGGCGGGCGAGCCGCTGGTGCTAAGGTACGGCGTGGCGCTGTGGGACGGCCAGGTAAGCCCGGAACAGATCGAAAAGGCATACAGCCGATGGGTTGGATGGTCACTTTCGAAAAACACAGATCAATAAGGGGAAGGATTATGTTGGAAAAAAGATCGAAGAACAAGCGGCACGCATTAACTCGTCGTCAGTTTGTTCGCCGGACTGGGGCTGCCGCAGCGGCTTATGTGCTGGCAGGAGCATCGGCGCAGCCGGTGCGCGGCGCCAACGAGCGGATCGGTGTAGGCTTTATCGGCTGTGGAGGCCGAAGCGGTGCACATTTTGAGGCGGTTCACTGGCTGAAAACGCAGGCAAAAGTGGCTGTGGACATCGTGGCCGCTTCCGACCTCTATCGGCCTCGACTGCAGCAGCGTGCACAAGGCTACGGCGTCAAGGCCTATGCGGATTATCACGAGCTGCTGGCGGACCCGAACGTCGATGTGGTCTGTATCGCTACGCCCGATCATCATCACGGTTATCAGGCTATTGATGCAGTTGCGGCCGGCAAAGATGTTTATTGCGAGAAGCCGGTGACACACTGGCGGCAGTTTGAGCTGACCAAACGCCTGGCTGCAGAAGTGAAAAGGACCGGACGGGTCTTCCAGCTCGGCACGCAGGGCATGTCCGACTCTGCCTGGCAGCAGATGAAAAAACTGATTGCGGATGGCCTGATCGGTCAACCGATTCACGCTGAGTGTGGCTATTTTCGCGTCGGCGACTGGGGCGAGCGGGGTATGCCGATAGATGACCCGAACGCCAAGGCTGGGCTCGAACTGAACTGGGAAGCTTTTCTGGGCGATGCGCCGAAGCGGCCTTTTGATGTCAGCCGGTTCTTCCGCTGGCGGATGTATGAGGATTATGCCGGCGGCCCGAGCACCGATCTTTTCCCGCACAGCCTGACGCCGGTGATATCTATGCTCGGTGTCACCATGCCCAGCACGGTCGTGGCGACGGGCGGCAAATTCCGTTACCAGGAGCGGGAAGTGCCCGATACGTTCAATATGCTCATAGACTATCCGGAGAAGATCACGGTTGCCGTGCTCGGAACGCAAGGCAATGACTATCCGGGTACGGGCAGTCGCGGTTCCGGGCAGCGGTTGCCTGTGATTCGCGGCTGGGAGGGCACGCTCACAATCGAAAATAATGAAATCGTTTTTATCCCTGCCCAGGGGTCGCAGAAAAAGCCGCAGCGTTTTGTCATTGAGCACGGCGAAGATTTCGTGGGATACTGGCAGAAGTTTCTTGATTGCTGTCGGCAGCACAAACAGGAAACGCTTAGCCCGATGGACCTTGCCTACCATGTGCAGACGGCGCTGCAAATGGGTATGCTCAGTCTGCGCGATGGCAAAATGTCGCGCTTCGACGCAGCCAATGAGAAAATCGTCCTGTAGAACGGGCGAGCCGTTACTTTGGGCAGCCGATATGTCGGACTTTGCATACCGCTCTATCGTCGGCAGAAGTGCAAATGGCTGAAGAGCAAAGTTTGATCGATGCTGTTCTCGAACGAGTGCGAGAGATTGGCGGGATGAAGGAATTGCCTTGCGCCGAGGCTTTTGAACTGGCGAAGAAGTTCGAGGTAAAAGTCAGGCTGATCGGACGGATCTGCAACCGCTACAATATAAGAATCTCTAAGTGTCAGCTCGGCTGCTTTGCGTGACTGCCGAGAGGACAAAACGATTCCCGATACTCGATCCTCGTCGGGCATCGCGCATCGGGCATCCAGTGTCGAGGATAGAATGATGAAGGATTATGTCTTGGGGATACTGTTCTTCAGTGGGCTGTGGGGGATTTCTGAGGCCGTGCTGGGCGGTGCTCTCTATCGCGCACACGTGCCTTATGCGTCGGCGCCGCTGACTGTTATTGGGCTTGTGATATTGACTTTTGCCAGAGTGTATTTCCCGCGCAAGGGTACCGCGACGCTTATTGCAGCCTGTGCAATGCTGTACAAGTTTCTCAATGCCCCTTTTTTCGCCTGTCACCTTCTGGGTATCGTTCTGCTGGGGATATGCTACGATCTGCTCTTTGGCATCGCGGCAGTGAAGAATCGAACACTATCCGCTGCCCCGCGGCCAGCGCAGCGAGCTGCGGCCACCGCTTACTTGAGCAACGGTCTTTTCGCTCTGATGATTACCTACGTATTCCGTTACGAATACTGGGTGCAAGGCGGGCTTTCCAAGTTCCTGGGTCATGTTGGCATCGGTGGAAGCATCGCCGCCTTGGCCGGCGCCGTTCTTGTGCCGGTGAGCTTTCGGCTCGGCGAGAGGCTCAAAGCGAGGATTACAATGCCATTTGCGCTGCGATTCAAACTGGCTCCGGGCAGTATTTCCATAGCGACGACGGCCCTGTGGGTTTTTGGCATCGCAGCTTTTATCGCAAAATGGTAGCAAATGTACGGAGTCAACTCATTTTGTGGACGGGTCAGAAGCACTCGGGCAAGACCACCCAAGCCGGGGCTCTTGTGCAGACTGCTCGGGGTGATGGATTCGATGTGGCTGGACTACTGGCGCCAAGCATTCTTCTTGGCGGCAAGTTGGTCGGATATGATGTGGTTGACCTGCAGCAGGGCACGCGCGCCCCACTGGCACGGCGCAAGAGAGATGGTGGTGCAGTAGGACGCTTCACTTTTTTAGCAGCGGGGCTTGAACTCGGCAGGACTGCTCTGGGACGGGAAAGCATCAAGTCGGCTGATCTTATTGTTGTAGACGAATTCGGGCCTTGGGAGCTTGACGGCGGCGGGTGGCGCAAGAATGTGGATGAGCTGCTTGGTGCTGACAAGGGGCTTGTGTTACTAATTGTCCGGGACCAGCTTGTCGGCCTGGTCCAGAAGGTATACTCATACGTTCCCGCTATTACGCTTCCTGCCGGCGGCCCGGATTCCGCCAGGCGGGTCATCGAATTGCTCCGTAGCCGGTGCCAAACTGCTCATGGGGTAAAATGATAAGGCTCGACTCGATGTGCATGATCGGCGCCGCGGGCAGCGGCATGGGCAAGACCGAGCTGGCCTGTGCCATTATCGGCAGGTTCGCCAAAAGCACCTGTCTCGTTGGAATAAAGGTCACCACCATAAAGGTTAGCGATGGGCGGTGTCCTCGCGGCGGCCAAGGTTGTGGGGTTTGCTCGTCACTGGCAGGAGATTTTCAAATCACCGAAGAAACCGAGAAAAAACCCCCGCGTCTTCTTGTCGAAGACAAGAGCGGGGGCAAATATTTTGCACATTCGCACAAGGATACGGCAAGAATTCTGGCTGCCGGTGCGAAGCAAGTTTTCTGGCTGCGCGTGATGGACACGCATCTGGAGCAGGGCTTGACTGCTCTATTGGATATAGTCGGTCCTGATGCGGTTTTGATTTGCGAATCAAACTCGCTGCGGCACGTGGTCGAGCCGGGACTTTTTCTTATAGTCAAAGACCGCGATACAAAATTCTGGAAAGATTCAGCCCGGCAAGTAAAAAGCTACGCCGACAGAATCGTCGTCCGAAACGGCGCCGGCTTTGACCTTGACATCGGGCGCATAAAACTTGCTGATGGCAGATGGCTGCTGCAGGAGCACGCGACTGCGATAATTATGGCAGGAGGCGACAGCGACAGAATGGGCACCGATAAGAGTATGCTGCCGATAGGTGGTCGCCCGATGATTCAAATAATCTACGAGCAG
Source organism: uncultured Pirellulales bacterium (assembly GCA_964567045.1). GTDB lineage: Bacteria > Planctomycetota > Phycisphaerae > Sedimentisphaerales > Anaerobacaceae > JAFNGF01. Next base: position 36,754 of record CAZMLE010000030.1, on the reverse strand, counting down.
CTTCGCGGCACATTCGACCAGATACTCATAAGTGCCGATGAAAGCGAAAGTCTGGCTTTTCTCGGTGCCAAGATTGTCCCGGACAGAACTCCTAAGGAGGGGCCTTTGATGGGCATAGCTTCGGCTCTTGAAGAGTCGGCCAACGAGTTCAATTTCGTCGTGGCCTGTGACATTCCGCGCATCGACTTGCGCTTCGTCAGGCGTATGCTAACAGAAGCCAACGACGTGGACATGGTCATTCCCACTACCGCCGAAGGAAGGTATGAGCCGCTCTTTGCGGTGTACCGTAAAAGCGCTCTGTCGGCTATAAACCAGACGCTTGCATCTGGCAAGCGCAAAATAAGCGACGCATTCCCGCATTGTAAGGTCAAATATCTTGAGCTGGAGACAGAGCTTTCAAATTTGAATACAATGGCTGACTATGAAGAGTTTCGCAGAAGCATTTGATATTGTAATGAATTCGGCTCGTCAACTGGCCACGGAGCGCGTGGCCATCGACCGCGCTTTGAACCGCGTGCTGGCAGAAGATGTTGCCTCGGATATAGATATGCCACCATTTAATAAGTCGCTGATGGATGGCTTCGCCTGTCGGCGGGCAGATCTAACAAATGAGCTTACGGTAATTGAGACGATACCAGCCGGTGCGATGCCCAAAAAGAAGATCGGCAAGAATCAGTGCGCCAAGATTATGACCGGCGCGGTTGTGCCCAAAGGGGCTGATTGTGTAATTATGATTGAGGACACCGAGGCTGTTGCCCATAACAGGATTCGGTGCCACGGGCTTCCAGCCCGTGAAAACACGGCCAAGATGGCCGTGCCACTAGGTAATATCGTCGCCAAAGGCGAAGATGTCAAAAAAGGTGATGTTATCCTCCGGGCAGGTGTGTTGATCAAGGCCCAGCATATTGCGGCGCTGGCAAGCTGCGGCTGCGCAAGACCTCTGGTGACAATTGCGCCGAGGGTGGGCATTATAGCAACCGGTGACGAGCTGGTTGAACCCGACCAAAAACTGGCGCCTTGCCAAATCAGAAATAGCAATGGACCGCAGTTGGTCGCACAGGCTGTTAGCGCAGGTGCAGCACCTAAAAACTATGGAATTACTGCCGACACGCAAGCAGGCATAGAAACTGCTCTTAAAAAAGCTATGGCTGAGAATGACGTTGTGGTTATATCCGGCGGCGTTTCGGTGGGTGACTATGATCTTGTCAAAGAGATCCTCCAGAAGAACAATGTCAAGCTATTGTTCGAGAGGGTTGCTGTTCAGCCGGGTCGGCCTACGGTCTTTGGCGTTGCCGAGAAGGTTTTTTGCTTTGGGTTGCCCGGTAATCCGGTATCGGGTTTTGTTATGTTCGAACTGTTAGTGAAGCCTTTTCTTTACAGGATGATGGGACACGATTTCAAGCCGGCTTTTTCTCGCGGGCAACTGGAAAAGACAATAACAAGAAAAGTGACAGAGAGAGACTCTTGGCTGCCGGTCGTTTTTAGAGAAAATGGCAAGATTACAGCCCTTGAGTATCATGGTTCGGCGCACATTAACGCCCTGTGCGAAGCGGATGGGCTGCTATGCGTGCCTGCCGGTGTGACTGAAATCAAAGAGGGAGCTACAGTTGCTGTTAGACAGATTTAACCGCAAGATTGATTACCTGCGAATATCGGTAACCGACCGCTGCAATTACCGCTGCATATACTGCATGCCCGACAAACCTTTTGTGCATAAAGACCCCGGCGACATTCTCTCCTACGAGCAGATTGAGTCATTGACGGAAGTTGCTGCCGGAATGGGCATAAGAAAAGTCCGGCTGACCGGCGGCGAGCCTTTGGTGCGAAAGGACGTCGAGCATCTGGTGGCAAGACTTGCTGCTATCGAGGGCATCGAACAGGTATGTATGACGACAAACGGCTCACGGCTCGCAGCCAAGGCCGCACAGCTAAAACAAAACGGCTTGGCTCGGCTGAATGTCTCGATAGTTGCGCTCGATGCCGGAAGATACCGCCGAATTACCGGCGGGGGACATTTGCGCCAGGTGCTCGCAGGGGTCGACGCTGCTCTCAAGGCGAACTTTACGGCGATAAAGATTAATATGGTTGTGCTCGATGACACCACCGAAGAAGATATTGAGCAGATGGCGGCATTTTGCCGGCAGAGGGGCCTACACCTTCAAAAAATTATGCAGTTTTCGCTCTATGACCGGGCCGATTTGAGCAAACGATTGCAAACCGAGCGGCCGCCAGACTGCAGGCGGTGCAACAGGCTTAGGCTGACCGCTGATGGATTCCTTAAGCCGTGCCTTTTCTCGGATGATGAGATAAGGGTAGATTTCCACGACATCGCTGGCTCCATGCTCGAAGCTGTAGCGAAGAAACCGATAAATGGAAGCTCCTGCAGGAACAGGCTGATGAGTCAGATTGGAGGCTGAAAGAAAATGCAGGATTCGCAAGGGATGATTGACATAAGCGGCAAGGCTGTCACCGTCAGAACGGCTACGGCAGCCGGCTGCGTGATGCTTGGCGGGGAGTTGTTTAAGGTCCTACAGGAGGGAGAATGTCCGAAAGGCAACGTCCTTGAGACGGCCAAAATTGCCGCGGTAAACGCAGTCAAGGCGACAGCCTCGTTGATTCCTATGTGTCACCCGATCGGCATTGAGGCGGTGAAAGTTGACTTTGCTGCCGACGACCAGACAAAATCCGTCTGCGTAAATGTGACGGTTAAATCGACAGGCAAAACCGGAGTCGAGATGGAGGCCCTTTGCGGCGTAAGTGTCGGCTGTCTGACGATTTACGATATGCTAAAGTACAAGGGCAAAGATATGGTCATAAGCCAGATAAAGTTGCTGGAAAAAGCCGGGGGCAAGAGTGGCCACTATAAAAGGCAAGATTAAGGCAATATCTGTCTCCCAAAACCGCGGCACAAGCAAGCATAACATACCGGCTGCTCAGGCCAAAGCTGGTTTTGGCATAGAAGGCGACGCCCACGCGGGCAATTGGCACAGACAAATCAGTCTGCTGGCGGAGGAATCTATCGAAAAAATCAGAGCAAAAGGTGCCCAAGTAAAATCAGGAGATTTTGCAGAGAATATTACCACAGAAGGAATTGACCTACCGTCTCTAAAGCCGGGCAATAAGCTTAGGCTCGGTTCCGAGGTCGAGATTGAAATTACGCAATTCGGCAAACTTTGTCATGGCAAATGTGCGATTTTCCAGCAGATCGGAGACTGTATTATGCCGCGCGAAGGCGTCTTTGGCAGGATAACAAAATCAGGCCGAATTAAAGTCGGCGATACCATAGAGGTCCTAAACTCGAATGATGAGAGTAGCGATACTGACGGTTAGCGATAGTTGCGCCGGGCAAAAAAGACAAGACGTGAGCGGCCAGACCATTAGGGGTATGCTGCCGGCGGACAGATTTGAGATCTGCGAATATAAAATCGTTCCGGACGAGCGGAGTGACATCCAAAATGAGCTTATAAATTTTGCCGATGTGCTAAAGGTGAATATTGTTTTTACCACAGGCGGCACTGGGCTTGGACCTCGCGACGTTACGCCGGAGGCGACCTCTGCGGTGTGCGAGAGAATGGTTCCCGGCTTGGCGGAAGCCATCCGGCAGGAGGGATTGAAAAAAACGAAAAATGCCATGCTTTCGCGGGCAGTAACCGGCGTCCGCCAAAGTACGCTCATAATCAATCTGCCGGGCAGCCCCAAAGCAGTCACGGAATCGCTGGAAGTGATTCTGGACGTTCTGCCCCATGCAATGGAGATGCTGCAGGGCAAAGGACACGAGTAATTGACTATTTGGCAGGCACAAGAGCGATGCCTAACGAGCGTCTCTGGGAGCAACTTGTTGAGATCGACGGACGCAAAACCGCGCAAAGGGCAAAGTGCCAGTACCTGACTGATCCCGACCGCTACGTAGTTACTCTACTGAAAACGGACTACGTGTTGAATCTTGCCGACAGAGAGATTCTCTCTGCTGCTGCCGGTTCGCCGCCGGCGCCGGCAGGATTTGTCCAACAGCTTTGCATCCTTGCGTACTTGATAAATGCCAAGGATCTGCCGGTTGCCGATAAGCTGGTCACAGCCGAGTCGCTACCCGGCGGACAGTTTTTCTTCCGCGGCCCGCACAGTCTTCCCACGGACAAATTGGAGCAGGCATTCGGCAATCAGCCTGAGCAGCTATACGAAGCTGCTAAGCAATTTGATGCCAGACGGTGCGAATTCGGCGATGCTTCGGTGCAGTTGTATGTATTGCCGCGTATCCCGATAACCGCCGTCGTTTGGCGAGCCGATGAGGAATTTCCCGCCCGCGCGTCGATATTGTTCGACCAAACCGCAGCGGCTCAATTGCCGCTGGATGCGCTGCAAGCAGCGGTCAATCTGGCTGTGGAGACACTCGTAGAAGCGGTCCCTAAGTAGGGCGGGGCTTGCCCCACCATGACCTTGTCGGTGGGCTAAAGCCCACCCTACGTTGTATTGCAAAGAACTTTTTTGCCCGTGCGGTGTAGGTAATGCTGGGCAAAGTTTTTGCCAAGGGAGCTTGCTCATCTGCCTGTCGGGCATTAAACTGGCCTTTTTGGGCCGGCGTCGGTTTTACGCCGGGCAACTTTGGCGGTAGTATGTTCCTGGTAGAAAGTCGTTGTTATATCCATAATGCAGGGTCTAAAGATAGCAATTGGCGGCAAAGGGGGTGTAGGCAAGACTACCGTTTGTGCGGTCTGGGCGCAGCTATTTGCCCAGGACGGCTTTGATGTTCTGGCAATCGATGCCGATCCAAACGCCAATCTGGCTTTGGCCTTTGGCGCACCCACCGAGCAGACGCCTGTGCCGCTCATCCAGATGAAAGAGCTGATCGCCGAGCGTACCGGCACGCCAAATGTCGCGGCGGGCGCATATTTCAGGCTCAATCCGAAGGTCAGCGACCTGCCGGAGAAGTACTGGCTGGAGCTTGACGGGGTAAAATTGCTGGTTTTGGGGGCCATAACGCGGGCTGGCGCCGGTTGCGCCTGTCCTGAAGGAGCGTTTCTGAAAGCTCTGCTCACCCACACCATACTGCAGCGGCAGGAGCTGGTCCTGGTGGATTTGGCTGCCGGCGTTGAGTCTATGGGTAGGGCAAGCGTCCAGGGCATCGACGCGCTGGTAGTGGTTGTCGAGCCGGGCGGCAGGAGCATCGAAACAGCCAATAACGTGGCGAGAATGGCCAAAGACCTGGGGATCAAACACGTCGCGGCCATCGCTAACAAGATTACCGAGGCTGCTCAGACCGACATCATAAGGTCTCAGTTGAAAGATATACCTCTGCTGGGCAGTCTGAGCTATAGCAGGTCCCTGCAGCAGGCGGATATTGAGCGTAAGCCGGTGACCAAAGCCGACGCAGAATTTGTGCAGCGCTTGCGTCAGGCAAAGAATACGTTGGTGGGCTTGATTTCGCCCGGCCTTAAAAACCTGCGGTGAAACCGCGATTAGCCCCCGCATCCTTCGACGTGGCGTCGCTCGTCGTTCGTTGCTCGGGTCACAGGTCACGAGCGACGGACTTGTCTCGGAGACGAACATGCGTAAAGTGATAACGGTGGATATTGGAAGGTGTTTGGCCTGCAAAAGTTGTGAAATAGGTTGCGCGGTGGCACATTCTGCGTCTGGCCGTCTCGAAGAATCAGTGACGGAGCAGCCAAAGCCGCAAAAAAGGGTGACGGTCGAAGCGGCAGGAGAATTTGCGGTGCCGATGCAGTGCCGGCACTGTGAGGATGCGCCTTGTGTCGCCGTCTGTCCGACAGGGGCAATATACCGGCACAAAGCCGACAGTCCCGTTTTGATTGAACAAGCCAGGTGTATCGGCTGCAGGTATTGCATCGTGGTTTGTCCTTTCGGCGTCATCGACGCCTCCAGTGACGGCAAAGCGGTAGTTAAGTGCGACCTCTGTATTGAGCGGACCAAAGCGGGCAAAGAGCCGGCCTGTGTCGAGGCCTGCCCCACAAAGGCGCTGAAGTTAGTCAGCGAAAAAGAATTGGCTGCTGACAAGCGCCGGCTTGCTGCTCAGCAGCTTGTCGTGTCGATTCAGAATTTAGGCCCCGCACCTGTGGCGGGGGTTGCCTCGGCCACAGGTGCCGAGGGTAAACAAGAGAGTACTCAATGATCACTGTGACCGTATGCGTGGGTAGCTCCTGTCACATCAAAGGCGCCCGGCGGATGATAGGGCGTTTCAACGATGTTCTGGCTAAAGAGGGGCTGCAGGACAAAGTTGAATTGAAAGGCTCATTTTGCATGGAGCACTGCGGCGAGGGCATCAACTGGAAGATCGACGACCAGATTGTTAGTAGCGCCAGTGTAGATGAAGGGGCCGAAACGTTTCGAGAGAAAGTCCTGGCAGTTCTGAAAGAGCGGCCCGGCTAAAGGAGAATTTGGTATGGAACTTTCGAAAAGCCAAGTGGCCACGCATACAGTTGCCATTCTGCAGCATACACCCAATGGAGTTCTTCTGGTGGATAGACAAACCCGCATCCGTTTTGTCAACCCTGCTTTTTTGACTATGTTTTGTTGCGCCGAGGAGGAACTTTCGGGCCGATTAGCCAAGGAATTCGTACACTCTGACTGTTTCGAACGGGCGATTGCTGCCGGCGGCTCGCTCATGGTCAAAGAAAGGATTCCAGAGCACGGCGTTAGCTACCGCGTTGGCATTTTCCCCATCGAGGGCCAGGACCTGTACTGTGGAATCTTCATCGACATCTCAGAAGAGGAAAAAGCCAGAAAGGATCTCCTTGAGCTGAAGGCGCAGACGCTGCAAAGGGCACAGGAGGTGATCTCGCGGCAGATGCAGACGGCCCAGGAAATAGCCAGACTCTTAGGCGAGACAACAGCCGAGACCAAGGTACTCTTGATGAAGCTTATCTCCCTCTACAGGGAAGAGGGAGAGTAATGAAACTATTCTACGAATGGGGCACAAAACAGCTTCAAAAGCACGGCGAAGAGCTCTGCGGCGACAACGTGGCTATTGCCTCTCACGCTAAATCTGTCATGTTGGCGCTTTCTGACGGATTGGGAAGCGGGGTTAAGGCCAATATTTTGTCTACCCTGACCACCCGGATTGTTATGCACTTACTGGAGAACGAGCTGCCGCTGGGTGAAGTTGTGCAGACTCTAAGTAAAACCCTGCCGGTCTGCGAGGTCCGCAAGCTGGCTTACAGTACCTTTGCTATCGGACAGTTTTTCTCCGAGGGACGTGCCCGCGTGGTAGAGTTTGACACGCCGCCGGTTATTTTATTGCGCAAAAGGAAATCCGTCCCTGTCGCCTGCGACGAGCGGGAAATTGACGGCAAGACTATTCGCGAATCGGAGCTCGAGCTGCAGATCGGGGACTGGATTGTTTTTGTCTCTGACGGCGTGGTAAATGCCGGTATAGGAGGGCTTTATCCCCTCGGATGGGGCTGGGATCAGGTCGTGCGGTATCTCGAAGAGCATTGTCACCCGGACCTTTCGGCGCAGGAGCTTGCCGATAAGCTCGCGCAAGCCGTCTGGGACCTGTACTGCAACAAGCCCGGCGACGATGTCAGCGTGGCTGTCATAAAAACTCGACGTAAGCTGACGGCTACTGTGTTGACCGGGCCACCTTTGGACAGACACATGGATAAGAAGGTGGTCGACAGATTTGTGCAGCGGCCCGGCTTTCTGGCGGTCTGTGGGGGAACCACCGCCAAGATTGTTGCTCGCCATCTGGGAGGAAAGTCATTAGACGTTGACCTGTCAACAATGAGAGATGATGTTCCGCCCTTGGCCAGGCTTGATGGCATCGACCTGACCACCGAGGGGACGCTAACTCTTACCAAAGCTCACGAACTGCTGGCCACTGGTGCCGACAAGCAAATGCTAAAGTTCCAAACGGATGGGGCGTCCGCGTTGGTTCGGTTGTGTCTGGACGTCGACCATGTGCATTTTATCGTGGGCCTGACAGTAAACCCTGCCCATCAGAATCCTGAGCTGCCCGAGGAGCTGGGCATGAAATTGTCGGTTGTGCGATCAATCGCTGAGGAATTGCGCAAAACTGGCAAGGAGGTGACCATCGAGACCGTGTAGCTGTCCGCCCATGGCGGACCAAGATAGGCCGTAGGCAAGCTCTGTGTTGACGCAGACTCAGTCTTCAAATACAATGCCGCTCCCTGCGGCGTTGACCAGCCACGTGTCAGGAAATGAACTGATGAGTCAAGATAGCCAATTCATAGAGCAGATTGTTGACCGCTACGACCGAGATGTCGGGATGCTGATACCCATGATGCAGGATTTGCAGGCTGAGTGTGGCTATCTGCCGCCCGACAGTCTACAGGCTCTGGCAAAGCGGCTGAACGTGCCACTTACGCGTTTATACGCCGTGGCGACATTCTATACGTCGTTTCGCCTCGCGCCCAAGGGTGCGCACGAGGTGTCACTGTGCATGGGCACCGTGTGCTATCTTAAAGGTTCAGCCAACATTACGCAGGCCATCTGCAAGGAATTCAAGGTCGCGCCTGGCGGTACGACGCCCGACCGATTGTTCAGCTTCACCGCGGTAAACTGTGTGGGCGCCTGCGCTCTTGCGCCGGTAATGGTTGTGGACGGCAGATATCACGATGGTGTTACGCCCGGATCGGCGCTTGAGATTTTGCACGGGCTTGGTTCTGCTGCACAAGCTGCCCAAGCTGAGGCGAAGGAGACCGCAGAGTGATTGATGCCCCGGCAAAACTCGCCAGTATCGCCGATTTCGAAGGCTTTGCCCGGTCTTTGCGCAGCCAGGACAGGACCGGGACCAGGTCCGTAAGACTTTGCATGGGGACGGGCTGCCAGGCCAAAGGTGCCGCCAGGCTGTACGAGCTGTTTGAAGAGGCAATAAAGCAGTCTGGTCAGGCCGGGGCCATCGAGGTAAAGCCCGTCGGCTGCCACGGATTGTGCCAGCGCAGTCCCATCGTGGTGGTCGAGCCAGCCGGCATCTTCTACCAGCAGGTTGAAGAACCTGACGTAGCCGAGATTTTCCGTGAAACCGTGCTGGGAGGAAGGGCGGTTCCCAGACTGCTGTATCAAGACCCCGAAACCGGCAAAAAGCTCGAAGCGGCAGAAGAAATACCTTTCTATAAGGTTCAGCAGCGTATCGTATTGTCACAGAACGGCCGGATCGACCCCACAAAAATCACCGACTACATCGCTGAAGGAGGATATAGCGCTTTAGTGAAAGTGCTGACCTCGATGACACCGGAAGAGGTTATCGCAGAGGTGGAAGTGGCGGGACTGCGAGGCCGGGGCGGCGGGGGATTCCCGACCGCAAGAAAATGGCGCTCTTGCCGGCAGGCCGAAGGTGCCCCCAAATATGTCATCGGCAATGGCGATGAAGGTGACCCCGGAGCCTACATGGACCGTTCGCTTATGGAAGGCAATCCGCACTCGGTTATCGAGGGCATGCTTATCGGGGCGTATGCTATCGGCTCGGAAAAGGGCTATATTTATGTCCGCAATGAATATCCGCTGGCGGTGAAGTACTTAAGAACTGCGATCTCGCAGGCCCGCGAAATCGGACTACTTGGCGAAAATATCCTGGGCACTTCCTTTTCTTTCGATATCCGGATCAATCGCGGCGGCGGAGCATTTGTCTGCGGCGAATCGACCGCGCTTATGGCGTCGCTGGAAGGTCGCCCGGGCGAACCCAGGGCAAAATACGTCCATACGGTTGAAAGCGGTCTGTGGAGCAAACCCACCAACCTTAACAACGTAGAAACCTGGGCAAATGTCCCGCATATCATAAACCGGGGCGGAAAATGGTTCGCCGGCATCGGAACAGAAAAGTCCAGAGGAACCAAGGTATTCAGCCTGGTCGGCAAGATCGCTAATAGCGGCCTGATAGAGGTGCCAATGGGCATTACTCTGCGGCGGATAATCTACGAAATCGGAGGCGGAATACGCGACGGCAAAAAGTTCAAGGCCGTGCAGACCGGAGGCCCCTCCGGCGGATGCATACCCGCTGAGCATCTTGATGCCCGCGTGGACTACGAGGAGCTGACAAAGCTCGGCTCCATGATGGGCTCGGGGGGCTTAATCGTTATGGACGAGGATACCTGTATGGTGAACGTCGCCAGGTATTTCACCGATTTTCTTCTGAACGAATCCTGCGGCAAGTGTACTCCTTGTCGTGAAGGCCTGGCCCAGATGCGGCATATCCTCCAGGGTATCACCAAGGGAGATGGGCAAGTGGGCGACATAGAGAAGCTCAACGACCTGGCAGAGATTCTTTCCGGAACAGCCCTATGTGCGCTCGGCACAACGGCGGCAAATCCGGTTCTTTCCACCATACGGTATTTCCGTGACGAATATGATGCGCACATTGTGGATCGCCGCTGCCCGGCCAAAGAGTGCCGGGGACTTTTTATCTACCAGATCGACGCCGAAGCCTGCAAAGGCTGCGGTATATGTCTTAAGAATTGCCCGGTCGAGGCGATTACGGGCGAAAGAAAAGCTCCGCATGTAATCGACCAGCAAAAATGCACTCGCTGCGGAACGTGCTGGGAGAAATGTCCCTTCACCGCAGTGCTAAAAGTATAGGGGTGTGGCACGGCCATCCTGGCCGTGTTTTTCACGGGCTGGAAGCCCGTGCCACAGGGATAACTGATGCCCACGGTAACTATAGATGGACAGGCGGTTGTTGTGGAAAGGGGGACGACGGTTCTCGATGCCGCCAGATATGCCGGCATCTGGATTCCGACGCTCTGCTATCACCCGGCCCTTTCCAGCGAAGCTTCTTGCCGGCTTTGCATGGTAGAACTTGACCGTGGGGGTGCCCCGCCGTCCCGACTCGTGTCGGGAGACGGCGGGGGCCGGCGACAATTGGTTACCGCCTGCAATTATCCTGTGCGTCACGATATCGTCGTTTACGTCTCGAGCGAACCGGCTCAGCAGGCTCGTCGCGGCGTGATGGAGCTGCTGTTGGCCCGGTCGCCCGACAGCCAGGAGCTGAAAGAATTGGCTGAGCGGATGGGCGTCAAAGGAACATGCTGGCCAAAAGTCACCGAGAGTCAGCGAAACTGCATCTTATGCGGTCTATGCGTTCGCGTATGTGAGCAGATAATCGGCAAATCTGCTATCGGATTTGCCGGGCGCGGGGCGGACCGAACGGTGGCCGCGCCTTTTCGCCAGCCATCCGAGGATTGTATCGGCTGCGGTGCGTGCGCAGCCGTTTGCCCGGTCGGAACTATCAAAGTCAGAGTTCACCAAGATGAGTGTGAGGTGGAAATATCTCCCTTCAAATCCCGCGCCAAGCTGCTTGTCTGCAAGCAGTGTGGAGCGCCTATTCTCAGCGTGCAGGTATGTGAACAAGCCCTGAGTCGAAGCCGAGTCAACTGGCCAGAGCTGCGCAAGCGTTTGCGCCTCTGCCCGAAATGCAGGAGATTACAAACAGCGTACAGCGTTCAGCGTATAGCGTACAGCGGATAGGAAACTCCACGCTCCACGCTATACGCTGGTTTTGATGAATGGAGATTTTTATGGATGCTAAGAAGCGCAGCAGTGATAAAGCAGCACAGAAAATGATAGACCACATGGCCAAATCCGGCCAGCAGAACGCCTGGGACAGGCTTGAAGCCCAGTCGCCGCAGTGCGGCTTTGGTAGACTCGGGCTGTGCTGCCGCATCTGCACGATGGGGCCGTGCCGAATTGACCCGTTTGAGGACGGGCCGCAAGCAGGTATATGTGGCGCTACCGCTGATACAATTGCGGCGAGAAATCTGCTGCGGATGATTGCCGGCGGTGCAGCAGCACATTCTGATCACGGCCGGGACATCGCGCATACGTTCAAAATGGCGGTTGAGAACGAGAGTTGCGATTATATGATTAAGGATGAGCTGAAGTTGAGAGAGGTGGCAGCGCGGTATGGCGTTGCAGTTGAAGGCAGAAATACAAAACAGATCGCCGGCGACTTAGCTAATGCGGTGTTATCTGAATTCGGAAAGTCGGACGGCACACTGCTTAGCGCCGCTTCTTATCCGCCGCCGGCCAGGCAAAAGGTTTGGGAAGAACAGGGTGTGACTCCTCGTGCGATTGACCGTGAAATCGTCGAGATTATGCACCGAACACATATTGGTGTTGGCTCAGACTACAAAAATCTCATGAAGCAGGGTATTAGAGCGTCTTTGTCCGATGGGTGGGGCGGGTCGCTAATAGCGACCGAGCTTTCGGATATCCTTTTCGGCAGTCCCTGGCCGATTCGGTTCGGGGCCAATCTCGGCGTTCTTGAAGCCAAAAAGGTCAATATCATTGTGCACGGCCACGAACCAACCTTGTCGGATATAGTCGTGGCAGTCTCGCAAGAACCCGAACTGTTGAAAATGGCCGAAGAAAAAGGTGCCCAAGGCATCAACCTTGCCGGTATGTGCTGCACAGCAAATGAGATATTAATGCGTCACGGCATACCGGTTGCCGGCAATTTCCTCCAGCAGGAATTAGCAATAATGACCGGCGCGGTTGATGTTATGCTTGTGGATGTGCAGTGCATAATGCCTGCACTGGGGTCACTTTCGCAATGCTTCCATACAAAGCTAATAACTACTTCGCCCAAGTGCAAAATGGATGGAGCAGAACATATTGAATTCCATGAGGATAAAGCGGCGGAAACCGCGCGACAAATCATCAAAATCGCTATTGAGAATTTCCCTAACAGAAAAGGCAAAGTTAATATTCCGAAGGAAAAAGAGCGAGGCATTGCCGGTTTTACAACAGAGAACATTTTTTACCATCTTGGTGGCCGATTTCGAGCCAGTTACCGACCGTTAAATGACAATGTTATTAACGGGCGGATTCGGGGTGCAGCAGGGGTTGTGGGTTGTAATAATCCCAAGCAGGTGCATGATTACGGCCATTTGACGTTGATAAAAGAGCTGCTCAAGAATGATGTTTTGGTGGTGAGTACGGGCTGTAGCGCGGTTGCAGCAGGTAAAGCGGGCCTTATGAGGCCGGAGGCGGCAGCAAAATATTGCGGAAAAGGACTGCTTGAGGTCTGCGAGGCTGTGGGTATACCACCGGTGCTGCACGTTGGCTCTTGCGTGGATAATAGCAGAATTTTGACGATTCTGTCAAATGTGGTTGCCGAGGGCGGGCTTGGCGAAGACATTTCAGAGCTTCCGGTTGCCGGTGCCGCACCGGAGTGGATGAGCGAAAAGGCTGTTTCAATCGGGATGTACTTTGTTGCTTCCGGCGTTTTCACCGTTATAGCTGAGCCACTACCTATTCTTGGTGCACCGAATTTAACGCGTTATTTGACTGACGAGATTGAAAAAGAATTCGGCGGCAAATGGGCCTTTGAGCGGGACCCAATCAAGGCCGCCAATATGATGATTGAGCATATTGAGAAAAAACGCGACGCCCTGGGAATAAACGTGGCCAAAGAGCGAAAGCTTTACGATATGGCGGACCGACGAGCTTTAGCAGTAGAATAAAGACTGGATTCTCATCGAGGAAAGGTTAGATTATGTCGAAAATCATCGCTTCAGCAGCTATACGTGGTGCTCATAAAATAATTAAGCAGGCTGAAGATATTCTCTCACGTGCCATCAAAGAAAAAGGCAAAGACTGCCCGGTCGCGTTTCCTAATACCGGCTATTACATGCCAATAATCTATTCCATGACCGGCATAGCTGTCGAAAAGCTCGCCGACTTTGAGCAGGTGATGCAAGAGATCAAGAACTTATTGCCTCCGCCGGTTGACGATGATTTATGGATACCGTATTTGGGGCCGACCCTTGACGCGGGCATGGCCACACTTTTTGCAGAAGAAATTATCGAGGGCTGTAAATACGTAATTGGGCCTAATCCGGTAAACGACATCTGGCTCGGCGCGGCAGACGATGTAATCCTGCGCGAACGCGGCATCCAGTTTGTTGACGGCACCGCCCCTGGCTTTGCGGCGGTAGTCGGCGCCGCACCAGATGTTGAAACGGCGGTAGACATCGCCCGCAAATTGCAGCAGCGCTGCCTGTACGTTTTTATGCACGCGCACCACAACGGCACTACGTTTGCCGAACAGCTTGTCCAGGGCGGCGTACAGCTTGGATGGGAAACCCGCCTGGTGCCTTTCGGCAGAGATATTACCTCGGCGGTATATGCGCTCGGTTTTGCCAGCCGGGCGGCACTTAGCTTCGGAGGCGTCCAAGCCGGTGATTTCCACCGTAATCTTATCTACAACAAAAATAGAATTTTTGCCTTTGTTCTGGCGCTGGGCACGGTTACCGATGAATGGTACGCTAACGCCGCCGGTGCGATCAACTACGGATTTCCGACCATCGCCGACTCCGACATTCCGCAGATTTTGCCCACCGGCGTCTGTACGTATGAACATGTAGTATCCAATATTCCGCACGGTCAGATCGTGGAAAAAGCCATAGAAGTTCGCGGCCTGAAGATAAAGGTCTCGCAGATTCCCATTCCGGTGGCCTACAGCCCTGCGTTTGAGGGCGAGCGCATCCGCAAAGAAGATATGTACTGCGAGTTCGGCGGCCAGAGAACGCCATCTTTTGAATGGCTGCGGATGCTGGATATCGGCCAGGTCGAAGACGGCAAAATAGAAATGAAGGGTTCAGATGTCGATTCCGTTCAGGAGGGAGGAAAGCTGCCGCTGGGGATCGTCGTTGAGGTGGCGGGAAGAAAAATGCAGCCCGATTTTGAGCCTGTGCTGGAGCGGCAAATTCATAGGTTCATGAACGAGGCCCAGGGACTATGGCACATGGGCCAGCGCGACATGAACTGGATCCGAATCTCCAAAGACGCCTTCAAGGCGGGATTCCGGCTTGAGCATATCGGCAAAATCCTGCACGCCAAATATCACGATGAGTATTCCAGCATCATAGACAAGGTGCAGGTCAAAATCTTCACCGACGAGAAAAAGGTTGTGGAGCTATGTGAGATGGCCCGCAAGGTGTTCGCCGAGCGTGACGAGCGGCTTGCCGGCATGACCGATGAGGACGTGGAGACCTTCTATTCCTGCACATTGTGTCAGAGTTTTGCTCCGAATCACGTCTGCGTGGTTTCGCCGGAACGCCCCGGTCTGTGCGGCGCCTATAGCTGGCTGGATTGCCGGGCGGCGTATGAGATAACGCCTTCCGGACCAAATCAGCCCATCGCGAAGGGCAACTGCATTGAGCCTAAGATCGGCCAGTGGGACAAGATAAACGCATTTGTTCAACAGATCAGCCGGGGCGGCGTCCAGCGAATGAGCCAGTATAGCATGATTACCGACCCGATGACTTCGTGCGGCTGCTTCGAATGTATCGCCGCGGTGCTGCCCTCGACAGGCGGAATAATGATTGCCAACCGGGAATTTGCCGAGATGACGCCGTGCGGGATGAAGTTTTCGACACTTGCCGGCACCGTGGGCGGCGGACAGCAAACGCCGGGCTTTATCGGGCACTCGAAGCACTACATCAACTCCAGGAAGTTTATAGCCGCAGAAGGCGGAATCCGCCGGATTGTATGGATGCCTACGATGCTCAAAGAAGAAATCAAAGATACCTTCGTCAAAAGGGCGCAAGAGCTCGGACTGGAGGGCGTTCAGTTCCTCGCCAAGATCGCTGATGAGAAGACCGCTACCACCGAAGAGCAGGTTCTGGAGTTTATTACCAGAGCCGGCCATCCGGTGGCGAGCATGGAACCGATGTTCTGAAAGTGAAATCAAAAATCAAAATGTAAAATGCAAAATTAAGGATGTCATTGCCGCGTAGCGGCAATTCCGCAATTTTGATATTTGATTTTTAATATCTAATTTGGAGGTTGTTATGGCGTTAACGGGGTTAGAGATTTTCAAGCTGTTGCCCAAGACTAACTGCAAAAAGTGCGGAATGCCCACCTGTCTGGCTTTTGCCATGCAGCTCGCTCAGAAACGTGCCAAGCTGGAGGACTGCCCACACGTTTCGGAAGAATCCAAGCAGAAGCTCGCAGCCGCTGCGGCTCCGCCGATGCGCAAGATCGTATTTGGCCGAAAAGATTCGCAACTGACGGTCGGGCAAGAGACCGTGATGTTCCGGCACGAAGAGAGATTCTACAATCCGACAGTGCTGGCTGTAACCGTCTCGGATAAGCTGTCCGGCAGGGATCTCTCCAGCCGCATCAAAGCCATAAATTCACTGCAATTCGAACGAGTCGGAACCAAGATTGGCGTAAGAGCCATTGCGGTCACGAACGACAGTGGCTCGCCCGAGCCTTTCGCCCAGGTCTGTGCGCAAGCGGCAAAGCAGAGCGATTTAGCCCTGATTCTGGTGACGGAGTCACCACAGGCTGCTGGTGCGGCTCTGAAACAAATCAAGGATACTGCGGGAATACCGCTATTGGCAGCAGCAACTACTAAGAATGCCGAAGAAATGGCCAAGATCGCCAAAGAGAACGGCTGTCCGCTGGTGGCAAAGGCCGGATCGATTGAAGAACTGGCCGATTTGAGCGAGAAAATCAAAGCCGTTGGCGTCGAGGATATCGTGCTTAATCTTTCGACCGCCGGCTTAAAAGAAAAGCTCTATGACATGACCAGGATGCGGGTTCTGTCGCTAAAGAAGGTGTTCAGGCCTTTGGGCTATCCCACTGTATCCTTCGTGCTCGGCGGCAGTCCAGAGCAGCAGACGGCGGAGGCTTGCAGCCTGATTTGCAAATATTCGAGCATCGTGGTTGTCGAGACGATTGAGCCGTATGCGGTTTTGCCTATGCTCACGTGCGTGATGAATATCTTCACCGATCCGCAGAAGCCCGTCCAGGTAGAGCCGAAGGTGTATGCTATCGGCGAGCCGGGCGAGAATTCGCCTCTTATGTTTACGACAAACTTTTCGCTGACCTATTACACTGTGCAATCCGATGTCGAGGCCAGCAGAGTCCCCAGCTACATCCTCGTGGTTGATACGGAGGGCACCAGCGTGCTGACAGCATATTCAGGAGACAAGCTCAACGAAAAAACGGTGGCTGACGCGATGGCCAAGGATAACGTGGCCAGCCTGGTCAAGCACCGTAAACTGATAATCCCCGGCTATGTCGCGGTTATGAGCGGCAAGCTGGAAGAAGCCACGAACTGGGAAGTTATGGTAGGGCCGCGGGAAAGCGCCATGCTGCCCAAATACCTCAAAGAAGTCTGGAAGTAAATAAGGTGAATTAAAGTTCGGAGTGTCTAAAGTCTCTAAAATGCCTAAAGTCGTGGATTACTCTTCAACTTTAGCTCAATTTAGGCACTCTACACTTTAGGCACTAATTAATCGCCGAGACCGAGTGTGGAAGAAAGTAAGAAGAAAAAGTTTACGGTTCGTTTTGAGCCGAGCGGCCTGAAAACCGAAGTTGCCGGTGGAACAATACTGCTGGATGCAGCTCGGCAGGCAGGCATTTATCTAAGCAGCATCTGCGGCGGCGACGGATACTGCGGCAAATGCAAAGTAATCATCGACCAGGGGCAATTTCAGGCCAGGCCCACTTCTTTGCTCACGCCCGAGGAAACACGCGAAAATATGGTCCTGGCGTGCCAGACCAGGATACTTTCCGATATGATTGTGACTGTTCCAAAGTTCCACGCTTTGGAAACGAGTCAAATCCTTATGGATGTCGATACCCGCCGGTTCAGCGAGCTTGCCGGCGAGGTGCAGGCAGGGATTTTTCCGTTTGACCCACTGGTGCAAAAACTATATCTGGAAATGACGCCGCCGAGTGTTCAGGACCACACCGCCGACCATGAGCGTTTGTATTTGGCTATCCGGGAAAAAATTGACGCTCCCATAATGCAGACCGGCTTTCGCATCCTTCAAAAACTTCCGCGCGTCTTGCAGGATTCGGGCTATAAAGCCACCGTCACTATTGGCCGCCGAGGCGGAACAACCGAGCTTGTCGAAGTAGAATCGGGCAATCATTGTAAGAGGAATTTCGCGGTTGCTGTCGATCTGGGCACAACCACCGTGGTAGCCCATCTGATCGATCTAACCAATGCCAGGACTCTGGATGCCGAAGCTACATACAATAGTCAAATCAATTTTGGCGACGACTACATCCGGCGAATCATCTACGCAGAGGAAAATAACGCCTTTGACGAGATGCAGAACCGCCTGGTACACGATGCAAACAATTTGATTGTCACCCTGGCTGCCAGGCAAAAGATTGATTTACAGGATATAACCACGGTTATATGCGCCGGCAACACGGCGATGATTCATTTTTTGCTCAATCTTGATCCTACACGGATACGCAGGGAGCCCTATATTGCTTCTGCCGGCTTTATCCCGCCCATCCGGGCGGCGGAAGTGGGCATCCAGATCAATAAGCGCGGGCTACTATATTGCCTGCCCAGCGTGGCTGCATACGTGGGTAGTGACATCGTGGGAGGCGTATTGACTACCCGGCTTTTCACCAAGAAAGGAACCTGTCTATTTACCGATATTGGCACAAACGGCGAAGTAGTTCTGGGCAACAAAGACTGGATGGTTTGTGCCTCAAGCTCGGCAGGCCCGGCATTCGAAGGAAGCGGAGTAAAGCACGGCATGAGAGCAGGAGCCGGGGCCATCGAAAAACTAAGCTTATGCGACGATGGCTCTGTCCAGTTCAAGACTATCGGCAACACTCACCCGGCGGGCATTTGCGGCTCAGGGCTTCTTGATACGCTTGCCGAGTTATTTACGAATGGAGTCATAGATCGGACCGGCCGATTCAAACCAAACGGTCATTCCAATATGACCGAAGGCGAAGAAGGCTGGCAGTTCCAGTTAGTGCCGGCAGGCAATGAGCATCACGAAATAGTGATTACCCAGCCGGATGTCGACAACCTTGTTCGCTCCAAGGCCGGCGTTTTTGCCACCATTCGAGTGCTTATGGAATCGACCCAGACAAAGCTGGCGGATTTGGACGCAATTTACGTGGCCGGCGGCTTCGGAAACTTTCTGGACGTGCGGCACGCGATCACTATTGGAATGTTGCCTGATGTGCCTCTGGAAAAAATCCAGTTTGTCGGAAACACATCTATCGCCGGCGCAAAAACCGTCTTGTTGAGCCGAAAGGCACTGAAAACTGCCGAGAAAATTGCTGAAAGTATGACTTATTTCGACCTGATGAGTCATAGGGGCTATATGGATGAATTTATAAGAGCGTGTTTTTTGCCGCATACGGATTTATCGCTATTTCCATCAGTGACTGAAACTGTAATGCGTCGTGCGTGATGAAAATGGCGACAACCATAGCAATAAGTGGAAAGGGCGGATCAGGCAAAACTACCGTGGCCGCAATGATTGTTAGGCTTCTTGCTGAACAGGGGGCAGGTGCGATACTGGCGGTCGATGCCGATGCGAATTCGTGCCTGGGCCTGACGTTAGGGGTCGAGCTAGCCGGCACTATCGCCGAAATCCGCGAGAATGCCCGTAAAAAGCCGGCCAACGGCGGCGGGATGGATAAGCTCCGAACGTTTGAATATAGCATCCAGCAGGCGATTACCGAGGCCGCCCGTTTCGATTTGCTTACTATGGGTCGGCCGGAAGGACCGGACTGCTACTGTGCGGTAAACAACCTGCTGCGGCAGTTTCTGGATAAATTAAGTTCGCAATATCAGTTTGTGGTCATAGACAATGAGGCGGGAATGGAGCACCTTTCCCGCCGAACGACAAATAATGTGGACCTACTTTGCATTGTTACAGAGGCGACTTCGCTCGGCGCGGTTACCGCCAAAAGGATTTTTGCCCTTGCCAAACAGTTGCCCATCGTGGTAAAAGAAAGCGGCGTTGTGTGGAACAAAGTTGAAGGTGCTGCGGGCTGCGAGCCAGGATTAGACGGCATAGAAACACTGGGGCGCATACCGATGGACCAATCTGTTCTGGATGCGTCTATCCAGGGTAGGACCATCTTTGACCTTGACCCCCATAGCCCGGCTCTTTTGGCTGTACGAAGGATGGCTGAACAGAAAATAATGGTAAGGCTTTGACTATGCATAAATCAAGGAAAGCAGTTTCGCGTAATGTAGGGGTCGAGATCGGCGCCATCTGTAGCAAGTATTTCCTGAAATCGCAGCACCTTCACTATGGGTATTGGACCAGCGGCCTGGAAGTGGACATAGCCAACTTGCGCATCGCACAGGAGAATTACGCCGGGTTCCTCATTTCACATATCCCGTCTGATGTAAAGAGCATCTTGGATGTTGGATGTGGCTCCGGCCAGATAGCTAAGATGCTGCTGGACGCGGGATATCAGGTGGACTGTGTCTCTCCAAGCTCATATCTGAGCAATCAAGCGCGGCAGCTTCTCGGAGCCAGGAGCATCATCTTTGAGTGTTTCTATGAGGAGCTGGAAACACCAAATCGCTACGACCTAATTCTGTTCAGTGAGAGTTTTCAATATATCAAACCCGAAGAGGCGATCAGCAGGACGCTTGGGCTTTTGAACAAAGGTGGCTATATCTTGATTTGTGATATTTTCAAAAGGGATACTCCAGATAGGAGTCTTCTACCGGGCGGACATCCACTGAAGACTTTTTATTGTCTCGTGTCACAGTATCCCCTTGAGCTTGTCGAAGACTTGGACATAACTGAGCAAACGGCGCCAACCCTGGATATCGTCAATGATGCGTTTAATGAAGTGGTCAGACCCGGCATAGAGTTGGCACAGCAATTCTTGAATGATCGACATCCTCTGATGTCAAGATGTCTGAAGTTCCTGTACCGAAAGAGAATATCCAGGATTAGTGAGAAGTACTTCAGCGGGGCAAAAACGGGCGAAAACTTCAAGAAGTTCAAATCCTATCGTTTGCTTTTGTACAGGCAGGCCGGTGTGATAGCCGACGAGGTATCTGGCTTGACTCATCCTTACTTACGGGCAGTAGTCAATCGTGACCCGTGTCCCGTATGCCGAACGAGAGACGGGCCGCGAGTCACCAGCGACGGGTTTTTGGAGGTCTGATATGCCAGTTCCGGAAGTTGCAGACAGTTTTACCGGTCGGGTTAACCGAATTACGCTTGGCGCCACCGAAGCCCAAGGCGGCACAAGAATAAAAACAATTACAGTGGGCGGAGCAAAAAATGTCGTCTATGGCGGCTCATTTGATGACGCCGGCGAAAAACCGGTTATCGCTATGGACGTTCCGGACAGCCGACCGCAAGATTGGCCCGATGTCCTGGCCGAACAATATAAAAATGTCTTCGACAGCCCAGGCGATTGGGCCAAAAAGTGCGTCCAGGAGTTTGGCGCAGATTTGATCTGCGTGAGGTTCGACGGCGTTCATCCGGATAAGCAAAATAAAGATGCCGCTCACGCAGTCAAAGTCACCGAGCAGGTGCTGGCGGCGGTCGGCGTTCCGCTCATACTCTGGGGCTGCGGAAACGACGAAAAAGACAACGCGGTTATGCCCAAAGTCAGCGGCGCAGCCAAGGGCGAAAAGTGTCTGCTTGGAACCATCAAGCAGGATAATTACAAATCCTTGACCGCTATCGCTTTAGCTGACGGGCATTTTCTTATCGCTGAGGCGCCTCTGGATATCAATATCGCCAAGCAGATTAACATCTTGGCCTCCGATATGGGCTTTCCGCTGGAAAGAATCGTGATGTTCCAGGCTACCGGCGCACTGGGCTACGGCGTAGAATACGCCTATTCGATTCAGGAGCGCCAGCGGTTAGCTGCCCTTACCGGCGATAAAATGATGGCGATGCCGGTCATTTGTGACGTCGGCTACGAATCCTGGCGAGCGAAAGAGGCAAAACTTGCCGATGCTCCCGCCTGGGGGCCGGTTGATAAGCGCGGCCCAATGTGGGAGGCCGCTACCGCCGTCTGTCTGCTTCAGGCGGGCGCCGACATCGTTCGGATGCGCCATCCAAAAGCCGTAGATGTTGCTAAAAACTTCATAAACCAAATCTGGGCATAGGCGACAGGGACAAAGTGCCTAAAGTGAGCTAAAGTGCCTAAAGTGAGCAAATTTTAGGCACTTTAGGCACTCGACATTTTAGGCACTTTATTAGGGAGGCATTCACATGATACTGATTGCGGAAAGAATCAATGGAATGTTCAAGGACGTTAAGCAGGCCATCCAGGAGAAGGACAGGAAGGTCATTCAGGACCTGGCCAAAAAGCAAACCGACGCCGGAGCTTCGTACCTGGATGTAAACGTGGGTACTGCCGCCGCGGATCAGGAAGGGACAATGCAATGGCTGGTGGAGACGATTCAGCAAACCTGCTCGACGCCGCTGTGCCTGGATTCACAAAAGCCAAACGTAATCGCCGCCGGGCTTAAAGTAATCAACGCCGAAAATGGAGTTCTCCTGAATTCGACGCCGTTAAATAAGAAAACCGATGAAGAGATTCTGGATAAATATATTGAAATGGCCAACCAGGCCGGGCCAAAGGCCGGCATCATCGCTCTTACTATGGACAGAAACGGCGTGCCGCAGGATACTGACACCCGCGTAGCCATAGCTGCGGATATTGTGACAAAGGCGATGGAGAAGGGTTTCGAGGCTCAGCGGCTGTTTATTGACCCCATCGTTTTGCCCGTCAAGGTTCCGAACGCTCAGGTTCAGCCCGGCAATATCTTAGCGGCGATGGACCAGATACGATATCTATCGGATCCGCCGCCGCATATTACGGTGGGCCTATCAAACATTTCACAAGGGGCAATGGAGCGGAGCCTGATAAATCGCGTGTTCTTAGCTATGGCTATGTCACACGGCCTGGATTCTGCAATTGCTGATGTGCTGGATGAGGACCTGATGAACGTTGTCGCCACCAGTGACATGTTGATGAACAGACAGATATATTCAGACTCCTTCTTGAAGGTCTACAAGAGCGTAAACAAATAATATTCTGTTGCAGCTCAATTCATGATTGTCATTCCTGCGCAAGCAGGAATCCATTTTATCAATAGGTCTGGATTTGGAGCCTGCTTTCACAGGCAGAAGCTTTTCTCTACCTCTTAGCGGTGAGTTTCGGCCAAACAATTTCCATTTGTGCGACCAATTGCTGTATAATTATGGCGCTGAAGCACAGTGGAGCCGATCAAATCTATATAGGAAATGTCGGTTAAGCAAAACCTTCGCTAAAACAATGCAATAAAGGCTGAGAAAGGAATGTCTAATGGTGCTTTATTATCAACGATGTAAGATAATCGGTGTGTTTGTTCTAATGCTGCTCTTTGCGGCTCATGCGGTTAGGGCTGAAGAGCCGACTACCGTTCGCGGAAGGGTAACAGATGAGGCAGGAAAACCACTGGCAGGAGTCAAATGGTGGATAAGTGGGATCGAGGAGTGGCGCGACGGAAGTTGGGAATTGGTTTTCCGTATGGGTGTAGCTCGCATACAGACTACTGACGAAGATGGGCGGTTTGAAGTTACATTTCGCGAGAAAGTCAGATATGACCTCCAATTCGACAAATGGGGCTACGGCCCAGCATTCTTGTATCAGGTTTCGGCGCAGTCTCCGGAAATACACGTGGTCATGAGAAAAGGCCTGCCCGTCCGCGGGACCGTCACCCGGTTAGGAACAAACGAACCTTGCGTCGATGCCACCGTGGTAGAATTGCGGCTGCCGAATCGCAGAGGAGTATGGTACAAGAAAAGCACGCTTGTGCATCATGATGGAAAGTTCCAATTCTTTGCGTGTCCGCCACCTCAGCCACCAAAGTGGTTTGGCTGCGAGAGGCCAACTAAATGGCAGCTTGTCTGCGCTGGCGAGGTGGTGGAGATTGATGTTGTTAAGGCAAAACCAGTAGACGAAATACACTTTCAAATAGAGGTTAAAGTAAACCGGAGACCCGCCCAACAGCCGGATTGAACTGGCACCGCCACTTCTACACGGCAGGCGCGTGGATCAAAGCCGGTGGCGTTAAGCTCAAAGATTGGGCGAAATCCATGAGGCAGTCCGAAGGTTGCTGAAAGTCTGTCAGTCGTCGGACGAGTCACGGGCGACGAGACACGAACTCGGCTTTTTTGATTGTTGCGGCGCAGACCTTAAATTCCGGTATCTTGGCAATCGGATCGAGCGCATCGTTAGTGAGCATATTCGCGGGACCCTCGGCAAAATGAAACGGCATAAATAGCCAGCCTTTTGCAACCGTATTGCCAACATTTGCCTTGGTGACGACCTTGCCTCTGGGCGTGGCAACTTCCACGAGGTCACCATCTTCGATGCCGATTCTCTCGGCGTCTTCGCGGTTGACTTCAATATAACCGGTAGGCGAGACCTGGTTGATGGCAGGTATCTTTCGCGTGAGCGTACCGGTATGGTACTGATATAATAGCCTGCCGGTTGAAAGCACAAATGGGAATTCTTCATCCGGATTTTCAGCCGGCTCACGGAAGTGCACAGCGTGAAATTTGCCGAGGCCGGCGGTGAATTTGTCCTTGTGCAGGTATCTTGTGCCGGAGTGGCTCTTATCGGGGCAGGGCCATTGCAGGCCGACCGACTCGATCCTATCGTACGATATTCCGCCGTAGATCGGCGTCACTGACGCAATCTCATCCATAATCTCGGACGCGCCTGCGTAGCGCATCGGGTAACCAATAGCGGTGGAGACATCGCAGATGATCTGCCAGTCGTCCCGCGCGTCGCCGGGCGGCTTTACAGCCTTTCGCACCCGCTGTATGCGTCTTTCGGTATTGGTAAATGTCCCATCCTTTTCCGCAAAGCAGAAAGACGGCAGAACTACATCAGCATATTGGGCTGATTCCGAAAGGAATATCTCCTGGGACACGAGAAAATTCACTTTTTCGAGGGCTTGTCGCGTCCGGTTGAGGTTGGGGTCAGAAAGTGCAGGATTTTCGCCCATCATATAAAGAGCATGGACCGAGCCTTGCTCGATAGCGTGGAAAATCTCAACAACGGTAAGCCCGCTGCGTTCGGGAAGTTTTATGCCCCATGCTTTTTCGAATTTCGCCCGTATTTGGGGGTCTTCCACTGACTGGTAGCCTGTATATACATTGGGCAAAGCCCCCATGTCGCACGCCCCCTGCACGTTGTTCTGGCCTCGCAGCGGATTTACGCCAGCGAATTCTTTGCCGACATTGCCGGTCAGCATCGCCAGATTCGCAAGTGACAGCACGTTATCGGTGCCTGTTGTGTGCTGGGTGATGCCCATACTGAAGATGATGCTGGAATCTTTAGCTTGGGCATAAATCCTTGCCGCCTGGCGGATCGCTCCGGCAGGAACAGTAGTGATTTTTTCTGCAGCTTCGGGCGTAAAGTCTTTTACCGCCTCGAAGAGGGCAGAAGTTCCTTCGGTACGCTGCGCGATAAACTCTTTGTCGTGTAGATTTTCGCTTATAATCACATTCATCATCGCGTTAATAAGGGCCACGTCGGTGCCGGGACGCTGCTGCAGGTGCAACTGGGCAAAGCGAACAAGCTCGATTCTTCTGGGGTCCGCTACGATAAGCCTGGCGCCATTTCTCAAGGCGGCTTGCTTGATGTATAGGGCGATAACTGGATGGGTCTCTGATGTGTTTGAGCCTATCACAAATATACACCCGGCATTTTTGATTTCGTCAATCGAGTTGGTCATCGCTCCACTTCCAAAAGCGCGGGCAAGGCCCGCAACGGTTGAAGCGTGACACAGCCGGGCACAGTGGTCAACGTTGTTTGTTCCGATGCCGGCCCGCATAAATTTCTGGAAGACGTAGTTGTCTTCGTTGGTGCATTTGGCTGAAGATAGGCCCGCGATACTATCGGGACCGGTTTGTGACTTTATTTTGTTAAGCCGATCGGCGATCAACTTGATTGCCTCATCCCAGGTGGCCTTTCCGAATTTGCCGTTTCGCTTTATAAGGGGTGTGGTAAGCCGGTCCGGATGGCCGACAAAATCGATCCCGAATTTTCCTTTCACGCATAGGTTGCCCTTGTTGGGGATATAGCCGGGCTCGGTCGTGACTTTGACGATTCTGTTCGTTTTGGGATTGACAGCAACGTCGATCTGGCAGCCGACGCCGCAGTACGCGCAGACGGTTCGCGTTTTTATCAGGTCTTTTTCTCGCCCGGAGCCGACAGCCGCTCGCTCAGTCATTGCCCCGGTGGGACAAACCGCGATACATCCGCCGCAGAGTACGCAAGTGCTTTTGAAAAGGTCGATTCCAAATGTGGTGGATACCTGCATATCGTCCGGCTTGCCGGCGAAGGTAAGGGCTTCGGCCATCGGGACCTCTTCGCAGTAGTTTACACACAGCCCGCACAGAATACATTTGTCCGGGTCGTAAAGTATCGCTTCGCTGTTGGTGGTGTAATTCGGGCGGCTGGGCTTTCTCGGGGCCGGACCGAAGTACGCCT
This sequence comes from uncultured Pirellulales bacterium, assembly GCA_964567045.1. Classification (GTDB taxonomy): domain Bacteria; phylum Planctomycetota; class Phycisphaerae; order Sedimentisphaerales; family Anaerobacaceae; genus JAFNGF01. The sequence continues at coordinate 10,531 of CAZMLE010000030.1, read as the reverse complement.
CGTCTGCCTGATAGCGGTAAGCATAGTCCTGAAGTTTGCATGCTCCCTCGCGGTCGCAACTGGTGCAGCCTACGCGATGCTGCGCCAAGATAAGTTCCAAAATTGTCTTTCTGATTGCCGCGATTTCCTGGTTTTCGGTGCGGACCTTCATCCCATCAGCGACCGGCGTATTGCAGGAGATCGTCAGGCCGGCACGACCTTCTATCTGCACAATGCACAGCCGGCAGCTACCTATGGGCCGTACGCGAGGATCGTAACACAGATGTGGAATATCTATGCCGGTGTTTTTAGCCGCCTCAAGAATGGTAGTTCCTTGTGCGACAGTGACTTCTCTACCATCGATTTGAAGATGCACTTCTTTCATTGCCTCATCGCCTCTTGAGTCACACCGCTCCCTCACGGTCGCGGCTCTTAATCACCGCCGCCTCAAAGTCTTCGGGAAAAAGCTCCAATGCCGAGAGCACCGGCAGCGGAAACGCCTGTCCCATTCCGCAGGTCGAAGCTGCCACAGATGCCTTGCCGATCTGGCGCAATTGCTGCAAATTCTCGGCGGTGCCTTTGCCTGTCAAAAGTCTTTTTATGATTTCTTTCATTTTGATGGCGCCAAGTCGGCAGGGCGCACAGCGTCCGCAGGATTCGACGCCATAAAAGTCCAGCAAGCCTTTGACGATATCGACCGCACTTCTACCCTGCTCGTAGACAATCACTGCCGCGGTTCCGATACTGCTGCGGGCTTGGCGGATACCTTGTGTAGTGAGTTTGCACCCAAGAGAGTCGCCCGCCAGGAATGGACTTGTTCCACCGCCCGGCTGCACCGCTTTTATGGGCCGCCCGTTTGCCGTTCCGCCGCCAAATTCATCAATAAACTCTTGCAGCGTACCCGCACCCATCTCCAGCTCGTACACACCGGATTTTTTCACGTCTCCGGAAAGAGAAAAAAGCCGAGTTCCGGGATCGTCCACAACGCCCGTCTTTCGGTACGCATCAGGGCCTTTGGCCATAATCGCCGGTATGTTTGCGATTGTTTCGACGTTGTTCACGACTGTGGGTTTTCCAAAGAGGCCTACTTCGCTTGGATATGGCGGCTTAATCCGGCTCATCGCGCGACGCGCTTCCAGCGAAGCGATAAGCGCAAACTCTTCGCCCGCTATGTAAGGTCCTCTGGCTCTAACCACCTGCAGGTTCGTGGAAAAACTTGAGCCGAGAATCCCTTGTCCCAAAAGTCCCGCCTTCTTTGCTTGGGCAGCCAGTTTCTCCCACAGCCGGGCGGTCTTTTTATACTCACTCTTTATATAAATATAGGCTTGCTCAGCTCCGATGGCATAGGCGGCAATCAAAATTCCTTCCAGCACCAGCCAGGGGTCGCCATCCAGCAAGACCTTGTCTTTGAATGTGCCGAGCTCGCCCTCATCGGCATTGCAAATGAAATATTTTGGCTGTTGCTTTTGCTGGGCGGTAAAAGCCCATTTAAGCCCTGTTGGAAATCCGGCACCACCTCGACCGGTCAGGCCGGATGCCTTAATCTGCTCAATCACCGACTCTGGTTTGCCGGCCAGTGCCTGCCCCAGACCCTGCAACCCTCCCAGGGCTTTGTAGGCATCCAGGTCCAGCGGCTCGTACTTGCCCACCCGGCTTGTCAAAACCTTAGTCTCTTGCACTTTAACCCTCCGTGCCAATCAAACCTTAAAGTCCCTATAGGATGTCAGCGTGCCGTAGATTCGCGCCTCCGAAATGCCGGTTCTTGCGGCAAGATCGCGGACTACCTCTTTGGGCACATATCCGAATCTGTCCTGAACCTTGCCCAGAATCAGAAATAGGTTTTCGCCCGTAACGCCGCCGCTCTTGTCGAGCAGTTTCTGGTATGTCTGCATGTTGAACGGCTTCACAACTTCGGCCCCTTTGCGTATCGTGCCGCCTGGGATACAGGTGCCAAAAAGCGCAACTGAGTCCTTGGCGTGGGGGGCATTATACTTTCTGCCAAGCCCGGCGCCAACGGTTAATCGGTCCTTAATTTCCGGGTCCACGGGCCGGGACAGGTTTGATGCTTGGGGTCTAATTGATGCGTTTGCTCAGCTCTGCCAACAGGTAGGGTAGAAAGTCGTCAAATCGCTTGTATCGATCTCTGCTGGCGTCGTAGTGCTGTAACAACTTCAGGATGGCGTCATTATATATGTATCCGTTCGTTTGTTCGGATTGCACGACCATCTGCGCGGCGTCCCCTTTGCCGTGCCTGGCAAGCTCGTAGGCAGTGTAGGCTCTTAGGATGGACTCATTCAGGAAATCGGTCTTTGTTGGCTGGCCACTTTTGCGAAAATCGAAGCTAATGGCGTTTATTTGGTCTGCGAAGGTCTGCGTGAGCGGATTTAGAAAACTATGCCCGAACTCGTGACCAGAGCCGTAATAGATGTAATCTGCGGCGGAAAGCTTACCCTCGCTCAAGCTGCTGACGTCTGAATTTCCGAATCTTGCATCACCATCAATAGCGAACTTCGGGGTCAGCAAAAAGATGCTGTGCCATAAACCACCGTTGCGGAACCAGCAGGAATGTACGTCCCTTTCGAGCAGCACGATAACAATTCTATACACGTCCTTCTTCATGCCCCAAAAGGCCTCTCGCGGCGCGATAACCGATAGTCCCTCAAGGGCCGTTTGGACTTCTCGCACTTTCTTCAAGTAGTAAGGTTTTCTCTTGTCGTAGAATTCTTTGAACCGGCTGTCCTCGGCAAACTGCCGGCACGCCGCTCTCAGGCCGTCGATTGCTCGCAGCTTGGCGTCACGGCTGCCCTTCGGCTCGCTGTCGTCCTCAAGGTGCAGCAGGTCCAGGTGGGCTGTGTCGTCTCTGAACTCGTCATTCAGGATGTACGCCTTGATGAGATTCTCGGCGTAATGATGTCCGATAAGCTCTCTCGTGACGGTCACGGCAGGGTGATTGCGATACCCTCCGAATCGTTTCTCAATGTCGGACTTATACTCAAACTCCAGCAAGGTAATGCCCCGGTATGCACCTGAGAGATAGCAGATGACCTGGAATAGCTCCATCTCCGGGAGGAACTGAATATGAACGGTGTTGTGGCACGCCTGGACGATATTACAGTCCACAATACCCTCTGAGGTCCGCCTGTTGCCGGGTACGGCGGAGACAATCATGAGAGCCGATAAAACGAGATCGATCACAATTTGCCCTTTCTGTGCCGCGCCCAACATTATTCAACCGACATTTCCGATATAACCTTCAGCAGAATACCCCGACCGATGCCGCACGTTTATCATATAAAAGATTTTCCTCAATGGCAATGCTCCCACCTGTAAAAGGAGATTATTCTCGAATTCAGTTTATTGTTGTTTCGGGACGCTCGGAATTGTACAATCCCCGCGAAGAATCCGGTATTTGAAATGATGGTTTAATTATGAGGAAGGAACTATGAAGCTTGATCCGACAAAGATGAAGGACTGGCAGATTGCGGAAGCTGCCGAGGAAAACATGCCAACTCCGGAAGAATGGCGAGAGAATCTGGGCTTAGAAAAAGATGAAATGCTTACTTATGGGAGAATAGCTAAGCTGGATTTCTTGAAAATCATCGACCGTCTCAAGAATAAGCCTGATGGTAAGTACATAGAAGTGACTGCTATAACCCCTACGCCACTGGGCGAAGGGAAGACCACCGCAACTATGGGTATCCTCGAAGGCTTGGGTAAGCGAGGACTAAATGTGGGCGGTTGTATCCGCCAGCCCTCAGGTGGGCCTACTATGAATATCAAGGGTACTGCTGCTGGCGGCGGCATCGCATTACTTATCCCGATGACCGAATTCTCCATGGGGCTTACCGGAGACATTAACGACGTCATAAATGCGCATAACCTTGCGATGGTTGCCCTTACTGCGAGAATGCAGCACGAACGCAACTACGATGATGCTCAACTGGACAGGCTAAGCAAAATGCGACGCTTAGATATCGACCCCACTCGGGTGGAGATGGGCTGGGTCATGGACTTCTGCGCCCAGAGCCTTAGGAACATTATCATCGGCCTCGGCGGGCGTATGGATGGATTTATGATGCAGTCAAAATTCGGTATTGCCGTTAGCTCAGAACTAATGGCTATGCTATCGATTGTCACTGACCTGAAAGACCTGCGCAAGAGAATGGATGAAATTACCGTTGCCTTCGATAAAAAGGGTAATGTCATTACCACCGGTGACCTGGAGGTTGGTGGTGCTATGACTGCCTGGATGCGCAACACTATCAACCCCACTCTGTGCTGCACGGTGGAGTATCAACCCTGCATGGTGCACGCCGGCCCATTTGCCAACATCGCTGTGGGTCAGTCCTCCATAATTGCCGACCGACTCGGACTGAAGCTATTTGACTATCACGTTACTGAAAGCGGATTTGGAGCCGACATCGGCTTCGAGAAGTTCTGGAACGTAAAGTGCCGGTATAGTGGGCTCAAACCCCATGTATCGGTACTCACCACGACTATCCGCGCATTAAAGATGCACGGTGGCGGGCCGAAGGTGGTCGCTGGTATAGACCTACCTGATGAATACAAATCAGAGAATGTGGGACTCGTCGAAAAAGGTCTGCCCAACCTGCTACATCACATCAATACTGTTCGAACCTCAGGCATTAACCCGGTGGTGTGCATTAATATCTTCTATACTGATACTGAGGAAGAGATTGCCTTGGTTCGAAAGGCTGCCGAGGCTGCAGGAGCACGCTGTGCCGTTTCCAGTCACTGGGCTGACGGCGGAGATGGTGCTCTGGAGCTGGCTGATGCCGTAAAGGAAGCCTGTGAGCAGAAGTGTGAATTTAAGTTCCTTTATCCCCTGAAAATGAAGCTCAGAGAACGGGTCGAAAAAATCGCGAAAGTAGTTTATGGTGCTGATGGTGTTAGCTGGACGCCCGATGCTGAGGCCAAGGCTAAGAGTCTTGAGTCTGATCCTAAATATGATGATTATGCTACTATGATGGTCAAGACCCATCTCAGTCTCACCCATGATCCGGCTCTAAAGGGCGTGCCCAAGGGATGGACACTGCCTATCCGTGACATATTGATCTATTCAGGCGCCAAATTTCTCTGTCCGTGCGCCGGTACCATTAGCCTTATGCCGGGAACTTCGTCTAACCCCGCCTTCAGAAAGGTTGATGTGGATGTCAAAACCGGAAAAGTGCAGGGCTTGTTCTAAAATCGACAATTGACAATCGAAAATCGGAAATTAATGGTGATGCAGCCGGTATTGCAGTTAGCCTTAGATCACGAAAATCTTGCCCGTGCTCTGAAGGTCGCCAAAGAGGCGGTGGCAGGGGGCGTGGATTGGCTGGAGGCCGGTACGCCGCTCATAAAGAGCGAAGGGCTGGACGCCGTTCGCGCTTTGCGGCGGGAGTTTCCAACTGTGCCGATAGTCGCCGACATGAAGATAATTGATGCCGGTCGCCTGGAGGCCGAATGTGCAGCCAAAGCCGGCGCCGAAATTATCCACGTTCTCGCGCCGGCCTCGGACGCCACGATAACGGAATGTATCAAGGCTGCCCGCCGCTATGACGCGAAGATCGCCGTTGACCTGCTGGGGCTGCAAAGCAGAGAGCAAATGGTGCAGCGGGCAAAAGAAGTCGAACGGATGGGGGCATTTTCGGTTTGTGTGCACACGCCGATAGATATGCAGATGCGGGGCGAGCTGCCTTTTGACGATCTAAAAGCGGTGGCCTCAGCGGTCGGTATTCCGGTCGCGGTTGCGGGGGGCATAAACTCCGAGACGGCTGTGGATGCAATCCGAGCCGGCGCCACGATAATAATTGTCGGCGGCGCGATCACAAAATCACCCGATGCAAAGGCAGCTACGCAGACTCTAAAGAAGGTTATCGCCACGGGCGTTCCGGTGGCGACGACTTTTTTTAAGCGCGGCGACGAGAAAGGAATCGCCGAAGTCCTGGCAAAAACTTCTGCCGCCGATGTCACTGAAGCCCTGCACAATACGGGCGAATTAGCCGGCATAAAACCCATAGTCCACGGAGTGAAGATGGTCGGGCGTGCACTGACCGTCTGGACTTATCCGGGCGATTGGAGTAAGCCCGTCGAGGCGATAGACGTGGCTGAGCCTGGGCAGGTAATCGTTATAGATGCCGGAGGGATGCCGCCGGCTGTCTGGGGCGAAAAAGCCACCAAGAGCTGCCTGCAGCGAAAGTTAGCCGGCGTCGTCATCAACGGCGCGATTCGAGACGTTGCCAATATCCGGCAGATGAAGTTTCCGGCTTTTGCCAAGCTGATAACTCCCGTTGCCGGCGAGCCTAAAGGTCAGGGCATGATCGGCGTGCCGATAAGAATCGGCGGCCAATATATTCGCACCGGCGACTGGATAGTCGGCGACGACGATGGAGTGGTGGTGATTCCCCAGGAAAAAGCAGTCGACATCGCCAATCGTGCACAGGTGGTTGTCGAGCGCGAAGACCGCGAGATGACCGAGATCGACCAGGGCAGCACTTTAGGCAAGGTCTCCGAATTGATGCGATGGGAGCAATTGCGCAAGAAAAGCGACAAGTCCTGAACACAGATTTCATAGATTTGTCATTGCGAGGCCCCGGCACGCCGGGGCCGTGGCAATCCCTGACCTTCGAATGGTGGGGATTGCTTCGCTTCGCTCGCAATGACAGCGAGTGTGGGTTGTCGATTGGATATATAAAGGAGCGACAAAACGATGACTGCACAAATTATAGATGGCAAACAAGTGGCCGCGGAAATGCGGGAAGAACTAAAAAAGGAAGTGGCTAAGCTAAAAGAGCAAGGTATTGTGCCAGGCTTGGGCGTTATCTTGGTCGGCGAAGACCCGGCTTCCAAGTCGTACGTTACGGCTAAAGAGCATACCTGCGAAGAGATAGGGATTTATTCCGATGACAACCGCCTGCCGGCTGAAACTCCCCAGAAGGAATTGATGGCTCTGGTGCAGAAAATGAACAAGGACCCGAAAGTCCACGGGATTTTGGTCCAATTGCCTCTGCCCAAGCACCTCAATGAAACCGAGGTTCTTCTGGCGATCGATCCTGTCAAGGATGTTGACGGTTTTCATCCTATGAACGTGGGCAAGATGGTCGTTGGCGAAGAGGCGTTTTTGCCCTGCACGCCGCACGGCGTTATTCAACTACTTATTCGCAGCGGCGTGAAGATTGAGGGAGCCGAGGTGGTAATCGTCGGGCGAAGCAATATTGTCGGCAAACCGCTCGCAAATATGCTCATTCAGAAAAAGCCCAATCGAAATGCGACCGTCACCGTCTGCCATACGCGCACTAAGGACCTTGCCCGGCATACAAGACGCGCGGATATTCTCATCGCCGCCGCGGGTCAGCCGAACACAATCACCGCAGATATGGTAAAAGAAGGTGTGGTGGTGATTGACGTCGGCGTCAATCGCGTTGATGACCCGACGAAAAAGCAGGGTTTTCGGCTGGTTGGGGACGTCGATTTTGAAGCGGTAAAGGAAAAGGCTTCGCTTATTACGCCGGTGCCTGGCGGCGTAGGCCCGATGACTATAACTATGCTGATGTATAACACTGTTGAAGCCGCCAGAAGAGTTGCTGCCAGAGTTAAAAAGTAGTAGTGAAGGGCAAGATAAATGAGCAGACTAAAGCAGGCGTTGGAATCCGGCAAGTTTGTGGTGACAAGTGAGATCGGTCCGCCCAAAGGCGTCAACATCGAGAAATGTCTGGACGAGGCGGAGCCTCTGAAGCAGCGGGTTACTGCGTTTAACGTTACCGACCTGCAAAGTGCGGTGATGAGGTTCGGCTCGTTGGCCACCTGTCGTCTTCTCATTGAGCGGGGCATAGAGCCGGTTCTGCAGATGACCTGCCGGGACCGCAATCGGCTTGCTCTACAGTCGGACCTTCTGAGCGCTTACGGCTTGGGCATCCGCAATGTCTTGTGTATTACCGGCGATCACCAGAAATTAGGCGACCACCCCCAGGCTAAAGGCGTTTTCGACCTGGATTCGGTGCAGTTACTGGCGACGGCCAAAACGCTGCAGCACGGCAAAGACCTGGCCGGAAACGACCTGCAAGGCAGTCCGGAGTTTTTCCTGGGTGCAGTGGTGACACCGGAGGCAGAGCCGCTCCAGATGCAGATCATCAAGATGAAAAAGAAAATCGAAGCCGGCGCCGAGTTTTTCCAGACCCAGGCTGTCTACAACGTGGAGAAATTCAAGGAGTTTATTAAACAAGTCTCTGATTTGAATGTCTCCATCCTGGCAGGCTTGGTGATTTTGAAATCTGCTGGAATGGCGCGGTTTATGAATGAAAATGTTGCCGGCGTAAATGTGCCGGAGGAGCTGATTGAGGAGCTAAAGAAGGATAAAGAGAAAACCAAATCCGGCCAGACCGGAGTAGAAATCGCCGTACGGACTATCAAAGGGATTAAGGACTACTGCCGGGGTGTTCATCTTATGCCGTTGGGCTGGGACGATAAAGTGCCGGCGATCCTCGATGGGGCCGGATTGTAAAAATGTATTTAGCCCCGCAATTTACTGCGGGGTCGTGTCCAAAGTATGTGAAAAGGGACAAAACATGATTCTCACGGCACAAAATTCGGTGAAAACAGAAACTAAGAAATATCCCGTCATCTGGTTACAGGGGGCAGGTTGCACAGGTTGTTCTATATCCGTTCTCAATGCGGTAAGTCCTCGCATTCAGAATCTTCTGCTTGATGAGGTTGTGCCCGGCCACCAGCTTAGTCTGATGTTCCACGCGACTATAATGGCAGGCCAGGGAGAGCCCGTCATTGAGGTCCTCAAGGACACCGAAAAGAATAGAAAAGGCGGCTACATATTAGTCGTGGAGGGCGCGATTCCTACCGCTGAGGGCGGGCTTTATGGCAGTATAGGCGAGCGGCAGGGCAAGCATTTGACCATTCAGCAAAGCGTTGAGGAGCTTGGTGAAAATGCTCTGCTGACGATTGCTCTGGGCACCTGTTCGGCTTTCGGCGGAATCCCTGCGGCTGAGCCGAATCCTACCGGCTGTAAAAGTGTAAGGGAGGTTTTCCAGCAGAGGCAAATTTTGACGCCGGTCGTGAACGTGCCGGGCTGCCCGCCGCATCCGGATTGGTTTGTCGGCACAGTATCGGTGATACTATTCTCAGGCGCGGAGGCGCTGGATTTGGATCGGTTGTCTCGGCCAAAGCTCTTCTATGGCCAGCTTATTCACGAAAACTGCCCGAGAAGAGCGGATTTTGATAAAGGAAAGTTCGCCGAAAAACCCGGCGACACCGGCTGTCTTTACAAGGCCGGCTGTAAGGGTCACTATACTTATGCGGATTGTTCCTTGAGGCAGTGGAACAACGGCGTAAATTGGTGCGTAAAGGCTGGCTCACCGTGCTTAGGCTGTGTTGAGCCGGGGTTTCCGGATGGCACCTCGCCTCTTTACCAGAGGATTACTTTTGAGGATTTAAGATGTCTACAAAGATAAAAATTGACCCTATAACGCGGATAGAGGGCCACATGGCTATCGAAGCTGTGCTGGATGCCGGTGTGGTAAAAGATGCCAGAAGTGCGGGGACGCTCTTTCGTGGCTTTGAGATAATCCTGCAGGGCAGGGACCCGCGCGATGCCAACCGTTTGACTCAGCGGATATGCGGCGTATGTCCGATCGCTCACGCCACAGCCTCTGCGCTTTGCCTGGATGAGGCTTTTGGTGTGGATGGAAAAGTCCCGGACAACGGCAGACTTATCCGGGCACTGATATTCGGGGCAAATTTTTTGCAGTCACATATCTTACACTTTTATCATCTGGCGGCTCTGGATTACGTGGATGCCGTCGGTGCCTTGGGTGAGCTTTATCCTTTTGTGCCGCGCTATGAGGGCGACTATCGAATATCCGGGAAGGCGAACGCCGAATTAGTAAATCACTATGTTACGGCTCTGGATATCCGGCGTAAATGTCACGAGATGCTGGCGATCTTCGGCGGAAAAATGCCCCACGAAGTGGGCATAGTTCCCGGGGGCGTCACCGAAAAACCCACCGAAGATAAGATAACCAATTTCCTTTGGCGATTGAACGAGATACGAGACTTTGTTGATAATATCTACATCCGTGACGTCTTAGCTGTTGCCAAAAGCTACGATGATTATTTTGGCATCGGCGAAGGCTGCAAAAGGCTGCTTTCGTATGGTGGTTTTGATCTGCCGAACGGCAAACTTTTCAAAAGCGGCATAATTTGTCCTGATTTGAAGCGGGAGCCCTTTGCCAAAGAAAATATCACCGAGGACGTGAAACATTCCTGGTATGCCGACTGCGATTCGGGCAAGAACCCCGCCCAGGGACAAACCAAGCCCGACGTGGCGAAAAAACAGGCTTATTCATTCTTGAAGTCGCCACGGTACAAAGGAAAGGTTTGCGAAGTCGGACCTCTGGCGCGGATGGTTGGCAATTATGTCCAAGGTGACGCAAAGACAAAGCAGCTTGTTGATTCTGCACTTGCGGAGCTTGGCGCGGGCGTTGACGCTTTGTTTTCGGTGCTTGGCCGACACGCAGCCAGAGCCTTGGAGGCTAAGCTG
>CAZMLE010000029.1:8847-44670 GCA_964567045.1 uncultured Pirellulales bacterium | reverse complement strand
TATGACACGAGCGCAATGGAGAGCCACCCATGCTGCTTAACGGAACGCCATTCGTGGCAGTCACCTTTTTCGTACGCTGTCTCCAACCATTAACTCGTGCTGCATATCGAACTACTCCGCAGAGTAGCAGAGGTGGCTGTCCCTAGTTAAACCAAATATTAATCAACCCCAAAGGGTACAGAGATACCCTTAACAATTATTATTTTACCACTCTTCCAATCAAAAAAAGCCAACCCCTCACAGGGGTTGGCTTTTAGTTTTACCCTTTATGACACCCCGTCTATTCTTCCGGCGCTACTTTTACGCCGTTGATGAACCGTTCGCCGTTTATGACTTCTACAGTGGACCGGCCCTCATCCGCTCCTTCAAATCCTTCGTCAAACCCGCGCTCTCCCGGGCCCGGCGCATTCTCGCCTTCACCTCTGACAGAAAACATGGCAGTACTGAACACAGGCAAGTAATTTTGATCAATGCCGAGGATGATTGTTCCGCCGTTCGAATGCGTGAACTGCAAAAACATTAGAGTATGCAGTTTTCCCTCTGGGTCTGGCGGAACTGGAGGATATTGGCTCGCAAACTCGTCATAGGTGAGCACTTTCAGGTCTTTTGCGTTTTGCGCTTCCTCCAACAGGTCGCGCGCGTCAATACCTATTGTGTGTTTGAGCTTTTCCTCTTGCTCTGGCGGCAAATTTGCCACTGTCTGGTAGCTCTTTTCTGCGATCTGCTGTGCATAAGCTTGCGGCGTTGTGCCTTTGAAAATGAAACTAAACACAAACACCACAATAATTGCGGCGGTAGCAATAATGCCGCCGACGGGAACTATTTGTTTTTTGAGTAAAGACATAGTAGTTCTTTCTCCTTTCCAATAGCCAGAATTAAGCAGAGCCATTTTAAGCCGGCGCTGATGACTCTGAAGCTCGACTTCAGGGAGGTCAAGGTTTTCTAATTTTTTGATCAAGTCGTCTTTATTCATAATTCTGGGCATTATTAGTGATTAATGTTAGTTTTTGCGACCTTTCACTATCTACAATGCGCGCTTGCGCTATTTATAATGCGCGACTCGGCGAAAGGTTGCGTTTTTATCTCTTCGTTCATTGATGCTCGCAGTTTTTCAAGGCCGCGGTGAAGTAGAGATTTTATTGTGCCATCGGATTTACCTAAAATCTCGCTGATTTCTTTTATCTGCTTTTGTTCAAAGAATCGCAGAGTGATTACTTCTTGATATTTAATATCGAGGTGGCCGATTTTCTGCTGACAAACAATAAAATCCTGATGCTGTTTTAACTTTTCTTGGGCTTCAATTATTTCGGTTTCGGGATTACGCAAAGAAACCGGCTCAAAACCCAGTTCTTGTAATTCATCAAGAGAAGCGGATTTATATTTGCCTCTCCTTAAATACTGATTGATTTCGTTGGTGGCAATTTTATACAGCCACGAGGAAAAAGAGATGTTGCGCCAGCGGAATTGCCAAAGTTTTTTGAGAGCCTTAAAAAATGTTTCCGAAGTGATGTCTTGGGCACTTTCAAGATTGGCGGTTCGCTTCAAAACATAACTAAAGATTTTGGGATAATATTGGCCATAAACTTTAGCTAAAACCTCTGGGTCTTTTTGGGCCAGTTTAATCAGTTCTTTTTCTTCGTTTAAATCCATACCTTAAGCATAATAAAATAAGCGCGCCTCATATTACAATGCGCCAATTTGAAAATGGTTGCACATTTAGAGTAATTCACTCGCTTTCACGCATACAGGCTTGGCGATTTTTTGAACGGTTAATAACGATGGGTTTCTTCTTCCTCGTTCTCCATTATAGGGACAGCCATGAATAGCGGTCCCTTAAGCAAGAAAAACCTTGAAATTCGGACACCGGGGACAGCCACCGGTTCTTTTCTTGACGCCATGCTTAATTAGCACTTATTAAGCCCTTGTAATTTATTATTTAATATTTTCTATCAACTATTTCTCTGTGTTCTAAGTGCCCTCCTTCGAATGCACTCAGGACGGCGTCTGTGACCTCGGTGGCAAAACAGAATCTTTATGTCACAATTGCGTGTTTTATTGACCGGCACCACAGGCCTGTCCTGAGCCGTGTCGAAGGATGTGCCGGCTAAACAACTCAGGAATCCGTGTTAATCCTCCTTCGATAAATCTTCCAACTTCGCTTGAGCTACGCAGGACAAGTCCGAGGACAAGTCCGTCTCGAATTTCATTCTTTTAAGAATTCTTATTTTGTTCGTAGAAGACCATCGTGGGTGAGCCACCGAAGCTGATACCCATCCAGGCGGCCTCATCTATTTCATCTTGAGTGAAGCCCTTCTTGCGGGCGGCTTTCAGGTGCATCTTCAGGCAAGGCTCACACCGCATGGCGACCGAAAGCGCAATCGCAATAGCCTGCTTGGTGTACGCATCCAGGCCGTGCGGAGAGCTGGCGGCGCCCAGAAAATCCTTGAATTTGGCCTCAACCTGCCCCGCGGCCAGCGCAGCGAGCTGAGCCGGCCCGGAAGCCTCGGCAGCGCCAGATGGGGCAGAGGTTACGGCATCGGCGCAGCAGGGGACTGCTTCGTGGGAATTTAGAATTTCGAATTTAGAATTTAGAAATTCCGCCGAAGGCGGCGAAGGGATTTTTCGGCTGCCGGTAGCCCGGAGTCGAATTTGTCCCGACCCTTTTCCAAGAACACTGCCGATGACCGCAGCATCAGAGATTCCTTCTTTATGCAGCGCCTTCAAGAATTTCTCGGCACAACTTTCAGCAATTGCAATCAATAGTCCTCCCGAGGTCTGTGCATCATAGCATATATCGATCATTTCCTGGGGCAGAAAATCGGTCGCTACTACTCGCTCGCCACAGGATTCCTTGTTTCGCTCAATAGCCCCGGGCAGTATTCCTGCTGCGGCGTATTCAAGCACGCCGCCAAGTAGGGGGATATCATCCCAGACTACCTCGACATCAACGCCGCTGGATAAAGCCATCTCAGCCAAGTGGCCACATAGAGCGAAACCTGTTATATCGGTACAGGCATGGGCATTGAACTGTAACATGAGCTGTGAGGCAACTTTATTAAGTGTGGTCATTGACCGCTCTGCCTCTTCAATACTCTGTTTTGTAGCCCGGCCTATCTGTCCGGCAAAAGCGATAATCCCTGTGCCGAGCGGTTTGGTCAATATAAGAACATCGCCTGAGCGTGCGGCAGCATTGGTGATAATTTTGTCCTTGTCTATTAAGCCAGTAACGGCAAAGCCCGCTTTGATTTCGGCGTCATCAATGCTATGGCCGCCGATAATGGCAACGCCCGCCTCCTTCATCTTGTCAATGCCGCCGCAGAGTATCTGGTACATCACCTCATCAGGAATCTTGCGCGCGGGAAATCCAATAATCGAAAGGGCGGTCATTGGCGTCCCGCCCATAGCGTAAATGTCACTTACCGAATTGGCGGCAGCAACCTGGCCGAAGGTGTACGGGTCATCGACAGACGGTGTAAATACATCGACCGTTTGCACAAGGGCCTTGCCATCGCCCATATCATAAATTCCGGCATCATCCCCGGCGGGCATGCCCACCAGCACCCGCGGGTCGTCGATAGCAGGCAAATCCCTAAGCACTTGCTTGAGAAACGCCTGGTCTATCTTAGAGGCACAACCAGCCTTTTCCACGAGTTTGGTTAACTTAACCTCGCCGGTGGGGTCGGCTCGGCCAAAAGCCGACTCTCCGGCACACGTGCAGATGTTCTTCTGCCTAAGAAGGTCGCAAGGGCATGGCTGTTTGGGATTGCAAATGCAGTGCCCAAGTCGCATTGATCGCTGCATGACCCTTTTTCGTCTTTCTGTATTTATCATATCCACTACCTCTTTATTGGTGCAGAAAAAAGCGGGCAAGAGAAGTTTTCCCATTGCCCGCCGGTGCTCAGAGCATTAATTGCTTATTATATCGAGTACCATTTGTCATCCAGTTTCTTTTCAAACGGCCCCAGGTCGATATCTATCTGGACCTGGTATTTGCCCTTGAAGTTGCTTGGCACTCGCCACGAGTACCGGCAGACGCCGCCTCAGCCATAGGCGAATTTACCGGCGGCAAGAATCTTTCCAGCCTCGTCAACGATTTTTACATCAGGGGCAGCAAGCTGCCTTCCGTCCTTGGTTACTCGGATGCCGTACTGCTCGCCTGCCTGGCCAATGATTGACAGACCTATTGACACGTTGGAACTACTTCGCTGGATGGTGGGCCTGATCAAGAACGGCGGGCCGAGTCGAACGAGCGTTGTCTGGCGGTTTCTCACTTTGATTTGGGCCAGGTCTGCCCAAGGCCCAGTCGTGTCAAGCTGCCAGGTACTGCCGTTTTCATTCTTGCTTATGCGCAACCGCTCCGCCCTGCAGGCTCGTGCAGGTACCACAACAGGCTCTGAGTCTGAGCTGATAGTCGCCTTACTTAGCCAGCCGCTGCGAAGCTGCAAAGAAGCGCTGGCGCCGCCGGCATCAACCTTAATGTAGCCTTTCCGCTGCGTGTAGAAATAAAATGAAACAAGAGCTGCTGTTATGATACCGACGCTGATCCAGATATCTGTCTTTTTCATAGAAAAGCCTTTCTAAGCGCATCTTTTACCAGAATCTTGATTATCTGTCAATGTGCCAAGTCTTATCCTGCTGGATCTCGAAGGGTCCGAGATGGGTCTGCACCTCCACTCTGTACTTTCCTCTGCCTCCGCCTGCTCCGTAGCCCTCTCCTTCGTAGCTTGCTGGTACTCGCCACGAGTACTGACAGAGGCCGCCTCAGCCATACTTGAACCGGCCGGACCCGACGACCTGCTCGGAGCTGTTTATGATCTTGAACTCCGGCTCGCGCACTGTCTTTCCATTTCTGGTCCCGCCGGGAATATACAATTCGCCCGCCTGCCCTTCAAGATGAAATCCCACCAGGGCATTTTCGCCGCTCCTCTCCATAGAAGTCCTGATCTGAAATGGCGGACCAATTCTAAATGACGTGGACTCACCGGGCCTGATCTCGAAGTCGCCAAGTTTCCCTGTTCCAGCCTTGCCGGTTTTGAAAGTCCATCGATTTCCGGCAGAGTCTGTCTCGGTTAGCACCAAAGACACCACTGCGTATCTGCCGGCAGGCAGACGCCACTGTCCACTCGATCCGGTCAGCCGCTGCCGAGCGGCGTCCGACCACAGGCTCAACTGAACTTCCTCGCCTCCGACATCAAGTACCCCAAACGCCGGCTCGGCTCGTCTGAACTCGACAGTACTGCCATCCTCGGCAACATGAATACGGTAGTAATCCTGGTTTACTCTGACCAGCCGACTGAGCGGCATAATCTCCGACTCGCCGGGTTCGCCGTAGTCGAACTTCGAGTTGCCGTTGAGGTCTATTGCAAATATATCGCATCCCGGCTGTCTACTGTTTTCGGCCGGCGGCACAAACGATTTGTTGTATCTGCCGTCGAAATCAGAGTCGACAACAGCTATGCGATAAGTCCTGCCGTCCAAGACGACCTGCCCCTCACGGTAGAACGCCGGATAAAACACAAGCCAGCGACCGTCGGAGCACTGGGCATGGAACGCCCCTGCGCTGGTTCCGGCGTCATCGTGTGCGGTCCGCACAGGGCCAAATTGATACGTGTTGGTAAGGTGGAACACGCTCAGCCATGTGCCGACATATTCCTTCTCATCAGATAATAACCCATCGCCATTCGTGTCAAGATAAAGCTTTATGGGTCTCCCACCATGGGTAGAGCGATAGGTTACGCCTGGAATATGCCTGTCGCCCACGCGAACCACGAAATACACTGGCTCTTTGGGTGCATCGGCCGGTACTTCCCGTAAGTCTGCCGGCCTGGCTAGAGTCGTATCCCGGCGTTGAAGCGCGAGGTATCCCGTCCAGTCGACCCCCATTGTCGGCATTGATCTCAGCTCGGCTTTGGCCACAATCGGAGCCACCGAATCGGACTCTGATGTCCCCATCGCTCGTTGCTCCCTCCGCATTTTCAGCAGGCTCTGGTAAGCTGTTTGGTTTCTGCCGCTGGAGGGCAGTACCGAACTCTGGCCCGCCATACGTAAGGCGGGCTGGTCGCGATGGCCGGCTTGTGCGATGGGTGTCCCCCTTTCGGCACAGAGCAAAACCACCAGAGATATGGCTGTGCCATACGCCCAAAGCCTGCCCTGAGCGAACCCTGCACTGAGCGCTGCCGAATTGTCGAAGGGATATGGTTTTTGTACTGCCATGATTGCCATTATAGACGCTGCCAGGACTGCCCTGTTACAGGTTTTTTCTATTTTTGCCGAGAGGGATGTGCCCGGCGGTTTACCGCCGAGTCCGCAGAGCACGCTGAGATTTTTGGTTTGGTGTTGTACTCTGGTTGCGGCGCCTGTAAAATAGGGGTATGGGAAAGCAAGAAAGCCAAGTACTGCGAAAGCTGCCTTCGGTGGATGTCCTTTTGAAAGTGCCCCAACTGCAGAGCTACCTCGAGCAGGTGGGCAGAGAAGTAGTGGTCAGCTCAATCCGCGAAGCAGTTGACGAAATTCGAAATCTTCTTCTGGAAAGTTCATCGTTGATTGTTCATGGTTCATCGATGAACAAAGAACAAGGAACAATGAACATGATTGATGAGGATACAATTCGTCAGAAGATCGTGGCCAGTGCGGAGCTGCGCATCAAAGCAATTATGAGGCCGTACTATCGCAAGGTCATTAACGCAACGGGCATCATTTTGCACACCGGTCTCGGCAGGGCGGTTCTCCCAGCGGCAGCGCTTCGCCAGATCCAGGACGAGCTTTCGGGATATTCGCTGCTCCAGGTGGATGTAGAAACTGGAAAACGCTCCAAGCGCGACGAATGTATAGAGCGGCTTCTGCAGCAACTGACGGGCGCCGAGGCTGCCACCGTTGTCAACAATAATGCGGCTGCTACCGCCATCGTATTGAATACCGTCGGTAAAGGCAAAGAGGTAATAGTCTCTCGCGGCCAACTTGTTGAGATCGGCGGCTCATTCCGCCTGCCGGAGGTTATGGCTTTCAGCGGGGCAAAACTTGTCGAGGTAGGCACCACGAACAAGACCCACCCACACGACTATGTCAACGCTATCACGGAGAATACTGCTGCCATTCTGCGCGTGCATCCGAGCAACTACAAGATTCAGGGATTTACTTCGGAAGTCCCGCTTGAAGAGCTTGTTGAAATCGCGCACGAGCATGGGCTTATTATGATAGATGACGTTGGGGCAGGGGCGCTTATTGATTTTTCGCAATTCGGATTTGAGCCTGAGCCGACGTTGCCCGAATCTATCCGCAAGGGAGCCGACATTGTCACCTGCAGTGCCGATAAACTCATAGGTGCTTCGCAGGCGGGAATTATCCTGGGCAGAGCCAAACTGATAGAGGCGATACGCAAGAATCAGTTTGCCAGGATTGTCCGGGCGGGAAAGCTCACTCTCGCAGCTCTGGAGGCGACCTTGAAGCTGCACCTATCCGAAAGCGTCGCCCTGCGCGAGGTCCCGACTCTGCAAATGCTCAGGCGAAGCTCGTCCGAAATCACTAACCAGGCAGAACGCATAGCCTCGCAGCTACGCCAGAGTATTTCCAACGCCGCTGTTACGACTGCCCCGGGTTTTTCGCAGATGGGAAGCGGTTCTTTACCTACCCAGGGGCTTGCCACAATGGTTGTTGCAGTACAACCAGAAAAAATCAGCGCAGAGCAATTAGCTAACCGACTTCGTCACCATAGCACGCCCATTTTCGCGCGAATCCAAAACGAGAAGATTCTTATTGATCCACGCACACTTCGTGAGGGTGACGAGGAAATAGTCGTTGAAGCACTACTGGAGATTCTTGGGTCGCCAGAGTAAGGTGTATGACTCTAACGCAAAAGAACATTACGCTCGGCACAGCAGGTCACATCGACCACGGCAAAACGGCGCTGGTAAAACTGCTCACAGGATGCGACACGGACCGCCTCAAGATTGAGAAGGAACGCGGAATGTCCATCGAGCTTGGCTTTGCGCCGTGTATGCTTGCCGAGATGGAAGTGGGCATTGTTGATGTCCCCGGGCACGAGAATTTCATAAAGACGATGGTTGCAGGTGCAACCGGTATCGATGGCGTGATTTTGGTGATTGCCGCAGACGATGGGGTGATGCCACAGACGCGCGAACATCTTGATATACTCACGTTGCTTGGAGTCAAGTATGGCGTTGTGGCTCTGACTAAGGTTGATTGCGTCCCACCGGAGCGTATCCTGATTGTCACCGAGCAGATCAAGAAATTCCTTGCCGGTACATTTCTTCAGGATGCTCCGATTCTTCCCGTGTCGAGCGTAACCGGCGAGGGTTTTGATAGTTTCTACGAAGCCCTGAAGCATTTGGTCGAGGGCATAGAGCCGAAAAGCAGCGATGGAGTATTTCGGCTGCCGGTCGAGAGAGCATTTTCAGTAAAAGGCTACGGCACGGTTGTAGCCGGCATCCCGGTCGCAGGCTTAGCTAAAATCGGCGACGAAATGGTCCTTTTTCCTCAGGGCGCGAAAGGCCGGATAAAAGCCATACAGGTTTACAAAAGAAATAGCCGGACCGCCATGGTCGGCCAGTGTGCCGCGCTCAATGTGCCGCAGTGGGACTACAAGACTATCAACCGAGGCAACACGGTGACACTCGCTGAATACTTTTCGCTCCAGCAGTGGTACTTGTGTGAACTCGGGCTTCTAAACTACGGCGGGCAGGGCCTGAAAAATGGTGTGGATGTAAAATTCCACACCGGCACATCCGAAGTAGTCGCCACGCTGTACCTGCTGCAGGGCAATATCGCTGCCGCCCGGCAAAAATGCCTGGTTCAAGTCAGACTAAGTGAGCCTATCGTCGCAGGGCCGGGCGACCGTTTCATATTGCGGACACTCTCGCCCGTGCAGACGGTCGGCGGAGGAATAGTTGTAGAAGCAACCCCAGAGAAGCTCCGGCGAAACCAGCCGGAAACGATTAAAGATGCCCAGGCCCGCGCAAAGGCGGTGCTCAGACGCAAAGATTTTGTTGAGTATGCTATAAAAACTGCTGAGACTATTGCCGCAACTGAAGCTGAAGTTTCGCTTCGCACGAAGCTGCCGCCGGAACCATTGACGCCAATCCTTACCGGGCTTATAGGCGAGAATAAGATATTAGAACTGGATAGGAAACTGTATATCCACACTGACACGCTTGCAGATGTTCAGCAACGATTGCTAAACGCGGTTGGTGACTTTCATCGCGGTAGTCCGCAAAGCCCGGGAATAGCCGCCGTTCAACTCTGTGAAAAGTCCATCCTGCGAAAGGACGTTTTCGACGGCGTGCTCAAGCTGCTGCTGTCTGGGGGCAAGCTGGTAGAGAGAAAGCATCGGCTTGCTCTGCCCGAACACCATGAGATGCTCAGTGACACCGAGCAGAAACTGCTGCAGGCGGTCGAATCGCTTTTTAGAAGCAGGCTTTTTAACCCGCCCAGCAGGGCGGAGATTGCCAAACACACCAAAGCCGATGCCGAAAAAGTGGAAAGAATTCTTCGGATAATGCTGGAGCAGGAACGCCTAATACGAGTCGAGAATGATTTGTTTTTTCATGCTGAGGCTGTTGAGCAAGCTCGAGAAATTCTTGTCTCGTTTATTAGCACAGAGGGCAAGCTTGAAAGCGTAAAGTTTAAGTATTTGCTTGACACCACCAGAAAATTCGCTATTCCGCTTCTTGATTATTTCGACCGCATCGGAGTAATCCGACGAGTTGGTAATACGCGCTACCTGAAAACCAATAATTGATGAGGCGTAGAATGGGAACATTTCCTGCACGTGTGGATATTACTGAGAGCAAAAATGCGTGTCCAAACTAATGACCCCAGTCATCGGGCCATTCTTAAAAGACCAATTATTACAACCGCCCAAGACAGAAATCTTATAGCCAATAACTAAAGCGACATAGTCGTCCAACGGTAAGGGTAACGAAGGCCCTTTTTCCCATGTATCATTTGCAGGGTCGTAAATGTCAATTCTATCAGTCCATCTGTAGCCAGGAGGGCTACTATCGGCCTCAATTCCACCTATCAGATATACCTTTCCATCAACAACGGGAGCCGCTCCAGAATATGGAAAGGCCATTTTTACAGGCAAACGCGAATAACCGGTGGCATTCCAGAGTCCAGTTTCAAAGTCGTAGGTGACGATGTCATCAAGAAGTTGTCGTGTATCCGCACCTTGGATATGTTCGCATCCACCGAATAGATATGCTTTATTACCGATAGTAGATACGGCCATATTGGAGAGGAACTTTGGCATGTTTGTAACAAAACGCCACGTATTATTTGAAGGTTTGTAGCTTTCGACTGTTTTATAATAAACGCCCTGCGCATTACTCTCGGCACGAAAATAGCCGCCGAAGAGGTAAATCTCGTCCTTATAAACCGTAGCAGGAGCTGCGGCAACCGTCGTGGGTTTCCGCCGAAGTGTGGTCCAACTGTTATTAGCAGGGTTATACATTTCATTGAAATTGAAAACCCCGTAATCTCCATACGGACCAAAGCCACCCCAACCGCCGAATACATAGAGCTTGTCATTCACAACGGCTGAAGTGAGCTCTTCGACGCCCAAGCCATCATTGTGGTTATTGTCCGCAAGTTTTACCCATTGCATTGTGTTTGGGTCATAACCTTCTGTTGACTTCAAGTTATCACTCTCCCAGTCATTTCCCCCAAAAATGTAAATTTTGCCATTAATTACACCGCCGCAGAACTGGTATCTGCCAACAAACATTGGAGGCTCGGCTACCCATCTCATATCACAATGGCAGGCGGGATTTTGGGGGTCGGATGTGCAATCCACGAGCCAATTTAGTGCCAGTATCGAAAACTCGTAAAAGTCCACCCGGCAGTCACGATTTAGGTCGCCATCCAACAGATAATTACAGCTTGCTTTACAAAGAGGTGTAGTTAATAACACCGGGAGAATGAACGCTATTAGTAACGTGTTTTTACTTGTTAACATTTGAGTGTCCTCCCTTTTCCATTGTTAACGAAAGGTTGATATAAATCGACCTTTCATAGAAAATCATACCTTTTAACATAATAAAAGTCAATACTTTTATCTTGCGATGAACCGCTCTCTTCTAATATAGATATTTGCGAAAGCGATTCAATTGACGCTGATGGATACAAGCTGATATAATCAGTACGAAAAAGGTTGATTTTATGATTTTGGGAGATGAATAATGCGTTACGGGAAAATAGCTGCAACTTTTCTTGGCGTAGCCATCGCCACTATCGTTGCTCTGACGATACTTCGGCCTGGCTGAGGCAGTCCTATTAGAGTCCTTGGAGGACTGCTGGTAATGGCCTGTTTTCCGCTGGCTCTGGCATTTGGCATTGCCGGAATCGCTGCCGACCGCCGCAAGGTGCTGGCGATCATCATGACCACGATTGCCGGCGGTTGCGTACTTTTTTATGTGTGCATGATAGTAATCAATGTCGTCGTGATGTCACGGACTATCGGGCAATAGATATCCTTTGGGCGCAACGAAGAACTTGTAGCCGCCGACGTCACTGAAGAAGATTCTGTCCCGGTTGCTCTCAAGCCATTGCTGCCATTGTTCTGCGCTGCTGAAGGATTCATTCGTGTAACGAGCAAGCAGTTGTCGGGCGGCATCCGCGTGCGTCTTATCCTGCAGGAGGCCAACGAGTCGTTCGAGGGTATCGATACCGCGGTTGGAATCCAGACCCAGCGCCTTGAGCTCGCTATCGATGCGATATACTTTGTCTCGATAGATGAGCTCAAAATCGCTCTTGTAATACTGCACCAATCCGTTCGGGTCTGTTGCGTATTTTTCCATAAGGTCCGAGCAGAACGTGGCGGAGAAGAAGTCCTTATTCTTTATCCGGTTGATCAAGGCAGCGAGCCTGAGAGCGTCCAGCCGGTGACTCGAGGTGGTTCGGACCAAGGGGGCTTTGCCGTCGAACCGCTTGATGTAACATACGCAATTGACAAAGAATTTCTTGCCTGCATCGGTCATCTTTGAGGGCGGAGCCGAATAACCCCATTGTAGGAAGTTGCCGTGCCTGCCTACGCCCACAGCGCCATATTCTTTGCCATGATTAAAACCCAGCGCCAGGACTTCAGCGTCTGGAGAGTCAGTGAAGCCATAAGAGCGGGCGACAACGCTGCCGGAAGTTTTACCGGTGTTCTGCACCCGCCATACTTTCATCTTGTCGGGCAGCTTCTCGTCACCCAAATGGCGGTCGCGGTAGTTCGCAGGCGTGTCCCAGAATTCAAAGTCAGGCGCAACTTTGAAAGGTTTCCGGTAAACCTCGTGATCAAGCAGCTCAGCATGAGCCGCATCTCCCATGCAGTTTCACAAGTACCCCGTTTTAAGGGAGAGGCTGCTGCAGATAAAAGCACCTGGAACCCCCATCGTTATGGTGGCACACGAGTACTGACGGGAGATATTTAGCCGGGGAGCATTGAAGCCTACGCCGTCATAATCGAGAATAACGACGTCGAAACCGCTGGATTGCTCTTCCTTGAAGGTATTGTAGTCAGCGGTTTCGACCTGCGCAAAATGCTCGGCGAGGAAGTCTACGAAATCCTTTGCCCGATCGGTGTTCGGCACACCGGC
Source organism: uncultured Pirellulales bacterium (assembly GCA_964567045.1). Classification (GTDB taxonomy): domain Bacteria; phylum Planctomycetota; class Phycisphaerae; order Sedimentisphaerales; family Anaerobacaceae; genus JAFNGF01. Next base: position 32,074 of record CAZMLE010000029.1, on the reverse strand, counting down.
ATATAAAATCCGCAGGTTAATCTTCTCTGCGGTATCGGCTTGATAGACCCGCTCCGGTGCCGGCGCAGGTTTTGTTGTCTCGGTAGAAGGCCCTCGCCTGCTGCCTTGCGGTTGCTCTTTCTTTCTGCATCCGAACGCAAAAATCATTACAAGGACACAGCACAGTGTCAAGACTGTACAACCTGCTTTATTTCTTAGAGCGTATCTGGCCATCGTATATTGCTCCGGACTCAATTTGACATTCGATAGACAAATCATAGGAAAATTCGAGCGTCTGGTCAAGTAGGATTTGACGGTTGCGAAGGATTATGTAGAATACAGGCGCCAATTTCCGGGCATGTGAGACCGCACCATTTCAGGGTTCTGTGCCAAATGAGGCGAATATGAGAAAAAGAACACGCTTTCGGATATTAGTAGCCGTTCTCATCGCAGGAACCCTTTTGGACTTTGGTCTTTCGTCCGTCTTTCTATGTGCCAAAGACACTCCGCCGTCGCCAGACCAAGGTCAGAAGGTCGGCGAATTAAACCTGCAGGGACAGCATATCGAGCGGCTGGTTCTGCGTCAAAAGGATGGCGGCACAAAGAAGTTTGACAAGCCGGGCGAGACCATAAAACTGCCTGTAGGCGAATATCGACTGCAGGAAGTTAGGTTGCAGGGCGGATACTCCTGCGGTATCACGACGGGTATCTGCGATGCCGATTGGGTAACCATTGCTGAGGATAAGCCGGCAGTGCTTAAAGTTGGTGCTCCTCTGAAACAGGCAGTCAGAGTTGAGCGGCGGGGAAGATTTCTGGTGCTGAATTACGAACTGCTCGGCGTAGGCGGAGAAAAATATACCCAGGCAGATAGGAACAAGCCGCCGACTTTTACTGTCTATAAGGCCAACAGACAACTTGCGTCAGGAAAATTCCAATTTGGCTGAGGCGGCACGTGCTCGTACTCGTGGCGAGTACCTTTAACAGCAGCCGGCCAGTTGAAGATTGTCCCATCGCAGGACTTTGGTGAGCTTGGCCCACAAGAAACTATGTCCCGACTTTACCACTGGAGGTGGTATTATAGCATACCAAGCCTGGTGCTATGGGTGGCTCTGGTGCTTGCATTTATTTTGATTAAGGCCAACCGTAATCCACAAGCCCTGCTTATCCTGGTGCCTTTGCTGATAGGGAATTTTTTATGGTTACTATTCAAGAAGGCCATGCATATGGGCTCGGCAGACGCAGAGATGTTTGGCATGGTATTTCATTCGCTGGCAGTGGGTATTACTGTATTGTGGCTACTGGCCAATAGGCTTGGCAATCGCAATCCGCTGGTTACATTTCTTCTGGCTTTCGCTATCATGGCGGTGCTTGGCCTGTTAGGTACCGTATCCTATGTCGGGCTGGAATTTTCTCCGCGGACCATCGGCGGCCTAACACTGCTGGGTATGTTGGCTTCGGCAATGCTGCTTGCCTTTTTGCTGACAGCATGGCGATGCCAGAATCGCTACACCGGTTTACGATTCGTGTTGTACCTGGTCTTCTGGACTGTAGCTGCCTGTCTTGCCACTGCGCTCATAGTTTTTTCAATTGTGCTTGTCATTCAGCGGCCTCCTATTCCCATCGCTGCAGCGCTGCTTCAACTCTTGGTGGTAGGTTCGGTGCTTGGCGTCTGTGTTTACGTGCTTGTATTTCCATATATGATTTTGGCGATGTCTAGTTCTTTTTTCCGAGAGCGGTTTTATGCGTGTCTGCGGCTAAGACCCGTGCCCCCGCAACAGCAAGACGCATCAGAGAACCGGCAGGCCGAGTGAAAAAAACTGGCCACTGAGGCTCAATCGAAGACAAGAAGATTGCGAGAAGCCTAAAGAACGTGTAACATATTTGTGTAACCTCGCGTCTTAATCGTTGTGATAAATTAAGACATGCTACCGCTTGCATGTAGCTCAGCTTTTTTGGAGACCGCACAGATGAAAAATAGAACCCATATCCGGCTCGTTGCCGTCGTTGCTATCACAATCCTTGCATCGGTGGCTCCGGCGCAGGAGGTGCAGTGGCTGCAGTACCGCTCGGCTAGCGAAGCGTATTCAGTTGTCAGGGATATTGGTCTACAGAGTCTGGCCCCCGTTGGCGAGAAGCCGGCAGGCGTAACGCTGCCGGTGTTCACCGGCGCTGAGCAGGTCTTCGCCAAATGGTCGACGCCTATGGTCGAAGCCGGCTACCTGTGGATAGCGGTCGATGGCAGGAACAAATTGTTCATCGACTCAAATGGAAACGGGCATCTGGATGACGAGACTGCTATAGAAGCTTACCGCAGCTCGCAAGATTCCGCCTACTTTGGGCCTGTAAAAGTTGTCTTTCAAGGTGAGGACGGGCCTATCACATACCACCTGAATATTCAGTTATACGACCGTCCTGACGGCAAACGACTGTACGTAAGAACAGCAGGCTGGTACGAAGGCGCCATCACGCTGAACGGGCAAAAGAAACAGTGTATGCTCATCGACTACAACGCAAACGGCGCATTCAATGACCGCTCCGTGAACTTTGACCAGTGCGACCGCATCCAGATCGGCGGAACAGACGCCCAGGAGACCCGTTTTGTCGGCAATTACATCGAAGCTGACGGGACGCTATACAGCTCGGAGATCGCGCGCGACGGGGCATGCGTGAAATTCACAAAGGCGGAAGGCGTGAAGTTCGGCAGTGTTCGGCTGCCCGAATCTGTCACTGAGTTGGCAGCGGGTGGAGACAACGGGCTATTTATTCGCAAGCCAGAAAATGGCCAGTGCACGCTGCCGGTTGGCAAATATCGCATCGAGCACTGGATCATCCAGCGCCGGGATGACAAAGACGCCGAGTGGAAGCTACAAGGGGCGTACTTCGCTGACGCGGGCCTTTTCGATGTCAATGAGGTGCAGGCGGCTGAGCTTTCGATTGGTGAGCCGATAATCTGCACTCTGCAGGTAGAGCAAAGAGAGCCTGGAAATTATTACTTCCGTCAACAGTTCAGAGGCAAACTTGACGAGCGTATAGAGCTGACTCGCAACAACGCCCGCCCGCAACCACCGAAGGTACAAATCAAAAGCAAAGACGGTAAATACGACCGCACCTTCACGTTCGAGTATGGCTGAGGCGGCACCTGTTCGCTCTCGTGGCGAGAGCCTAAAAACGTGAAAGGCCCGTTTATCGCGACCGTTGACATCGGCAGCCCCTTCCAACTGCAAAGTGAGCCTTACACGATAACTACTTCAACTATCGTGCATGAGCCGCAGCTTCCGCCAAAGCGAAATCTCTGGCCGATTGCCGTCGCTGTACTATGTATAGCGATCGCCTATGTAATCTTTGTTTCCGTACGTAAGAGCAAGACGCAGTAACCGCCTAACCGTTTAGCACCCATCCCTCGCGGTAGGTCTTGCGGATATACTGGTCGGCCTCCGGGCAGTTGGTGGCTTTCAGATTCGAAGCCGCCCATTCGAGTTTCTTGCCCACACGATAGGCAACCAAAGCCAACAGGTTATGCTCGATCAGTGCGCCGGAATAGTCGAAATTGCAGAGCGTCGGCTTGCCTGTCTTGCAGGCAATGATCCATTCCTCGTGGTGGCCGGGCGACGGCGGAATCAGATCCTCGGCCTTGGGCGAGTTGTAATGCGTCATATCGCCCTTGAGCATAAGGATCCGCCAGTCGTAGTCGGCCAGCAGCCAGCCATTATCTCCAGTAAACAGAACCCCCTTAAACAGTTCTTCCCGGCTAAAGACCTTCGATGGCAGGCCGGGCTTTTTCCCGCCGTCATACCAGTAGACCTTGACGGCCGGCCGCCAGTCATTGGCGGGATGGTCCCACTCAGCCGTAAGCCACTGCGGGCACGTGTCCGGGTTGACAGGTGTTCCAGCGGCTTCGCACGTCGTGGGAAATCGCAGGTCAAGCGCCCAGTACGCCATATCCATCATGTGACTTCCCATATCGCCAATCTGGCCGCTGCCGAAGTCCCAGAAGGGGTTCCATGCCAGGCAGCCACCGAGGTATTTAGGATTGTACGGATGGAAAGGTGACGGACCAATCCACAAATCCCAGTGAATGTGTTCGGGCACAGGTTTGACTTCGGGCAGATAGCTGCCGCCTTCGGGCGTTCGGCTGCACCAGACGCGGGCTTCTTTCACCGTACCTATCGCGCCGCGCCGGATCAATTCGACCATCCGCCGGTAATTGTCGCAAGCGTGTATCTGTGTGCCCATCTGCGTTGCCAGCTTCTGTTTGTTCTTCAGGTAAGTCTCGCGGACGACCCGGGCCTCGTGTACCGAGTTGGCAAGCGGCTTCTCACAATAAACGTGCTTGCCGCGGTTCATTGCCCAGACGTTGACGAAGGCGTGTGTGTGATCGGTCGTGGAACAAACAACGGCGTCGATGTCCTTCTGGTCGAGGCACTTTCGCCAGTCGATGTAGGTTTTGGCGTTGGGGAATTGCTTTGCGGCGGCGGCGAGATTTTTCTCATTCAAGTCGCATAGGGCGACGATGTTCTCACCCTTGACGCTGTCCATATTGCCGCCGCCTCGCCCGCCGACGCCGATAATAGCGATGTTGAGCTTTTCACTCGGCGACCGGCCGGCCTTAAGAATACCCGATTTGAGGACCGTGACGCCCGCTCCAATTACAGCACTTTGTTTAAGAAATGTCCGACGATTGATCTGAGGATTCATTGGTTACCTCCTGCATTAACAGTTACTAAAGTTATTGAAGATTTGAATTCAGCCATATCAACAGACTAAGTGAAAAAAACACTGGATGCAACAAATTTTTCACGGACAGCATACCCGCCTGCCGGACGGGCAGGTTACAACATGGACATGATGGCAGCCACCAAGAACGAGAGCGCCACGCTTGCGAAGCCAACGATAGCCACCAAAGATGTCCATGATTTAATTCCTTCTGCTTCGGTCAAACCAGCCATTTTGACGAATACCCAGAACCCGCTATCATTCATCCAGGAACAGATCATTGCGCCGCCTCCTATGGCGGTCGCTAATAAGGCCGGATGATAACTTAGGGTCTTAGTTGACGGAATCATTGCTGCGACCATTGCTGAGGCCGTTATCATTGCGACAGTGCTGGAGCCCTGCGCTGTCTTCATAACTGAAGCGATAAATGCCCCCAATAGCAGCAGCATCAAGCCGCTTGCCTGCCCTCTGCCCTCGGCCTGGAACATCTGTTCGATCGCTGGGCCAATTTGTGCCCCTTTTAGCATCGCGCCAAAGGCGCCACCTGCTGCAGTAATGAGAATAATTATGCCGCCGCTCATTAGGGATACTTCAACGATTTGCGCCAACTGGGCGTTCGTCAGCCTGCGTTTGCTCTTGAGCATCCACATCGCAATTGCAGTGGAGATAAGCATTGCCAGGTTTACGTTGCCCAATACCGCAGTTATTCCTGCCACACGGCTTAAAAGTGATCCTTCAGCCGCCTCCCTGGCGACGATGGGGACAATCGTATTGGTCGAGACCAGCACGACCGGCAGGGCAATCGGCAGCAGTGACAGGAACAAAGGAGGCAACTGCCGGTCTTCCAGTGGTTCAGACTCCGGTAGTCCGGCGCCCAGCGGTCGCATCTGTATGTTCATCCGGCGGTCGAGCCAGCCTGCTAAGAACAGGCCGATAATTGAGGCTGGAAGCGCAACCGCTGCGCCTATCAGAATCATAGCTCCGAGATCGATTCCCAAATTATCAGCAGCGACAAGCGGCCCCGGAGTTGGCGGAACAAGACAGTGGGTGGTGACGCCGCCGGCACAAATCGCCAGGGCATATTTCAGGTAATGCTTCTTCGTTCGCCTGTGCATCGAACGCGCTAATGGGAAAAGCAAATAGAACACCGTGTCGAAGAAAATGGGTATGGATAATACGTAGCCGCTGGCCATAAGGGCCGTGGCACCCTGTTTTTCGCCCAGAAGTGAAAGAAAAGCGCGAACGATTCTATCTGCAGCTCCACTATCCATCATGCACCTGCCAATAACTACGGCCAGGGCAATTACTATCCCGATGTTGCCCGCTGTTTTTCCGAATTCGTCGGCCACTCGGCTGATTTTCGTAGATAGCTCCCCAGGGGCCAGTAGGCTAACCACCACAGCAGCGCTAATCAGCGCGATAAAGGCGTTCATCTTCAGCCGAGTTATCAGGAGTACGACAGTCAGTATGCCAATGACAAGAATTACCAGTGGATGCAAAGCGAACATACGCGATTTCCTTTCTTTGGTGGCACGGCCATCCTGGCCGTGTTTTCACGGGCTGAAAGCCCGTGCCACTGTCCACAGGGCCGTTGGGCAGCACACCCTGTCGCCCGTGGCCCGTGACCCGTCGCCCGTGACCCGAGCGACGAGCGACGATCGCCGCCCGGGCATAAAACTATTTCCCACGCACGCAGAAAACACGAAATCTGGCTCTTTTTTCGTTAACCTTCCCCTGCAAAGTGTCTAAAGTGAGCTAAAGTGTCTAAAGTGAGGCAATTTTAGGCACTTTAGTCACTCCGAATTTTAGGCACTTGATTACGCCTAAATCTCATCCACCAAATCTGATATGTACCTGTTTTGTCGCGGGCGTCAAGACGAATTCACAAGCAGTCACTGGGGAAACAGTTTTACCGTTTACAGTTAGCGTTGGATTCAACGAAAGCGGCAGTCGCAACAGAAAACCTTCCGGAGGTTTGGCTTGGCCAGGTAATGTCATTATCGCACCTCCTGCGATAGGATTCCATTGCAGACTTAGATTGCCGAAGTACGTCGGCAAATTCTCGATCATAATACCGTCTTCGTGGGTGAACCATGCCGGCGGGATGCCCGAAAGCAGTACCAGTTGCCGGTCGTTCTCATATACCAGGCAGTCGCGCATCAATAGCCAGAACTCAGCGACCGCCCAGCCGTGGGGCATAGCCACGTCGCCATCCCAGGTGGTGCGCACGCGCCCCCAGCCGCCGGAGCCGCTTTTGCCGCCTTCATCAAAGGCATACCAACCGCGCATCTGCTGATGGTCGAGATGTAACTGCAATGTGGCGTAACCAGCCTGTCTGTTGCCAGCCAAAAGCCCCTGATGGGCTTTGGCCAGTGGAAAATATCGCCAGCCTCCGGGTTTTTGCTCTCCATTGCCTTTGAATTGCTCACGGCCCTTGCCGCTGTCTAAGGGATACAGCCGACAGGGCCACAAGACGGAATAGCTGCCATAGTCTTTTGCCAAACTATTGCCGAACCTGTTGTCGTACATCTGGAGCAGACGATTTGCCAATGTTCTCCATCTGGCTGCTTCTTCTTCGGATGCACCAATCGCCTCGGCAAGCAGGCTGGCGCCGTGCAAGCCTGCAATATCGAAGGCATCGGTGTATTCCGGATGGTAGCCGTCACAGCGGCCGGGCTTCAATTCTCTGCGTTTTTCTTCGCCTAACTGGTTTCCGAAATCCAGGGCGTCCACTTGCACCCAGTGAGGCCCTTGTGTTGTTCGGTAATACTCGATCATCTCGGCAATTTTGCGAGCTGCGGGATATATTTGCTCGGCCCACCGCTTATCGGAAGTTATCTGCCACTGCTGACCCATCGCCCAGAGAATCTGACCAGGATTGTCCGCCTCTGGATATGAGCGACCATTGAAAGGATGCCTGGTAAAGTAGTCGATCGCCTCAGCAGCCAGGTCCGCGTTGCCGGACTTCTGAAAGATATTTGCCACGTACACGCCGTCTCGGTTAAATACGTTGTAGTTTACAGCGGCAACATCCGGCGCACCTTCGTTCATTTCCATCGCCGCGTGACCGATTATGGCAGCAAATGTCTCCTCCCAGCGGCTATCGGGAAGGTCAAGCTTTACTCGGTCAACTATCCGCCTCCAATAGCCCTTCGCCTGCGCCAAGAGAGACGTGACACTGATTTTACGGTAATATTGTGGGCCTGGGTCAGGCTGGAGCAGTCCGCCAGAGGAGGGGTTCAGCTTAGCCAGATCGAATTGTGCCCATTCGCTTATGCCATCCCACTGATGTGCTGCCGCTCGGCGCCCGGGCAAGACCGGACAAACGAACTCTAATCTTTCACTGCCCCCAGCCGGCAAGGTCAGGTCGTACCGCAGTGCGCCGGAACAATTACCTTCTTCGGAGACAGCAGATTTGTCTTTCGGCATCTTGCCCTGTAAGGCAAGCTCGCCGATTGTGCCGCTCGACAGAACTCCAGCCGCTGATGGTTTCTGTGTTGCCGCGATTGCCGGATGATCCTCCACCAACAGGGCATCACCCTCTTGGCTTACGGACAGTTTTTTGACAGCGAACCCAGCAGGCCCCACCGGACGCAGGGCAACATAGAGAGCAACATCTCGCACTTTGTCACTTGTGTTGTTCAGGCCTACGCGGGAACCAACAATAAAAAGGTCGCCCATCGGGCAAGTGCGTCTGACCTGGCAGAGTTCGGTTCTGACTGCGACATCGCCTGCCCACCATTCGGACCAGGGAATAAGATAACGGCCATCGGATAAACCGTGGTCGCACTTTACGTTGTCCATCGTCGGTGCGAAAAGCCTGCCTGCGTTCTTGTCGAAAATCCAGAAGTAGACACCATAGCTTCCAAAGCCGGGCGAAAAACTGCCTTCAGCTTCAACGAACGTCTTTAGCGTATCGAGGCTGTTGGCAATACCGATGGGGATGTGAATTTTGCCGCGCGGATTCAGCATATTCTGTTGCGCATCACTGGAGGCAAAGAGGTCAAGTCGGATAGTCAAGCCGGCAACAGCGATAAGCGTCAAATACAGAACCGCTTTTACATGCACAAGCTAACCTTTGCCCATCACGAACTTGCATAAAGAATTTGAATCTATAGAATCATACCGTGTGGTCAAAAATTATACAGAAGAATCCGCCTCAATATGGGAACAATATATGGTGACCAGAAAGCTGATCATAATTACGCTGACGCTTGTGGCTCTTGGTCCCGCGGCCAAAAGTCCTGCCAGCCAGCAGGATCTGAAGACAGAAGACAGAGGACAGACGACAGCAATCCGTCCTCCGTTCTCCGTCCTCGGTCCTCCGTCTGAATGGCCTTGAGCATGAGATGAAATACATCAATGAGCCTGGAAATGTCCAGAAATACACGCCAGCTCTGCCCGAAGGAGCTCAGACCGACGACTACACAGACCTGGAATGGGTCTATATCATTGCGATGCAGCGGCACAACGCAATTATGCTTTCGCCCGACCTTATTGTGCGATTGTGGAAAGAACACATTAACAAGCGGATCTGGTGCTCCAATCAATACGCACGCCAGCTGATGGATATCGGCTTTGAACCTCCACTAACCGGCAGCATCGCGTTCAACCCATGGGCGGATTTCAATATCTCGGGTCAATTTGTCTGCGAGTGCTTTGGTCTTTTGGCGCCCTGTATGCCCCAGACCGCAGCGAGAATCGGCCTGAACTACACTCGCGTCAGCATAGATGCTGAGCCTGCCCAAACGACACAGTTATTCACCACCATGATAGCAACAGCCTTTATGGCAGATGATATTGATATGATTCTCGATGCCGGCCTAAAGGCGATCGACCGCAACTGCGCTACCCGCGAAATTGTCAACGATGTTCGTAGCTGGCATCGACTGCATCCTGAAGATTGGCGCACGACTCGCCTGCTCGTGAAAGAAAAGTATAGTCGCCATAACGGGGACATGCGCGACAGAAATGGGTATGAGCTCAATACCGCCTCCACCATCGCTGCTCTACTTTATGGCGGGGCAGACCTTATTAGAACACTGACCACCGCTTTCAACTTTGGCTGGGACGCCGACAACAATGCAGCAACCGCCGGCACAACAGTCGGCGTCATCAAAGGCTACCGCTGGATAATGAAGCAGGACTGGACTATTGTAGATCGTTATCGTAACACGACGCGCGATGGTATGCCAACTGACGAAACCATCACTAATTTTGCCGACCGGATCATTGACCTTGCTGAGCAGGTGATTGTAGAGCAGGGGGGCCAAAGACAGACCGTTAGCGGCCGAGTCGTTTATGGCATACGCTCACAAGAGCCGGCCAATATACTACCACTGTCAAATCTTGCCGATCCCCGCCTGCGCGGGGACAAGCTTGCCCCTGCGGAGGCAGGGGTTGCTCGCTTACGCGAGGAGATGAAACCTGAACTCAAAAAGACCATAATCAATGGAGGTGACGGCCAAGAACTCGCCTTTGCGGCATATTCGGCAATCTGCCTCGATTTGGCGCAGAGTTTCAGGCAAGAATACCCTGAAAAATGGGCCAATGCTGTGGGTGCGCTCAACCGCTACCCCAAAGTGGTCCAGGTGTTATTCTTTCACAGCCCGTTTCCGGCAGGTGAACGACTTCGCCAAAAAGCCGTTGCCGCGGGTCTGGCTGAGCCTGCTGAGAGGACCAAAATCTGGTAGAATGACCAACCGGGTCTGTCTGCAGGAATCGGCCAAGATACGGATTATAGTACCGGGCACGGTAGTAGTAAAGGCCGGTTTCGATATCGAATTGCCGGCCGGTGAATACGCCGTAGGCGTATAAACATAAAGGGATTGGGATGATTTGGATCCTCAGCCGCCACATGCCCATAGTACGCCACAGGCGTATAAAACCGAGTACTCGTACATACGCGTAAACACGTATACGCGTATACTCGTATGCGCGCGGCCACCACTCCGGCTACGGCCCGGCCTTCGCCTCGGCAATACAACAGAGAAAACGTGGATAATCCTCTAACCGCAGTTGGTATATAATTCGGGGTCAGATCAACGTCTCAAGGTTTGATTCTTGAGAAAACAAGGATATTCATGTATCGAAAGGTATCATTCGGGTCATCCCAGATGAAGGCTCCAGCGCCTTGCTGGGAAATGACCTCGACTAACTCATTTGAACATGATGCAACAGTGATTTCGTCGAGAGATGGTTCTTGCATTCTGAGCAGCCCCTTCTTTTTAACCTCTCCCTTGAGTTTACCTTTTTCAATAAACTCTTCGATTCTACGCGAAGAGAAAGGCTTTATAACAAGTTCATCATTGGTCGGAGCTTCGTAATTAGCTATGATCCAATTTTTAGTAAAACGCAGCCCTTCGGCTTCCTCGTCGGTCCAGCTAGGATTCTTTTGACCAGTCCAATTGAAATCTCTCTTTCGAACACGAAGGCATAAGAATCGCTGTTTATTTACAGACACGCTATAGCCTTCGAAAACAAGCAAGCTAACTCCGTCTGTGGATTCTTTCTTGTCAATATCGTATATCCACACTGCATCAATCCACCCGTTACTTCGTGAAAAAATAGACAACTGCTCTTTGTATTCAGATTGATCTACTTTGTACATTCTGACCCATGTTCCCAATATTTGAGGGTCTGCCTTTAGCTCAGGTGGTGGAGGAATAGGATTTTTGAATTCAGGATAACAAGAAGCAAGGGAAATAAACAGAAGTAATGACAACATCAAATAGAGTGAGCTTCGAAATCTATCACATACGTTTCTTGTCATGATAAGTGTACTCCCATTGGTAGACAGGCTTATAGCTTGTATATGATTTTAAAAAGAGCAACATTCCTTTTAATCTTTCACACAGGAACCCGTTCGCATAATGCCGCGCAGATCAGTCTGTAAAAACCTACCTATATAGGGATTATAGTACCGGGCACGGTAGTAGTAAAGGTTTACCCGCCATTCGTGTGGCGGGCCGGTTTCCATATCGAATTGCCGGCCAGTGAATACGCCGTAGGCGTATAAACATAAAGGGATTGGGATGATTTGGATCCTGGGCCGCCACGTGCCCATAGTACGCCACAGGCGTATAAAACCGAGTACTCGTAGGTCTGGACGCAAGTGCCGTTTGAATCAGTCAGGGCCACCATTCCACCTGAAGGCAGAAGACAGAGGACAGAAAACAGAGGGGAGAAATCAGTCCTCCGTTATCAGTCGTCTGTCTGCCGGACTTAGACCTGTCCAGTGGATGTAGTCTACCCAGCCGCAATCGTTGGCCAGTGGCTTGTCCACCAGCGATGGTTTTTCACCCGGTGGGTACGCTATATTCAACACGCCGGCTTTGCTCTTATCCTTCGCCAGTAGCGCAAACGGAAATTCGCCCATATATTTGCGGGGGCCGTCTTGGGCGGTGCGAATATTTATAACAAGCTTACCCCTTCCCGACTTAAGCTGCTCAATTTCGGCTTCGCTCAGATGAACGGCGAAATATCCGTCATCTTCAACGTCAGCAACGCTGTGACTCATGACCCCGCGTGCTATTCCCTCGCCTGGCATGGGCATAACTAGCAAGATATCGGCCCGTGGCCAGGAAGCAGGCTTTGCGACCGCAGGGCTGCCGTCCCTAAACAATACACGCCCATAGAATATGTCCTTTGCGGTGACCTCAAGGTTCACATTGGTTGTCTTGCCGGCCTCAAGTTTCACCTCTTGCCGCCGACCAAATTCGTACACCAGGCTATTGAATGGGATTGCCCCGACTAAAAAGACACCTGATGGCAGGTCACCCAACCTGAAGACGCCGTCTTGCGAGATGAAAGGTATGCGATAACCGACTACGTTATAGTATTTACCGTCAGGATTCTTACGCTTATCTTCCCAGTCGGACCGTGTCTCCAGATTCAGGAAGAATTCCCGCACAGGGTTGCCATTCTGGTCGGTTACTTTCCCCGTCAGTGTCGCGGTTCCGGTGGGGAAAGAATCAAACTGAAAGTTGATCTTTTGTGGCCCTTCCAGGACACGGTTGAGAGATGAGTCCTGGTAGCGGCAGCCAAATAGCGAAGGCAGAGATTCCATCCAGGTCGCGCTGACCCAATACGGCCACCTCATTCCATCGTATTTGTAATAGCCTTGCTCGTTCGTGCCGCGGTCGGGGGCCGCGATGCCCCTTGCACCGGGATTATATTCGCGGATTGCAATTTTAGCAAAAGCAATGGGCCGCCCCCCAGGTCCGGTGACCCGTCCCTGGAGCAAGTTGTCGGTGTCCATGTCCTGCCAATCCCCAATGAAGTCTCTGGAGAACTCCGGGTTGTGCCATCCCCGAGCAAATTGCTCAAACTCAGGGGACAGCAGGACGTCAGCCGTACTTGTCGCTCCAGCGGTAACCTCCACGGGTTCGGGCCACATCCGCTGCACGCCCAGCGCGGCCGCGACCGGCAGCCTGCCGATCATGGCCCCCATCTGGAACTTACCGAGCGGAAGATTCTCGACGATGTGCTTGCCTGCCGCCCGAAAACGGCGCACCTGGACCGGTTCTGCCGACCATGTAGCGTCTTTGAAGAAGCCGACAAAGATCTCGCCAGTCACATCACCTTCGACCGCGATATTGAGCTCCAGCCGTCCGCCGTTGGTTACCCCTGTCCATACGGGGTCATCAGGCTGGGCAGAGTTGATCAGTTTGCCGAGCCGCTGGGTCAGGCCGAGCAGAAGAGACCCAGCATTCCATTGCCGCATGATGTACCAGGCGCGGGATGAGGATACGCTGACCTCCTCAGGTTGTGACGTCATCGGGTCGACGGTCTTGCTGGTGGGGGTCTGTCTGCTCGCTGAGCGGGCTGTCACTACAATGCCCGGCACACAAACGGCGCCAGTGACCACAAGCAAAATCAATGCCCGCATGGACAGCCGAGCCTTGGGCTTTAAGTTTGAGCCGATCGCCAGAATGCGTTTCTTCAAATCACCGAACGACTCGGCTACTGCCCCGACCGGACCAATCTTGGCACTGAAGCTGCGACAAATATCTGCCGCGTTGATGAGCGCGTGGGCATAAATGCTCCGTCTTGTCTTGCTGGCGGCGATAACCCAGTCATCGCACGCCCTCTCTCGCTCAAATAGAATCCGCCACTTTACGAAATGAAAGACTGGGTGAAAGAAATAAACTGCCTCACACACCGCTAAGACCCAGCCAATTAAGGGATCGCGCCGCCGCAGATGCGCAAACTCATGTGCGAACACAGCGAAAAGCTCTTCATTACGAACCTTACTGACGAGCCTGGCTGGAACAACCACAACAGGCCGTAAGAGGCCAAAAAGAAACGGCGAGATGTTCTCCTCGGTAACCAAAATCCGCGGCAGACACCTCAGCCCAAGCATGGCCGCAGCTTTCTTGCCCGATGATAGGACTATGTCTTCATTGACTTCAGCCGCACGGCGCACCACACGCCTTATCCTGCACCAGCCCAAAAACAGCCGGATAGACCATAGCGTGACACCGGCCAGCCATACAACCATCAGCAATGCCCAGGCGCTCGGCCAAACACGCTTACCAGCCACGTCCGCCTCTGCCACCGTTATTATCTGGCCAGATTCTTCGGCAACAGGCGCAGCTTCGGGCACCGAAATCGTGGGAGGTCCTGCAACTACGGGCTTGGCCGACAGAGACTCGATATTCACACTGCCCGGCATCGTTGCTGCCGGCAAAAGAGGCAGGCTGATGGTTACAAGTGGCATCACCAGCAGCCGAAGCGGCACAAGCATCCAGAGCCAGAAGCGTACCGCTGCCGAGGCTCGCCTCAGGCATAACGTAAGCAAATATACAATCCCCGCTAAAGCGGTGCTTTGCCATATAATCGGCCACATCCCCGGAAGCCATCGGCTTGCAAAGAGGTTGGCAACCTCAAAAAAAGAGCTCATCTTATCTCTCCTTCTTTTCTTTCTAATTCTTGTGTGATCCGGCGCAAGGCAACGATCTGTTTCCGGCTCAAATCTTTTGTCTCCGTCAGATATGTGACAAACGGCACTGCAGATCCATCCAGCACACTATCCAGGAACTGCCCGATAAGTCTGGACATAACCTTACTGCGTTGCTCGGTGGGCGAGTATTGAAACACTCCGTCAACTTTACGCCGCTTCAAGAATTTTTTCGCATGCAATCGCTGCATAACTGTCAGTACCGTCGTACGCGCGTAGTTTTTTCGCTCACCGAGCATTTTGGCCACTTCCTGAACAGTGCAAGGTTGATGCCGCCAGATGACCTTCAACACCTCCAGTTCCAGTTCTCCCAGATGGGATTGCTTCATAGCCATCGATTCTCTCCTGGATTATAATCAGCAGATTAAACTACAACCGTAGTCAGCGTGAGTCCTACTACGCGCGTAGTCGAAAGTCAAGCACAAAAATAGAAATTTGTGGAAATTTTTATCTGCCGCCTTTTTAGGGCCTGGCAGCCGTCATTGAGCGGATCGGTGGCTACGGCGACGGCGATGTGCTGACCTATAAATGGAGCTGGACGATAAACGGCCAGCCTCATACCGCGACCGGCGTTTCGCCGGCCATTCAACTGCCCATCGGCCAGCATACAATTGAGCTGGTCGTCAATGACGGAACACAAAATTCTTCGCCGGACACCGTTGTTATTACCGTCGTTGGGCCAATTGAATCTGTCCTGTGGATATGGCCAACAGTAATTGAACGTAGCAATGGCATGA
This sequence comes from uncultured Pirellulales bacterium, assembly GCA_964567045.1. Lineage (GTDB taxonomy): Bacteria > Planctomycetota > Phycisphaerae > Sedimentisphaerales > Anaerobacaceae > JAFNGF01. The sequence goes on along the minus strand of CAZMLE010000029.1, from coordinate 16,684 downwards.
TGCCATACGTATTGGCATTGGCTCGTCTGCCCGGCATCCCCAAGGACGCGGTCGATATTGCACAGCCGTTACTGCTTTATCCTGGCGCAATTAAATCGCTCCATCAATACGCGTTCGAATATGATGATGCAGGGACCGTGCGTACAAATGTGTTTGCGTTTTTTGATAAGGCCAAGCTGTTGGCGGCTGTACCGGAAAACGGAAAAGTCAAGTTGCACGTCGTTGGGCGACTGAAGACCGGCCAATACTTCTACGGCACCTACTGGGTCAACATAGTGGAGTGAAATTGTCATCGAAGGGAGTCAGGATATCAGCAAATCAGGACGCAGGCCATCGCCGCCTCAGGGGATTAGGCAACTGATAATCTGATTGCCGCTTGCTGATAGCCCGGTGGCCCGATGACCGGCGGCGAGAAGTCCTCTCTGCCTGATGCTGCAACTGGCCGCTTGCATCAGTCAGGGCTGTCGGACCGGCTCGTCAACACGCGGACCATATCCGTCCTCCGTAGCAGTTCTTTTGGCAGGACTACTACACAAAATACAGTGCTACTGCGCAGGATGGAGACGTATTTGCGCTACAGCACCTGAGTGCCGGCAACGCCGGAGCCTGCCCGCTGGCAGGCAGAGGCGGAGGCGTTGCAGTAGTGTAAAGTTCATCGCTGATTGTTCATGGTTCATCGATGAACAAAGAACAAGGAACAATGAACGTGATTGATGTAGCGGGAAGATTCTTGCCCAACCTAACCACAGATTTCACAGATTAACACGGAGAGAGAGTAGAGACTTCAGAAATTGCAATCAGTGAAATCCGTGTAATCCGTGGTCCAGTCTGGCACTGGGTACGCGATTTTGCCCACTCGCCGGGCAACCATTTTCCCTGGGCTGGGCAATTTTTTGCCCAGTGTGGCACTGAGTACGCGTTTTGACCCGGTCAGCAGGTCATTTCTGCACCGGGGGCGGGTCAATTTTGACCTACCTGGAGAAACGATTGCCCGGTCCTCGCACCCTTTCGCCCCGCCCTTTTTGCAGCCTGTTGCCTGAAACCTCTCTAATCTGAAACCTGGCGGGTCGGCCCTTTCGGACTGAGACGGCTTTGCCCGGACCTGGGTGTCGCAACACCGCTAAGGCATGCTGGCAGACCTCTGCCGTAGTACTATTAGAGTACTTTGAACCCTCGGACAAGACTCCAAGGGCATTTTTCTTCATTCTGCCACGCATTTTCCTTAGCCCATACACGGCTGCACTCTTGGTTCTTCTGGCTGCATCACCAAACAAAGCCTCCTTCAGAATATCCAAACCATCATCCTGCATCCAGGATAGATTGAAAGCAGCTCGCCGCGCGGTCGATGAATTGGATGAGTGTAACTGCTCGCGAAGCTTTTGGAGAAGCTCTACGGAGGCTTGGTCTTTTTCTCGGCCTGAAGGTTTTCTTTTCTCCAACCTCATAAATTCACCCCTCAATATGTCGGCACGTACACGCCCGTTACCGAATTCCCTTTCTTTACAGGCGGTTGAACGAAAGAGCAAACACGCCACGTTACCTTCTTTGCTCAAACCGGCAAACTATCTACAGCGGCCCTCGCTCAGCAGTATGGCCAGTTCAGGTCCTCAGTCCCCGCCGAGTCTATACCCATGCCTCCTGCACGCCCTTCTGCCGAAAGCCAGACTCCTTTGAATCACTGTGAATGACACGATCAGTCCCGTACTTAGACCGGCACTCCCCCTCCACAATCTACCGTATTCTGACAGTGCATGAGCAGTCTGTCAACTGATTTATTTGCAGAAAAATGACAACATTCTGAATATTGCCATATCCAAGCACAATACCGCTGAGCGCGAGGCGTTGTTCCTTATGGTCGCGACTCACTCAATGCCGGGATGCAAACCACACGTACAGTTTTTACCGGACGCTGGGAGGGTGCCGTCCATCTTGTTGGCTTGTCATATCACTTGAGCGTCCCGAAAGCGTCTTTCTACCGGCATTAAGCCGTACCTACCGCTTCCAACGCCACCACTCTGGGTTGAGCCCTTACTGTGCATGCGGCGCCACAATATTTTAATGATGGCTTGTATCTGTATTTTCAGCAGTCAACTTTTTGGCCAGAAATTGGCATCGCTGAGCAGAACTTGTAGTCTTAACGCCGCGGTATTTTGCCCAGGAAAGCACATTTTTTGTAATAAAATGGCATTTCCAAGCGTCTATAGCAGGAAAGAAGGTGCCTGGCTGGTATTTTACACGGCTTTTACTGTGTTCTGCATCGGTCTTAGCATCATATATGTATTATGTTTTTGAGGTAATCAGCTAAAAATGAATGAGCAGCCAAATACGAATAGAAAGAGAAAGTTGGGTGAGCTTCTTCGTGAGAGATCCTACCTGGACGAGTCCAGCCTCGAGCTGGCACTTGCAGAACAAAAGGTCCAGCATAAACGGCTCGGCCAGATTTTGCTGGAGCTTGGCTATATAACCCAGGCCCAGCTAAATGAGGCACTTTCGGTGCAGGCAGGAATAGAAAAAGTAGATTTGACCGACGTCTCTCTAAACTCCGCAATCATTGCTCTGGTGCCGGCGGATTTAGTCAGCAAGTACAACATTCTGCCGCTGTGGAAAGAAGATGGCCGACTGGCTGTGGCGATGACCGACCCGTTCAAGGCGCGAGCCACGGAGGATTTGCGATTGGTAAGCGGCCACCTGATACGGCGGTATTACGCTGACCCCCCGCAGATGGAGATCGCGATACTGAAATTCTACGGCAGTAATGTAGCGAGGATGCTGGATAATCTTGCTCCGGCTGAAAAGCAAAGCCAGGCCGATCTGGACAACGGCGATTACTCGCCGGCCAAGCTGCACGAATTGGCAAGAGAGCCATCTTTAGTTAACCTTGTGAATCTGATTGTAATTGAAGCGATCGACGCCCGAGCAAGTGACATACATATCGAGCCATTCTCGGACAAAGTAAAAATCAAGTACAGAATTGACGGCATGCTTGTGGAGAAAACGCCCTCATCCAAGCGCCTGCAGGCGGCGATTATCTCACGCGTTAAGATCATGGCCAATATGAATATCGCCGAGCGTTTTGTGCCCCAGGACGGACACATCGAGTTCACAGGCAAAAACGGCAGGGTTGACATTCGTGTCTCGACCGTTCCAACGGTGTACGGCGAATCCATTGACCTGAGACTTCTGGACAGGCGAGCATCACTGATACAGCTTGGAGACCTGGGAATGAACAAGCAGTGTTTGGATGGTTTCTGTCAATGCATGCAGAAAACACACGGTATTATCCTCGTTTGCGGCCCCACGGGTTGCGGCAAGACAACAACACTTTACGCAGCGCTGAATAGGATATATTCGCCGGCTGTAAACATGATGACCATAGAAGACCCTGTGGAGTACCAGCTCGACGGTGTTAACCAGATGCCTGTCAATCCCAAGAGGGGGCTAACCTTTGCAACCGGCCTTAGGCATATACTTCGCCATGACCCCAATATTATAATGGTGGGAGAAATTCGCGACCGGGAAACTGCTGATATTGCGATTCGCGCAGCATTGACCGGACACCTTGTGTTCTCGACACTTCACACTAACGATGCAGCGGGGGCGGTTACAAGATTGATTGATATGGGCGTCGAGCCGTTCCTCCTGGCTAGTTCCCTGGAAGCAGTAGTGGCTCAAAGGCTGGTACGTAAGATTTGTCCGAACTGCAAAGAGCTATACAAGCCAGACGAGACCCTCCTAAAGACCTTGAACGGCTCAATGAAGGTTGACCGGAACGTGAAATTTTATCATGGCACCGGCTGTAATAAGTGCGTGCAGACCGGCATGAGCGGAAGAATAGGCATATTTGAGCTGCTTCGAATAACAGGTAAGCTGCGCGAGCTGATAGCAGCAAAGCCAACCACCGAACAGATTATAAAAGCAGCGCCGGCGGATCATGTAACTATGATACACGACGGTCTTGCCAAGGTGCGGGAAGGCATTACCACCGCTGAAGAAGTTTTGAGAGTCGCCCGAAGTATCGACGAAGATTGAGGCGTGTCCGCTGATCGGCAGCTCAGCGGACGTATCACAAGTGCGGGATGTAAGTTAGATGAGGCTGAATCGTGAGCGACTTCCATTATAAGGCAGTTCAGGAAGCTGGTGGATACGTCACAGGAAAAGTTGAGGCCGCCGACCGCCGAAGCGCCATCGCTGTTCTGGCAAACCAGGGACAGTTGGTATTAGAGCTGCTCGAAGAAACAAAAGACCAGATGCCAAAACCGGCAACCCAGGTGCAGCATTTAAGACTAACGTTGCCCAGATTTATAAAGTTAGGATCGCGAAGGATTACCAGTAAAGACATTCTCGCTATGACCACACAGTTGAGCACGGCTTTGCAGGCAGGGCTTCCGCTGCTCAATGGGCTTCAGCTTATCGGCGAACAACAGCACAAAGCCGGTATGAAAGAAATGCTCGCGGACATCACTCACGCAGTGAGCTGCGGGCAGTCACTTTCCGAGGCGATGGCCAACCACCCGAAGGTTTTCAGCCCGCTGTGCCTGTCGATGATTAGGGTTGGAGAAACAGGCGGTATTCTCGAACAAACGACGGGTCAACTGGCAGCGATTTTGAGCCGGGAAGAAAAAATAAAGACCAACATGAAAAACGCCTCAGCATATCCAGTCTTTGTGCTGTGCCTTGGGCTTGTATCTGTGACTATCATAATAACATGGATACTGCCCAATATTTTAGCCACCATAAGCGGCGGCGTCGCGGTGCTGCCGTTGCCCACAAGAATACTAATGGCTTTGAGCGATTTCGCCAAAGTCCTATTCACAAAGGTCTATGGGTGGGTCGCTCTTGCTCTGGTCGCGGGCGGTTTGTATTACGCCAGAAGATGGACTAAGTCCAAGGGCCGAGTCAAATGGGACAGCTTCAAGCTGAAAGTGCCCGTCCTTGGTTCGGTTTTGCGGAGCATCGCGGTCGGCAGATTTGCCAGAACGCTTGGTGCTTTGACCAAAGGCGGCGTTACGATTCTGGAGGCGCTTAGCGTCGTCCGTGATACGCTGGGCAATGAGCTATTGGGCAGGGAAATCGACACCGTAGCCGAGAAGGTGAGGCGCGGCGAACCACTGGCTGAGCCTTTACACCGGTCGGGATACTTTCCGCCGTTGCTTGTGCAAATTGTTTCGATAGGTGAGCAAACCGGCAGGCTCGACGAGCTGCTGCTCAATGCGGCCGAGACCTTCGATACCGAAGCGGACTCGGCAATAAGCAGATTTATGGCGATCTTCCCGGCAATCTTGATATTGCTGCTGGCTTTAGTAATAGGCTTCATAATAGCGGCAACTTTGTTGCCAATAGTGGCAATGGAGCTCAGTGCGGGGGCGCTTTAAGGCAGTTCAAACGTGAACTGAGATGGGAAAGGTTTTCAAATGAAACGCAAAAAGTACAGGATAGAAGCATTCACACTTGTGGAGCTGCTCGTGGTGATTCTTATCATTTCCATGCTTGCTGCGTTTGTTGCTCCCAGGATGTTCAAAGGTCTTGGCAAGGCTAAGAGCCAGATTGCAAAAGCCAAGATGGCAATCATCGAAGATGCGCTGGCAAGGTTCTACATCGACTGCGGACGGTATCCGGACGACTCTGAGGGACTCGAGGTATTGCTGACTGCACCGGCCGACCTCCAAGAAAAATGGAATGGGCGTTACTGCAAACCAAGTGAGCTGTTCGATCCGTGGGGGAATCCATATATCTACCTGGCGGAGGGACAATATAATCCGGGCAGCTTTGATTTGATAAGTTATGGCGCCGATGGCGCCGAGGGCGGTGAAGGCGACAACGCCGATATAGTTAACGATTAGAGTTCAGCGACACATGAAAAAGCAGAGCACGAGAGCCGAAGCCCAAGCGAAAGTAGGCGGCTTTACCGTCGCCGAGCTGCTGATGGTAATAGTCCTGATCGGGCTTATTGGCAGTGTCGGTGGTGGGCTTTATGTGGGGACATATAGAAAGATGTTGGTTGGAAAGGCAGCACGCGACATAGTGCTCGCAGCCAAGTACGCAAGGATAATGGCAATTGAAAAACAAAGGCCATACAAGATGGAATTTGACGCCGTCAACAACGGATTTCGACTGACCTGCAGCAGTCCTGGTGAACAGACCGAGGCAGTTGAGCAAGTGATTGTGCGGGATCTGTACTTTAAGCCGGTGCAATTCGGCGGTGACGTCAAATTTGAAGACATTAAGATCATGCCGCTTGCCTCGCAGACGCAAGCCGATAGCGCTGAGCAAATGGGGATAACCTTCCAGCCGAACGGCACCACACAGTTCGCCGTGATTCAGGTCGGAGATGGCAAGACCCACTATACGGTTAGTATCTCCCCGGCGACCGGCAAGGCCAAGATGTTTCTTGGCACCGCTGAAAATGTGAAAATCGGTACAGTCGATTTGGATGCACAAGAATGATTAAACCAAAAAGAAACAGTAAGGGCTTCAATCTGGTCGAGACCTTGGTTGCCGGCGCGATCCTTTCCGGGACCGTTTTGACCGTGGGGGCAATTAGCACCAGAGCTCTTACCGGGACAAGGCTTAACAGGCAGTACGAAACTGCTGCATCGCTGATAGATAAGCAGCTCAGTCTGATTGATTATATGGGCATCGACCAGTTCGTGGAACTGGGACAGACTGAAGGGGTATTTGAGGATTTTGAGCCAGGATACCAATGGCAGGCTACGACTGAGTACCAAGGCATAGATAGTCTCTATCTGGTGACCTTGACTGTTACCTGGGTCGACAACAATCGGCCATACAGCCTTTCCGCCCAGACGATGTTTGACGGGAAAAGTACGTATGTTGAAGCTGGCACAGCGCAGGAGTGATTCAATGAAGATTGCTGTCAGAAGCACAGGATTTACGCTGGTCGAGCTGCTTGTAGCCTCAACTATAGGGGCGTTTCTTATCATAGTGGCCGTGGGAACGCTGCGAGCGATCTCCACTAGCGCCGAGATGGTCACCAACAACATTGATTCAGCCGCCGAGGTAAGGTTTGCGGCAGGGTTGGTCTCCAGAGACCTTGCTAATCTGTATCGCGACCCAAATTTCATAAATATGAAGTTCCTGGGCACAGTAGAAGAATCGCAGCAAAATACTGCCAGTTACTTGACTTTCTACACTGTCGGCGGCGTAAAGGCTAGACCCGACCAGCCGGAAGGTGATGTATATGAAGTGGAGTATTACCTCGTAAAAGATCAAGACCAGTCAACTCTATTTCGTCGGCTGTGGCCATACCCCGACCCGAATAATGAGACTGAGCCGGCTGGAGTCCTGACTGTAATTGGCGAAGATATTGATGTCTTCGAGGTGAGGTACTTTGATGGGAGTGAGTGGTCCAACGAATGGCCTGAAGAAATGCAGACCGTTCCGCAATTGGTTGAGGTAAATATAGTAGGCAGGTCACCGCGTCTGACAACCACGTCTGTGGAATCTCTCACGGTGAATCTGAAGCCCATAGCAGATATGATTGTCGCCGCAGCCGGGGCCAGCGCACAGCAAATCGCTGCGCAGCAAGGCGGTGAACAGCAGGCCGGCCAACAGCAAGGCGCTGAACAACAAGGTGGTGCACAACAAGCTGCTGGACAACAAGCTGCTGGACAACAAGGTGGTATGTGGGGGGGTGGTGGACAACAAGGCGGTGGAAGGCAAGGTGGCGGCCGACAGGGCGGTATGCAGGATGGTAGACAACAAGGCGGCGGGCAACAAGGCGGTAGGCAGCAAGGTGGTCCACAACAAGGTGGCGGCCAGCAGGGCGGCGGGCAACAAGGCGGTAGGCAGCAAGGTGGTCCACAACAAGGTGGCGGCC
>CAZMLE010000029.1:0-8747 GCA_964567045.1 uncultured Pirellulales bacterium | reverse complement strand
AGCAGGGCAGCGGACGGCAAGGCGGCCAACAACAAGGTGGTGGACGGCCAGGTGCTCCGCAACAAGGTGGCGGGCAACAACAAGGTGCGCCACAACAAGGTGGTGGGCGGCAGGGCGGTGGCGGTAGGTAATAAGAAACAGGTCACAGTGAAAATAGCAGATGAGGTTTTAGCAGAAACGATGTCTTGTGTTACTGAAAAAAAAGGGTTCGTTCTCGTAGCGGTGCTGTGGATAGTCGTAGTGTTGACGGTTATCGTTGCGACTGTTGGTCGCAGCGCCATGCTCGATACGAGGGTCCGCCTTCTGAGGACCGAGGAGACTCGCTGCAAGTGGGCTTGTCGGGCAGGGATTGAGAAAGCCGTCGCGCTATTGAATGAAGACACCAGAGAGAGTGACCATCTGCTGGACCTGTGGAGCGACAACGACACTGACTTAAATAATGTCAGCCTGGAAGGTTGCTTGTATAACGTCCGGGTGATTGACGAGGCTGGCAAGCTCAATATAAATACCGCCACCAAAGAGCAGCTCATGGGGCTGCCGTACATGGAAGAGTACATAGCAGATGCGATAATCGACTGGCGGGACAAGGATGATACGCCAAGCGGGCTGGGCGTTGAAGGAGGATACTATGAGAATTTGCCCTTCAAGTATACGATTCGCAACGGCCCTTTCAGGACAATACGCGAGCTGCTTTTGGTCAGAGACGTAACAGAACAGCTACTGTATGGCGAGGACACGAACTTCAACGGCCAGTTAGACTACAATGAGCAGGACGGCGACGAAAATCCACCAGCCGATGATAGAGATGATGAGTTGGATAAGGGCTGGATATCGTTCTTGACCTGCTATTCTTATAGTAAGAACGTAGACGCCCAAGGCAGCGCAAGAATTAACATAAACCAAGCTGACGAAAACCAGTTGCAGCAATCCCTGGGGATAAGCAGCTCCGTGGCCAGGGCGATTGTGCAGAGACGCAGCAATAGTCAGTTCACAAGCATTGTGGATTTGATAGACTCCAGTACGTCCACAAACCCCGGCAGCAGCTCGAGCAGCACTGCAGGCCAGTCGGCAACTTTGGACATGCAAACGTTCTACCAAATAGCAGACAAGATAACGGTGGATAGCCAGCAACAGATACCGGGCAAGGTCAACATCAACACAGCAGCGAAGGAGGTGCTCGTGGCGTTGTTGGGAGGCGATGACCAGGCCTGGCAAGTTGCCGAGAACATAGTTGCCTACCGACAGGGTTTGGCAGATGGAATGCAGAGCATCGCGGAGTTGATGGAGTTAGGGTTGGTGAATCTGGATGCCTTCAAGAGGATCGCGAACAACATTACGACCCGGTCGGATGTTTTTACCATCCGCTGTTTTGCGACGGCAAGCCGGGGCTCAGATAGCGGCCTGACACTGCAAGCAGAAGCAGTAGTAGATAGAAGTTCAAGCCCTTACAAGATACTTTATCGGTACCAGGGAGCAAGTAATTGATGAGCAGCAGCGAAGCTAATAGAGCAGCAGGGCAGTCGGCGATTGCAATTGCGCAGGAGGAAAATAAGTTCAAAGCTGTTGAGCTTAGAAAGCGGGACGCCGATTTCGAAGTCGTCTGGACTAAAAGCAGCAAAGCAAGCGATGGGGACTGGAGCGGCTTTGCAGCCGAGTGCGGCCTGCCACCGGTCACAGCCAAGCATGTAAGGTTCAGCCATGACAGAGTAGGGGTGGTTGGTTTTGACTCGACGGCCGTGGCCTTTTACCGCATCGATGCGCCTGCGGTTGGAGAGGACCAAATAGAATCGATAGTCAAAATGCAGGCGGAGGCTATGCTGCCGCTGCCTGCCGAACAGATGGAAATAGCCTGGCGGCAAGGCCCCGCTCGCAACGGTAAGGTGCCTATTACCATAGCCGCAGCGAGAAAAAAGCTTTTGCAGGCACTTGTCGATAGTGTGCGCAGTTTTGAGCCGGCAAGAATACTGTTAGACTGTGAAGCAATAGTAACAGCGTGGAAAACAGTGTTTTCAGAGAGCAAACAGGATGCTCTGGTGGTAAGTCTGACTGCACGAAGCACACAGCTCTGCCTGGTTGAGGGGGGGCATCTGAGCAACGCCGTGGTCTTGGATATCGGTCTGGAGGATTATGTGCAGACAAGTCTGAACCTTCCCGGCGGGGGAGACTTATTTGATCAAACAGAGGTAACCGATAGACTCTCGCAGGATATCAGGAGCGTTTTAGAATCTTCCGGTTACTCCGAACAGACACACTTGCCGGTTCTTGTGCTGTCGGATGGTGGTGACGCCATAGAAAGCATGGTCTCCTGTTTGAGATCGGCAGGATTGGACGCCAGAGTAGCTCTGCCAGAGGTCGGAATCTTACGGTCGCAAAGCGGGTTTAGCCCCGCACAGCTCTATGAATACAGACTGCCGATAGGTCTTGCCCTGATGGCGATTGAAAAGCCTGCAGACGGTCTGAATCTCTTTGAAAACCTATACGAGCCGACAGGCACGAAAAGAAAGGACTACGGTTTGCATTCGCTGAAAATAGCCGGGGCGATCGCGGCGGTGCTGTTGACTGTGTTGGCTATTGTGTCCTATGGGCTCGACGTGGCCACCGAAAAGCGGCTGAGCCGGCTGACGGCAGAAGCAGGTTTCAAAGAGCTTGTGCAGCGGCAGACACTCCTAAAGACCGTTGCACAACAGAGACCAGACCTGCTGCAGCTTCTCAGCGATATAAACTCAGGCGATAGTCGAGGCATAACGCTGGATAGCTTCTATTTCAAAAAGGGCCAGCCGGTAAGCATAAGCGGTCAGGTCCAGGACAACGACCAGTTGTACGATTTTCAGAAATCTCTGCTGAGTAAAAAGGGCATAACAGATGTGAATATACAAAATACATCCAGAGACAGCAAGACCAAGAGGCTTAAATTCACTCTTACTTTCCATTATAAGACATTTACCAAAAAGACTGCGCAGATAAGAAGCCCAGAGTTGAGAAAACCATGATAAAGAAATTGAGCCAAAAACAAAAAAGAATACTGATGGTTGGGGCCGCCGGCGCGATTGCTATCGTGCTGATCGTGTTTGGCACCGGATGGCTTGATCGCTGGGGCAAAACCAGAGAATCGCTGGCCACGATGAGAGCCGAATTGAAACTTGTCGGCGCGGACGAAGCTAAACAAGCGGGTATATTGTCGATTGTGCCCGTTTTCGAGATGCCCAAGGCCGAGGCGGAACAAGAGCTTCTATTCAGAGATAAGCTGAACGAGCAGTTAAAGAAAGCGGGTATAAAAAGCGAACCGCTGCAGGTCCTGCCCAGCCCGTCACGGCAGTCTCAGTACAAGCTGCTACGCTTGAAGTGCAGCGCAAAATGCAGGTTTGGGCAAGTGCTCGATCTGCTTGCCGCGCTTAGAGAGAACCCTTATCTGGTTAGCATCGAGGAGATACGAATACAGTGCGATACAAAACAGCAGCCCGGCCAACGCCAGGATGTTGATCTGAATCTAACGTTAACGACATTTGCTAAATGACCGACCCAAGGCAAAAAAGTGCTTCGGAGTCTATGGAGGTAAATATATGAGATATGAGCATCTAAAACAAAAAAGGAATTTCGCCTCGATATTGCTGCTCGGTGCATCGACAGTCTGTGCAGTTTTGATTTTACTGCAGGTCAGAGGTTTTCTTGTGGATTCGAGCAAGGCCAGCACCTTGTTGAAAGACGCTGTCGCTCAGAGCAAGCCGGATGCCAACGAGGTGGAGAAACGCTTCGCTGATTCCAAAACAGTCGCCGATGAGCTGAAGAAGAAGAATCTGTTCGCTCCGCCTCCCCCGAAGCAGCACCCCGTAAGCGCCGTATCAGGCATAATGGGGGATGAAGTGTTGATAAACGACACCTGGTACAAACTCGGCCAAATGGTTGGTGACGCAAAGATCGTAGCCATTGAACCCACGCGGATCAAGATGGAGTGGGATGGCCAAGAAAAGGTTTTTGCCCCAATTGATGCGCCGACCCCTGCCGGCCCGTCTGGGGCCAGGCCCGGAGCGGAAGTAGCCAAGGCAGAAGGAGCCGGCGGAGAAGGAGCTGCGATGGTTCAAGCTTCCGGAGGACCGCCCATGCCCGGCGGGCCGGGCATGGGGATGTTCGGCAATCTCTCCGAAGAAGATAGAGCCAGAATGAGAGAGCAATTCATGGCCATGAGAGGGCGATTTGAGAATATGTCTGATGCAGAAAGAGAAAGAATGAGAGACGAAATGCGTCAGAGATTTGGCGGACGAGGTGGCGAAGGCGACCGCGGGCCTGGTCGCAGAGGACGATAGATAATTTAATTGAGGTGAGCTAATATGAAACAGTATAGCGCAATAATATCAGTCGTAGCCGCTGTTGTGGTGCTTGTTGCCGCCTGGGGAGTAGGCCGTTACATTCGAGAAGTCAGGCTCCAGCGTGCGGTGGCCGTCAATTCCCCAAAAATCACACAGCCGGGCAAAAAACCTGGTCCCGAACGGCCAATGCCTGGACCAGGCCCAGGACGCAAACAGGAGCTGTCCGAGCAAGAAAAAGCTCGACTGAAAGAGCAACGAGCCAAGATGATAGAAAAAACGGCCAATATGTCGGAGCAGGAAAAGGAAAAGTTCAGGGCTCAAGTACGTGAGAAATTCAGCCCCAGCTTGCCGCCAGACAGGCAAGGATTTCCCCAGATGGCCCCGGAAGAAATGGCCAAACTAAAAGAGCAATTCGAGAAGATGAAGGAAAAATGGGAGAGCATGTCTGAGCAAGAGAGGGAGCAGTTCAAGGCCAAAATGCGCGAAGCATTTGGGCCCGGGCCTCAAATGGAAAGGCCGGCATCTCCTAATGAGCCTCCCAAAGAAGCTGCCCAACCTGACGCACAAGTCGAAAAAGCCACAGAACAGGAAAGTAAGTCTGAGGAGCAGAAATAATAGTTTAAGGACAAAATAGTCTGAGAAGTAGTCGCCAGTCGGCGCAAAGAAAAGCAAAGCGAGGTGATTAACGTGAAACGGTCAATGTTGATAATGTGGATTGTAGTTGCCATAGCGGCAGTCTCTATCATTTGGAGGGTCGGCTTTTATCCTCCGATGCCGGCGCTGGCAGAAAAGCCGGTTGAGACCGAAGTAGTAAGCGACTTGGATGAATGGTATGAACCGGACGAACTGGAAACGCTGGCCGACACAACTGAGCCGGTGGCAGCATCCGATGTTGCTGGGCCCAGTAAATCGGCTGACGTCAATGAGCCTAAGACTGGCGCCGATGCCAATCAGCCGCCAAGATTAGCTGACGCTGGTGAGCGTAGAGGTCCCGGAAGACGTCCAGGACAAGTGGAGGGCGGGTCTGATTTTCGCCGGTCCGGAGAATTCGCCGGCTTTGAAGGACGTTCAGGCCCTGGCGGCCGGCTCGGAAGGATAACCGACGTTAATGACGCCAATCAGCCCATGGAAGCCCTGAACCTGAAGAATGTGGAGATGAGGCAGATTGTTCAGAAGATCGCGGAGTGGACCGGCAAGACGGTTATTCCAGCCGAAGAGGCAGAGAAAATCAGAGTGAGCATATATGCGCCGGGGCAACTGCCCAGAAGCAAGGCGCTTGCCCATATTTACGGTGCGTTGCGGCTGAAAGGCTTTGTCGCCGAGCATCTGGATGATGCAATCTATATTACGCCTATTAAGGGTGCAAAACTCGGCTTTGTTCCCACCATACCAGATACCCAACCGCTGGCCTTGATCGAAAATAAGGACCAGATAGTTCAAAAGTTCTTTAAGATGGAAAGTTACCGTCCTGCTCAGATGGCCCAGGTTATTCAGCCTCTGGTTAGCGAGTACGGCTATGTTAGCGCGGATGAAACTACTAGCACTCTTTTGGTGATCGACACGGTTCAGAATCTGATGCGCCTCGAGCGGATTGTAGCAGAGTTTGACGTGCCGACAGCCGAGCAAAGCGAAACGGGCATTTTCACTGTTGAGCATGGAGACCCTTCAGAGATCGTTCAGATGTTGAAGATCTTGTTAGGTCAGAGCCAGGGCTTGAGCACCAGCCGCAGCAGTCGTGGCGACCGGGGCCCATTTGGCGGTCCCCCAGGGTTTCAGCAGGCAAGCTCTCAGTCTTCCGGCAGCAGTCAACAAGCAAAAACTGATTTATCGAAAGGTGCAGGGACAGCAACATCTGTTGTCGTTGCGTCGACCCGCGGGCAAATCATTCTTATCCCGGAGCCGAGACGCAAGTGGATCATCGCCAGAGCATCGGCTGGGGATATGAAACTAATCGATGAGTGGATAAAGAAGCTGGACAGGGAAGAACCGGTCGAGTCGGAATACGAGGTGGTTCAACTCAGATATGCTGACGCCGACGAAGTACAGAATAGTATCCAAGATGGGTTCAGAAACCTGCCCGGGACGGAATTTCTGCCCAGCGTTGTTGTTGAGCCGTTGGAAAATTCAAGGCAGGTTCTTGTATTCGGCAGGAAAGACCTGCGAGAGATGGTCAAGAAAATTATTGCCGAGATGGATATTCCTCCCGGTCAATTCGAGACGCAGCATTTTAAGCTAAAGTACGCTGACCCGGACCAAATTAAGACAAATATAGACACGCTTTATCAAGAAGGAACCTATAGCAGCAGTGGATCCTCTTATAATCCATTTTTCTCCTTTGGGTCACGCTCTGGCCGGGGAAGTTCTGCCTCCTCGACTAGTATGGTGAAGGTACTATCGTATGCTTCGCTCAAACAAGTTACGGTGATCGCCTCGCCTGAGAACATGGAGAAAATCCGTGCTGAGATAGCCGAATGGGATAGGCCCCTCGATGTGAATGAAGTCAAGCCAAGAATAATTGAGCTGAAGAATTCCGACCCGGTCCAATTGGCTGATTTGCTTAACACACTTTTTAGTCAAACCTCGACGACCTCAAGAGTCTCAATTATGGATATTATGTTCGGCGGATCGAGCATGTCGCAGCAAAGGCAAAAGATTGTCGGACCACTTTATGGACAGTTGACCTTCGAAGACGTGCCGGGAACAAAGAAGATAATCGTAATAAGCAAGATTCCCGAGGCATACGACGTTATTGAGCAGTTGGTGCTTGACCTTGACAAAGAGGAGATGGCCCAGGTGCCCAAGGTTGTAACGCTCAAGTACTCAAACCCGGAAGACCTGGCTGAACGCCTCAATGCCCTGTTCAACGAGTTAGGAACCACGGCGACGGTTCGCCGAAGCCAACAGGGTCTCAGCGCATACTCAATGGAAAGCACGAACCAAAGCGCGAGTACAAGCGGGGCAAGCAGTGGTGGTGGCTCAAGCACAGGTGGTACTAGTACAGCCGAATTTAGGCCCTGGTGGACCACCGGTCGGACCAGCACCACAGAAGAACCGATAAGTAACATCATAGGCAAAGTACGCTTTGTTCCGGATATCCATAGCAAATCGCTTCTTGTCCTTGCCCCTCCACAGTTTATGGCCAACATTGAGCAACTGATTCATGAACTCGACATCCCCGGCAAGCAGGTCATGATTAGAGCAATCGTTGTGGAGGTTGACCACTCGAAGGTGACATCACTCGGCGTAGAATTGGCAACAAACTCTACAGCCTTCGGCACTCTTGGGGAAAATTCGGTTTTGGCATTGTCAAACCTCACCAATGTGGGTAAGTACGGGCTGGAGAATGGTCAGAACATTTTGATCTCGCCAATGTCTGACAATCCGTTTGCCAGCCTCACAGGGGCCGCAGCGGGGGGGAGTGGAACTATGCTGGGTGTAGGAACGGATGTATATGCGATGATTGATTTTCTGATTAAGAAAACACACGGGAAGGTTCTCAATCAGCAGACAGTCTGGACTAAAGACAACGAAGAGGCCACTTTCTTCAAAGGTCAGAAAGTTCCATTCTCTACAGGCACGACAATAACATCGACGGGGTTGGCCCAACAAAGTTATGAATTTCAAAGAGTGGGTATGACCCTGCGTGGGCGGCCGAGTATCACCCCGGAAAAGAATGTGGACATGATTGTGAATGTGGTTCTCTCACAACTTACAGCAGAAGAAAGATTCCAAATGCCATATCGCAGCGAGATGGAGACGACGACCAACATGATTGTTAAGAATGGCCAGACCATCATGCTGGGCGGCATCCTGTCGGAGGAAAACCGGAAAATTCAAAGGAAGCTCCCACTTCTGGGCGACATCCCTTTGATCGGCGGTCTCTTTGGACATGAGGAGACTATAGAGGCCAACAACGAGCTGATTGTTTTCATTACGCCCTATGTGGTCGACGAACTGGAAAATATGCTGCCGGAGGCACAGCAGGAGCTGAAAGACAACAAGGCCAAGCTTGAGAGCATCCAGCAAGAGCTCAAGAACACGCTTGGGCCTCTGAACAAAGAGGATAGTGCCGCGGAGCCGAAGTAGTCTTTTGTCACAGAATCTTGTCGATGTTGGTGGTAGACTCCGGGAACTGCCCCGACCATTTTTGGCGGGTCAATTCTTGGTAGAGTCTACCACCTTTTTCATTTCTTGAATAAGTGCTTTGGCGTCGCCGTGCCGGCGACGGCTAAACATCGCGGGCTTATGGTGCAGCGATGTGTCGGAACATAAAATATGCAGCGCCGGCTAAACACAAAGCAGCCCACAAAAAGTCGAGCTTCAATGCCTCTTTCATATACAGCACGCAAAACACAGCGAATACGCTAATTGTTATGATTTCCTGCAGAACTTTTAGCTGCGACAGCGAATAGAATTGAAAGCCGATTCGATTAGCCGGCACTT
>CAZMLE010000028.1:0-45163 GCA_964567045.1 uncultured Pirellulales bacterium | reverse complement strand
CGATGCGTTCGATAGGCCTATTCTACCGCCACTATAGCTGCTACTTCGCGTGGTAGAACTCGCTCATATTTAGCCCACCAATTTATTGGTGGGTTATTCCGCTCAGCAACCGCTGCAGAAGTTCCATCGGAAGGCCCATTACATTGGTTAAGCTGCCTTGGATTTTTGCGACGAATTCGTCACCCGTTTCTTTAATGGCATAAGCGCCGGCCTTATCCCGCCAGGAGCCGCTTTTTATATGCTCCGCAATTTGCTTATCAGTTAGACTCTTTGGGTAAACGGTCGTGGTGTCACTTTCACATAGTTCGATGCCGTCGCTTAGCCTGACAAGGGCAACAGCGCTTATTACTTTATGAGGGGCACTGAAGAGCTTATTGGTAATCTGCTCCGCTTCTCTTGCGTCCGCAGGTTTGCCGATGATTTCGCTGTTAAAATCGACAACCGTATCCGCTCCAATAATCAGACTATCAGGATACTTTTCAGCGACATTTTTTGCCTTGGCTAAAGCCAGTTTCTTTGCGTATTCATCGGCTGTGACACCGGCGGTCAAAAAGGTTGACTCATCGATATCGGGGGTGACGGCAGTGAATTTATAGCCGGCCTCGGCTAAAAGCTCTCTGCGGCGTGGAGAGGCCGAAGCCAGAATGATCCGGACTGCACGCTGCTTGCTCATTTGTTCCTATCGTGCATCGCTTGCCTGGTCTGTACACGGCAATAGACCATCCGGCTCACTCAGGGTAAAACGTACCCTCGTATGAAAGCCTTCGGTTTGACTCTGCGCAATCAGCGGTACACGCCCAACTATCTGTCTACAAAAAGCCAGGTATTCGGTTTCGAGCCGGTCGATATCACTGCTGATATATTGTCTGAATAGTTGCGGCCCAACAATTCGGTTCCACTCTACGGTTCGCGGCACGTTTCTATCGGCGGCTATTTTCTTGCTGGTCCTGGTGAGCGGCCAGTTGCCGGTCAGCCCGTCCACCATCAGCCGGCGGAACTTGTAGGCGTGTTTGCCGTAGTCGGCTTCCTGCAGGAATCGTATCAGCGCGTACACCTGGCTGTAAAAAGCCCTTACCGCCTCGGCCTGGTCTATCGCGAGCACTTCGCCAGGGTTCATCGCCACCAATTCGCTCAGCGGAATTTGCCGGCTGCTTATCAGCGTTTCTTTCAGCCCCTCCAATCTATACGCATTCTGGTTCGGCTCAAAATAAAAGAGTCCGCCCTCATATCGGCTCGTCTCAAAAAGCATGGCGATGCCTTCGTCAAGCCAGCTCGGCAGGCAAAACCGGAAGTGCCTGTTGTTAAATTGATGCCAGCCCTCATGTCCCAAAGCTGAGAGCGTCCGCCTCGTGCCGATGTAATATGTCACGCAGGCGCCGTTGAGATAATATGCCCCGGCCTTTATTTTGTAGAATAGCTCGGCGCGTTCGCCCGCAAAGGTCTTTGTAAAATCCTCCCACTGCCGGCGGTCTGCGAAAAGATATATCCTCAGCTTGCCTGTCGTTTCAATCGGTTCCGGCACTAAACGATTGTAGGCGTGGTAAGCAGACTCCATAAATCCGGGAATCTGACGGAGCATCAAAGGCTCCAAAAGCGTGGTATAAATCTCATAGTGAGGGGTGGTAAGCCTTAGCCCCAACCCATATTTGCCGTGCCAGGTGTCGGTCGACTCCAGGGCGGGCAGATTCTCACTCTGCAAAGTGTCTATAACTACTTTGCAGTCATTGAGCTTTTGAGCATTCTCAATACTGTTAGTGGCTGTTTTATAGGACTGCAGACACCCAGACAAACAGACAATCGTAATTATCCAAACTGGCGTGCACCTTCCAACCATAGTTGCCTCCCTGCATAAACATCGGCCATCCTTAGGCCAGGATTCGAAGATTTTGCCAGGATTGAGCCAACTGCGGTGGACATTCCATTAACGTCCTGAAAAACTTGGCTATGACACAATCCTTTGTTGGTATAAAGATATCCCACAATTTGCTTTTTGCAAGAAAATTTTTGTCTAAAATTACAGAAAGCCCGTATAATAAGCGTAACACAGGCAATCCGGCGGAGACGGGCAAAAAGCTACACTGACGTGCTGTTAGTAGAGATAATATAACTGCCTGCGGACGAGCCAAAGCTATATATACTTAAAGGCCGCACCAAATACATCAGCAGTAAATAAATAAACTTCCGTGTCCGGGTCTTTCCAGGCATCTGCGGCAAGGCCCGCTTTATGGGCGCAGCAGTAGGAGAGAAATTCCTCCTTGCTCCAGCCGGTCTCGGCAGCCACCTGCGGCAAAAAGCACCCCGAGGCGCGTCCCTTTTTTATATAGATGCCGTCAACGCCCAACTGTAGGCTCAATGGGTCGTCCGTGCGCTGCAACGGCGACAAAACGGATATCTCGATGTCCAGCTCTTTCAGTTCTCTGGGAGTAATTGGATTGGCGAAAAAGCGTGGATCGCCGGTGGCAGAGGCCTGTGCCATTTCGGCGACCAGCTCGATCAGCGGCTTTTCAGCGGTGAATTGGCCGATGCAGCCTCGCAGTCGGCCTTTATTCTTGAGCGTTACAAAGCAGCCGCAATGGGCGTTCAGTTCCGGGTCGTCCGATTTGGGCTCGGGCACTGGCCCGCCGGTGACAACCGCCTTGACGGTATCGCGTGCCACCGTTAGGAGGGTGTGCTTTTGCGCGTCATTCATGATGGTCATCCGCACGCGGTATTTTTATATTTAGCCCCCCAGTTTACTGGGGGGTTCGGGTTTTAATCAATGCAGCCATTTTATCACAAGGAATCCGCCAATCAATAGTGCCACGAACGCCAGCGAAAACCAGTTGAAGTATTTTTCAATGATGGTTCGGATTTTCTTGCCTTTCCAGCCGAGCAGGCCGGCCACAATGAAGAACCTTGCCGACCGGCTCAGCGCCGACGCAAGGCAAAAACCGCCAAAATTTATGCTTGCCAGGCCGGCGGATATAGTGCAGGCCTTATACGGAATGGGCGTAAATCCGCAGGTAAAAACTATCCAGAAATCATACTTACCATACCAGGTTTGAAATTTGGCAAAATTTGCCTCTGTCAGCCCGATGAACCCAAGATGGGCGTAAACCCATTGGCCTATGATAGACCAAAGAAACATCCCGATTGAATAGCCAAAAATACCGCCGACTACAGAGGCCACCGAGCATAGAAGAGCAAACCTGAGCCATTTTCTCGGCACTCCAAGAGACATCGCCGCCAGCAGAACATCCGGGGGGACCGGGAAAAAGCTCGATTCGGAAAAACTCAAGGCAAAGAGCGCAACCTCAGCGTGCTTTGTGTCTGCAAAGTGGATGACCCAATTGTACAGACGCCTGTGCCAGTGCCACCAGGCAACGCCTTCGTCGCTCGATTCGCCAGTTCGCGGTTCAGTGTTCGACATTCAGTATCCTCATTCATTCAATCCGTCAAATAGAGCGGGCCCGTTGTCCTTTGCCTGCTGGGAGGTTGCGGGTCTGGCGGTCTCGCTTTGTTCGCAAGGCAATTTAATGATTCTTGGTCCTGTTCCAGACTCCCGACCAAGTTCTTGCATGTCAGCAGGAATGTAAGGTATCAGGCCCTGACGGTATGCCTGCTCCTGTACCTCTCTTGGGGCTGCGCGGACATCCATTATGAATCCATTGACGCTCAGCATCCAAACCAGCGGGTTGTCCGCAAGCAAACCCGGCAGGCACCACTCCGGATCCATGGGCATTATCTCCAGTTCATCACGGATTATCTTGGACTTCGCCATCATGGTTGCCTGGGAGACGCCGAATCCTTCTGCTACCTGGGTGGACGTCATGTGCGGCGACTGAGATGGGTCGTGCAGGAAATTGACCCAGCCAACAGCGTGGACTATCCCGCTGGCCCAACTGGCTGGTTTCCCGCTGTGCAGGGGCAGACCTTCCTCATAAGCGGCTTCCACCATATCCTCGCAAAGCTCACGGTAGTCTTCGTTAAGATGCTTCGCACAAAAGCCGTCTGTCAGCCTCAGAAGCTCTTTGAGGACCGACTCGGACTCTTGGCTATCTTGGGCGGATCTTTTTCTGGTTCTTTTATTCCGTTTCATTTTTTTTCTCTTTCTCATCCGCGAATTTTCCTGCCGGCCCACCAGCCGTAAATAATACCGCAAACCGCGTCACCAACGCCCCCAAAAGAACATATCCCAAAAGGGCCTGAACCGTTATAAGTATGTGTCCCCATATACTCTGGGTGTTAGCATACATATCGCTGAATCCGAGCGTCATCGTGATAACCGAAAAATAAAACGCCCGCAAAGGCACCACCCACCACGATACCACAGCACCATCTCTGCCCACAAACAGATTGTCTATAATGCCCGGCGGTGCAATTCTGCCCCAATGATAGTAGATATTGGCAAAGATGAACGCCGCCGCAAAGAAAATGACAATTATCCGTGATGTCGAAAGACCATAGTCACTCATTAACCAGAATGGCTTGACAAACCATTTTAATTTGGGATGTACCTTATACCACTCCTCCCAGTTCTTCCGCCGGATATTATATTCCAAAAGCTGCCTTGTCGCCGGGTCTACGCGAGCGCTAGCCAGACCAACGCCGCTGAACTCTGTCTTACGGTCAACCTTGCACTGCCAAATTAGTGTTGAACTCGTGACTAGAACATTCAAGAAACTGGCACCTTCAATCTGCGCGCTGTAAAGCAGGGTGCCTGCCAAGTGAGCCCGAGCCAGTTCCGCGCGCTTCAGACAGGTATGACCCAGGTCGGCTCCCTCAAGATGAGCATCAAACAGTTTTGATTCTTCCAATCGGGCTTTGAACAATCGTACCTTTTCCAGATGCGCATTAATGAGCACCCCCTCTTTCAGATTGACTCCGGCAAGGTCTGCTTGTCGGAGATATGTTTCCTTCAAGAACGCACCGACCATACGGCTTTCGCTCAGATCTGCCCTTTCGAGATGCGCTTTCTCCAAAGTGATTCTCTCCATGTCACATCTTTGAAGATCAGCTTCTTCTAGATTGGCCCCCCGTAGCGAAGCTCCACGAAGGCTCGCCTCCCATAACTGAGCACGCTCCAAATGAACCATTCCACCGAATGGGCTCTTTGCACCAGTTGCATTTGTGCTCAGAAGAACACCGTTGAGATACCATCCAGCCATATCTGCATCCTGCAAAAGGATATCTTCGTCTGGATGTTCTTTTCGCCATTCGTGGCACTGAGTCATATCTTTTCTATCTGAGCAGCGTTTAAGCATCTCGTACTGGTCGAGGTCGCACTTCGATCCTTTTTTTAGAAGCTCAGGGTCAAACCGCCGCTCTTCCCCATTCCGGTTGTCCTGTTTGGATCTCGGTTCATCCATAAATCTTATATCTTTCGTAAAGGTCTATAATTCTTCTAAAATACGCTGCAATTTTTCTTGACTTTCTTCGTATATAGGCAATAATTTAGTTAATGCGTTAATCGCAGGTGGATGGCCCGTGTAGGGCCAGCGTGAAAAAGCCCTTCAACAAAAGGGCTTTTTCATTTTAGGAATATCTTGCCGTATCCTTCAATTCTGTTCTTATAAACCTCTCTGTTGTACTTATTCCCTATAGCATGACAAATCTGCCCGGCAAACGTGCCAAGTTTCTCGATCCGTCTTTCATGAAACAAGATCTCTTGTTTGCTAGGATGAGCTAAAAGGTCCGCGATTTGGAGACCAGCAATATTCGCTATCTTGGGTTTTATTTTCAACTTATGAGAGGGCAAAACTTTCTGAAAGAAGCGAGTAGGACGAAATTGTGTCCCCCCATCATATACTCTGTTATAAGCTGTCATCAGTTCCTTGTCTTCTTTAGTACCACGGCTCTCACCCATAACATCCCCACTAGCGTTGAGTAAGTCCAAGAATCCACAGTACCTCTCAAGAATTGTTGTAAGACAATAGTGATAAGGGTGAAATGCAGCTTCTCCATACCGTTCAACATGCCCCTTCTTATCAATGACCACCGTGATCAAAATATATTCTTGGTCCTCAAAGAATCTCAGCAAATCTCGATCAAACGCCATTCGAGCATTTTCATCCCTCAGCCGCCAGAAAGGCCCTTTTCTATTGAGGATGTCCTCTCTATGAAGCACTACCGGCTCATCAGGATCATGAGGGAAATGCTTTTGTTTAAGTGCCTCTAAGGCTGGGTGAAATGTGGTTCTATAATACTCTGCTTCAATTATGCAACCGGTAAGCCCGAGATATCGTTTGTCAGGCCTCTCAATGGAACGATAAGTATGGTCTCCTGACTCATCAATATAGACTCGATACAACCTTCTCTTTGATACTCCAACTTTTGATTCAGTCATACTTGGTTCTTTTGTTACAGAATCCCTTTTCGTGTCCAGAATATGCATAGCGCGATATAATGTCAACCAACAATGAACAACGGACAGCAAACAACTTGTGGCGAACAATTCGAGTCTGTTGGCAACGGCCTATTGGTGCGGGCACCGGCGAAGATAAACCTGTCGCTGCTCGTAGCGGGCAAACGCCCTGACGGTTTTCACGAAATCCAAACCATAATGGCCAAAGTCACGTGGTATGATGAAATCCTCATCGAGCCAAATCCAAAAGCGGGCCTGGAACTTATCTGCGAAGGTCCACAGTGGTCGCCAGCCGGAGCGGAAAACCTGGTCTATCGGGCAGCCGAACTGCTGATGAAAAGTTGCGGCCAGCGAGCAGACATCAAGATTACGCTGACAAAGAATATTCCTGCCGGCACTGGGCTGGGCTCAGCCAGCAGTGATGCAGCGGCCACTCTTATAGGGCTGAATAAATACTTTAACTTGCGATTGGCCCCCAGTCGGCTTGCGGACCTGGCGGCGCAGTTAGGCAGCGATGTGGCTTTCTTTCTGGATGGGCCGATGGCACTATGCAGCGGAAAGGGCGAAAAAATTAAAAAATTGGACCAAAGTTTCGACTTTCTGGCTCTTTTAATACTACCAGATGTAACTATTTCTACAGAAACAGTTTACGCCAATTACCGGCACGACCCGGCACTGTACCAAAGGCTTAGAAGACGAATAAACGAATATATCAAAAAAAACAGGATTGATTTAGCCTCGAAAATGTGCGCAAATATGCTCCAGACAAGTTGTTTCAGCTTGTTGAAAGAGCTGGCTGAACTTAAAGCGAAGGTTGAATCGTCAGGTATCGGGCCTGTGTGCCTTAGCGGTAGTGGTACAGTTATGTTTCGCCTTCTCCCCGATTGCGATCGGCAAACAGCCACAGCATACACTCGCAAACTCAAAGAAGACGTCGGCTGCAAAAGCATTATCGTGAGTAACAATAGATGGTGAACTTTATGGCGAGGCAAAGAAAATGAAAATCAGCGAGGTCAGAGTCAAATTGATAAGCAACAAGGATGACAGGTTGAAAGCCTTTTGCTCAATTACCATGGATAATGAGTTTGTGGTGCGAGACATCAAAATAATCCAGGGTGGCAGCGCTCTTTTCGTAGCTATGCCTTCGAGAAAAATGAGCGACCATTGCGAAAAGTGCGGAGGCAAAAATCACCTTAGAGCTAAGTTCTGTAATAATTGCGGAGCGGCACTTCCCGACAACCGAGCCAGAAAAGATTTCAAAGGCAGAATGAAACTGCACGCGGACATCGCTCATCCGATCAATGCGGAGTGCAGGCAAAGAATTCAGGAAAGAGTTCTCGCGGCCTACAAGCAGGAGGTGGAAAAATCCAAGCAGCCAGGCTACAAGCCCGTAGAAATGGATGAACCGGACGATGATATCCCGGAAGTAGTTTAGTAGTCTGTTTAAGTGGTAAGGTCCTCGAGGACCCTATCCAGAGCAATTTCCAATCGCTCATTCAGGTTATATTTGCCTTCGGTAAGCTGCTGGCGGACGTTAAGGATTTTCTGCTGGCGGATTTCCGGCAGCGAGGCAATGTTCTTCAGCACCTGCCCGAGGGGCGTCGCATTGAGGTTTTCAAGTATTTGCTCCATGGTTAGGTCATTCTCTGCAGCCAAGTCCTCGCTCAGACAATCGCTCTGCTGCTCATGCTCCCAGAAGCTGGTGAAATCAAAGTCTCGCATCTGAGCTACCTTGCTGGACCTGATCCAAACGAAATAATCCATATTTTCGCTTGAAGCCCTGCAACCACTATATATTGTATGCCCCCAAAATCCCTTTCGAGGCCTGAAACAAACTTGCAGTACTGATATCGACAGAAATGGCTGCAAAACTTTAGAAAACTTTCACACTTGTCCGACCAAGCACAAGGGCTTTAGATGCTTCAACTTGGGCGCCAAATTCAGCCTGCCAGTATTGAAAACTGTGCCCGCAATAAGCCGCCTGAATACCTGAAGCTTAAACCGGAACCGCTGCCGAAGTCGATATAGGCAAGTTAGGCAATATACTATATGTAGTGATACCCACATTCCTTTGGACCAGTGGGTTGGAATCCCAACATTGGCTCTGCCAGCCTTGCGGTTAGCTGGTTCTCAGTAGTAATACTTGAAATCAAGGTCCGCAACCCAGATATCGGGCAAGCCTTTCTTTTTGGTCAGTTTGACCTGCGTACACTGCAGATTTGCCCAGCGAAGCTGGATTGTGGAGAGGAATCGGGCAAATCTGGCGATGTCAACGTCTTTTAGCACTACCTTGGCACTCTGGCTTTTCTGCCCGCTGGATTCTATGACCGCCCCTGAGTCCTGGCTGTAATTGCCGGCAGGTATGTTACATTGGCCAGCCACCATGGCAACCACTCTGGCATAGTCAAATTCGTCCTTGGAGTCAGCCGCCTCAGCCAGGGCCAAGCGGCCGCGGTCAAGGGTCAGGATCTCTGCGATTAGGCCTTGCGCCTTGTTGTACTGTTCGACCCCAGAAGTCCAGCTTCTTCCCGTGTTCGGCAGCCAAACAGCCCACACCAGCAGCGGCCACAAGGCGACCATAGCGGGAACAAGTATATAGTATAGTGTCGGATTCTTGTATATGTCCTTCATAAGCATAAGGCGATCTCCCGACTACCTTTGTGGCTTGACGGTCACGCTGAAAGTATCACGTGCTCCTTTGAGTCCGTAGCTATGTTCTACAATGTCCAGCTTGCTCTGTCTGATTGCTTCAAAGAATTTGAGTGTGTTTGCTCGACTAGACGTATCGCCTGAGATAGTGACATTTCTCAGGCTGACCGTGAGCACATCGAGGTTTAGGTTCGTTTCCGCCGCGCACTTATTAAATGCCTCCAGCACCAGGGCTAGCTTTGAAACAATCGATTCTTCGCCTGTGACACTCAGTTGGCCGCTCTTTACGTCCCTGATATGTCTTAGTTCACTGTCCAGTTTTTCTGTCACGTTGGTTCTGGCTGGTGGTTTCTTGCCGAACATAACAGCCGCGTACTCGCGCTCCAAGTTCCTCCTTAGCTGGCTGCGGTATTTGTTTTGCTTGAATAGTTCCGCCTGGCTGTACAGGCCGACGGCAAGCAATAGAAGCGTGACAGATACACTCAGGTACTTCAGCGTTTTTTGCAGCCGGAGCTTCTTGCCCTGATAGGGCATAAAGTCTTGGCGGAAATCTACTGTTTCTGCCCTTTCCAGATGAGCTAAAGCCGCTCCGTAGGCAATTGCGAAATCCACCTGGTCGGGGCAGTCGGCCAGGGCTTGCGGCGCGACTGCGGCGGAGCCAAGCAGATCAACGCTACTTGCCTGAATGCCCAGCTTCTTTCCAAGCTGCTGGTGATCTACTGAGCCGGTTGAGTCGAAAACCTTCAGGCAGCGAATCGGCTGACCGTCCGGAGCCAGAGCGCCGGTTGTCAGCGTCTGTCTTGCCAGAAGGGCCTCTCGGTCTTGTGTCGGGCCGAGCAGAAATGTTCGCACCGCGGCTGCTTTTTGCGATTTTGAAGGGGCGATGAAGTAGCCGCGCCGGCCAGAAAGAATTCCTAACAGAGCCCCGCCTTCTTGCGAATCCGGCGAAGATACATTTTGCCGAACAAATCTGGACAGACAACTGACGTCCGGCTCAATGGTTACAGGATCAATATTGTTGCTCTGCAGGCAAGTAAGAAGCTCCGAGAGTATTTTTCGCTGGGCAGTAAAGACGGTCAGCTCCGAGCCTTTCTGAGCACCGGAGGTTATCTGGAAGGCAATCGCCAGGTCGGTTATATCCATAGCCAGTGCCTCTTCGGCGTCAAACCTTACGGTGGCGGCGATTTGTTTTGGGTTGTTAAGCTCGCTGTGCACGTTATGCTGCATAAATAGTGCACAATCCAGAGCGATAGCGGCCTCGGAAAACTGCAAAGCTCTGTCGGCGCAGCCCCGGGCAATAAGACCTGCCAGGGTATGAGGATTCTGCTGCTCTTTGTCTTGGATAGAGATGGTAAAGCAGCCGTGCAGTTTTTTGTCTCGGCCTTCCAGACTCAGACAAACAACGCTTGCCTTATCTTTGCTCAAATAGATTCCCAGATAGTTTCTGTGTTCCACTTCGACTAAACTCCCAAGTTTGTCACTCGTATCTTGTATCTGGCCAACTCATTCAGCCGGAAATCACAGCAACAACCCTCGGCCTTCCCTGCTCTTTCGTTACGGCCGCGACCGCAGATGCCTTTGCTACTCCGCTGACCGCTGTTACTTTAATCGTAAAAAAATCACTGGCGGTTGTGATAAATTTTTCACACCTTCTAATCGAATCAGCGTACCTGGGCAGCGATTGCGTCAGACCACTCAGGTCTGTGAATGGTTCTACGCGTCTTCGCCGGATGATTTCTGCGGCGATTGCCGGGGCATCTGAAGCACTGCCAAACGCAAAAGCTGCCTCCAATACGTGTCGGGGAGCGGTATTTATATTGACCGTTCTTGAAGCCCACATTCCGATGTATTTTAGAGCCGATTCGTCTCTGCCTTCTGTGTAGGGTCTGGCAAGCAGCTCGCGATCAATCAGTGAGCTGTGAAGAAGTCTTGCAAAATCGCTATTTTGTCTGGCAGTCTGGTCGGCCGCAGATACGGTCTTGCTGGCCATCCGGGTTGCTCTGCTTGTTCTTGAGGGTATGCTTACAGTTGTCTTTACAGGCTCGAATTCGAGTTTGAACGTCTTCATTTCGCCTATTTGTTTTAGCTGCACTTTTAGCGAATCTATACCGCCGCGGTCGAATCCCATCCATTCACAAAAGATTTCAAATCCTGCCTGCGCCTGGCGCTGCACCTGATTGTCGGTCACCAGTGCCCAGCCGATCGGATATTTTGCATTTTCATCTTCGATTTCAATTCTGACTTTGGCAGAGCCAATCTCAAACTCGGCCGGCTGGGTCACGTACGGCCACTCAGGACCGTAGGGACCCGGTATCGTCACCGAATTTGCGTCAGTAAGACCGGTGGCCGTCATTTTACTGAGAGTAATGTCATTAACATCGTTGACATCGTTCACGTCGTTGACATCCTTTAGCTTACCGAGTTTGCTCCTATCATCGGTCGGGTGGATGCCGGTAAGGTTATCTTCTATGTTAAGAGCCTTTTCGGCGGACCATTGGGCTAAAAGTTTCTGGTATTCGGCTTGGCTAAGGGCGAATAAATCAGAAAAGTCCGGCTCATTCGGACGGCTAATCAATTGCGGACTGATATCCTCCAGTGTAGCCACAGCGTACTTCAGTGCCGAGTCACAACCATAGCGGGCTTGGCTGTAGTCTATGATGTACTGGTCGCGATGACGCTGGGCAGCGACACGACTGCTTAAAGTATAGCCCAGTGTCGCCAGGACAACCAATAGCACCAACGTCACCAGCAGCACGATGCCTGAGTGTTTGTTCCCGGCAAGAATTCCTGACTGTTCAAAGCAATAGCTCATGGTCCTTGTTTTTCTACGGCCCCGCTCTGCGCGATCTCAAACCCAATTTTTCTGGTTCTATCGATGGCCATTGTTCGCGTAATTTTCGCCTCGTCCGGCACGTCCAGCGTGCCCCTTACAGT
The DNA here is from genome assembly GCA_964567045.1 of uncultured Pirellulales bacterium. Classification (GTDB taxonomy): domain Bacteria; phylum Planctomycetota; class Phycisphaerae; order Sedimentisphaerales; family Anaerobacaceae; genus JAFNGF01. Next base: position 33,237 of record CAZMLE010000028.1, on the reverse strand, counting down.
TGGGGTAGGCTCGGCGAAAGAGATAGTCACCGTAATGCCGGGCGGCAGAGCGGGACTTGTCCAGCGGTCCTGAAAGTCCTGGCCTCTGGGGACCTGAACTTTGAAAAAGGTAAGGCCGGCACAAATCGGTATGAAGGGATATGCCTTCTCCCAGCTTTCTCTCTTTTCCTCCAGTAGCTTATCTTCCAACGCAATGCCACTGTGGCTTCGGTACAGGGTCAAGCAGTTGGCGTCGCTGCTATAGCTCGCCTGCCACACGATTTCTTCCAATATCTGTTCTTGATTTTTGCCGTCAAAGAAGGTTTTTCGGATCGCCAATTGCGCCGTCTGATAGCCCTGGTCGAAGCGTGTGCTGTCGATAGTGATTTTCGTGCTGGGGTCGGAGGCGATTATTCTGTCCAGGTCCTCTGCGATGCGTTGTAGGATTTCGCCCGGCAGGCCGGACTCTTCGAGCTTACGTGTTACTGCAGCAGCGGAATTCTCAGCCCGGCTATAGATACTGAGCACCGCCACCAGCACCATAGAGCCTATAATCAGAGCTGCAAGAACCTCTGCCAGTGAGAATCCCTGGCGTGCCGCAGATTTATTCCCGGCTTTGTTCAGAATTTTTAGCCTGTTTGCCGCCATAGAAATTACAGCTCTTTTCCCTGCCGCTTCTTTATCAATTCGAAGATTTGGCTGAAATCCATTTTATCGAGCTCTTCGTATGTTAAGCCTGTTGCCGGGTCAACTTTATTTTGCCAATCCTGCTGGTCTGGCGTCTTTTGGCCGCCCGACGGCCCGATATGCTGGCTTAGCTGTAATAGCTCGGCCTCGGAGCCTGCCTGCAGTTTCTTCTGGTCGTCGGTGGGTTTGCCGGTGCTGCGTTTATACACATCGAGATTGTTTTTGACGAAAGAGCCGTTCTCAGTGGTGAGCATCCCGTCGTTAAGCCATTGCTCGATGGTCTCTTCGTTGACGCCGGCGTACTGTGCGGCTTCCTCGATCGTCTCGATAATCTGGTCGGCCAGGAACTGTTGATCTTGTTGCTCTTGCTGTTTCATAATCTGGAGCAGTTGGTCTTTTGTGACATCGGTCAGCCAATGGGTCAGCTCAATGGTTTGCTTCTGGCCTTGCATATCCTCGTATTCGGCTGAACAAACGGCCCTTACCCACATTCGGTTGCCGATCGGCTCGTAGAATGTTTCCACCACCGTCTGCCATTTGATTTCCGGGTACTCATCGCTCGTGCCGTACTCCGCGGTCTCTTTGACCGAGTTGGAGGCGAGCAGTTTCTCCATGTTTTCGCGGGCGATTTCAAAGGCATGCATCCGCAACGCAGAATCTGCTGCCGAAGCTACACAGCGACTTACCACCAACAATACGCCTGAGCTTAGAAGACCCAGTATAAATAGGGCAGTCATCACCTCGACCAGGCTGAATGCCCTGCGATTCGTATTGCGTATTACGTATTGCGTATTGCGTAATGAACAACGCAGTACGCACGCCTGTTTAGAACGGTAATTCATCTTTGCCTTTCGGCGTCAGAAGCTGCACGTCACCTTCTTCTAATCTGATGCTCCTATTTATGCGGTTGACGACAACGGAATACGGCTGCTCTTTTTCGTCGAGCAGGACGATTTTTCCGCCGTAATGCCAGCCCACGTGACCGGCCCGGAATTTGGCCAGGCCCTGGTTGGTATAGTCGCCGTCATCAAACTCAACATACGCGACACGGCAGTTCTCACTGAAAGCGTTGCTGGTGATAATCTCTTCATCCAGAACCACCGACAGGTCGGGCGAAGTAATCTGCCGAAGCAAATAGCTCTGCTCTGTCAAATCAATAATGACTTCGTATCTGCTGTCACTCTCGGCAGCGCCTCTGGCAGCCATTTGCATGGTCGAGACGAAATCCTGCACCTGGGCTCTGAAGGTGTTCTTTCTGAGCAATCCGAAAAGGTGCACCTGGGCCAGAAACACAAACAGCGAGACCATCACAATTACGATTACCAGCTCGGTAAGCGTAAAACCGCATCTCGTATTGCGTATTGCGTATTGCGTATTGCGTAACCTATACTGCACACGCACGACGCAGTACGCATCACGCGCGACGCTATTAGTATGCATCAGTGCTGAGCAAATCGGCATCGTAACTCTCACCACCTTCCAGGCCGTCAGCACCAAGGCTCTTAATCACAAAGGGCTTGCCGCTCTCCGGATAGAGCTGATAGATAAAATCCCGGCCCCAGCCGTCCTTAGGCACTTCCGTGGTCTCCAGATATCCGCCCGGCTCCCACTTTTCGGCATCGGTCGGCTGCTCGACAAGAGCCTTCAATCCTTCTTCCTCGGTGGGGAATCGGGTCGTGTCCATCTTGAATTGGTTGACCGCCACATGAAGGGCTTTGAGGTTGGCCTTGGTGGTAGTGACGCGAGCCTGGTCTATCTTGCTCGCAACTTTTGTCACTACTAATGTTGCCAGCAAGCCGATGATAATCAGCATGGCCATAAGCTCAATCATCGTGAAACCGTATCGTGTGCCTTTCTTTATCTTTTTCCTTGCCATATTGATCTCCCGAATATTCGCCTAAAATTTTCCTGCTGAGACCTCCAGAATCGGCAGTATCGTTGCGTAGGCGATTATACCTATTATTGCGGCCATAACTAATATAATAAGCGGTTCAACTGCGGCACCAAGCCGCTCAATAACTACGTCTGTTGAGGCCTCAAGGTTTTCGCTGATATTTTTGAGCATCATCTCAAGCTCGCCGCTTTTTTCTCCGACGGCGACCATGTGTGCGATTGCAGGGGCAATAACACCGCTATCTCGCAGCGGCGTGGCGATGTCGGCGCCTGCCAGAATTCTCTCCCGTGCCTGCTGGATGGCCTTTTTCATAAGGCTGTTGCCCGTGACCTCAGAGACGACCCGAAGAGATTCAGCCATTGACAAGCCGCTGCTCAGAAGTGTCGAGAGCGTCGAGGCAAAACGCGAAACCACTCGCTGCTTTATAAGCGGGCCAAACAACGGCAGAGACAATAAGAATCTGTCGCGCATATATGCGCCGCGCTGCGTTTTGATAAACCGCCGCAGGAACCAGACTGCTGCGAATACTACCGCGACGACCACGAACAGCCGCCACGTGGTCAATACGTGGCCGACGCCCATCAATACTCTGGTGATCCACGGCAATTGCTGCCCTGTCCTGGCAATCTGCTCGCCTATCTTGGGGATGACCCGTGTGGTCAAAATGAGAATCGCCGCGATACAAAACAGAATAAGGACCATCGGATATATCATCGCTGTGAGCACTTTAGACTCGACTCGCTGGCGTTTTTCCATAAAGCCGGCGATGGTTGAAAGACTCTTTCCTAACGTGCCCGTGACCTCGCCTACGCGGATCATACTTACGTATATGACATCGAAATAATCGCTGTAGTCTTTCAGAGCATCGGTCAGTGACTCGCCGGTGACAACGCGGTCGCGAATGTCGATAAGGGCATTCCTAAATCGTGGATCGGAGGTCTGCAAGCTGAGCACCGACAGCGCCTCGGTTAGTTTTATCCCCGAATCCAGTAGCGTCGCCATTTGTTTGGTGAACTCGATTATTTGGCTCTTGCCGGTTCTGGCGAAGATGGAAGATAGTGTTGCTCTGCCCTGGCTTGTGGCGCCGACCTCTGTCACGGACGTAGGGTGGATACTGCGGCTTCTAAGCTGCTTTCTCGCCACGTATGGGCTTTCAGCGGCAATTGAGCCTTTGACTTTTTTGCCGTCCGTTGCTATCGCCGTATAGTGATATCGAGGCATTTCTCAATTTGCTATTTACTATTGAATATTGGCTATTTTCCTTGCTGTTTTTCGAGAAGATATGAAGATGGCTGTCAATTGTCTTGCTTCTTGAAGCAAGGGCAATACTTTTGCTTTGGTCATCAACCGCTCATCAACAATGAACTCGATCCAGAAAGATGCCTCATCAACCTCTTCTATGACAACCGCCAGTTTTGCAATGAAACTCGCTTTTGATTGGGCTATACAGGCCGCCCGGTAATTTGAAGCCACGGAGGTAGAACATTTGATTAGTTGCGTTCGGATGTGGTTACCCAGGCAACTTCTGGGCAGAGCCACGCTGAGTTTGACGCAGCGATGCGCGAAATCTTTCGTTCGTTTCTTTAGCTCATCTTTGTCCATTTGTAAAAGGAGTTTATTCCGATAGTAAATAGTCAATAGTAAATTGTAAATCTCAGAGCACGTCTGTCTGTGTCACTCGCAGCACCTCGGAGATTGTTGTTATTCCAGCCAGCGCTTTTCTGGCTCCATCCATTCTAAGAGTCTGCATTCCCGCCTCAAGCGCGACCTTTTTTATTGTGCCGGCGGTCCTGCGTTTGTATACCAGCTCCTGGATTTCGTCGTTGATCAGCATCATCTCATAGATTCCGGTTCGGCCCCGATAGCCGGTTTGAAAACACCGCTCACAGCCGGTGCCGACACAGAACTTGCCGACATTTTGGGCCGGACCGGACGCCTTAACGCTGCCCAGTCCCAGCTCCCTTAATTCGTGCGGCGTCGGCTCATAGTCCTTCCTGCAATCCGGGCATACCTTTCGCACCAAACGCTGCGCTATCACCGCGATCAGCGACGAGCTTACCAAATACGGCTCAACGCCTAAATCCAAAAGGCGGGTGATCGCTCCAGCCGAGTCGTTGGTGTGAAGCGTGCTGAAAACCAGGTGGCCGGTAAGCGACGACTGTATGGCCATACGGGCCGTCTCGATGTCTCGGACTTCGCCGACCATTATGACATCCGGGTCCTGACGCAGCACGTGCCGCAGCGACGTGGCAAAGGTCATGCCCTTTTTGCTGGCCACCTGAATCTGACTGATGCCTTCCAGTTGATATTCGATGGGGTCTTCTATGGTTATTACGTTTTTTTCAGACGAATTAATTCTGTTAAGGCACGCGTAGAGGGTGGTGCTTTTTCCGCTGCCGGTTGGACCCGTTACGAAAATGACCCCGTGTGAGCGATGCAGCAGGGGATCGAATTTTTTCAGGTCGTCTTGCCACAGCCCCAGCTCGTCCAGTCCGAAAAGGCCGGTGCTCTTATCCAGCAGTCGCAGCACGCTGCGTTCGCCGAAGCTGGTCGGCACGGTGCTGATGCGCAGGTCCACCTCTCGCTGGCCCAGCCGAACACTGCACCGGCCATCCTGTGGCAGCCGACGCTCGGCGATGTCCATGCCCGCCATGACTTTGATGCGCGAGATAATCAGCGGCAGCACATTTCTATTCAAGCTCAACGTGTCATATAATATGCCGTCAATACGGTAGCGAATCTGAATCTTCCCCTCGTAAGGATGAACGTGGATATCGCTGGCCCGCAACTGCAAGGCACGGAATAGAATGTCGTTGACCAGTCTGATGACCGGCGGCCTGTTCACCACGTCAAGCAGGTCATCCGAGGCGGCCACCTCATCGACCAAATGTTCGAGGTTCTGCGAATCGAGCTCTTCGGCCACCTCTTCGATAACGGTTGTTTTCTGCTCGTAGGCGATGTCTATGACCGAGGTAATGGCGGCCCGCGTAGATATGGCCGGCTTTACCGCCAGGCCCGTCATCTTGGAGACATTGTCCAGGGCGTTTGCATCCAACGGCTTGGACAGCACCACGGTAAGTTCGCTATCCTGACCGCTCCGCCTTATCCCGATAAGGTAGTGGTGCTGGGCGTATGTTGCAGGAACCGCTTCGATGAACTCCACGGGCACGGCTTTTTCGGGTATTTCCACCAGATATTCCCAGCCCAGCGCCTCGGCGAAAAGCTTCAAAACCATGTCCTCGGTAAAATAAGGGCAGCTAAGCAGAAGCTCATCCAGCCGCTCGTGGCCACTGCTTTCTTTTAGAAATTTGGCCAGTTGCTCAGCGTCAACCAGCCCAGTGCGCTTGGCAGTTTGTATCAGCAGGTCTTTCATTTTGATATTTCATTCCCGACAAGGCACTAATCGGATTCGAGGACTTTTGCCGGGTCCATTGACTTTGGCTTTATGCCCGGCCAATCCTCGTATTTCTGCATTTCTTCTTCGTATGCCTCGAATCTATCGCGGTTTTTCCGCGATACTATTTCTATGTCAGATTTTGCGCTGGGTTCTTCTCCGGGCCTTAAAATGTGCGCTTTGACAAAGACGTAAAGTCTGCTCTGCTCATCGGTATTGGCGGCACTTCTAAATAGTCCGCCGATAAGCGGAATATCGCCAATGATGGGCACCTTTGTTCCGCCTTTGCTTTGCTTTAGCCTTTCCAGTCCGCCGAGTATTATGGTCGTGCCGTTAGGAACCGTTACGACGGTGGTAACTTCGCTTTTGACTTGATCCGGCGGTTTTCCGGTCGTGACTGCTCCCATGCGAAAGTCGGTACGGCTCATGGTAATTGTAAGTCGAAGCTGGTCACCTTTACTTATGTGGGGTTCAATATCAAGTGTAATGCCCGCGTCGTACTTTTCAAAAATCTCCTTGTCTACTGGGATCGAGCTTCCCTGCTGTGCCCCGGGTATATAGCTTGTTTCCTTTCTCGCTACGTAGGTCGACTCGGTCGCATCAATCTTGCCGGGTTCATTGTCGTTAACAAGGAGCTTGGGTTTTGCAAGAATCCTTCCATAATTCTTCTTCTGGACGGCATCTAACAAAGCATTTATATGGCGGTCGCCATAAAAGCCGGTGCCTACGCCGGATAGCGATTGCAGGTCTACGTACCGGTCTCTTTTAGCCTCGGAAAGGTCTGTTATAACGTCTGTCAAGCCTGAAGTTTCGGTCAGGTCCGGGAAGCTGGAGATCACATCAAGGTCATAATTGAACTCGTCCATTTTAGTTACTTCCACCAGCGTGACGTCAAGCAGCACCTGAGGACGATACTCGTCAAGCTGTTTGACAAGGTTGCTTATCCATTGTTGATTCTCTTTATTGGCGTAAACTATAAGCGAATATGTTTTTGGATCGGCAACAATGACAATCTCTTCTTCTTTTCTTCTTGTTGTCTTCTCCGTAGTAACGATCTTAGCCTCCTTATCCTCCTTAGTGGTAGTTTCCATAATGAGCTTTTCCAGAACAGCCTGAAGCTGATTCGGGTCCTGATTTTCAAGCGGGTATACCACGTATGGAATGGAACTCGCTTCGGCTTGGCTGTCTACATAGTTGAGAATCGTGGTTATCCGGGCGTGCTGCTCGGCAGTGGCGTTTACCAGAAGTGAATTGGTTTGCTCTATTACCACCACCTGAGGCTCTTCGATCAGCGCTTCCTTCGTCTCAGCCGTTGTTGTTGGCGTCATCAGAGGCTGGCCTGGTATAGCAGGTGTCGCAGGCCCGCCCGCCTTGGTGGGGGTAATTCTCTGAGAAGCAGCGGTCTGACTGGGGCTGATTATGCCGAGTTCTGCCAGCTTATTTTTTACTTCCTCGGCACCAACGTGCTCAACCCTATACAGTTGCAGCGTCCTCAAATCCTGCTGCTCTACGTCAAGGGCATCTATCAGATCTTCCACCTCCTTCAGTTGGTCTTGAAGCCCTATCATCAGGATGCGGTTTGTCCGCTCGTCTGCATCAAGATAAACGGTGGGCGTGACCACTTCCGGCTGCGGAGCTTGCGTTGGGGCTTGGAACCGGGGTTGAGCTTGTCGCTGAGCTTGAGCTTGCCTGGCCGCCCAGATGGCCTTCTCTCGCGCAATCCGGAGATTGTACGCCTGGTCCGTCTCATTGGGTGCCCTTGGGCTTGGGGTATATTCTTCGGCCGCAAGCTCAGGAATGGTAATCGACACGGTTCCCAACTGCTCGGCCAGCGTCTTGACTTTTTGAGCAAGCGTCCTGGCCATCGTGTATTTAAGCTGCCTGAACGTGAACTTTTTGGGTTCGCCCGGCTTATCAATCATTTCAATAAGCCGGTCCACGCGCGGCATACGGTAGGCGTACTCCGTAACTATAAGTTTCTTAGCTCCGGGAATGGGCGAGACATCCGTGCCGAGCTTCATCCCCTTCAGCAGGTTCACTGCACTGGTTGTATCAACATGTTTTAGCTCGAAGACACGGGTTATGACTACATCGCCGTACTGTATGGGCACTGCTTTCTCTGCGTCTGCCAGCAACGTTGGATCGATTTCCAGCGCCTTATCCTTGGGAACTATCGTAACGAGATTTGCCTTGCGGGTCATCACGAAGCCTCGGAAGTTGAGTGCTGATTCAAGCAAGGGATATAATTCTTTGACCTTGATTGGGCCTTTGAGCTTGCCTTGGAGTTTCAGCGTCACCGCGCCCTTTACCTCATTGGGGTCGTACATAAAGTCCAGACCAAGATATTGGCCCGCCAGGCCCAGCAACATGATAATATCGACATTATCGGGCAAATCCAACCGCAACGTTTCGTCGCCGTTCGGAACAGGCCCAGGCTTGTAAGGGCTGACAATAGCAGCGTTCGGCTCAACGATCTTGCTCGGTCGCTTAATCTCGGCTGCTTTCTGCTCTATTTTGGGGCTGGCGGCCATCTGCGGTTCGGGCTTCAACTCGGGTTCGGGGCGGGGGCTTATCTGGGGTTCGGGCTTAGGCTGCGGTTTCGGCTCATTGGGCTCCCGCTGAACTGATAGCTCATTAGCATCAGGTTTCGTTTCAGCTCCCGTATCGGCAAGCAGTTTCTGCATTATCTGTGCCAGCCCATGCGTAGCATCCGGTGTACTTGGTTTGTTCGGTTCGGCTGCCGGCGGTGGAGTCTGTTCAGTATCAGGTTTCTGCAGCTTTTCGATAGTTGAGACAATTTTCTCCGCCAAACTGGCCCGTGCGATAGCCAGCACTGCATCGTTATGAATGTCGATAATTGCCCTGGCAGCGCTGTTGGGGTCGGGTGGATTGGAAAAGTCGCCCAGGGATATGTTGCCGATCACCGCTGCGATCCGTTCTTTGGGGGGCAAATTCTTGGCCTGCGAGGCTGGACAAATCACTTTCACCACGAATTGCTCCTTGGCATCGGCATCAACCAGCTCCAGAAGGGTAGCTGCTCTGGTTATTTCGCCTGGTCGAGCCGTCAGTAAAAGCATGTTAGTGCCCGGAAGCTGTGAGACGGTGCCGAGCTTGAGGTCGGCCAGGAACTGTTTGCCCTGTTGGGCCGATATGTGTTTTAGTGAAAATCCTCTTACGCCGACCGGGCCCAAAGCATCTTTTTGGTCCGCAGCAAGAAGATAACTTCCGTTTGAAAAAAGAGTTACGACCAGAAAGACCACAAGGGCTGTGCCCCAGCGGCTGCCCGAGAAATGCTGTTGTCTCATCACAATACTCCTTCTATGAAAATGGGGCTTTTGCCTGCCAAAAGCCCCTGCCCAAAGCCACTATACAGGCTTTGAAGGACCAGCCATCTAATCAGACACATGAAGAACGCAAAAGTTCCCGCACAATTAGCTGAAAAACACAAATTTCAGTACTGATAATGCGGAAAGTGGCCGGTGTAGGTACGAGGCAGAAAGTTGCCCGAAGAATCTTTGGCTCGGCGACGATTCGGCAGACAACGAAATAACCGCTACTTTGTCCTCGGAGGCACGGGTATTCGTCTGACCGGCACTATTTGCCTTCTGTCCCGGCTTTGTTGCGCTCGATTGGGGTCTTGCTGGATGCCGCTAAGCTCTTTGCCCAAATTACCCAATCTTTTTGCTTCCTGGGCATCCACGTGCGTTGACCTAAAGTCAGAAATGAGCTTTTCCATAACGGCTGCGTCTGGTTCATTGCTGCCGGGCGAGCCGGTTTTATCGGACTCTGAACTGCTCTGCAGGGCCTTGAGCTTTTCGATCAGGTCGTTCAGGGCCGCGTTTTCCCCATCAGTTATCTGTGATGTCGAAGGCCTGCTTATGATAACGCTGCCTGGAGGTTTACTTGAACTCGGCATGGGAATCTGAGCGGCAACATTGCTGCTGGCCCTCGCTAAAGCTGATGGTGAGCCTTCAAGCAGACTCAGTTCGGGCTGCCTGGGCTGAGCTAAAATCTGCTCCGAGTTGCCCTGCTCATCCCGGCAGACGATTAGGCCCTCTCCTATCTGTTCAACAGTCACATGCCCCACTTTGCTGCCTGGCCTGACCCAGAACAGGCCCTTGCCCGGCTCCTTAATAAATGCCAGCGATTCTTCGGGTTTGGTCGCGTGAACGCTGGTGCCGACAAGGCTGAATTTGGCATAGGCCTTCGGAGGCGTGGGTGGAATAATCGGCTGCTGCCTTATCGGAGCGGTTCTTGCGGGCTCCGGGGCGGGATTTAGGTATAGCGCAAAAGCTTCAGCATGCTTAACAAGCGGCGAAATCTGGCTGTCACTTCCATTTTGCTTATTGCCGTTGGCCTGCTTATACTTTTCCACCACCCCGGGCGAATTTAAGAACTGCTCGGCTTCTTCGTTTGCCCGGACGCCAAAAAACACCGGAAAAACAAAAAGCAGGCCCGCTAAAATCGCAGCTACTATAGTTGTTATTCGCAATGTCTTTATCATATTTCGTGTCCGGGCGTTTACGCCGCCTATAGACGCCTCTACTGATTCTACGCCGGAGCGTGCAATGCAGATCGCGCGGCAGCAGCGCTATCCGCTATTTTATTCGACATTAGCCGGGGCGTTTGGTTCCCTCCAGCGAACAATTTTTCGCAAGAACTTTATAGATTAGGGTGCTTCTGGCCACCTGAGAAGTGGCAGGCATTGCAGCTCATTTCGCCGAGCGAGTTTTCGAGCTTGCCGCCTCTTGCATGACAGCTATTGCATGATTTTGTCTCCGGGCTTAAGGCGTGGGTGGCGGCAAACTGGCCCTGAAGATTGCGGTTAAGAATCTGCACGGTCATCTTAGCGGTATCGGCAGTCAGGCGGGCACATCGCTCGTTATGCTCTTTGCTAAAAGCGCGATGTCCCGACACCTTGCACCAACTGCTAACCGATACGTGGCAAAGAACAGAATTGGACACGGACTTCGGTATTTCCATGCTCAATTTTGCCCTTTTAGGCACGTAAGCTGGAAGTGCGGCTGTCTCATACCATCTAAATAGCTCATGTGTAAGCAGCCTTGCTTGGTCTTGCGTTGTGGCAAAAAGGCCGATAACGGCCGCGCCGCCGTTTAGTCCGCCGCACAGAGAGCCCCACCCAGCCACTCCGCCCGCCCCGTATTTCATCATATCAAACTGAAAAGACTTATAAGGTTCGCCTCGTTGTTCCGCCAGTTGCCACACTATACTCTTGAAGACCGCGTACATGCAGTGACCCTGGTAATAGTCTTGGTATGCCCTGTCTGCGGTAATATCCGGGTCCAATCTGGCGAAAACCCACCGCAAGCGAGGCTCTTTAGCTGGAGGCGATGCCAATTGCTCACGCACGCACGAAGATACAGCACACGAGCCGGCAGCGATGCCGGCCAGCGCAAGCAGTTCTCTTCTGGTAAGTGACTTCATAAGTTACCAATCCGAGAACGGCCTTGTTCTTGATTGCCATCTGCTGCGGACTCTGACCGGTTCCAATGAATGATTCTTTCCAGATAAGCCTGCTCATTACCAGCGTATTCAGTGCTCTTTTCGGGCGTATGGCAGTTAAGACACGTCGATTTTGGCCCGGCGGTTTTTACTTTTCCAAGGGTTTTGACGTGTTCGGAGCCGGGCCCGTGGCAGTTTTCGCAGCCTACATCCTTCAAGTGGGCGGTTTGCTCCTGCGAGATAAAGCCGCTTTCATATTCCATCCCGACAACGTGGCACAGGACACATTCCGGGTCAGACTGCGAGCCGACCTTCTCCAGCGTCGCGTAAGCGTGGGCATGGGCTGTGGTGTGCCACTGCTGATATTCGTACTGGTGGCAAGACCTGCAGGCGTCTGAGCCGACAAATTTCAAGCCATCCTCCAGCGAAAAACGTGAATACTTCTGCACAAGATTGTGCTCTTTGACCAGTTGCTGGTAATCTTTGTATAGCCCAACCAGAGCCGGCTCTTGCCGTAGCTTTTCTTGCACGGGCAGACTTTGAAAATCCAATTTCAGTTTGCCTTCGGCAGACTTGGTTATCTGGAGTCTGCACACATACCTGCCGAATCGGCCCACCGAAAAAGCCAGAGGTCTGCTGTTCGGTTCGCTTATTATTCTCGGCTCATCGGAATCAGCGGGACAAACCAGACAATCTACCGCCGGCGCGCTTTTAGCGATAGTGTCAATAACGTCCGAATCGCAACTGTTCACAACGAGGATATTGAATGCCTGCGGAGCGGGGCTGTCGGCAAAAAGCTCGTCAATCTGCTCTATCGGCGATGATTTGGCGTCAAAGGCTACAACCGTCACCGCCACATTTTCATCTCGCAGCGGCAACTGCCTGGTAAATTTTGTCGGGACATTGGCGTCAGTGATGTGCTGAGCACTTACGATGTTGAAAAGTGAGCCGATACTGTTCAGCAGTCCAAGATTCCCGGCTATCTCGACATCTTTCTCCGTTAGATTGACCAAATCGTAGTCGAGCAAGTCCAACGCCCTGATTACTATATTGAACTTGATCAGGTCCTGCTCGGTGTCACCTGCCACAAACGAGCCCGCATCCACGACCAATCTTCTTTGGCTGGGCACAGAGTTCAAGATGGCTGCACGTCTATCGAATCCTCCAAGTTGTCCGCCGCTGCATCCGCACGGCTTTAGCTCTCCCAGCTCGTTGCCGGTAATAAAAACTGTGAGTATATCTGTTCGCTGAACAGGTTTCGCTGTTGGTTCGGCTCGTCGGACTAACTCACAAGATGCCGCCAGCGTCAATACGCAAATGCAAGCTGCCCACCGTTTCATAGCTAAGCCTGGTTTTCGCGTGCCCAAGTTACTTTAATAGAACCCGCGGCAAACAATTGCCAGCTTCTCACCGCCTGTTAGATTCACCACAAATGTGTCGGTGAAGCGTCCTTGAGCTTGGGCGTCTGGCGGCGTTATTTCCACATCGAACTGATAGCCGCTGCCGACTTTCTCCTGCTTGAGAACCTTTATGATGCCATTTTGCGAAGACACCGACTCAACTTCAAAAGCGTCGCCGTAGTTGCTCAGCACCCACACTTTTCTTGTCACTGGCTTTTGCGGCTGAGCTTTGAGAACGATTAGCTGTGGCGGCGTAATCTTAAACCTTGGCACGGCGCTAAAGGGGATACTAACCTGGCTGCATTCCGGATGTGTCAGGCTGATCTGTATATAGCCATCCAACCCTTCTTGCAGTTTTTGGGCGTCGATTTTAGGCTTTAGAATAAATTTGGTCGCCTGCACCGCTGGGTCGATTTCAGCAGTTACACTGTTTAGCGGCGATCTGAACTGCGTTATGGAGAACGGCTTGCCGTCGAGGCTGGTTAGGGTGATCTCCGGGCTGCCGGCATCTTTATCTCTGAGCAGAAGGTTCAGTCTCTGCGGCTCGTACGCCACCTTGGGCACAATCTTGGCCTTTAAGGTCAGCTCAACCTCCGCCTTTGATGGATCGTTGCTGTACACTTGGATTGCTCGCCTGAATATACCAGGTGCTGTAAAGGCGCGGAACTTTGCTTTTACAACGCCGCTTTCACCTGGTTTATATTGTTGCCTTTCCACAGAGGTGGTGACACCGCAGCAACCCTTTACTTCTTTGATTGTCAACAGCCCCTCGCCGACGTTTGTGAATTTGAACTCACCGACGTTATCGGTTCCTGGCCCGACGTCGCCGTAATCATGCACCAATTTCTCAAAAGCGATTTTTGGTGTGGGTTTATTAGGCTCAGGTTTTTGTTGTTGGATTGCCGGTTTGGGCTCTTGCAGGGCAGATTTTGGACCTTCTACCACTTCGGCTGGTTTTTGACAGCCAGCCAGTAAGAACAGAAGGCAGCCGAGCATATACACAATCTTGAATCTTGAATTTTGAATCTTGAATCTTCGCCACCAATTGCGTATCATATTTTCATCTCCGAATTAGAGCGCGATATATTTTGCCTGGCCTGCGCGAGCAACTATTATAGTAGAAAAGCCGTTGACAAGCAAGGTCCTTTGTATGAAAAACCAACTGATTCGCGTGCTGACTATCATCGGCCTGTGCATGGCTGTGCCGCTCACGGGGCTTCCGGCGGCTCCCGACCCTGGCCTTTCAACCACAGAATTTACAGAGCCGGAGCACGCGACAACAGATCGTCTGATCTTTGCATACCATTATCCGTGGTACGGATACAAGCAGCCCTGGCAGTGGGATAAGCAGACCACTATTCTTGATCACCCGCTGCTCGGCCCTTACCGGTCGGACGACCCGAAGCTCATCGATTTTCAGGTCTGCCTTGCGTGCGATGCCGGTATCGATGGATTCATCGTCTCGTGGTCGGGTCCGGAAACGACGCCCGGAAAAATCTTTCAGCAGATGCTCGACCAAATCGGCGCACATTCTCCGCGTCAGTTCCGCCTCTGCGTAGTCCTTGAGCACCTGGCAAATTTCCCTGGCCTTTCAAACGAGAAGCTCCGCCTTGCGTTGGCCTATGTCCTGAAGGAGTTCGGTAAGCACCCAGGCTACCTCAGAGTAGATGGCAAGCCAGTTATCTTCGTCTACCAGGCGCACACGCTACCACTTGACCGTTGGAGACCCCTGCTTGAAGGTCTGACGACCGACTACGGCCCAGCGTGGTATGTCGCTGTGCCGGATGGCTGGGATATCGACCTCGAATATCTGTCGGTCTTCGACAGCATCGTCCCCTACGCCGACAAGTATTACAGCGACGAGGTGCTGACAAACTCGTACAAGCAAGTGGCAAAGCACCTCCAGACTTTGGGCAAACCCTCAATCTTGGCAGCAATCGGAGGTGGAAGCCGGATTCGCAAACTCGGCTTCGACATCGAGCGATCAAAGGGTCAATACCTCCGCCGGCGTTTTGCTCTCGCTCAGCAAGTCGCAGCAAGGTGGATTACTATTACTTCATGGAACGAATGGTACGAGGCCATGCAGATAGAGCCAAGCTGCGAGTATGGATTCGAGCAAGTCCGGTATGTGCGGGAGTTGGCTGCTGCCTTCAAAGGCAAGGCGTTGCCCCTTTTGGATGGAGCTTGTCTTTCGGTCAAACAGAATCGCTCTGGTGCCGCGACCGAGCTCTGGGTGAAAAATACCGGTAAGTGCAACATCTATTGCGTCGCCGCTATGGGCAGCAAAGGGCCACGCCAGATTATAGCGTATGTGCTCCACCCCGGGGAGGATACACAAGTGCAATTTGAGGGTACCTGCGAGCAGGTAGTTGGCTGCCTTCCGGACGACACGGTCGTTGGTGTTCGCCCGCGACTATAATTCTGCGGCAATTTTTGCTGCAATCTGGCGACGGCAGCCGACAATAATCTTATAGGGACTGATTCTTGGCTTCGCGGGTAAAATTTTTTTGTAAGTCTTGTACAAACAAGTGATTAGCGATACAAAACCGAGTCGGCTTGCTGATAACATTGCTGCGGTGGTTCTATTATTGATGGCGGTCGGTACCCTCTTTGTTTTCTCGGCGAGCGCTAACATCGGGCAGGAGCTTGACTTGGGGAGGTTCTACGATTTCCCATCCCTGCGCAGGATTCTGTTCTTCCCGCTGGCGTGCCTACTGATGTACGTGGCATCCTGGTTCAATTACCGCCGGTTCAGCTTGGCGTGGGGCTGGCTGCGGTCGCCGACCAGCTATTGGTTAGTCCTTAGTGTAGCGTTACTTATACTCGTTTTGCTGCCTGAGTTTGGCGCAGAGATAAACCGTGCCCGGCGGTGGCTGAGAATCCCGCTCGGCCCGGTCGTAGTGAGTTTTCAGCCTTCTGAACTGGCCAAATGGGCTACCGTTTTCTTTCTTGTTGCGGTGTGCGATAAGTGCGGCCCAGAGCTGAAGTTATACTGGAGGAGGTTCGTGCCGGTTTGTCTTGTGATTGCTGCGACAGTTGGCCTGGTTGCGATCGAAGACTTTGGTACAGCAGCATTTATGGCAATTGTGGCTTTTCTGATCTTGGCCAGTGCCGGCGCAAGGTGGTGGCATCTGCTGACCCCGTTGCCATTCGGCGTGGCAGGCTTTTTTGTGCTGTTGATCAGTTCGCCCAGCCGGATGCTGCGAATTGCCGCTTTTTTGAGCCCTGAGCAGTGGGAGGATTCCGCAGCTTATCAGGCAAACCAATCATTGGTTGCGCTGGGTTCCGGCTGGCTGTGGGGAAAGGGATTGGGTGAAGGAATCTGCAAGTACGGCCATTTGCCGGAAGATACCACAGATTTTGTATTTGCGATTATCGGCGAGGAGCTTGGCTTCCTGGGCTCGGCAGCAGTTATTGGGTTATTCATTGCCTTTGTTGCTCTTGGGATTGTGGTTGTTTTGCGCAGCCGGGATCGGTTCGGGCAACTTTTAGCCGGCGGTATCGTTTTGACGATCGCGCTTCAGGCCGCGCTTAATATCGGAGTAGTGACGGTTGTGCTGCCGACAAAAGGCATACCACTTCCGTTTGTAAGTGCCGGCGGAACAAGTATGCTGCTCTCAGCCGCTGCGGTTGGCGTGCTGCTGAATATTGCCAAACAATCGGCTCAGAAATCAGCCGAATCGCAAGACAAACCAAGTCAGTGATTGCCTGTTGCGGTGCGGCTTGCTGTCACTTTGCAAGGAGACCGGCCCATGTTTAAGTTACACCTTCTGCCAGAGCGTTTTTTGCTCCTGGCATTTTCTGTCACAGCGGTTTTGATCTTTTTGGCCTGGAGCCAAAACGCGGCAGCAGGCGCACCGTCAGCAAAAGGTGTATTTAGTGTTTATGATTATGGAGCGGCCGGTGACGGCAAGAAATTGGATACGGCAGCCATCCAATCTGCGATCGATGCCTGTGCAAAGGCGGGCGGCGGGAAAGTTTACCTGCACAATGGAACGTTTCTGTCCGGCACGATCCATCTCAAAAACAACGTTAGCCTGTGCATTGAAGCCGGCGCTACACTGTTGGGCAGCAAGAGTCTTGACGATTACGCCGGCGACAGCATCATCTACGCAGAGGGTTCAGCAAATATTGCCGTTCTTGGCCGGGGCGTCGTCGATGGTCAGGGCGCAGCGTTTGAATTGGACAAAAAACGCCCGTTTCTCATACGCTTCGAGCGATGCGAAAACGTCGCAGTGAAAGACATAGCCCTTCGAGATTCTTCGGCATGGGCACAGCTATACCGGGCTTGTGAAGGCGTAAATATCGATGGTATCAGCGTAGACAGCAGGGTTAACAGGAACAATGATGGCCTGAATATTGACAACTGCCGCAAAGTCTGCGTATCGAATTGTCGGATTAGCAGCGGTGATGATGCTCTGGTGCTAAAAAGTATAGGCGGGCACGGCTGCGAAAATATCACGATAACCAACTGCGTGTTCAGCACCAGTTGTAATGCCCTGAAGATGGGTACTGAATCCACCGGCGGATTCAAGAATATCACCATCAGTAACTGTGCGGTTTATGACACCCGGTTAGCCGGGCTTGCTCTGGAAATAGTCGATGGCGGAACGCTGGAGCGGGTCAACGTATCGAATATCGTTATGGAAAATGTGGGCGCTGCGATATTTATCCGCCTGGGCAATCGTGCTCGCAGTTACGCCGGCGAAAAGCCCGGCATGGGTTCGATAAAAGGCATTATGATTAGCAACATCCAGGCGGCTGGTGTGGGCAGCACCGGATGTTCAATCACCGGCCTGCCGAATTTCCCGGTTGAAAACGTGACACTGAGCAATATCCGTATTAAGTTCAAAGGCGGCGGCGCCAGAGAAGATGCGCTGCGGCAAATCGCCGAGAAAGAAAAAGATTATCCGGAGTACAGTATGTTCGGCACTCTGCCGGCGTATGGGTTTTACTGCCGGCACGCACGAGGCTTGAGATTTCAGCATTTGGATTTGGGATTTGAGCGGGATGATCACCGACCCGCTTTGGTCTTTGAGGACGTGAACGATTTGAATATTTTCGATTTCGATGCCCAGAGCACCGTGTCAACAGAGGCATTGATATGGCTCAGGCAGGTAAATGGCGCCTTTATTCACGGCTGCCGTCCCTGCCACAAAGTTGGCACTTTTTTGCGTGTTGATTCGGAACTTTCCGACAACATTACTTTAATGAACAACGATTTAAGCAATGTAAAACGTCTCTTTGAGCGGGGCGAAGGCGTCAAAGACCTGGCTATCTACGTCGGCGCCAACCGGACCGGATGAGTACGGCAGATTGTTAGAGCGGCGATTAGAAGCAAACTGGCGGCGAGGCTATCTGGTGAACGCACGCACCTTTTTCTTTGCCGGCGGGGGAACAGGGGGACATATTTACCCTGCGGTCGCGGTGGCAGAGAAGATAGCTGCACTGGAGCCGACGGCCAAGATACATTTTCTCTGTAGCACCCGCAGCATCGACGCACAGATACTTGCCAAGGCCGGATTTGAATATACTACATTGCCGGCGAAGGGTTTTTCGCTCCGCCCGGGCAGACTGGTCCAGTTTTGCATTTGGTTTTCAAAAAGTTACAGGCTCGCAAAAAAGATCATTGCGGCAAGTGACAACCCTATAGTTGTCGGCGTCGGCGGTTTTGTCGCGGCGCCGGTCTGTCGAGCAGCACAGAAGCTGGATGTGTCTGTTGCACTTTTGAATGTAGATATTGTGCCGGGCAGGGCAAATAGAATGATAGCGCGCTGGGCAGACGAGATTTTTGTGCAGTTTGCCGACACGCAGCAGTATTTTGCCGCAAGCAAGGCGAAAATCCACGTCGTTGGCTGCCCCCTGCGAAGCGGGTTTGAAAATCCTCGCCCCGAGCAGGCGATAAAACAGATAGGTTTTGACCAGAATAAGAAGACTCTGCTTATAACCGGCGCATCGAGCGGGTCGGAGAATATCAACGAGGCGGTCTGTTCGCTGCTGGAAAAGCTGGATAGCTTTGCCGATGATTGGCAGATAGTCCACCTAACCGGACATGCTCATTACGAAAAAGTCAAGCAGATGTACGGCGGGGCTAAGATTGCCCACAAAATCCTGGGATATTTTGATGATATGCCGAGCTTGTTGGCTGCCGCGGATTTGGTGGTTGGCAGAAGCGGTGCTGTCAGCGTGGCAGAATATGCCGCGGCAGCGGTGCCGAGCATCTGTATGCCTTATCCGTACCATAGGGACAGGCATCAGTACTTAAATGCCGGCAAACTTGTTGAGGCCGGAGCAGCAGTTATAGTTGATGACTTGGCGGATGCTAAAGAACAAGCGAACCGGCTGTGGGCAGAATTGCAAAAGTTGATGAGGGATGAAAAAAGACGCCTGCAGATGGCTGATGCCTGCAAGAAAGTTGCACGACTTGATGCCAGTTCAAAAATTGCTGAGAGGCTGATAAAATTGTAAATTTACAATTGACAATTTTCAGTTTACAATTGAAAAATGTATCCCAAGATTTATTGGAGGAAATTGGGCTGCACGGGCTGTGAACGCGCTTGAAAATGCAGTTAAAACTCGCTCGTTACTACTTGCAACTGAAGGAGCCAAGTATGAGTATGCTGGTGAACGCACGCCGTGATTTTCTGAAACGCTCAATATGCGTCGGTGCCGCTGCTTTGGTGGGCCGGCCGTTAGGCAAAACGCTGCTGTTAGCTGCTGAGGGGCCTGGCTCGAAAATGAAGTTCGGGCTTGTGACTTACCAGTGGGGCCGGGATTGGGACCTGCCTACGCTAATTGCCAACTGCGAAAAGACAAAAGTGCTCGGCGTGGAACTGCGGACAGAGCATGCGCATAAGGTCGAAGCCAACCTTAGCGACTCGCAGAGGCGCGAAGTGAAGAAACGTTTTGCCGATAGTGCCGTTACGCTGGTGGGCTTGGGAACCAATTTTGCGTTTCACTACCCCGACCCGGCAAAGCTCAAGGCGGACATCGAAGGGGCAAAGCAGTATATCAAGCTCAGCCACGATGTTGGCGGCCTGGGCGTAAAGGTTAAGCCGAACGACCTGCCTGCCGGCGTGCCGAAGGAAAAGACCATCGAGCAAATCGGCAAGTCACTTAATGAGCTGGGGCGATTCGGCGCCGAATACGGTCAGCCGATTCGGCTGGAGGTTCACGGAAGCTGCTCGCCGCTGCCGATTATAAAGGCGATTATGGACGTGGCCGAGCATCCAAACGTCGGCGTGTGCTGGAACTGCAATTCGCAGGACCTCGAAGGCCAGGGACTGGAGTATAACTTCAATCTGGTCAATGACCGGTTCGGCGATACCGCCCATATTCGCGAGCTTAATGTCGGTGACTACCCTTACCAGGAGTTGATGAACTTATTTGCGGCAATGAACTACAGCGGCTGGATTCTTCTTGAAGCTCGTACCGATCCAGCCGACCGCGTTAAAGCACTGGTGCGGCAGCGTGAGCTGTGGCAGCAGATGGCCGCGAAGGCGCAGGGCGCGGCTTCCAGCCGGCCCGTAGCCGGCGGCGGCGTAAAAGTCACTGAACTGCCTGATAAAGTTAAGGTCGAGATTAACGGCCAGCTTTTTACCGAATACAATTTCAAAGATACTCCGTTCCCATATTTTTATCCGGTCATCGGGCCTACGGCAGTCAACGTTACCCGGCATTGGCCGATGAAAGAGGCCGAAAACGAGCCGCGAGACCATCCCCATCATCGTTCGTTATGGTTTACTCACGGGGCGGTCAATGGGCTCGATTTTTGGCAGGGGGGCAAGGACAAGATAGTGCATGACAAATTTCTGGAGCTCACTTCCGGTTCGCAGGTCGGCGTCATTAAATCACAAAACAAATGGGTGGCATCGAGCGGCCAAATCGTCTGCACCGACAGTCGCACCTACAAATTTTACAGCCGCCCCGATTGTCGAATGATGGACTTTGAGATTACTGTTCATGCCTCGCACGGCGATGTTGTCTTTGGCGACACGAAGGAAGGCTCGATGGCGATCCGTGTGGCAGCGACAATGCAAGCCGACAAAGTAGGCAAGGGACATATCGTTGACAGTGAAGGTCACCGCGACGAAGATGCCTGGGGCAAACGTGCGGCCTGGTGCGATTACTATGGGCCATTGGATGGCCAGGTGGTGGGCGTGGCTATTTTTGACCATCCGCAGAATCCAAGGCATCCCACGTGGTGGCACGTGCGTACTTACGGGCTTTTTGCCGCCAATCCGTTTGGCGTGCACGATTTTGAAAAAAAGCCCGCCGGGACCGGTAATTTGACTGTCAAAGCCGGTGATAGCGTAACTTTCCGCTACCGGTTTTATTTTCATAAGGCAGATGAGAAACAGGCTAAAGTGGCGGAATTCTATCGTGAATATGCGGCAACAAAATAGTGGCAAAAATTGAGTCCGGGGACAGCCTGGACGCAATCGTCGTAAGATTTAAGGGAAAGGAATTGTTATGAGCCAATTAACTCGTCGAGATTTCCTAAAGACTGCAGCTGCTGCCGGGGTCGCAATGACATTGGCGGCGCCCTATGCGCGGGTGCGAGGCGCCAACAATGACATTCGTTTAGCGGTCGTGGGCGTTGGAGACCAGGGCAGTAATCACGTCAAGATTTTCGAAAAGCTGCCTGGTGTCCGGATCGTTGCAGTTTGTGACGCTGACAGTAGGCACATGCAGAGTAATGTGGATTACTTAAAGAAGAACAATGCCAAAGTTGACGGATACTCCGATGTTCGCAAGCTGCTGGAAGATAAGAACATTGATGCAATCACATCTGCTACGCCTAACTACTGGCATGCGCTGGTGACTGTCTGGGCGTGCCAGGCGGGCAAAGACGTTTATATCGAAAAGCCGGTCTCGCACAACATCTGGGAAGGGCGAAAAGCCGTCGAGGCGGCTCGCAAGTATAACCGCATCGTGCAAACCGGCACGCAGAAACGCTCGTCCGAGGCCCATCCGGCCGCGTATGAGTGGATGCGTCAGGGGAACCTTGGCGCTATCAAGTGGGTTCGCTCTCTGTGCTATAAGGCGCGCTATGAAGGCACCAATGGGTTTGTGGAGGGGACCAACGGACCAAATCCGGTGCCGCCGAGCGTGGACTATAACCTGTGGTGCGGGCCGGCCGACATGGAGCCGCTGCGTCGCAAGGACCTGCATTACAAATGGCATTGGGTCTGGAACACCGGCAACGGTGACCTCGGCAACCAGGGCATTCACGAGATGGACCTTGGCCGTTGGGCGCTGGGTGATCCGAAACTGGCGCCGCGCGTGATGAGCTTCGGCGGCAGATTCAGAGTGAACGATGCCGGCGAGACGGCCAACACACAGATCGTGTTCCTCGATTACAAGCCAGCCCCGCTGATCTTCGAGGTCCGTGGTCTGGCGCGGAAAAAGGGCGACAAGGCGATGGACGTCTGGCGTCGCACCGGTACCAATATCGGAGTCGTCGTGCAATGTGAAAACGGCTATTGGGCCGCAGGTGACGGCGGCGGCTATGTCTGGGAAAACAACGGCAAGAGAACCGACAAGCAGTTTGCTGGCGGCGGCGGCGAGAGACACCATCAGAACTTCATTGACGCCGTTCGCAGTCGCAAGGTCAGCGATCTCAACGCGGACATTGAGAAGGGGCACTTCTCCAGCGCACTGTGTCACATGGGCAATATCTCCTACCGTCTGGGCAAGAAGATGTCGGTCAGCGAGGCCAGGAGCACCATCGACAACGAGTACCTGATGGACTCGTTCGACAGGATGATCGAGCATCTCAAGGTTAACGAGGTCGACCTGGAGAAAGAGCTGATCACCATGGGTCCCATGCTGACGATGGACCCGGAGCAGGAGAAATTCGTTGGCGAATGCAGCGACTGGGCGAACATGTATCTGAAGCGCAACTACCGCGAACCCTTTGTTGTCCCGGACAAAGTATAATGAAGTTTGCTCTGTGCAATGAAATGTTTGGGGATCGGCCGGTGGCTGAGGTTTGCTCGGTCGCCGGCCGGTTGGGTTATCACGGCATCGAAATAGCCCCATTTACTCTGTCGGCCTCGGCGAAAGATGTCACACCTAAGGTGCGAAAAGAAGTCCGGCAAACGGTCACTGGTCATGGCCTGGAGGTTGTCGGTTTGCACTGGCTCTTTGTCGGGCCGACCGGCCTACATATCACCACGCCCGATGACGCGGTCTGGCGCAAAACCAGAGATTATTTATCCTGCCTGGTTGATTTGTGTAGCGACCTGGGCGGCAAAATTATGGTAATTGGCTCGCCAAAGCAGAGAAACATTTCGGCTGGGCAAACCTCGCAGGATGCGTGGAAAAGAGCGGTCGAATTATTTTCCGCCGTTCTGGAGAAGGCAGCCAGGCTGGGCGTGACTTTATGTATTGAGCCGTTGTCCCCCACGGAGACCGATTTTATTAACACGGTCGCAGAAGGCATCCGGATGGTCCGGCAAATCAATCACCCGAGTTTTAAGCTGCATCTCGATGTCAAGGCTATGTGCTCGGAATCTAAATCCGTGCCCGAAATCATCCGTTCGGTGCGAGCTGAAGACATCGGCCATTTCCATGTAAACGACCCAAATCTTTACGGCCCCGGAATGGGCGATGTGGACTATGGTCCCATCGCAGAAGCGATAAGGGACATAGCCTACAACAAATGGCTTTCGGTAGAGGTCTTCAAATACGACCCGGACCCGGAAACCATCGCCCGTAAGAGCATCGAGTGTCTGCGGTCGTATTTTTAGTCGACAACTCGCCATGCTGGCGGCGTAAGTTCCGGCACGTGCCATTTACTGCCGCAGCGGTGACATCTATCCATATCTGGTCTTCTCAATCTGCCGCAATTAACACAAGTTACTAACGTTTCTTTTGGCCGGGTTAATCTGTAGGTGATATAAGCGACCAGGCCAAAAGCAATCGTACCGATCATCCAGCAGAGTCTCGCGTTTTCGGAGAGACCAAATAGAATAGCATCTTTTTCAACCCGCCAGGCAAGGAATATGGACAGGATGAGCGAAGGCAATATGAGCAATACGGCAAACGCAAACCGGGTACCGAAAAACCCGCTTGTGTCCCGGCCTTCCATCGCGATAAATGAATTTGGCAGGAGAAATAGCGCCCTGTGTCCGGCACCGGCTTCAAAACTGTAAGCGGTGAAGTAAGAAACAAGCGACAAAACTGGCGGATGAAGGTTTTCAGTCAGGAATTTGGCTACGGTCAGCATAGGTGCCCACGGGGCTTCAAAAAGAGCCGCTTTGCTGGAAGGCACATCTATTCTCTGCGGGCCTCTATATTTGTTGAATTTAGAATATTCCTGGTCGAGCAGTCTTCCCCTTTCGTCGAAGACCGCGAGAGCCAAGCTCGTTCCCTCGCGAGAAACCGCGGGCACAAACACTCCTCGGTACTTATTATCTGTTGTAAGGGCCAGAGGCAAAACCTCGTAGCCTAACAGGTCTTTTGGTGTTGCCGATTTCGCCGGGCCGAACAGCACCTGTGGGTCGGGTAGACGGCCGGCAGTTCCTGCAAATTCCAGCGTTTCTCTGTCAACCAGGTCAATCCGGCCGGTTTCGTCAAGGACAAGCAGATACTGGCCCGCATCCTCGGTGTAGTTTCTTTCTACGATTGATTTGAACTCGCTTGGTGCCATATATCTCTTCTTTTCCTCTTCTTCCGCTACCTTAACTTGGGGAGCATACCAATGTAAGCGTAAAAAAGATGCATTTTTCCACAATAAGCCGATTTGTACCGGCTTGTGAAAGTCACCTTTGCCAAGTTCAGGGCCTTTGGTTACTGTTCTTTTCTTGAAGTTAATCGTGAAAAAGCGGCGTAGCTTTTTGTCGTACACAGTTAACAAGGCGCGCCGCGGTGTCGCTCTTGCATCTACAATTGGATAGATGAATCGTCCGAGGGTTTTGTCAGGGGATTCTGAAGTTCCTTCTGGACCGGCGTAGAGTTGTACCTTCTTTGGCAATACAGTTTTGTCGGGCATCCTTTCTTCTGCCATATAGTGACACACGATTTGGCCAATCCTTTCATCAAAATACAGCCAGGCGTCATCTTTCTTGTTGTAGTAATAAATATTTGAGCGCCCTACTTCCGGTCTTCTTGCTTGGAAATAATCCACCACCCCAAGGCAAAAACGCGCTCCAGCCCCCATCCATGCTTCAATATGGGAGTGCTGAACCACGTTGGGGTCGTTCTCGAGCTCAGGCGGAACCAATCCGGATGGTGCGATTTGCACCTCTCTGTAATCCAAAGGCATCCAGTCACCGAGGATGCCCTTGCACAACCAGATAGCCCAGAATAACGGTAGTGACAATAATACCAGCACAATAAATCCAGTGGCGATGATTTTGACACCGTTATTTATGACAGATTTCATAATCAGATTCCTAAAGAGGTGCTGACCTAAATTTCTGCCAGGTACGTACCAGTGACGCGATAATAAACAGAACAAGTATGACTGTTGTATGCGACCCAAAACCTTTGACTACAATCAGCGGAATAAGGACAAAGGTTAAAGCCAGACCGCCCAGCGTGGGCGTGAGCTTGCTGGATGTCCAGCCGGTCTGTAAGCCCAGGCAATAACAGGCAAAAACCATTAGAAATCCCGTCACAGACATATCGGCAATAAGCCCCGGATAAATAGGTATGGGCGGCAAAAGCAGACTCCGCAGAACTGTCCCTGTTATAGTCAAAGGCACAAGCACTATTAGAATCGCCAAAACTCCCGTGACAATCCTGGCTACAAGTATCTGGCTGCGGGTCACCGGCAGCCCAGATAGAAATGCCGAGATCCTTCTGGTTCTATCGGTATACATCTGGCTGGCACCCATAGCGGGCAGGCCAATTACCAGTACGATTATAACCGGCATTAAAAGCCCGGACGCGTAGACGGGAATGTCCTTGGGATGATCATACCCATATACCGCTGAAATCAACAAAACTGTAAGAATTGCTGTGGCAATAGCGGCTCCGAGAAGAAACGCTATGTGGTCTTCAATCTCTCTTTTTATCAGCGTAAACATTTCGACCTCCTATTACTGAGAATCGATCGGTACGGGATTGGGCCTGGTACATTCTATGAATATATCCTCCAGGCTCATCGGTAGCTCCGTGCAACTGGAGGGCTTGAAAATCTCGAGCATGGCTTGTTTTTGCTGGTTCCAATTGGCAACGGTGATCACCATCTCCCGGTCCTGGATTTGTTGACTTATTATCTCTGTCAGGTGCAGATCTTCTGGTGCGGATTCAGGGAAAATCAGCCGGAATTTTTTGATCCGGTTTTTAAGCTCTTCCAGTGCACAGTCCACCATGAGCTTGCCGCCAGCAAGGATGCCTATGCGGTCGGCGATTCGTTCGACGTCGCTCAAGATATGCGAGCTGAACAGTATCGTTCGGCCTTGGTGCTGGATTAGATCGATAGCCAGCTCCAGAAACTGCCGGCGTGCGACAGTGTCCATTCCCAGCGTGGGGTCGTCAAGAATCAATAGCTCCGGGTCTATCGCCAGAGCCAGTGACAGGTTCAGTTGTGCCCGCATGCCGATTGAAAGCTGGCTTACTCTGCGGTCCATCGGCAGGTGGAACATCTCCATCAGATGGGCAAAAAATTCACTGTTCCACCGCAGCGAAAGGTCTTTACAGAGCTTAACGAGTCGCCCCACTTTGTAGTTCTGGATGAGGTTATGACCTTCAGCTACGTAGCCGATTCGGCCTTTGACCTTTGCCGAAAGACGGGACGATTCAGTGCCCAGCAGAAAAGTCCTGCCGCGCGTTGCCGGCTCAAGGCCCAAAAGAATCCGGATCATTGTTGTCTTACCCGCCGCATTTCGGCCCAATAGGCCGTATATGCAGCCTCGCGGCACTTTCAGACTGATGCCGTCCAGGACGCACCGGCCATCGAAGTACTTGACCAGATTTTCCACTTCGATAACGTTTTCATCCATTTTACTTTTCCTTTTTCGGCGACAGATTGAATTTCTCAACCGCGCTATCGAACAACTCCAGCAGCGTTTCCCTGTCGATTTGCATGTGAAAAGCCTCTATCGCAATTCGCTCCAGCTCTTCCGAAGCGATTTTCTTTCTGACGGACTTGCTCAAATTGCTATCCAAGCTCGCGACAAAAGCGCCGGTGCCAGGCTTGGTGACAATGATGCCTTCCTGCTCGAGCTGGCGATAGGCCTTGGCTATCGTGTTAGGATTTATTGCCAGTTGCTTGGCTAATTGCCTGACTGTGGGCAGCTTTTCATCTTTTATCAGCCTGCCCAAAGCGATATCTCGCTTGATCTGGTCTATTATCTGCTGATAAACGGGCCTGTCTGAAGCGTTGTCTATTCGAAATTGCATAAATCCACCCAATTATTTGTACTATTTCAACTATTACAAGTATAACGTCATGTGTGCTTCTGTCAAGGGGCATGAAGAGATTTTTGAAGAAATTTTATGCGATGCTGGTCGTGCATTTTTTATGCCGCAAATTCGTGGCGCAATGAGGTTTCCCATTGCCCAAGCCCACTTTAGCAGTTGACCGATGTGCAGGTTTTGACTATGCTGTTGGCTGCGTGCAGTTTGCCCGAAGTAAAGATGTGATATAAGAAGGTGCAAAGATGAGCGAGAGATTCAAATCACGCAAGAGCTGGCAAGAAAAATTAGAGAACCCACCGGCGGGGCTGCCAAAAGTAGTTAAAGTGCCGGTCAAATGGCAAAAGACAATGGGCGGCGAAAATATCCTGGTGCCGACGCCGCTCCTTGTTGACGAGCTAATAAGGAAGGTGACTAAAAGAAGCCTCATTACTGTTGGGCAGATCAGAGAGA
The DNA here is from genome assembly GCA_964567045.1 of uncultured Pirellulales bacterium. Classification (GTDB taxonomy): domain Bacteria; phylum Planctomycetota; class Phycisphaerae; order Sedimentisphaerales; family Anaerobacaceae; genus JAFNGF01. Next base: position 5,597 of record CAZMLE010000028.1, on the reverse strand, counting down.
GACTGGCCCAAAAATATAGGGCAGATTCAACATGCCCGCTGACCGTCGGCATCTTTCTGCGGATCATCTCCGAGGCGGCTGAGGAAGACCGCCGCAAGGGCAAGAAACAGATAACGCCCTACTGGCGGGTAGTCAAAGACGATGGCAGCCTTAACCCCAAATTCCCCGGCGGCGTGGAGTCTCAGGCGGCACACCTGGAGGCAGAAGGGCATAAAATCGTTCCCGCCAAGGGCAAAAAACCGCCTAAGGTGCAAGATTTCGAGAAGGCCTTGGTCTAAAGAGCAAGCCCACTATCTCACGTCTGCACTTTTACCGCCCGGATTAAAGAACTCGTGTATTCATCGTGATGAACAAGGGTTATCTCGGAAAAGCCGGCCTCGGTCAGGTCTTGGCAAAACTCATCAAACGTGTATGTGCCGCCCGCTTCGGTTCCAACAAGCATATTAACCGCAAATAGTGCTCCGGCTACAGGTTCAGTGCGAGATTCATCCATCACTACATCGCGTATAACCAGGACGCCGTTTTTCTGCAAGGCGGCATGAATTTTGGCAAAAAGGGCACGGTTCTGCCGGCGGGAGTTCTGATGGGCAACGCCACTCAGCCAGGCAAAATCCGCCCCGGCGGGTAAGTCATCATTATAGAAGTCACCGCCGACCAGACTCACCCGGTCACTTAGTCCGGCTTCAGCAATTTGCTGTCTTGCAAGGGGAATCACCTCTGGCAGGTCGAAAAGTGTCGCTCTGGCACCGGCTACGGCACGCAAAAATGCAATTGTCCACGTGCCTGGCCCGCCTCCAATATCAAGCAAGCGCCTGAAAGTCAGTGGTCCCAGACAGTCAATGACCTGGCAAACGATAGGCGCGGAGAAGTTGTCCATAGCGCCGATAAAGGCACCACAGTCGGCGGCTTCGCCGCGGATACTCGGCTGGCGCTCGGCGGGCTTTCCTATGTGTGTCACCTGCGCCAATTGCGACCAGCGACGAAGACAATTGCCCAGGTGACGCACCGCAGGCAATACGTTGCGCGGCCCTGTCTCTGCCAGTATCTGTGCTACTTCCGCTGGAACGCTATACTCATTGCCTTCCTTAGCCAGGAGCCCTAATGCAGCCAGCGCATTAAGCAGGATAGTTGTCGCTCGGATGTCACTATTTAGTCTGCCGGCCAGAGATTCCACTGTCATCGGCCTTTTGCAGAGCACACTGAATATATCCAGCTCGGCGGCAGCGGTCAGGATGCAGGCCGGCTGAAATGCCCTGACAACGTTCAGGATTTCTTCTGCTGTCCACTGTTTTGGCATCTTTTCGCTTCGTTTGGTGTTATTTCGGTGGCATCAGGTGGAGATACTTTCTTGCTGACGGCGCAGTTGCTCAAGCTCTTTCTCGATCGGCCAACGGCCAAAGGCAAGAATGAACGGCATAATTATGCAGGCTATAGGAACCAGCATTAGCAGTCCCAGTGCCCAGCAGTAGCCGGCCTTGTGGAATATCTTGCAGTAGACTACCGCTTTTATGACCAGTAGGGCCAAACACATTGCCAGAAGAAAGATCGCGACAATCATTACCACAACAGGACCTACTGCGGCAAAGAGTTGCTCCGGTTCGGCGAAAACACATTCCATTTTATCTCCCTTTCATTATTCGCCCGTTCCATATCTTCGGTACGGACCTAAAACTCCTATTTGGCGACACAGCGCAGAATAACACTCTGATAGTATAGTCCGGACTCGGTTTGGCTGCAAGAACGTATCAGTCGCAGCGCCAGGCACAAAAATCGCGTAAAAAAGAAAGCAAAAAGAAAACCCTCGGCACAACCGAGGGTCAATGCGCCCGCGATTATCGGCGGCGAAAAACATCAAAAAAAAGTCCCCCCATCCATCCTTTACTTGGAGGCACAGCACGGTTTTTGCTGACTGGTTGAGCAGCCAGTTGTGCCCTTTGTGTTCAGACAACAAGGCTCGTCGCAGCAACACTGCGGACAGCAGCACTTCGGACATGCGACCGGACAGGTCTGGGCTTGCTCTTGTGCCTGGCAACAAGTGCCAGCTTCCGTAGCCTTGGTATCCACACGACCTCCGACCAGCGCGTTTCCTGCCAGAAGCACCGTTGCCAGCACAAGCATCACGATTAGGGTCTTACCTACTTTGGCTGTCATCTTACTTTTTTCCTCAAAATATGACAGGTTGGCATTTAATGTTCAGGCCCGAGGCAAATTCAGCCCCACGACCATTGAGAATAATTCTACTGTTGCAGGCCGATAGTGTCAATTGAAATCTGCATTTTTCAGCCTCGGCGATTTTTTGGCTGTTTGTTCTTGACGGGCGGGCTTTTTGATTGATAATTGACTATTGATAAGGGATTATTCCGCACACCGGCGCAGGTGTGTGCGCATCCACGAGTCGCCGATTGCCGGCGCGATTCGACGGTTATTTGTAGGCCACAGGATATGGTTTGAGGCTGAAAGGAGGCCGTTATGGCAAGGATAGTTTGTACCGCAGCACTTATAGTCTCATTGAACATCTTGGTCGGCTGCCAGAGCAATACCGGCCGGAGCCAGCTCGTGACAAGTCCGAGCGATACATCGCCAGGCTCTATTGGCCCGGTTAATATCGCCGAGGCCACCGAGGCGGACCTGGTCGAGCAGATGGCCATACACCGGCAAGCGTATCGCCAGAGCCTGGGGCTGCTGGTACGGTACTACAACAGAACCGGCAGCTACGAAAAACTCAACTGGGCCAAAAAGGAATTGGCGGCATTCAACGCTATGCCACAGTATAAGTACGTCATTGAGGCGGAAGTGCTGCCGGCAGATTTGAAAGCCACCACCCTGATTCCGGAAGCGGATACACTTTACCAGGATGCTGTGCAACTGGAAAAGGAAGCCGGTCTGCTGCCCTTCGGCAAGAATGAGCAGAAATTGCGCCTGGCTTTGGACAAATACAATCAGGTTATAAGCACGCATCCTGCCAGTGACAAGATTGATGACGCCGCATTTAAGGCCGGCGGAATCTACGAGTACTTCAAGGACTACAACATAGCACTTCTGTACTATCAAAGGGCCTATCAATGGGACCCGCAGACGACTTATCCTGCCAAGTTTAAGGCGGCATTTATTCTGGATAGATACTTGTACCGCAGGGCAGAGGCATTGGAGCTCTATAGGCAGGCCGTCAAGGAGCAGCGCCAATACGCCGAATGGATAGAGTTTGCAGAGAGGCGGATTAAGGAGCTGACCAAAACCGAAGAGGAAGGTACTAAGTGACGTCAAGCGATCCAGGCGAATTTTCTGTCGGATGGTTTGGGCCTGCACCGTAACAGGCCCATTTTTTTATGGGTAAATCGTGTTGGAACTTGAAAAAAAAGTGGCCGACTTTGCCAGAATCAACGGGCTTTTTGATTCGACAGATAAGATTCTGTTGGCTGTATCGGGCGGCGCCGATTCAATGGCACTAATGTATGCCGTGTGCGCACTGAAACGCCAGGGCGTCTTTAACGGTGAACTACAGTGCGCTCACGTAAACCATCAGCTAAGGCAGGGCGAATCTGACCTGGATGAGGATTTTGTCGTTGCACAATCAACAAAGCTTAACTTGCCCATAACTACCAGGCATGTGGATGTACGCGGTTTTGCCCGTGCGAATAAACTATCAATTGAGACTGCTGCCCGGCAGTTGCGAATTAAAAGTTTGCTGGATATTGCCGGGCACAATAACTGCGGCTGCATAGCAACGGGGCATCAAAAGAACGACAACGCAGAGACGGTTCTGCAGCGCCTCGCTCGCGGCACAGGCTTTCGTGGTCTTGCCGGCATCTGGCCGAAGCGAATCTTTGAGGATAAAATCAAGCCCGTCTCTCCACAGGATGCCTCCCAGCAGAGGCGGGTCGAGAGATTTATAAGGCCGCTGGTATGTGTCACGCGGGACGAGGTCCTTCAGTATTTAGAGCGGCAAAATCTGAAGTGGCGCACAGACCACACTAATGTGGACTGCACGTACAGGCGAAACTACATTCGGCATCGGCTGCTTCCGGTGCTGCAACAGGATTGTGCCGGCTGCATTGTCGAGCAACTGGCGGAGCTGTCTCAATCTGCCCGCCGGCTCAACAATATGATCTGTCGGCGAGCAGATAAGGTATGGCCGGAACTTGCCCGCCATACGTCTGGCGGGCTGGCCGATTCCACCGTTGACAGGGTGGTTCTGAAATTGGAGAGTTTTCTGCCGGAGCATCCGGCCGTAAAAGTTGAGCTGATTCGGCGAAGTCTTGGTGCTCTGGGCAGCGGCGAGAGAGATTTAGTGCGACCGCACTACGAAAGAATATTGCGGCTTGCCGATCAGAACGGCAGCGACAAAAAAATTGAACTGCCGAGCAGGTTTCTGGTCCGCCGCGAATACGGCAAACTAATCCTTTCGCGCGCTGAAAGACCCCGGGCGGAACCCGGGGCTAAATATGTAGCACTGGAGATTGCTGGGCGCACACGATTTGGGGACTATTTGATAAAGGCAACTATACTTGATGCTGGATGCTCGATGCTAGATGCTTGTAGAAAAACAAAATCGAGAATCGAGAATCGAGAATCGGGAATCCACTTTCTGGAAAGCTTTGACCTGGATAAGCTAAAATTGCCGTTAGTTGTTCGCCTTCGGCAGGATGGCGACAGATTTTGGCCGTTAGGCTTGTCGGCTGAAAAAAAGGTGGGCAAATTCCTGACAGACGCAAAAGTGCCGCAGGAAATCCGGCGAAAGGTCGTTATTGTCGCCGACCGTGAAAAGATAATCTGGGTCTGCCCTATCCGAATAAGTGAGTCAGCTAAAGTCACCAACAAGACGGGCAAAATCCTTCAATTGCAGATAGTTGTTTAGCCGTCGCCGGTACGGAGACGGCTGAACCGCTCGAAGAAAGGACGGCGGCAGATGATAGATAGAAAACAGCTATTGGAACATGCCAAAGCCAACTGTGCCACCGACATACATATTTCCGCCGGGGCCCCAATTCTGTTCAGGGTCGGCGGCGAATTGGTTCCGGTCAGCAAAGAAACCTTGACCCCCGAGCAAAGCCGGGACGTATCGCTACAGTTGCTGACCGAGCAGCAGAAAAGAGAGTTCCAGCAAAACCTGGACTATGACTTGATGCTGGCGGATGATAGCGGCAGATACCGGGTAAACGTTGGGTATTTCAATGGCGCCGTGGGGGCTACCATTCGGATCCTTCCTACCAGGCCGCGAACCGTCCAGGAATTGTTTCTGCCTGATACCGTCAAAGACCTTGCTCACAGAAGAAAAGGGCTGGTGCTAATAACCGGAAGTACCAGCCAGGGCAAAACCACCAGCATGGCGGCGATGATAGACGACGTCAATGCCATCTACAAAAAGCACATAATCACTATTGAGGACCCTATCGAGTATGTGCACACAAACAAAATGGGCATCGTAAGACAAAGAGAAGTGGGAAGGGACACGCAGTCATTCTACACCGGACTGCGAGCCGCTCTAAGGCAGGACCCCGATGTCATTGCCATAGGTGAAATGAGAGACTACGAGACAATTAAAATTGCTTTAACCGCGGCAGAGACGGGCGTGCTGGTCTTTTCCACGCTTCACGTTA
>CAZMLE010000027.1:0-46502 GCA_964567045.1 uncultured Pirellulales bacterium | reverse complement strand
TGGCAACGACTTAACCAAGTACCAGATTGCCGATGGAACGGTCATTGCCGGTAACGGCTATCTTGTATTCTATCAGGACCAGCATTTCGGCAACGCCGGTGATCCTGGCTGTCAGCGGGCTTTTGCCTTAAGCGAGAATGGCGACCAAGTATATCTGTCATCGGCTCAGGAAGGTGTATTGACCGGCTATCAGGAGGTGGAGGATTTTGACGCCTCCGAGACGGACGTAGCGTTTGGCAGGTATTATAAAGGCAGCACGGATAACTACAACTTTGTGGCGATGAGCGAAAATACGCCCGGCAGGGCCAACGCCTATCCGAAGGTCGGGCCTATCGTGATCAATGAGATTATGTATAATCCCGGCTCAGGCAATCAGAATGAGGAGTATATTGAGCTATTTAATATAAGTTCCGAGCCGGTGACTTTATATCGTTACGATAAGTCTGAACCCTGGCGCTTTACTGATGGCATAGAATTTGTTTTTCCTTCCGACCCTGTAGTTACGATACCTGCCGGCGGGTATTTATTGGTGGTAAAGCATCTGGATACTTTTACTGCCCGATATGGTGCAATGCCTGCCGGGGTGGTGGTTGTTGGCCCTTATGATGGTCAGCTTAAAAATGGCGGCGAGAAGTTGGAGCTTTCTATGCCTGGCGATGTGGATGCGCTTGGGACGCGGCATTATATTCGTGTTGACCGGGTTAATTTTAGTGATGGTTCACATCCTGAGGACCAGCCTGGCGGAGTGGACCTTTGGCCGGTCGAAGCTGACGGCGGCGGCTTATCACTTTCTCGCCGGGTTTCTTCTGCTTACGGCAATGATGTCGCCAACTGGAAGGCCGCTCCTGCTTCGCCTGGCCAGGCAAACCCGTAGTGCTCTCACTCAAGACTCGCCCCGCTGCTATCTTCCGACAGGAAGACGCGGGGGTCACTTAGCGTTGAGGCGGTATTCATACAGGCCGTTTCCAATCTCACGACAGGCCTGAATTGTTTCGGGATAAGGTCTGTCACAGATGTCCACGAATCCGATCTGATAGTTCTCCCCGTCCCCGCGGCCGGTTGTAGGCTGATCCGTATACTGGAACCAGTGTGTCCCAACAATGAATGGATTCCTGAGTGCTCCTTGAACATACTCCTTATATTTGGCGGCACGATCTTGCTGATTGGCCGTTTTCCTTAGCCCGGTGTGGAACATGCCACGGTCCAATGCCCCAAAGTGGAACTCACCTATGATTACGGGCTTATCGATGCCTGTCCTGAGCCTGCCCGAGGGAGCATCCGGCAAGCGGAGGTCTTCCACACTGTAGCTATAACGATTGTAGCTAACAACGTCACAGAACTTTGCAGCCGCCCGCGCCGCCAAGTCATTGCCCCAGGCAAATCGGCAGCCCATATAAAGTGCCCTTGGCGCCACCTTTTTGATCTCCTGGCGAATGACGTTAAAGTAGGTCTCCGCGGTTTTGGTGTAAAAAGCGGTGAGGTCCGACCGGGCTTTATCTTTGTCCGGAGCCTGCTGACTCTGGAGCAAGGCCTCCCACGTGGCATATTGCGTGCCCCAGCTTTGGTTTAACTTGTCAATGGTCTTGTACTTAGCTTTTAAATCCTCCACAAAAACCTTTTTGGCGGGCTGATCTGCAGGTGAGATGAGGGTCGCTACGGCCAGAGAGAGAGAGACCTCGTCACCCCACGACAGCTCATTGTGCACGAAGTAGCCAATGCACCAGGGGTCACCGGCAGATGCCTGCTTCTCCTTTGCCAGACGCTCAGCCAGAGCCTGACGGAAGCTGGGGTCAAAGACATCATAAAACTTACCCCAATAACCGGTTGAGCCCTCTAGCTTTTTCGCCTCGTAGCTGATTGTGGCCACATAAGGGGTTTTGCGCATCAGATAGATATCGGGGTCAGACCAGTTAGCAATTGTGTTCAGGCCCCAGCTTTTTAGTCGACGCTGTGTAGCCTCGGCAAAGTTCTTTGGCCAGTCTGGCCCGTACTTACGCAAAAGATTTGCCTGACTGAAGTCGTAAGTTTTGTATGGGCTGTGGTCCCTGTAATAGCCGTGCGGCGCCCAACTGCCTGTCCCGTAAAACTTGGCAAATGGCGAGTCGGGCTTGGGCAGGTTCTGGAAATAGTTTTCCCGGCCGCTAATTGGAGTAGCACTTGCACTTTGGACACAATCAATGCCGTGCGACCAGAAAAGTCGCCCTTCCGGGTCCACAATCCACCACTTGCCTTTGTACTTTTGGATGCGGAAGAAGCCGGTGGCCTCAAGCTGCGGGCCCGCGGACCAGCCGCCGTACCGATTGCGGCCCGAGGGGCCGGGATTTGCCGCCAGGTCTTTCTCTTCGGCTCGGCCGTAGGCGATCAACTCCTCTACGGAGTGGGTCTTGCCAGGCCAGTCCTTGTGAATGAACTGGCCAAACTCGTCGATAAAAGGCAGGAAAGTCTTTGCGTCGAGCACCTCGACAAGGCCTTCGGCGATAACGTTGTCGATTTCAAAGACATAGTCGATCTTAGGATTGGTGACGAACAGAAGCAATTGGGTGACATTGGAGGTATCGATTTTGTCGGTGTGAACCGGAGCTGCTCTCATGCCGACGAGTTCTATCGGTGCGGAAAGCCGCCAGGGTATAGGAAACACATTCACGGTCAGCCGTCCTGCCGTTTGTGGTTTAAGAGCGATGCTTTCGGTCACACAGTTCTTTTCGCCGTCCGCACCGGGATTATCCACACGACAGTGCACAGTGACGGGCTGGTCGCTGAGGTTTTTGACGTCGATGGATATGTACTCGTACTTTGACAGGTCCCACTTGCCGGCCGGCGCCTTCAATGCAAGGCCGGGCCACGGTTCTTTATGATGGGTTTGGACGCGCAATGTCCCTGCTGGGGAAAGGGAAATCTCAGCATCCGTTACTGTCACCGCACCGGTATCAAAGCTCTGCCCAAAATCAAAAAGAACCAGTGGCTGTAGCTCCGCAGCGGAACTTGAATCCGCAGGTCCTGCAGAAGCTGCCAGCAGAACTATACATGACAGACTAGCGACGACCAAGAGCAAGAATAGGCATATGTCACGCCTCATCGTGTCCCCTTTCAAAATATATTTTCCCCTTCACCGCGCGTATGGGCAGGAACACCCGCCCATCCGACGGGCTATTTACCCGCCCGCGTGAGAAGATACCACATAGTTCTGTACTCCGGCAAAAGTTTCAGCAGGCTCTGCTCACCTTCGTAATACACGACGACATCCTGTTTTGGCAGCCCGTCGGGACCAAGTGCCTCGCATTTCCACCGCCCGTCCAGTTGTAGTGAGGCTTCCACCGTTTCAATCTGAACGGGCGGCGCGCCCCAGTTTGTGCCCACCGTCCGCCGGTCCTCGGAAAACTTCATGCCGGCATTCTCGCACCGCCCGCACGCCGTAATCAAAATCCTCCTACTCTCCTGAAGAGAAACCCAGGGTTTACCGTCAAGTGAGGTAACCGCCATAGCAACAAAGTTTGGGTTGATGATAGAAACCTGGCCGGCAGTAGCCTTTTCAAACCTCACAGCATGGCCTATATAGACCAGCGCACACCGGCCACGCGCATAATAAAACCCTTTGTCATCTTCAACAGACCACTCTAACTTTGCAGCAGGTCCAAACACGTCTCGATGACCATCTCTCTTGCCAATCGCTGGGACTAACTGGATTTTGAGCATTTCACGTCTGGTCGTCTCAGGTTGCCCACCAAGGGCCCTCAGCATATCTCGATCATATTTAAGGTGTAATTTTGCCAGTGTCGGCAGGATGTCTGCCGGGCCGGTCCACGGCCGGATAATAAAGCCGCCCAGTGGCGCTATATCAACGTCACGAAATATAGCGGCCCCTGCCCGCATAAAGCCCCACTTGCCAGGATTGGTGTCGACATCAAAATAGCCGCTCAAAACCTCGCGGTCCCAACTGTCGGTACCATGGGAGTAAGTGTATAGCCATACACCGTCCCAATCCTGTGCGGCGGCAAAAGAAGCTATCATGGGCACACATTCCGCCTGTGAGTCAAGCGGAGCAGGATGGTTGTATTCAGTTAGCGTAAAGGGCTTGTCAAGCAACCGCTCGGCAGCCAGGCGGAAAAGCGTCGCGTCCTGCGGATAATCGGTCATAGCCCTTTGCTCAACAATCCAATTGTTGCTGTCCCACGGACGGCCCGGAAACCTCGGATGCTGCCAGTAAGCGTGGGTGTCAATAAAATCCATGTCACTCTGGGCGTAAAGTCCCAGCGGCCCAAAGACAATCGTGCCGGTTACCAAAGCCTTGCAGCCAAGTTCGTTCTTGACGAAGTTTCGCATATCGTCGAAGTAAGTTTTTTCGGTCTCGGCTAAAAATATCATGCGGTCGAGTGTTCGGGCGGGCGTTTCACCGTCGGCAAATAGAGCAATATCATTTGCATCGGCGCCATATCGCTGGCGCAGCCACGTGTTAAATTTACTCTGCAGGATATCAGCGTAGTATGGCTGCAATGCCCGCAGAGCTTTGTCGCCATCCCACATAAAGAAGCTGTTCTCATTCGTTATTTCCACTATCGCCACGGCAGGGTCATCGGCATAGCGGACTTTGCGATACCTATTGACGTGCGTCAAAAGCTCGCGGGCGTATTGCTTCTGGGCTTCAATTAGAGCGGGCGTAAAAATGTTGCAGACCTTGTCATACTGGCGATTTGTTTTCGGCAGACCCAGATACTCGCTATGGGCACGACCGACATGAAGGTTGATGTCTACAAAAATCCCGCGGCGTGCGAGCTGATCGATAAAAAAGTCCAGCCTGTCAAGTGCCTCGGCTGAAATGGTTTTGCCGTCTTCAGCGTTCCAGATTCCACGAGGCCACTGGGCGGTATCCATGTGGTGACATCGCACAGCGTTAACGCCGGCTGCAGCTAAACGTGCCGCGACGTACGGGGCATCCTCATGTTTTGGAAAGTTCGCTCCGAATGACAGATTGACGCCCCATAAGCGAACGCGCTTGTCACCACGATAGAAGTGGCCGCCACTTGCCGCCAAGCGTTCGGCATCGGCGCCAATCGGTTCGGCAGCAGTAAATGCGATAAGCGAGTTCTCCGCCGGTTTGGCCGGGATGACAAATGGGACAAAATTGTCCGCCCCAGCTATTCCACTAACTGAAAAGAGCAGAAACGAAAGACAAAGTGCCCCACGCATGATAATGGTCTCCTTATCTCAACCTGGAATCGAGTTTATACTGACGATCTCGTGCGCCCTGCAACAGGCTAAACATATTCGATAGTTGCAGGAGGCTTTGGCGTCAAGTCATACAGGCAGCGACTGACATCGGGAACTTCGGTCGTGATGCGCTGGCAGATTCGGTGCAGTTTTTCCCAAGGAAGTTCGGTAACGGCTGCAATACGAGCGTCGGTGCTCTCGACACAGCGAACGACAATTATCTGGCCAAATTGGCGCTTATTATCTCTTATCCCTGTGGCTCGGTCGTTCAGCAAAATAGCCATATATTGGAACGCCCCGCTATCGCCGAGCTCTTGTTCCACAATCGCGGTTGCCTTACGGACTGTCGCCAGACGCTCGCGTGTCACTTCGCCAACGATTCGGGTCCCCAGAGCCGGGCCGGGAAACGGAATCCGCTGGTAGATTTCAGCCGGCAAGTCTAAAGCCTTTGCCACTTCCCGCACATCGTCTTTGCGCAGGGTCTTGAGCGGCTCGATGACGGAATAACCATAAGATTGCCTGGTGTCAATGCCGATCTGGGCAAGAATATTGTGCTGGCGTTTAATGCCGGCTACAGTCTCCTCGATATCAGTAAGGATGGTGCCGTGCAATAAGAACTTTGCGCGGGACTCTTTGACGATTCGGCTGAAAACCTTTGAGTAGAATGTGTCGGTTATCGCCTGGCGTTTTTCCTCCGGGTCGGTCAAGCCAGCCAAGGCATCGAGAAACTCTTCCTGGGCATCGACCAACTCCACACGGATACCCAAAGAAGCAAAAGTATCAACCACTTGCTGGGGTTCGCCCTGCCGCATAAGGGCGTTGTCGGCGAAGACCGTCTTAAGGCGATTGGCCAAAGCGCGATGGCCAAGCACGGCCGTTACCGAACTATCCACGCCGCCACTGAGAGCGATAATAGCCTTTTCGCTGGCGACTACCCGCTTAATATCGGCAATTTGCTCTTGAATGAATTTCCTGTAATCCATCGAAACTCCAAAGAAGTTCAAAAATCAAAAGTCAAAAATTAAAATTGTGGAGTTGCCGCTACGCGGCAACAACATCCTTAGTTTTGAATTTTGCACTTTGCGTTTTGAACTGGTATTTCTAACAATTCCGGCGCGGAGTGTCAAGGACTGCGGTAAAAAAGAATTTGCCAAAGTACTCGATGAGAAATCAACTCTGGACCAGTTTAGCACCGTGTATTTCAAACGTTGAATCGAGCTGCTCCGGATTTGTGGGATTTCTCTTGATGTGTAGGCTTTTGGCCTTGACCAGAGCCTTTGATGATTCTACTTTCCAGAGAAAATCAACCAACTGGCTAAGCGTCACGTTGTCTAACTTCATCTCAACTACAATCTCTCGGTAATTGGAGCCCAGCGGAACCATATAGGGCTTCATTTTTGTGACTTTCTCTGCAAGCCCACATTGACCGATCAGCGACTCCAAAAAGGGCAACAGCTCAAATCCTTCATCCTGTGACGCCACTTTCGCCTGCAAATTGGCCAGACTATCCCGCAAAAGAACATACTCGGCGCTTCTGGCACGAAGTTTTGCAACCTCGCTTTGTTTCTGGGGGATCGTGCGCTTCAATGTCTCCATCCGGGCGGTAACGGGCTTGACTATGAATGCAAATAGCGCCCAGGCGGCGATAAAAATCGCCGAAGCAACAATCAGTAATTTCTCTCTTGGCGTTAAACGCACCATTATTATTGCGTCGCTGCCGCCGCCTCCCAAAAGGTATCTGCCGTGCCCGCGGCCAAACCCTGCGATATCAAAATGTTAAAGCTTACTGCACCACTCTGGACCTCTCTTTGAGCATCTACATCGACAAGTGCAAAACCGGGAACTTTCTGCAGAACCTCCTGCCACTGGTACACCGATTCAAACGAGTTGCAGGTTCCGCTTATCCGAACGGAACCCGACGTTACCAGCAAATCATCAACTTTGAAACCGCCTTGTGAGGGCATGCTTTTGCTTATCGTCTGCAGAACATTCAGAGGCGCCAGCCCGGTTGGATGGAAAGAAGCGAAAAGTTGGTAATTCTTCTGGAAAGACTGTATCTTTTGCTCTAACTGCACAAGCGGATTGACAATGGTTTTTTCATCAGGCAAGGCTGCACGGAAAACCTCGTTGATCTCGTTCTTTAGCCTCGCATAGTTTCTTTCCATATAAAACAATCGCACCCGCAGGCCTACCAGCAGTAAGGCTGCAATCGCGACTACCAGCGCCGCACAAATTTTCAACTCTTTTTTCAGGTTCAACGCCGGCTTTGCAACAGCATCATCGGCCTGGAGAAAATTCACGCCCTCGGCTTTTTCCGGCGCCAATACCCTCAAAGCAAGACCTTCAGCAAGGCATATCGCAGAATCCCCGCCAAGCGGGGTCCCACCGTTGGCCTGACAATCAGGGCTTCGCTCCACCTTAGCGTATGGATCGACGCAGATTGTCCGACAAGGCAGCTTTTCTTCCAGAGCCGCTTTGAGCTCGGCGGAAACGCCGCCTCCGGTCGCTAAGTAGAGCCTGGAATCTTGCTCGATCCCGCAGCGGAATACCTTCTGCCAGGAGATTGCTGCTTCGCGTGACAGAACCTGGGCAACCTGGTTCTCGGCTGAACCAACACTGCCGTCGGACTGGTAAGCGAGTCGAAGGTTTCTAACTATCAGGATATTGTTGCCCTCGGTTACTGCAAGTGTGAGGTGGGAGTCATCCACGTAGGCAATAATAGCACGGCCTGTTGTGATTTCTGGATGGTTGACCGTGACTGCAGCATGTACGGCGAAAATCGCGGCCTCTGCCAGATCAGGATGCAGTTTCGCCTCCGCTAAGAGATCTTGCCTTTGCCGCACCGATTGCCTGCTGACCGCCGCTGCAAGGACGGAGTACCTTCCTTCCGACAACTGACGGTACGAATGAGGCTGGGCAATAATCTGGCCTGGTGGTATCGGAAAATGTTGTTCGAATACGGATGAATTATGCCGGCGTATTAGCTCAAGGCCGGCAGCATCGGTCTCTAAATTCCGATAGAAAACAGCATCCTGCGGCAGCGCGGCGGCTATGGCGGCCCGGCTGTCAAAACCGTGCTGGCGTACAAATGACTTCAGTATGTCAGGCAGTGAATCCGTGCTTCGCCGGATTTGGCAACTGAAGACCCTCTCAATGCGCAGTCCTTCCTCCATACGTGCGATCTGGACCGCCTGCAGGTACGAACAACCGATGTCTATGCCAATGCACCGCTTGACCATAATTTATTTGGCGGTTTTACCACCCGTGTTCCTTGTAAAAGACTACCTCCACGCTTTTGGTTTCTGGATTTCTTCTAACGACCGCCTCGATTGCACAGCCGAGATGGTCGACGCTTGCCCTTGATTCAACATGATAGTATTGATCTTCTGCACTGACAGTCACCATGTTTTTAATCGCCTCGTAGATGCTGTCGGTCATGCCAGGCACGTCACGCAGCTCTGCGACGCCATCAAATGGCTTAATCTTTCGCCGCTCAACAATCATCGCAGCCACAGCAGTATCCATCTTCTCGGACAGACTTTCAATTACCAGTTTGGGTGCAGAATTGAGGTTGACTTTTCCATCGCCATTGACGGTGACGTAATTACGTATGCGCTCGAAAACCTCGGGGGTAATACCTTTTATCAACAGCATCTCTTCGATAGTATCGAGCGGCTTGTTCTTGCACCGATAGGCAGGGTCGAGCGTACAGTAGTAGTCTGATTCCACGCCCAGATTCTCGCGCGTAACAAAAGCCAAGCACGTGACATCATCATCGTCATCGGTCCAATCAATAATTGAGGGCACAAGGCCGTAGGCAATATTGGATTCGCCTGCCCGCTCCCGGTTCAACAGGTCGATGAGCCGAAGCAACTGGTCTATTCGGGCCCGATCCAGTTTGCCGTTTTTGTCTTTGAGAAGATCCACGTTCAACTTGCCGCTCTCTTGCGCGACGGTTATCGAACACTGGCCCGGGCCTACGGTGATGCTATTTTCACCTGAAAGCAGATCCACCAAGCCTTTATCACTATAAATGTCGGGATTATCCCTGATAGCGGCAATCGCTATATTGAGCCCTGCTCGTGCACAATTCAGGGCCTCCTGCGACCTTCGCAAATGATCTACCACGCGCAGGTCGGTCCGGCATCTAAAGTTGAAACCAAGCAGCAATACCTCCAGCAGCATAATCGTGCACAGCACGATTACCAGCACAAACCCGTCCTGCTGCAATTTTCCAGGTCTCAGTCCCATGGCTCCTCGATAGATATTGATGTGTCGGCTGCCGTTTTCCTGCCTTTATTCTTGTGACAAGGCACGTATGCAGTTGTTGCGCAACGACAGCGCCGATAGTTTTTATCCTCACAGGTAATGTCGATCTTTACTGCCAGCGGAGGTCTACGTTTCTCCTTGAAATCCCATTTACTGAGCCATTGCTGCCCGTCATAAAATGTAAGTTCAAGACACTCGACGCCGGTAAGGACCGGCTGCCAGTTTCTGTGGTCAGCCGCACCTTGGAGCCTCTCAATAAACCTCTCTTGGCTTAAAGATAGCACTCCGCTGCTTTTGTCGAATCTATATATCACTTCAAACAGCCCATTTGTTGACTCTGGCCCTGCGCATGACCCATCTGTTGTGACGAATTCCAATACTTCACCGGCAGGCCCATCCGCACCGCCGCTAAAATAGTTGGGCACATTTTCAACCACGCCCTTATGTTGGGAAACCAATTGTTCCGGACGCAGTGACTGCCCCAGCGTACCAGAAGTTTGCTGCACTTGCTCCACTCTATGTACCGACTGTGGGACGTATGCGCAACGTATCTGCCGGGCCATCTGTGCCAATGCTTGCCGTGCCTGCTCAGATACCTCCATTGTCGCGTCGTACGCCTCGGTCGATCTGGCTGCGGCGAAATAGCTGCCATAGACCATCGACACAATGACGGCAATTATGGCCACAGCAATAAGAATCTCCAGCAGCGTAAAGCCGGCTTTGGTTGGCCTACTTCTGGTTCCCGCGAAGCGGGGTCCCTTCAATGTAATCTTTCTGTGCAACATAAGTTGTCATCTGCAGATGATTCCGCCCAAGACGCTGCTTCCAGCTAACGTCGACCAGTATCTTTCGCAGCCCGGCGTTAGCCGCGGCGCTTAGTTGATGCAGCCGCAGGTCTGTTACTTCCACGTTCCAGTCGAGCGCTGCTCCGTTGTCGGCTATGGTGCCTGAATTAGTTCCCGGCTTCGGATAACCCAGAGCTAGCGTCTCTGCGATTTTTCCCTCTGCCAAAAAAATAGCCTGAGAAGTTACCCGTGCTCGGTCGGCAATTCTGATAGTAAGCAGGTGGAGCCTTAGCAGTGCCAGCAGAGCAATCGAGACCACGGCAAGAGCAATCAACGCCTCAACGAAAGTAAAGCCTATATTATTCTTACGTGTCAAGATTCCAGCTCTCGATGTCAGCATCGTCTCCTGTGCCACCATCCTCACCATCTCTGCCATAGGACTCCAGGTCGTAGTCCCTGCTATGGACTCCGGGAGAAATGTAGACATATTTATTGCCCCAGGGATCTAAAGGTACTTTATCAAGGTAGCCATCGGGGCTATAACCTTTTATGCCGGGGTCAGAGACCAGCGCTTCAATACCCTCGGAAGTGGTGGGAAAACGCCCGGTGTCGGTCTTGAATAAAGCTAAAGCGGATTCAATATTACGTATATCAATCTTGGCCTTGGTTCTCCGGGCCTGCTCGGGCCTGCTTAAAATCCGGGGCATAACAATAGTAGCTAACAGACCCAGAATCACCACCACAATCATAAGCTCGATTAAAGTAAATCCGCCGTCTGTCTGGCGGATAGACCCGGCACGACTTCGCCGGCTCATTTGTCTGGCCATCGTTTAGCCTCCTAAAGCATCTGATTTATCTCGAATATCGGCAGTAAAATAGCCAGCACGATAAACCCAACGATGACACCCATAACCAGCAGTATCATCGGCTCAAGCAGCGAGGTCAGTGTTTTGGTGGTTATCTCCACCTCGCTGTCGTACATTTCAGCGATATCTATAAGACCAGCTTCCAGATTCGCGCTGATTTGGCTGGTAGCCACGATATGGAAAACTACCGGCGGAAACAATCCGGTTCTCTTTATCGCCTCTGCTACGGAGTCTCCTTTACTAACCCAATCCTTTACCGAATCCAGGGCATCTGCAATGACGGTGTTCTGCGTCACTGTCTTTGCGATCTGCAGCGCGCCAATTATCGGTATGCCGCTGGCAAGAAGCATTCCCAACGTACGGGTCAGACGCGCTATTTCGGCCCTGAGAAAGAGCTTACCGAAAACCGGCAGCTTCAGCTTAGTACGGTCTGCGAATGATCGGCCCTCCTTTGTTTTATACGCTGCTGCAATTCCAAAAAAAGCCGCGAAGGGCATAATCGCAATCACCGGCAGATAAGTCCTCATAAAGCCGCTCACCGAGATAAGCAGTCTGGTAGGGGCCGGCAAGGTACGATTCATTTCCAGAAAAATCTGTGTAATACTGGGCACCACATAGGATAAAAGGAACACGACTACTGCTGTGGCCACAATAACCATCATCAGCGGATAGGCAACCGCCGACTTGACCCTGCTAATAAGCTGCGTGCGCTTTTCCAGCATTTGTGCCAGGCGCAACAGGACCTGCTCTAAGGTTCCGCTGGCTTCGCCCGCCGCCACCATATTCACGATAAGAGGCGAGAATACACTGTCGTGTTTGCCCAGCGCATCAGCTAAAGAGCTTCCTGTGTTGACGCTGTCACGCACTTCCGCCAGAGTCTGGGCGAGCGGATCGCCGTTGGCACCAAGACTAAGAACCCTGCGCCTGGGGACGCTCTGTAGCTGCTCAACTAACGCCGACAGCGCCTGTACAAGCGGCATGCCGGCACGCAAAAGTGTTGCCAATTGACACGCCACTCGGCAGATTTCCCTCGTGCCTATTCTTCCGACTATGTCTTTTACTTCCCGCAAAGCGGGGTCCCTGCTGTGCGATTGTTGAACCCTATGGACACGGGTGTCACTATCAGCCGGCCTACTGCGGGAGACTGGCTCGCTGTTTGCCAAATCAGGTTCAACTACTGACACGTTTAGTCGCCCCTATATTTGTTTCCACATCCTGCGTGACTCTGCAAACCTCTTCGAGAGTAGTTTGGCCTGCCAGCACCTTACGCAGTCCGTCCTCTCGCAATGAGCTCATTCCCTTGGCTATGGCAGTTTCCTTTATGATATGTGAGCCACGCCGTTTTATAATTAGTTCTTTGATCTGGTCGTCGACAATCAATAGCTCGAAGATTCCCGTCCTTCCGAAATATCCGGTCTTAAGACAATTATCGCAGCCAAGGCCCTTATACAACTGTCCCTGGCTTACTGAGGCCCTTTCACCTTCGCTCAACATAGAGTTTGCTTGCCCTTGAGGTTGGCAGGTGCTCTTGCAGCTTGGGCAAATCAGCCGCAACAGCCGTTGCGCCATAACCGCAATGACCGAAGATGAAATAAGATACGGCTCGATTCCCATATCGAGCAGCCGAGTGACAGCCGATGCGGAATCGTTGGTATGTAAAGTGCTCAGAACTAAATGCCCTGTAAGAGAGGCCTGAATCGCAATCTCGGCTGTCTCAAGGTCGCGGATTTCTCCGACCATTATCACGTCCGGGTCCTGCCGGAGAATGTGACGCAGACAATTGGCAAATGTCAGATTTATCTTCGGCTTCACCTGCATTTGTCCAATGCCGGGCAGTTGATACTCGATGGGGTCCTCAACCGTAAGGATGTTTCGCTCCTCAGAATTGAGCTCATTTAGAGCAGCATACAGGGTCGTTGTCTTGCCGCTGCCCGTAGGGCCGGTGAGCAAAATTATGCCGTGTGGAACTCTGATTATACTTCTGAAACGCTCAAGTATATCTGGCCCAAACCCTATCTGTTCAAGACTCAGCTCGCCGCCGCCTTTATCCAGCAGTCTGAGCACTGCTCGTTCACCGCCCAACGTGGGAATGACCGAGACCCGAACGTCCACCAAATCCTGGCCTGTTTTAATTCGGCTCTGGCCATCCTGCGGCAGCCTTCGCTCGGCGATGTCCAGGTTTGACATAATCTTTAATCTTGAAAGAAGTGCTCTGGTCTGCTGCTTCGGCAAAGTAAGAACGTTGTGCAAAACTCCATCTATTCGAAAACGCACCCGCGCTTCATTTTCATACGGTTCGACATGTATATCGCTGGCCCGGCTCTGCATCGCCTGGAAGAAAATTTTGTTAACCAGCTTTATCACCGGTGCCTTATTAGCGATGCTGAGCAGATCCTCGGCCTGGGTTTGAGCACCCGTTCCGCCAACATCGCTACCGCCAGCGGGGGAAGCCTCAGGAACGAATTTTTCCCCATTATTTTCAACACCCGTGCTTTGATAGTAGCACCGGCTTACCGCCTGCTCTATTTCAGACGCCGGGCAGACAACTCTCTTGCAGGGTTGATCCAGGACACTCAAAATCGCATCGTATGCTTCTATGTTCAACGGATCTGCCAGGGCAATTACGATCTGGCCATTTTCCAACCTGATAGGGATGGCACACTGCTTTTTGAGAAACTCAAGCGGAAGTCCCTTTACGAGTTCAGGGTCCAACCCCTCAGGGGGTATGGTCTCTAAGAACTGATGCTCTAATTGACTCTGTATTTGTCTTTCCAATTCTGCACCTACTGATTGACTTGAGCCAAGCACGCCCTGCAAGACATCGCCGGACGCTTAGGGCTTGTCCTGCTTCTGCCTAAGACCTTCGGTCGCTTCTTTCATTTCGCTTTTCTTTGCTGTGGTTATCCGGTCGAGGTCGTCCTGACTGCCCATAACGTGGGGTGTTATGAACATTAGTAGATTTGTCTTCTGCAGTTGGTCTCTGCGCATCTTAAACAACTCGCCCAGCAAAGGAATGTCGCCGACCAGAGGGATTTTCTTCTCCACTGTGACTTTATCATCCCGAATGAGGCCGCCGATGACAACGGTTGAGCCGCTATTCATTGTAACCATAGTCTGAGCCTCTCGCTTGGTTGTTCTTTGCGTATCAAGAGAGCCGGTATCAATGAACTTTGTGAACTCACTCTTAAGCTCAAGCCTAACAAGCCCACTCTGACTTACGTGGGGTGTGACCTCCAATATAATTCCAACGTCCCTATATTCGAAAGTTCTTATGGCCGTAGGAGTCGCAGGGTCTGTCTCAGTGATCCTGGACTGCATAACAAACGGAATGTTCTCACCCACGACTATTTTGGCTTTATTATGGTTGGAAGTTACAATATTGGGTTTGGAAAGTATGTTAACGCCGGATTTTTGCTCCAGCGCCCGTAAAATCGCTGCAATGCCCGGGCCTGAGCTGGTCTGTTTCCATGCACCAACGCTGAAACCCTCCCAGTCTCCACCAATAAAATCCACTCGCGGCCCGAAATTCGTTGCGCCAAAAAAACGAACGCTATCTGCCACAGCATTGTCAATTGTTGCCCAATCTATACCGATTTCCTTCAAGGTATCTTCGCTGACTTCTACAATGAGCATATCGACGACCACCTGCTCTCGCACGATATCCAGCTTGTCTATTATGTCAGCAATCACCTGAAAGTCCTGAGCCGACGCGGTGACTATAAGTGCGTTAGTACCCTCGTCGGCACTGACCTGCACTTCCTGTACGCCTTCCAGTGTGCCCGTAATTTTCAAGTTCACCAGAGCAGCAGTAAGTGACGTGGCAACTTCCTTGGCCTGGGCATTCTTAAGATACACTACGTGAACATTACCGGCTGTGCTGGGCCGCTCAACATCAAGATTAGCAACTAATGTCTCGACTGTCCTGGCGTCCTGCTGATTGGCAATAACAACAAGAGAATTTGTTCTCACATCGGGCAGAATCTTTATGCCGGCTTCAGTTTGCGGCGTAACTCGGGTCCCGCCAGTCTGCGCAGAAGCGGCCCGACTTTTTTCCATGATACGAGTTATTTGATCGCTCAGCACCTTTGCAGAGGCATACTTCAGAGGAATTATTTTAACCTCTTCTTCCACATCAAGGGTCTGAATGATTTGGGCAATATAGTGTATGTTCGAAGATGTGTCCGCAATCAGAATGGAATTTGTTTTGGGGTAAGCCGCCATATAGGCATCCTTCGGCAGCAGCGGCCTGATAATTTCACTGACCCCGGTCACATCAGCGTGAGTCAAGGGAATAATTTGAGCGACAATCGAATCGGTCTTAGGGATTTCGCAGGGGTCACTGCCAATACGAACCTGCAGATTGCGCTTGGCAGCCTCTGCCCTGGGTACTATTTTGACCACGTCTCCGGCCGGTATAGCTGCACATCCCTTGACTTCCAGAATCGACTCCAGAAACTCATAAACGTCGCCCAAGCGAATCTTGGTAGGCGACATTACGGTAACCGTTCCGCGGACGTTCTCGTCCACAATGAAATTAATACCTGTAATATCGCCAATAGTTTTCAAGACAACGCGTATATCAACCTGGTCAAAGTTGACGGATATAAGCTCGTCGGCCATTTTCGGATTTGTCAGTTTGGGAAAATCAATGCCTGTGCCGGCAGATAATTGCTCCTTGCTGCCGGCGGCGCTGTTACTTACGGCGGCGAGCACACACACCAGGCACAATACTTTCTGCAATAGTTTTTGCACTTTTTTACTGACTCTATCTGGATTATTTGACCCCATTTGTCCACATTCCCCTGCGAAGTCCTCAAATTACTCGGCAACTCGCCGCGAGGCAAAGGAAAGCTCTTTGGTTTTTCCATCCCGCTGCAGCTCGACACTTACGCTTGGCTGGGTTCTTGCCTTCTTGAGAACCTGGTAGGCTTTGCGCTTGTCGGTCAGTTGGTGGCCATTAACTTCGCGCACGATGTCACCATCTTTCAAGCCGATCTCTTTGGCCATCGGCAGATTCTCCAGGCCGCTTACTTTAAGCCCCTCCGTCTTGCCATTCACAGAGTAAGGCTCGATAACTGCATTACTCAATATCGTCTCTACGTGTCCAGTCTGTTGCGCAGGAACCTCGGTAACACGCGTGTCAGACTTCGCGGCTTCAGCAACTTCGGTGCCGGTCTGTGACCGAGACACCTCGGTTTGGCTTTGGCTATGGTTTCTACCTATTTGCAGCCTTAAAATCTTGCTCTGTCCATTGTGCAGTAAAATCACGGCGTTGTTTTCTATGCTCTGGACGCGAGCGCCCGCAACTATCTCGCCTATTCTATATAATTGAGGTATATTGCTTCCGCTATCTTTTATTATGGCTCTGGATATTGAGGGAGTCCCGGCGACTGTGCCCAGTAACACCAAGCCAAGCTCTTGCTCGGCTGATGGAACCATTGCAGTGACACTACTGTCCCATAAAGATTTCTGCATCGCTGATGATGAACGTGCAGGCGAGAATACATTTTGTTCGATGATAGAAGTATAGTCCTTTGTCGAGTTATCTACCTGTGTTGTAGGTTTAAGCGCAGTTGTACCCTCTGTATCGGCTGCCGAGATTAGCGTCTGCGCACAGGCTGCATGCCACAGCACTACCGCTGTTCTAATTACTACAATCGCCAGCACGGCAACCAGCGCTAACTTGGCTATAAACAAGACCTTACGAATATTCAATTTATCACCTCTCTTCTCTGAGGCAAACCCTCTCCGGTTCAAAACTTATCGTCTGGTTACCGCAATCACTTAACCCGCAATCGCTTATTTACGCCAGTCCGTCTCGATGAAACTGAGCCTTTGAAAAAGCTGTCCTACGGGGCTATGGAAGAATCTTCCGTGATTTGGCGATGGCAAAACTGCCCTGCACAATCTCAAACCGGGCCCTACCTCCGTGTGGAGCATACACTAAACTATCCGCGCCGGATGAATATGTCAAGCGAAAAGTCCGATAAACGGTAATATGGTAGCCTTCTAACGGCTGTCAAATACGTCCTGAAAATCGGCTTTCTCAAAGGTTTGCCAAAAGACCGCAGATAACCAGGTACCAGACGTTGGCCAGCCCGTGAAACAGGATCGGCGCCAGCAGCGACCCTGTGCGCATAAATATCCACCCAAGAATCAAACCAGGTAGAAATGTCAGCAACGACACAATCTGGCCCTGGACTATCGCATGCGCCAGTGCAAAGCAAGCGGCAGAAATAATGATGCTTGTAAACTTCAACAACATGCCCGGACGACCTTCGAAGGAGTCTATTAAGCGCAGACAATTGCGCTGCACATAACCCCTAAAAAATACTTCTTCAGCAACCGCCACATACAGAAACTGGTACAGCAGCCATTGAGCCAAGCCTTGTTCACGCGGCAGCACAGGCCGCAAAGGCAACTGCATTCCACACAGCTTGAGCAACCACAAACCAGCAGCCAAGGCTGGAAAAATAAATATGCAGACGCCAGCAACAAGTATCAGCGAACGCCGAACTTGCTCACTGCTCAAGCCAATGCCAACAAACTTACCTCTTTTTATTAACGTCGGGATAAGACCGGCAGCTAAAAGAACAGCCGGGCCGACATACCAGGCGGAACCAAAGCTGGAACTCGTCAGCAAGAGCCTCAACGCCATAATGGCAGCAGTTGTTACCAGAGCGGTCTCGATAAGCAGCCGTACATTCACTCGCTTGCCGTGCCGAAGATAGTCCATCCTTGTCCACCTTCCTAATATATATTATAGGAATAAATCTCCCAATTGACCATTGACAATTGAAGACCGAAAACTGAAAATTGAAATGGCCGTGCTAAGCGGGGCGCTAGCGGTGCCCTGTACTCGCAATCCGCTATAGCGAGGCTGAATTCTTTTCCGAGGGTTGATTGAGTTGAGCCTATACCGCCATAAGCGGCGTTGACAGCCGGGTCCCATGCAAACGAACGGCGTAAACCTGGTCAGGCCGGGAACGGAGCAGCCATAAGCGTCAGCTCGTTGTGCTGTGGAACAACCCGGCTCGAGCTGGCTGTGGTAGCAAACTCAGCAAAATCGATTCGAAGAAAAGTGCACGGCCATTTCTGCTCTTGCGGGGCGATGCCTTGCACTATCCAAAGTGGCTGCTGCCTATTGCCTGATTTTGCAGGCGATGTCCCGGCTAAATGGCGGAACGGCAATATGTAGCGGTCCCTCACTAAGTGCAACTTGTTCGTTCCCGATGACCTTACCTTCGTAGGTATGCCACCATTCGACACAGTACTTCCCCGGTCGCAGCCCCTCGATCTCGATTCTGGCGTCTTTGATTTCCCCCGGTTGCTGCTTTTCGACCACCAGGTTCCACCATGCAGCCTGCGGATTAAACAGCCATACATACGCGCGGTCATTTCCCTGGTATCCAAGCAAGCGAATTTCTTCTGGGCTAATTTTGGCCCGAAGCTGCTGCAGCCCTGCAAATGAAACGTCGGTCAAGAACGTCGATAGCGGCTGATAGTGGTGGTAAGCATCCTGCCTGTCGAGCTGGTCCCACCACCAGAACATCGCTGTACCTGAAGCACCTGCAAACGCCGACGCCCAAAGACAGTTGTGAAAGTGGACGCCTTCGCTATCCTGTTTCATATATTCACTGAGTCCCCACTTGGGAGTGGCCAGGCCGAATTCGCCAATCAGCGCGGGCTTGTTCGGCGCGTGCTCCCTTAAGAACCGCGTCTTATCGACGACCACCGCCACTTCATCCTTGAACTGCTCTTTAGTTTCCGGCCGCATATAGTGGTGCAACTGGCCGATATCCAGCCGCGGATGGCGGCAGTCCCTGGCCGATGGGTGCCATGTGCTGGTGGTTCGCAAATGCCGGTAGATGTCAATCCGCTCCAGATACTCGCCCAGCTCAGCATAGAAGCGGTCGGTGGGCTTACCGGGGTCCATCTCATTGAAATATTCCCAGGCCGCTACGCTTGTTGAATAGCCCCAGCGTGCGACCGCATAGCCCAGCAACTTTTGAGCATCATCAATCGCCTTTTGATAGTCAGCGCTCTTATCGTCGGAGAGCGAATTCATATATAAGTCCCTGGTGATCAGGCACAACATCAGATAGATGCCATTTTGCTCCGCCGATTCCACGATCTGATCGAGCATGAAACAATCGATCTGATTGTAGAAGCCCCTTATTGGGCGATTTATCTCCGCTTCCCACAGAAGCTCCGCCCCGCCGCCGGCCTCCTTAAGCGACAGATTGTCCAGCCAAATGGTGCCGGTTCCTACCAGGCTGAGCAGCACCCTGCCAAGCCAGAAATCGTTTTCGCCGGTGGTAAACTCCCGCCTGAACTTTTGCCACTGATCTTTCGGAGCGGCCTGGAAGCGTGGCTGGGCATCATCGCGACCTACGCCCACTGCCAGCGCCGCCGGTCCGTCTGCTTTGAACTGCCCGGTGAGCACATATCGTGTACCCGGTTTCAGCCCTACCGGATGGGAAGGCTCGACAGTGATTGAAGTGCCGTCACCACCGCCAATCTTGATACACTTGCGGGGGTTCGGAGCGTTTTCGCTGCCCGGCACGGGTGCAATAATATTTGGTCGGCGATGCCACGACCGATCCCACGCGCTTTTTCTCGCTTCGATGGCCATCGCCCAGTCCTCGCAGCAGGTCCAAATTCGCAGGAAGTTAGCTCCGTTACGCGAGAGCTTAGCGAAAACCTCCTCGGCCTTAGATAAGGTGACATATTGGCTTTCACCGATGAATGCCAGGTTCTGGCCGATGGCAAAGAATGGGGCACCTTCGCTAAATTCCAGAAACCGTGGGTCGTTCCGGCTGATCCGCAGAAAGCCCTTTTTCGCCGACGGTATGCACTCAAATCGCACCATATTTGATTGAACCGTGCCATTCCGGTCTGTCAGCCTGGCTCTTGCGGAATAGGTCCCTATTTGCATGGGAGCAAACCGCGCTTTCCATGTCCCATCGCCGATTGGATAATACCAATTCGCTCTATCGCGGCCCTGGTCGAGTGTGCGCCGCTCGTAATCCTGGCAGAAAAAGGCAGGCAAACCAATTTGCTCGCCGTTGGGAGTCTCCACCAAAATTGCCAGGTCCACTTCGTCAGGATCAAATGGGTTTTCGTACCGGGCGTCCACCTGGATGAGCAATTCCAGCTTCTGATATTTGCCCACCCTACCTGCCGATGCCTCCAGAGCGATCTTTTGTCGGGCAATACGTTCTCGAGCACAAGAAGTAATCACAATTAGAGACATCAAAACAATATTGGTTACTGAGACTTGAGGTCGCATGAGATACCCCTTAGCATATCTATCGTTTCGTTACTGCTTCAACGACATACAAACCTACAGAATTCGTGCATCGCCCGCAATGGCAAATCGCGAACTCATCTTGTATAATAGCAAACTGCTGTCCGGCTATCGTTCGGCAACTTACGTGTCAACCTATACGCGAAGGAGAAAAGATGACTACAAGAAAGACCCAACTGGTGGGGTATGCCTGGCATACCGCGTTTCTTATTTGTCTACTATTTACTGCCAGCATCTACGCGATGCAGGATCGCGCGACTCCGGCGAAAACCTACAGCCCAAAGCTCGAGAAGATTCTCAAGGAGAATATCGCCTCTTTCTGGTACACCAAAAGTCTGGATCGCGAAAATGGCGGGTACACAATCAACTTTGGTCCGACAGGACAGCTCAAAGGACAAGGAACCAAGATGATTGTCACCCAGGCCCGAACAGTGTGGCTCTTTTCCCGAATGGCGCGGGCAGGTTATGGAGCAAGCGAGTATCTCGAGGCTGCCGACCTGGGCTATCGCTTCCTCAAAGAGAAGATGTGGGACGCCAAGTACGGCGGCTTTTATTGGGAGGTCGATGTCACCGGCGACAAAAAGCTCAAGCCGCGAAAACATCTCTACGGACAGGCATTCGCATTGTATGCTATCTCCGAGTACTATCTGGCCAGCAAAAAGCAGGAAGTCCTGGACTTTGCCATTCAGCTCTTTAATCTGTTGGAAGCCAAGTCCCATGACCAGACATACGGTGGCTACGTCGAGTTTTTCAACGAGGATTGGACGCCGGCCCCAGATACCGAAATATCATATATGGGTGCGCCCTCCGGCTTGAAGCTGATGAACACCCATCTGCACCTGCTCGAAGCCATGACCACGTTTTACCGCGCCAGCCGACTGCCTCCCGAGCAGGGATGGCCAAGCCATTTGGCACGTGAGCGTTTGATAGAACTAATTAGCATCGAGAGCAACGCAGTCGTACGCAAGGATCTCGGCGCTTGTACGGATAAATACGAACGTGACTGGACGCCCAGGCTCGAAGGAAACTACGCCAGAATTTCCTATGGTCACGACATTGAAAATATCTGGCTGCTCATCGACGCGTGCGATGCCGCACGACTTTCAAACTACCCACTACTTGATCTGTATCGAGCCCTGTTTGACTATTCAAGTAAGTACGGATACGATGAAACCAAGGGCGGATTTTACGATAGCGGCCCGTTTAATCAGCCGGCAGATAGACGCACCAAAGTCTGGTGGGTTCAGTCCGAAGCAATTGTCAGTGCGTTGTATATGTACCGCATCACAGGGGATGCAAAATACCGCTCTGTCTTCGAAAAGACTTTTGCGTTCATCCAAGAGAATATGGTCGATTGGGAAAATGGCGAGTGGCACGCTAATATCTCGCCCGAAGGAAAACCGCAGGGCGACAAAGGCAACATCTGGAAAGCCGGTTACCACAACGGCAGAGCTATGATCGAATGTTTGGAAATATTGAAAAAGCTGCAAAACTAAGCGTTTTTCACCGCAGGATATGGGATGAAGGAGTTTTACCATGAGGAGAATGTGCTTGTTTTTGAGTTGTTCTATTGCCCTTGTATTTGGCTGGCTTTTTCCTGCTGAGCTGAGCGCTGAGCAACGGCTCAGAAAGAAAATCGTCGAATATGGTTGGGACGTCCCATATCCTGATTTCGTTCGGGATAACATCCGCGAAATGGAAAAACGCCCCTTTGACGGCATCGTCTTTCGCACTAAGGATTTCAACCACGCGTTTGACATTCGTGCCTGGAAGCAGGCCGACCTGCAGCCCCAACTGGATGCGCTGGCACAAATAGAATGGCAAAAATTCCGGGACAATTTTCTTACGCTATACGCTGCAAATAACTGGAACATGGACTGGTTTAACGATGAGCATTGGAACGTGATTGCTGAGAACATGAAGCTGTTTTCTCTGGCAGTTCGTTCCGGGCATTGCGTGGGAGTATGTTTCGACCCGGAACCTTATGGCACTGATCCGTGGATATATCCTGGCACATACAAGGACAAATCTTTCCAAGAGGTCGCCGAGCAGGTGAGACGGCGCGGCCGGCAGTTCATAACTGCGCTACAAGAACACATGCCTAAACTAACCATCTTGAGCCTCTTTCAACTGGGCCTGTTCGGTGACATCATGGACGAACCCGATGCTCAGGTACGCCAGCAAAAACTGCTGAAGAAATGGATGATCTTGCTGCCGGCCTTCTACAACGGAATACTGGAAGGAGCCGCACAAGACACCATTCTCATCGACGGCAACGAGTCGGCGTATTATTACGAAAGTCCGGATGAATTTTACCGCGCCTATCATCTTATTCGGCAGCGTGCCCAAACGCTGGTGTCCGAACCACTGCGTAGGAAATACAACGCCCAGGTGCAAGCCGGCATGGCTTTATACATAGACCAGACCCTGGGAAAACGCACTAATAAAACCACCAGCCATTTCCTCAGCCCCGATCAGCAGCTCAAGTTCTTCGAGCACAACGTATATTACGCCTTAACTACCACGGATGAGTACGTCTGGTGTTATAGTGAGAGGATGAACTGGTGGCTGCCGCAGGAGAGCGCGGGCAAAGATCGTACTCTGCCGGCGGGAGTGGAAGAAGCCCTGATGGCTGCCCGTCAGAAGTACGAGCAGGGTAAACCTCTGGGATACGATATTAAAGATATGATTGAAGCCGCCCGGCTAAAAAGAAAGAGCAAAAAGGAATGAAAGAGAAGGCATTTTTTTGTGTGGCGCTGTTGCTGATTGTCCCGCCGGGTGTTTTTGCAGATGCACCTATTGCAGTGGAACTTGTGGAGCTAACTAAAATCTGGGACGAGGCGCCTCATAATGCGTTCACGGATTTGATTCGCTGGAAAGACTCGTTCTGCTGCGTATTTCGCCAGGGCAGAGGGCACGTTTCATGTGACGGCGCGATTCGTGTTCTTAAGTCCAAAGATTTACCCGCCAGACGTATGGCGGGCAAGAGTTCGTGGGAGCCAATGGCTCTGGTTACGCTTGATGGTTATGATCTGCGGGATCCGCACGTGTCGGTAACGCCGGATAACAGCCTGATGCTGCTCGGTGGTGCTGCGCCGCGCAAGCAGGACAATCAAAGCGTGCCTACTGGCACCTTTGTGTGCTTTTCCAAGGACGGCCAGCACTGGACCGAGCCCCGAATCGTTATCGAGCCAGGACGCTGGCTCTGGCGTGTTACATGGAATAAGGCAAAGGCGTACGGCGTATCCTATGCTGCGGGCAAAGGCCATCCATACATTGATTTACTTGTCAGTTCCGACGGTCTTGCTTACCAAGAGCACGTATCGAAGCTATTCGGGCAAGGGTATCCGACTGAAGTGACATTGCGTTTCTCCGCAGGATGCCTGACGGCGGACAGTGATGATACCTGTTACGCGTTGGCGCGGCGCGACCGGCTGGAGGACCAACCAAGTAGTGCACTGTTAGGAGTGAGCAGGCCAAATTACACTCAATGGCAGTGGCACGACCTTGGAGCCGATTTCAACGGTTTTGGCGGCCCCAACCTGATTGGAATACCGAGCGGCCATTGGATTGGTGCAGGCCGGATGCATGACGGCGGTACGCATACAGCACTGACCTACCTCGATGTAAAAAACGGCACTATGGCCAAACTGCTCAGGCTTCCCAGCGGCGGCGACACGAGTTATCCTGGACTCCTCTGGCATGAGAGTCTGCTTTATGTGAGCTACTACTCCAGCCACGAAGGCAGAGCCAGTATCTATCTGGCGAAGTTGCGCATCAAGCCGAGAGCAGAGCCAGATGCGAAGAGGACGGGCATCGGGGAATCAGGAAACCAGAATGCAGGACATCAGTAGATCAGGCTATCAGGAGGTGCTATCCCAGGTTCAGTAGTGCCAACCTGATATCCTGATAACCTGGTCCCCACTACCTGATAACCTGAAAGGATTACAAGGATGACGGTTCTGGTAGGGATTGATGAAGCTGGTTTTGGGCCTATTCTGGGGCCGTTAGTCGTGTCATCAAGCGCCTTCGTGCTTCCGCGCAGCCTTTTGTCAGCCGAC
Organism: uncultured Pirellulales bacterium; assembly: GCA_964567045.1. Classification (GTDB taxonomy): domain Bacteria; phylum Planctomycetota; class Phycisphaerae; order Sedimentisphaerales; family Anaerobacaceae; genus JAFNGF01. The sequence goes on along the minus strand of CAZMLE010000027.1, from coordinate 22,006 downwards.
CTGGGGCAGGTGCTTAGAAAAAGTGTGAGCGACAAGCGAAAGCACCTTGCCGGTCGCCTGCTAATTACCGACAGCAAGAAAGCCCACAACAAATCGCTTGGAATCAAGCATCTGGAAAGGACCGTCCTGGCATGCTTGAGATGCCTTGGCCAACAGCCCAGCACACTTACTGAGCTTCTGGCGGTACTATGTCCCACGTGCCTGGATGGGCTTGGCGAATACCCCTGGTACAAAGACACAAATAGCCAGAAAATTCCGGTTGACCTGCCGGATGTAAAAATTGCCTCGGCTGTACTGGCAGACGACATGGCCTCAAAGGGTGTGCAATTACTCAGCTTGAAGAGCCGTTGCCTCGATGTTGGCTACTACAATAGGATGGTAAGCAACGTCAAGAACAAGGCCAGCGTGCTCTTTACCGCTGTTTGCCAACTTATACAAGACGCCTTCGAGAATTTCGCGGGGCAGGATCTTCAAATCATAGTCGATAGGCAGGGAGGACGCGTCCGCTATCGGCAGAGCTTGCTGCGGATGTTTCCAGATATAGATTTGAGAATTATCGCCGAGGGTCCCCAGAGCAGCAGCTATGAATTGCAAGGGGACGGGAAAGCATTTAGACAGGATGAACAGGATGAACATGTTAATCCTGTAAATCCCGTCAAAAATAAGGCCCGATTGCATTTCGTCGTTCACGGCGATGAAAAGTTTCTGCCGGTGTCGCTGGCCTCGATGCTCAGCAAGTACTTGCGCGAACTTTTTATGTTCAGCATAAATCGTTACTTTGCGCTCCTTTGCCCTGATTTGAAGCCCACCGCCGGTTACTGGACGGATGGCCTGCGTTTTATCAGCGAGCTGAAGAAGAACCTGCCGCACGTGGCACGGGCTTCCAGCCCGGGGTCCACGGCCAGGATGGCCGTACCACTTGACCTATTAATCCGCTGTCGTTGAGGAGCCTGGTCGTCGCTCGTCGCTCGTCGCTCGTCGCTCGGGCCACGGGCGACGGGTCACGGGTCACGCGCGACTGGTCACGGGTCACGGGTCACGGGCTAGTAATTGCATGATGAGATTGATGTGCCGGTTCTCTTGCCCGACAATTTGGTCGACTACGCCCTTGCTGGCGGGGTCGCGGGCAAAATCTTTCAGACCCTGGTAGAAAACGATGATTTCGTTTTCCCTTCTGATAGCGTCTCTCAATATCTCTTGCTTAGTTTCACACCCCGTCAACCGCCTCAGCCCGGCCTGCTTAGAATCAAACCACGTAAGACCTGCCATTACGCCCGGATTTGACAGCACATAATTGTCAGGGTCGAACGTCCCAAATTCACCAGTCTTCTCAGAAAACCGCTTTCTCAGGCGTGCCCAGATCTTGGCGTGTCTGGCCTTCCAGTTGGCAAGTTTGTGATAGATGTCACGGCGCTGCGGGTCTTCGAATAGCTCGGCTGCCTTAAGATAGAATCTGGCACCCCTAAGCTCGACCTTCTCTGCTACCTGCAAAACCTCGAAGACGTTAAATTTAGTCTCCATGCCTATGGATTCTCGCAAAGAGGTTGTTCGTCGCTCGTCTCTCGTCTCTCGTCGCTCGGGCGACGGGTCACGGGTCACGGGAGACGGGTTAAGTATATACCTTTTCGCAGCTTAAATCAAGCCAAAATAGGCCAGATTAAACTCACAATTTGGCCCAAAGCAAAGATTCCGCCGCCTCTGCGGGCAACGTCAATCGCCTGCGATTTCCCGCTTTAATCGCTTTGCGAAGACCTGGTAGCTATCCCCGCCAAAGAGGCAAAAAACAACTTTTTCTAAGCCGGTTGGGCCCTTGAGATAATCGATGGTTGTCCCGAGCATTATTTCGGCACACCTCTGGATAGGAAAGCCGAAAATGCCGGTGCTGATTGCCGGGAAAGCGATGCTCTTGAGCTTGTTTTGGTCGGCTAATTTCAGTGAGTTAAAGGTAGCGTTTCTCAGTTTTTCGTCCTCGCTTCCCTCGCCCATTCGAGGGCCGACCGCGTGAATTACGTGCTGCGCTTTCAGATTGCCGCCCGTGGTTATGACAGCTCCGCCAACACATGTACCTCCTATTTTGTCGCATTCTTTCTGGATTTCTGGGCCGCCTTTTCTTCTGATTGCCCCTGCTACACCGCCACCGAGAATTAGTCGGTCGTTCGCAGCATTGACAATGGCGTCGGTCTCCATTTCCGTGATGTCACCTTCAGTCAGCTCCAAAATACGATTGCCAATCTTCACCATCATGGCATTGACCTCTTATGACTTCCGCTCGATTACAAACTCGCCGTATGACGCGTTGACTTCAAATCCCGCCTTTTGGTAGCAGCAGACAGCGCCTTCGTTGTCCGCTTTCACATTCAAGCCAATGTGGTCGACTTTCTCCAGCAGAGACCGGCAAAGCCGTGCTGTGACCGATTTACCGTAACCTCTGCGTCTATAAGAGGGATGCGTCGCTATATTTCCCAGTGCGGCAACGCGGTACCTCTCTGAATACACATGAACACCCGCGGCGCTAACAAGCTGCCCCTCTGTCCTGATCCCAAAATACTGATTTGTTTCAAGCATCCTGGATTCAAACCAGTTTCCCAGATAGCTTTCCCGATAGAACCGACATAGGTCATCCAGGTCGGAGCCGCCCAGCCGAACGACCTCACAGTCCTGAAGATCGCCAACGCGCGACGGCTGGTGCAGAGCCATCTTGTAGTGTGTTCCGTGGGGGTCAACGCTGTGCGCTGCCTGAAAGACGCCCTCAAGACCAGGGCTAAGATGGGCGTAAAACCGTTGGGGAAGCAGAGGCACAATTGATTCGAGCAGTCTAGCCATAGTACTAGGCTGCTCAGATAAGGCCAATAGGGTAGGCAATTCCTGCCCCGTATACAGTAGTGCTACGGCCTCAAACTCTTTGTTTCCGGGCAGTGCATACCAAGTGGTATAAGGCCAGAAGAAGTCGTCCAAGTCGCCGATGCTGTATATGTGGAGTTCGGTATTTTCACGTAGGAATGATTCTATGCTCGTCTTGTCATGCAGGCATATCGGCCGCATGTGCATACCTCTGCTGCCCGCGAACGGTTAATGATCCATACGCCGACAGATCGTGTGTTTTGCACCTGGCTAACCCGACAATAGCGTGCCCTGTCAATGCGAAACTCAGTAGTGTGGCATAAGATAACCTATATGTAACTGTATGGCAAGGCTAACGGAAAGATTAGTCCTGCGAGGAAACTTACAGGCAGGGCAAAAAATAAAATGTAAGAAAATCAAAAATTTGTGTTGACTGTATGGTCAAACGACCATATATTACAATAAGGATTGTTTTCGAGGGGCGATTATGGAACCGCTAACAGAAAAACAACGAAAGGTGCTTGAGTTTATTGAAAACCGGCTGAGGGAGAATAATCCGCCGAGCCAGAGGGAAATAGCCCGGCAGTTTAGCCTGGCCCAGAACGCTGTTTATCAACTGGTAAGCTATCTAAAGAAAAAAGGTTACCTGGTGGATTCGGGCAGCCATCGAGGGCTCAGGCTGTCGCAGGAGTATCTCGACAAGATAAGCCAGACAGACGGTATTCCCATCGTTGGTCGAGTTGCAGCCGGTGAGCCGATACTGGCACAGCAGAATATAGAAGGCTATGTGAATGTAGAGCGACTGTTCAACAAATCCGAGGGGATGTTTCTGCTCAAGGTATCCGGCGACAGCATGATTGATGAAGGCATTATGGATGGCGACTACGTGGCGGTTAAGCTGACTTCGACAATTGGAAATGGCCAGATTGGCGTGGTGTTATTAGATGATGAGGCGACTATTAAGAGAGTATATATCCAGAAGGATAGAATAGCCTTAAAATCGGCCAACAAAGAAGCAGGCTATAAAACCAGATATGTTAAGCAGTTTGATAAAGACATTCGCGTCATCGGCAAGGTTATAGGTTGTATCAGAACCGATATAAAATAGGCAGTAAAATCTTTTATCCGGCAAGGACTGCCGTAATTGATTAAGTGTTGTTTACATTATCATTTGCTAAGGCGGGGATTGTATGCGCATTGCTGCGCTGGTACTGCGAAGTTTTTACAGCCTTTTAAGGGGCGCGGTATCGGCGCAGCGATTGGTTCAGAAAGCTACAGAATACGGCTACGGTGCTGCCGCACTTGCCGATGTCAATACTATGTGTGGGGTGGTAGATTTTTGCCGGGCAGCCGAGCAGGCGAACATTAAGCCAATTATCGGAGTAGAGATTCTAACCGACAGCCAGAAAGCGGTACTGCTTGCTGAGGATAGAGCCGGCTATAAGAACATTTGCAGAATAACTACCGCCAGAAACCTGGATGAGAATTTTGACCTTGTAGAGCTGCTAAAAAGCAATAATAAGGGGATAATTTGTATCTCTAATATAACCCTGCCATGTGATGGCAGGGTTAACCGGTTAACCCCCCCATCACCATGGGGGGGGTTGCCCCTGAAGGAGCTAAAAAGCTTCTTTGCTAAGGATTATTTATTTGCTGGCTGCACAGAGCCGAAAGATGCTGATTTTGCCACAGCCAATGGAATCTCACCTATCGCCTATGCCGGTCTTAATTGTTTAGTAGATGACGATGTCAGTAGCGCCAGGCTGCTGGCCAGGATACGGCAGCTTAGCGTGGCAGGCCCAGGGCCACAGGATAATTGTGGCTTTAATAAGCTCGTGCCGCAGGAGCAGCTTAAGCACAAGTTCCGCAATTGCCGGGATGCAATCGTTAATGCTGAGCAGATCGTACAGCGGTGCGATTTCCAGTTGCTGAATGGAAAGTATTACCTGCCCGAGCTTAAACTTGGCAAAGGCAAGAATGCCGATAGCGAGCTGGCCAGACTTTGCCACATCGGTCTTGCCAAAAGATACAACCCTATAAGCAGGGAAATAGTTAAACGGCTGGAGCACGAGTTAGCTACTATAAGAACAAACAAGTTCAGCGATTATTTTTTGGTGGTCCATGAGATAGTAAATTTTGCCAAACGCAATAGCATACCCGTTGATGTGCGTGGCTCCGCCGCTGGTTCGCTTGTCGCCTATGTATTGGGTTTAACGCGGGTCTGTCCCATCGAGAACAATCTCTATTTCGAGCGTTTTATGAATTCGGGCAGGACGGACTGTCCGGATATCGACATCGACTTATGCTGGCGAAGACGCGATGAGGTAATACGGTTCTGCTATGAGCATTGGGGTTTTGCCAATGTCGCTATGGTCTGCAACATCAATAGGTACCGCCCTGCCAGCGCGATTCGTGATACGGCTAGGGCGCTCGGTTTCGAGCCGGCTCAGATAAACCAATTAGCCAAACAAGGCGAAAGCAAAACCGGCTCCCCATTGTTCCGACTTGCCGAGAGATTAGTCGGTATTCCCCGGCACTTGGGCGTCCATTGTGGTGGTATTGTTATTACGCCATGCCCGGTAAGGGACATTGCTCCGCTGGAGCGGGCGAATAAGGGCGTAATTATTACTCAGTATGATAAGACTGCTGCTGAGGCGATCGGTTTGGTCAAGATCGACCTTTTAGGTAACCGCGCCCTTTCAACGGTAAATGAGGCGGTCAGTATTATTACCAAAGAGCAAAGCTTAGATGTAGATGTGGTAGATCCGGCAGACCAGAAGACAGCCGGGATGTTAAGCGCCGGCGATAGTCTGGGTGTATTTCAAAGCGAGTCGCCGGGCATGAGACAGCTTCTGCGAGCCCTTAAGGTCAAAAGCAGAAAAGACCTGGCTATCGCCTTATCATTGATAAGACCCGGGCCGGCTTCGGGCGGAATGAAAGCTGAATTTATCCAGCGATATGTCAACAAAAAGCCGTTCCAGTACATACACCCCAAAATGAAAGAGCTGCTCAGCGACACCTACGGCGTTATGCTGTATCAGGAAGATGTAATGCGGATAGCTGTTGAAGTGGCCGGCTATAGTATTGCTGACGCAGATAGATTCCGATCCGAAGTCTCGAAGAAGGTTTCCGCCTCGCGCTTGCAAGCTCAATATATTGATTTTGTATATTCAAGAGCTGAGCAGGCGGGTATCGACCGGCAGAGCGCCGAAGCGATTTGGGATGAGATTTTACGCTTTGCCGCTTATTCGTATTGTAAGGCGCACGCCACCGTCTATGCCAATATCGCCTGGCAGACAGCTTACTTGAAGGCCCATTATCCGCAGCAGTTTTATTGCTCTTTGTTCAACAACCATCATGGGATGTATCCCTTGAGGGTTTATGTATGGGACGCTAAAAGACACGGTATAAAAGTTTTGCCGCCGCACGTTAATTATAGCGCTATCGAATGGCGCCTGCAGTCCCGATCAGGGATCCCTTCATCGGGAGGCCGAGCTATTCGAGCGGGGTTGGGCATTATCAAGGCCTTAAGCCATAACACCGCCCAAGCAATTGTCAGTGAAAGAGCAATTAGACCTTTTAGTGATTTAGATGATTTGGCAAGGCGGGTGAAATTTCGCCAGCCCGAATTGCAGAACCTTATTCACGTTGGCGCATGTGATAACTTAGTTCCCGCAAGTGACGGAGGACGGAGGACGGAGGACGGAGGACGGAGTCCCGTTTGCTGTCTTCTGTCATCTGTCGTCCGAGAAAGCCCAACGCGTCGTTCTGAGCGAAGCGAAGAATCTCTCTTCGGTACAAGCCAGGTCGTTGGCTGCGCTCAGGAGAGACCCTGCTTCAAGCAACCACTTCTATTTCCTTTCCCGCAAAGCGGGGTCCCGGACCGCGGTTCGTCCGTGACCCGTGACCCGTCGCCCGTGACCCGTCGCCCGAGAGACGAGAGACGAGCGACGAACCACGATTATAGCAGGATAGAAAAGCTAAAAGCCGAGCTTGATCTGACCGGCATACCGTTTAGTTGGCACCCGGCTTTATTGCTAAGGATCAGGTGTGTGCCGGCAGCGAGGCTTGGCGGCTTCATCGGCAGGAAGGTAACCGTAGCGGGCTTTATCGCTACCGCTCGCCGCGCAAGAACCAATGATGGCAGAGTTATGGGTTTTGTAACTTTGGAGGATTCAACCGGCCTGGCTGAGGTAAGCTTTTTCCCCGATCAAATCCAATTGTATCGAAGCATTTGCTCATCCGGCGGACCTGTTTGGGTTAAGGGCAAGGTTACAGAGCATTTATCGTCGATAACCTTAGAATGTTTCGCCTGCGGCGAAGCAGCATATCTCGTCGCTCGTCGCTCGTCTCTCGTGCCTCGGGCGACGGGTCACGGGTCACGGGCGACGGGTCACGGGTCACGGGCGACGGTTGCGTGCCCCACGAAAGTTGTTGACCGCATTGGCAGGTAAATGTTACAATAACGAGGTTTATGCGCCTAAAGAAAATGATGAAGAAAGTCGTGTTGCTGCTACTGGTGCTAATAGCGCCTGTAGTTACTTCTGCCGGTGTTGGGCGTTGTCCTGTGGGGGATTTGAATGGGGACTGCAAAGTCGATCCGCAAGACCTTGCGATTCTCGCCCACCAGTGGCTGGTTTCCTCGGCCACTGCTGCCAACCTCGATGGCATCAACGGCGTCAACCTGACAGACTTTGCCCTGCTGGCTGAGAACTGGCTGACAAGGGCCGGCCAAATCACGCTGGTCATCAATGAGTTCATGGCCAAAAATGACGGCAGCATCCTGGACCCCTATGGTGATTACGACGATTGGATCGAGATTTACAACTATGGGGATGAGGCCGTCGATATAGGCGGGATGTACCTTGCGGACAATCTGACCTCTGCCGACAGATGGCGGGTTCCGGATACCAATCCTTCCTTAACTACCATTTCATCACACGGCTACTTATTGATTTGGGCTGATGAGGAGGCTGGCGAGGGGATACTGCATGCGGGCTTCAAACTTAGTGCCGGCGGCGAGCAGATCGGCCTGTATGATGCTGGCGGAAACCTGATAGATAGCATTACTTTTGGCCCGCAGAATGGCAACGAATCTTATGGTCGCTTGCCTGACGGCAGCGACAACTGGCAGGTACTTACCAGCCCTACACCTGGGGCGTCAAACACCGCTGAGCCTGTTGGCGTCATCATCAGCGAGATTATGTATCATCCCTACCACGCCTTAAATACGCCGGAGAATATGGGGCAAGAGTACATCGAGCTATTTAACCGCGGCAAGGGGGCGGTAAATCTGTCTGGCTGGCGATTAACTGATGGGGTGGACTTTACCTTTCCGCAGGTAATCCTGGGTGCAGGGCAGTATCTTGTAGTGGCTGCGGACGTAAACGTATTTATTGCCAAGTATCCGGGCGTAAGCAACGTGGTGGGCGGCTGGAATGGGCGCTTAAGTAATAGTGGCGAAGCGATTGAGTTGGTGGATGCCGGCGGCCTGAGAATCGACCGGGTTTATTATGCCGATGAGGGCGATTGGTCGGTGCGTTTTCTTGGCCCGATTGAGTTGGGTCATCGTGGCTGGGAATGGTCTGATGCGCACGATGGGGGCGGCAAATCGCTGGAGCTAATTAACCCGGCGATGCCTAATGAGTACGGGCAGAATTGGGCAGCCAGCGAACCTAACAACGGCACGCCCGGGGCAGCTAATTCGGTTCTTGATAGCGACATTGTTCCACTAATACTGGATGTCGGGCATTTTCCGATGATCCCTGATTCTAACGAGCCGGTTACGGTAAGCGCTCGCATCATAGATGAACTAAGAACCGGCGTTGCGGTCATTCTGCGTTATCGCGTGGACACATCGGCGTATAAGAGCCAAGACGTTTATCCGCAGCATGATCCCAATAGCTACACTGAGCTGGCGATGTTTGATGATGGACAGCATGGTGACGGTGAGGCCGGAGATGGTGTGTATGGGGCTGTGATACCTGCCCATCCGGATGGCACGATTATTGAGTTTTACATCGAGGCGGCTGATGCCGGGTCAAATGTGCGGAGTTGGCCTGCGCCGAGTTTGATTGATGGCATGCCGGAGCAGGTGACCAACGCCCTTTATCAGGTGGATGACTCTTTTGACGCTGGCGCCTGGACCATCGGCAGTCAGCCGGTTTACTATCTGATTATGACCGAGATGGAACGTGGCCGACTGGAGTACATTGGGACGCATAGCACTTTGGAGGGACCCAACTCGCAAATGAACGCAACGTTTATTAGCGTTGACGGTGTAGATATGAAGTTACGCTACAATCTTGGCGTTCGCAACCGTGGGCACGGGACCCGAAACGATCCGCCGAACAACTATCACGTGAACTTTCCGCACGACCGGCCGTGGAAAAATGTCACTGCGATCAATCTGAACACAAAGTACACATATCTCCAGTTAGCCGGCAACGCATTATTTCGCATGTCGGGACTGGCACAGTGCGATGCCACTGCTGTACAGGTCAGGGTCAACGGCCAGAACTTAGCCGTATCCGGAGGTGAGATGTACGGCTCATACGTCCACGTGGAGGCTATCGACAGCGATTTTGCCGAAAATCATTTCCCCGACAATCCTGGGGGCAATGCCTACAAGTGTATGCGCCTCGCTCATCATGCGGACCTACGTTACGAGGGCACCCAGCCAAACGCCTATCGAGACACATACTTCAAGGAAACAAATGTCGCTGAGGATGATTGGTCCGACCTGATTCGGCTCACCTATGCTCTGTCCAATAACACTCCCGACAGCAACTATGTTGAGGCGGTCAACCGCAATCTTGACGCAGAGCAGTGGTTGCGCTTCATCGCTCTGAACGTCTTGCTGGACAACGCCGAAACTACTCTGGCCAACGGCAACGGTGACGACTACTTTCTCTATTGCGGCACTCGCGACCCGCGGTTTGTGTTGATTCAGCACGATTTGGACTCCATATTCGGCTTAGGTCAGAATAGGGGCAGCACTACCGCTGGAATCTTCGACGCCGCAGCTCTACCGGCCATAAACCGGTTCCTCACGCATCCTCACTTTGTTCCGCGCTACTATTGGCACTTAAAGAACCTCATTGAGACGACTTTATCCGCTGAGCAGCTCAACCCCTTCCTGGATGAGCTTCTCGGCGATTGGGTCGCCGCTGGAACGATAGACCAGATGAAAAATTTTGTTGCGCAGCGAAATGCCTATGTGCTTTCGCTTATACCCTCCCAGTTGACTATCAGCACCAACCTGGAACAATCCTACGGCTACTACCGAACTGACGCGAAAGCCTTCGCCCTTTATGGTACAGCCGATGCCGTTCTGACCCGGTCCGTGCTGGTCAACGGGCAGTTGGCCAACTGGTCGCCGGTGGATGGAACATGGGATTTTGGCGGCGCGGGCGGCATTGCTCAGACATTGGTTAGCAGAGGCTCTGTATGGAAATACCTCGATGACGGTTCCAATCAGAGAACACCTGCTGACGGGGCCAGTTGGTTCGGTCATCCCAATTATAACGACTCACTTTGGTCTGAAGGGCCGGCGGAATTAGGCTACGGCGACGAGTCGGAAGGCCGTCCCGAAGCTACAGTCGTCAGGTACGGAACTAATGCCGCCGACAAGCACATCACCACGTATTTCCGCCGTTCGTTCGACGTGGCCGATGCGTCCCAGTATTTGAGCCTGCACCTACGCCTGTTGCGGGACGATGGAGCGATTGTTTATCTCAACGGAGCCGAAGTCGCCCGTAGTAACATGCCCGGCGGAACAGTCGGCCACCTGACCCCTGCAAGCACCGGCATTAGCGGCGCCGACGAGTATACGTTTTATGACTTCACTGTAGAGCCAGGCCTGCTCCACAACGGCACAAACGTCTTGGCGGCTGAAGTCCACCAGTCTTCCGCTACGAGCAGCGACTTGAGCTTTGACCTTGAGCTTGAAGGCCTGATACCGTCTCTCGGTGCAGGAGACCTTGAGCCCGGCATCAATCGCGTTGTTGTTCAGGCGTTCGACGGCCCCGATGGCAGTGGGAACGAAACAGAACGTGGGTACGTCGACATCTGGTACGACACCGGCTCAACGAATGATTACCCCAAGGCCGGCGGTGGTTCGGCATCGCAACCGATTGGGGCCACGACACTGCGGCTGATTGTTCCTGACAGTTACCTGCCTGGTGTGCCGGTGCTCGTCCGCCTTGAGGTTCTGGGCAGCGATGGAACCATCGATCGAAATCTCTGGGATGCTGTGGCGACCCTTTCGGTCCAGGCTAATACTGGCGTCAACCTTTCTACCAACCAAGCGACCCTCTACAATGGTCTTGCCCGCACCTGCCCGCACCTGTGTTTACCCCGACACAGGTGGCGCGGGTACAGGTGTGTTTACCCCGACACAGGTGGCGCGGGTACAGGTGGTAGCGCACTGGTCGGCATTACCGGCGGCGGTGATTTCACCCTGCCCGCACCTGTGTTTACCCCGACACAGGTGGCGCGGGTACAGGTGGCCGCCGAGGTCAATGGCAGCCGGGCCCCCGCAGCTTCTTGCGAAGCAAGAGCGGGGGCAGCCCTTAGGGACTTGAGCGGCCAGCCGACTAAGACTGTCTCTGGAACTCTCAGCACTTCTCAAACGTGGAGCGGTATCTACCACATCACCGGCGGCGACTTTACGATTCCTGACGGCGTCATACTGACGCTCAATCCGGGCACATTAGTGCTTATCGACGGCGTGCCCTCGGGCGAGGGACCCCGCCCTCCCGATCAGGGATGGCCAAGCCAGGCGGGAACCCTTGAAAATGGCACCGACATTTACCCGCCTTACGTCTGGCGGGTGAAGGTCGCAGGGTCTCTCCTGAGCGCAGCGAAGGACCTGCCTTGCACCGAAGAGAGATTCTTCGCTTGGCTCAGAACTGGGCGAAATCCCGATAAAGGGATCCCTGATCGGGACTGGGGCGAACTCCGTCACGTCAATGCCAAAACACTGACTGCATCCCCATCTGGCGAGTCCGTGTTTGGGGCATCAACTTTTCAGTACACGATTATTATTATTTCCCGCAAAGCGGGGTCCCTTACCCAGGCCGGGCACTCGCCGCGCGTTGGCCACTCGAATTCGGGCCCTTTACCCGCCAGACGTAAGGCGGGTGCAATTCGCGCTTCCAACTCTACAATTGTCTTTAATTCCCGCGGAGCGGGGGCCCTTGACCATGCCTGCTTTACGGATAACGCCGGCAAGATAATGCACACTACATCGGGCTGCGACCTTACTTTCCGCAACTGCTTGTTTGCCCGCTCAATTATGGGGCCTGAAATCGCCGGCACGGCACTATTGCTTGAGGATACCTGGCTCACGGAGATGCGAAATCCCGACGACGCCGATGGCATCTACATCCACAGTCAGCAGGCCGGTCAGCGGTGCCTGCTAACAGGCGGCGTGGCAGCCGGCATGGACGACGATGGGATCGACACGCTCGGCTCAGAAGTTACTATTGAGGACTTCATCGTTCGGGACTGCAAAGACAAGGCAGTCAGCATTTATGGTGGCCAGGTCGATATCAAGCGTTGCCTGATCGTCGAGAATAATAAGGCGCCCGAAGACCCGACAGTTGCTACAATCGCCACCAAGACGGTCGAAGGCGCTACCGCCATTGTAAATATCGACCATACAACGATAGTTACCTCCCAAATCCCTGGCTCTCTTGATATCGGCATCCAGTCGCACAATAAGTATGGCGTTACGAGCGGTACTATCATCTACGATGTCACTAACTCCGTCATTGACGCCACCAACCCAATCGATACCCAGGCCCCGTACCTGGCCTCCGACATCCACGTTAGCTACTGCGATATCTTTGGTCAAACGTGGCCGGGGACCGGCAACGTCAACACCGACCCATTGTTTGTGGACAAGGCTAATCATGATTACGGGCTCAGGCTAGGGTCGCCGTGCATAGATGCCGGCGATCCAACAGCCGAGCATGACCCCGACCTGACAGTGACGGACCAGGGCTACTTCTGGTTCGACCAGGGGCTAAACGATCCGCCGCAAGGGTCGCTGACACAGGATACGGTCTGGACGCCCGAACAAGGGCCTTACCGTATCACGGGCGAGTTGACGGTCCCACTTGGCGTTACCCTGACCATAATGCCCGAAGCTTCTGTGTTCTTCGATCCTAACGCCAGGATAGTTATCCGGGGCCGGCTTGTCGCCGAGGGCACTGAATATGGACTTATCCGTTTCACCCGCACCCCTGGCGCCAGTGGTACATGGAACGGCCTGCAGTTTGTCAGCAGCTTATCTGACAACCGGATTGCCCACGCCGTGTTGGAGTATGCCCAAACGAATGACGGGATGATTGGCTTGAAAAACTCCAACCTCCTCATCGACCATGTCACCTTCGACAATACGATTCGGCGGCGCATCTGTGCCAACGATTCGTCTCTAATTGTGCGCAATTCGGTCTTTACCGATACTTGTCCGCCGGGCCAGGCTCCCACCGACAACCTTACCGAGCATATCTGGGGCAGCGGAATTCCCGCCAACGGACAGTTTATCATCGAAAACAATCTCTTCGGTGTCACTCCGGGACACAATGATGCCATCGACTTTGACGGGGCATCCCGCCCAAATCCAATCCCGCAGATCCTGGATAATATCTTTCTCGGCGGCGGCGACGACGCGCTCGACCTGGAAACCGATGCCCATATTGAGGGCAATTTCTTCATGAATTATATCAAGGACCAGTACAATAAGGCTTCCGGCGAGTCGAACGTGATTTCCGCAGGCGGCGGCAAAAACTACACCGTCGTCCGCAACGTCTTCCATAATGTCGAGCATGTTGCACAGGTCAAGGATAATGCGTTCCTGACATTCGTGAATAACACCGTCGCGGGTGCGTCGGGGGCGGCAATATACTTTGATCTCGATCTACCCGGCCGAGGACCCGGCCGAGGCGCGTACGTGGACGGCAGCATCTTCTGGGACACAGCCACTATCTTCAGTGGCGTCGTGGCCACGACACAGCTTGCTGTTCACCGCTCGATTATTTCATCCGACTGGCACCATTTCGGGCAGGATAATATCGACGCTGACCCGCTTTTCGTCGATAAGCAGCAGGATTTCCACCTCAAGCCGATGTCGCCAGCGATTGGAGCCGGTCCCTGCGGGCTGGATATGGGTGCTTACGTTCCCAGCGGAGCAGCTATTTGCGGCGAACCGGACGGAGTAACCTACCGCACCGGCACCACACTGACGGTCGGCGGGCCAGGCATCACCCATTACAAATACTCCCTCAACAGTCCCAACGGCCCTTGGAGCCAGGAGCAGCCGGTGAGCGAGCCTATCGCGCTGACAGGCCTTGTCAATGGACAGTCTTATACCGTTTACGTGCTGGGCAAAAATTCCGCCGGCGTCTGGCAAAGCAGCCCGAAAACCTCGCGTACCTGGAGGGTAGATGTTTCTTATCGTCGACTGGTCATCAACGAGGTGCTGGCAATCAACAATTCGGCGGTCGAGCACGAGGGCACGTTCCCCGACATCGTAGAGCTGTTCTACGATGGGCCAAGCTCGCTGAATTTATCCGGTATGAGCATCAGTGACAACGCCGCTGAGCCGCGCAGGTTTGTCTTTCCCGCCGGCGTCATTATGACCCCAGGCCAGTATTTGGTCCTTTATGCTGACTCCAACACCGCGACATCCGGTATTCATCTGGGCTTTGCCCTGGATGGCGGTGGCGATGCTCTATATCTATCCGACAAGTCCAGCGTCCTGATCGACTCGGTCGAGTTCGGCCCGCAACTGCCGGATTTGTCTGTCGGTCGCGTTGGTTACGATGGTTTGTGGCGCCTTACTATTCCCACTTTTGGCCAGGCAAACATTGCTCAGCCGCTCGGCGACCCGACAATGCTCAGGATTAACGAATGGCTTGCCGATGGCCTGGTACTATTTGAGGATGACTTTATTGAGCTTTTCAATCCACACTCCTTGCCGGTTGACCTTAGCGGTTTTTACCTGACCGACAATCCGGTGACGCAGCCGGATAAGCATAAGATCGGTCCTTTGAACTTTATCGCCGGCAAAGGCTATGCGGTGTTGACCGCCGACGATAGCAATGACCCCGGCCATGTCGGTTTCCGTCTGTCAGCCGATGGAGGGATGATAGGCTTGTTTGACAGTCAGCTAAAGGAGATAGACAAGATTCTCTACGGCCCGCAGACGACCGATGCCTCGCAAGGTCGCGCTCCCGATGGGGCAACAACTTTCCAGTTCTTTGTAGTGCCTACGCCCGGCGTTGCCAATCCGGCTTCGACCAAAGCTAATACTACTCTGGTTGCTGAGAGTGCTGCCAAAAGAGTGCTTGTGCCGACCAGTGACATCGGCGATCTCTGGAAGGCCGCCGGCGATTTTAACGACCTGAGCTGGGCTATTTGCAGCGGCGGCCCCGGCGGAGTGGGCTATGAGAGAAGCTCAGGCTATGACAGCTACATCACTTTGGATGTAGAGACCCAGATGTACAACCGTAATGCCGGTTGTTATATCCGGATTCCGTTTGTCGTTGATAGTGAGCCGGGCCAATTCAGCCGGGTGGTGCTAAGCGTGCGGTATGACGATGGTTTTGTCGCTTATCTTAACGGCGCCGAGGTAGCCAGGCGTAATTTTACCGGCACGCCGCGCTGGAATTCCGCCGCCGGCCAGACCCACGATGATTCTGCCGCTGTGGTTTTTGAGGACGTAGATATTTCCGAGCATATCGGCGACTTGCGGCAGGGAGCTAATATACTTGCCATTCACGGTCTGAATACTCCGGTGGATAGCTCGGACTTTCTTATTTCTGCTGAGCTGGCCCGCACTATCATCAGCTCGCAGGATGAGTATCTTGCTTCGGCTGTAGCTCTACTGGATGGTCTGAGAGTTACCGAGGTAATGTATCATGCGGGACAGGGCAGCAATTATGACTTTATTGAGCTACAGAACGTAGGCGATGTGACGCTGGACCTGACGGGCGTGCGTTTCGCTGAGGGCATTGAATTCACATTCCCGCAGATTTACCCGCCAGACGTATGGCGGGCAAGGCTTGCTCCCGGCGAATTCGTCGTAGTGGCTGGGGATTTAGCTGTGGCACGGGCTTCCAGCCCGTGGGCCACGGCCAGGATGGCCGTGCCACAGCGGTACGGCTCAGGCGTCAGGGTTGCCGGGCAGTATTCGGGCAGCCTGAGTAACAGCGGCGAGGACATTGTGCTGAAGCTTCCCTGGCCGTTGGAGGCGGCGATAATGCGGTTTGGCTATAGTGATAGGTGGTATCCGACTACCGATGGCGGCGGCGAGTCGTTGGTAATTGTTGACCCGATGGCACATCCAGCCACCTGGAATGAGGCCGATAGCTGGCAGCCGGCGGACCCCACTCCGGGCAAACCCTAGTTATGAGTGCCTAAAGTTTGAAGTGACTAAAGTGCCTAAAGTTATGAATTACAACTTTAGCTCACCTTAGGCACTTTAGCTCACTTGGGGCTTGTACTTCTGCCAATAGTCAGGATAAAACTCTTTTGCTTTAGCCTCAAGCTCCTGGTCGCTAATAGCGGTTAGCCGACGTTGCTGTTCATACTGGTCCATTACCCAGCGAGCCAATTTGTGCACCTTTATCTTGCTGATGCGCTCATCGCCCGTTAGACCAAAGAACTCATTCAGCCAGTGGGCGACGCCGTCGGCGCCGCTTTTGTCGGTTATTGCAACGCGCGGGGGCCTGCCGAGCAGTCTCTCGGTATCAAAAATATTGTATATCCGCTCATCTTGTCGAAGTCCACTAGCATGGATTCCAGCGCTGGTGGTGTTGAAGGCTCTGCCTGCGAACGGATAGTTGTCCGGAATCGGCAGCCCGATGGAGCGCATATAACCAGCCAGCTCGCTGACCGCCATCGTGTCGATCCCGCACAAATCACCCTTGAGCGCTATATATTCAAAGATTGCCCCTTCCAGCGGCGGATTGCCGGTACGCTCACCGAAGCCAAAAATCGTCGTGTTTACCACGTCACAGCCATACAGCCAGGCTGTCGCCGCATTGACGTGGACTTTGTGGAAGTCATTATGGCCGTGCCATTCCAGCCGGTCGCCCGGCACACCGCATTCCCTATTAAGTTTGTAAATAAGTTTCGGGATACTCCTCGGCAGCTCGGCGCCAGGATAGCTGATTCCAAAGCCCATTGTGTCGCACAGCCTGATCTTGACAGACTGCTCCTGGGGCACCTGCCGGCTCATTTCCATCAGGCGGTCAACAAACGGCAAGACAAATCCGTCGATATCAGCACGCGTAAGATCCTCCAGATGGCACCGAGGACGAACGCCGGCCTCAAAAGCCGCGTCCACCACCTCGCAGTATTTATCCATGCATTCCTTCCTGCTGCGGAATTTCGACTTGTGGAAGATGTGATAGTCCGAGCAGCTTGTCAGCATGCCCGTCTCTTTCAGGCCAGCTTCCTGGACCAGGCGAAAATCCCCTTTGACCGCACGTATCCAGCCGGTACATTCAGGATATTTATGGCCGAGCGCCCGACACTTGTCCAATGTCTCACGGTCGTTTTTCGTATAGAGGAAGAATTCTGTCTGCCTTATCACTCCATTAGGCCCGCCAAGGCGCGAGAGCATATCGTAAATCCGCACCATTTGGTCAACCGTGTACGGCGGACGGGCCTGTTGCCCATCCCGAAAAGTCGTGTCGGTTATCAACAGCTCTCTATCCCTTATAGAGCTGAAATCAAATTCCACCGGCTCACCGTCGATATACTCGACGACCTTCCTGTCGAAGCGAATCAGCGGCGGCAGACTGTATGGAAAAATCTGCTCAAGCAAATTCGGTACTTCTGAATCCACAAGAGGATGCAACTTCTTTACCTTGCCCATCAAAAATCCTTTCCTCTGCGCATTGCGACCTATTCTTCCAGCTCAACGCCCTGCTGCCGGCACACCTGGGTAATGAATTCGACCGCGCCGCCGACCGTCTCCACCGCCAGTGCAGCGTCCTCATCCATCTCGATGCCGAATTCCTCCTCAAACATTGCGACCAGCTCGATCGATTGCACGCTCTCCGCTCCCAAATCTTCCGTAAAGCTGTGCTCCGATTTAATCTCGTCCGGCTCCAGCCCCAGCACTCGGGCGGTTATTGCTTTGACACGTTCTTCTACCGTTGCCATTAACTTGTCTCCTGCCTTTTTCCCGTTACCTGAACATTGCCTTGCGGCCTCTTTTTATGGCCTCGTCTCGCGCGGGTGCGGTCATCTGGAAAATGGCGTCCCACATCGCTTGCTCAGCCGCAGTCCATTCACGCCCTCGCCGGCTCATCGCTACCTTTGCCGTTTCATATAACGCGGTCCTGCCGAACCCCTTGGTCACCACGCCCTCGACAAACCACGCAAACGAGGGGATGAACTTCGGCAAGGGCTTACCCGTCGCCATTATTATCGCCATCGCCCCAATATAGCAGCCCGTATTGAGCAGCGTTCCAATCGAGGTCTTGGTATGGTCTCCGATAAACGAGCCGACTTTGGTCGATCCGGTGTCGATAGACCCTTGCCCTTCCAGCGTAATAGAGACGGTTGAATAGTCGTTCTTCAGGTCGCTATTGGTTGTCAGCGCACCGAGATTGACCCACTCGCCAATATAGCTGTGCCCGATGAACCCATCATGGTATTTGTTCGAATATCCCTGGATAACCGATGCCTCGACCTCGCCGCCGATTCGGCAGAAAGGTCCAATCGTGTTACCTTCGCGGCACTTTGCGCCCAATACGATGGACTCCTGCCCGATGTAGCAGGGTCCTTCGATTCGGCTGAAAGGTTGTATCTGGGCGCCCTGGTCGATATAGACGGGACCTTTCTCGGCATCGATTACCACCATTGGATGCACCGCTGCCTGCGGTGCCACGTAGATGTCGTTCTTACCGCCGCGAATTGCGCAAGGCTGTTGTATCGTTCCTTCGATTCCCCATTTTCCTGCCGCTGCAAAGTCCGACGTTATCTGGTCGGGATTAGCCAGCACAATGTCCCAGAGATACTCCCACGTGCGAAACTTGCATGTGACATTTGGCAAACGTGTTTTGGCAGACGCAACAAAGTCGTCAATGTCATTCGCAGCGAGTCCTTTAAGGTCGTCCTTTAGAATGCGGGCATAAAACAGTCGCCCTTGCTCATCCAGACCCACCTCACTTCTACCTTCTGGGACAGGCAAGTCTTCTGCCTTGACCAGCGGATTCACAAGGATCAGGTCATCGCCGGCCAGCGCAGACACATCGTTGACGGGGTACTTTGTTCGTGCCCCCCGCTCTTGTCTTCGCCAAGAAGACGCGGGGGCCATGTAATCAGGCACGAAATACGCAATATCACCCGCGCCCATTCCCTCGAGAGACCTCGGGACAAGCTTGGCAACCAACTTTTCCTCCAGCGAAGTTATGCCGCATCGCAGCTCCCAGAGCGGCCGGCTCAGAGCCAGAGGAAAAAAGTTCCGCCTGATCTCATCTGCTCTATCAACTAAAATCAATCGCATAGATACTCCACCTGCTTGTTCGACACGGATTAACGCCGATTAACACGGCAAGAAAATTAGCAGTCCCGATCAGGGATGGCCGAGCCATTACAAAACAGTGTGCATCCGTGTTAATCCGCCTTACGTCTGGCGGATAAATCCGTGTCTAATTTCAAAAAAGCCTTCTGCGAAAAAGCGTGCCGAATTCTATCAAAGAGCCGGAGGGGCGTCAACCTCATATAGGAAAACAAAAGACTACCAGACATCAAGACGGCTGGCGGCGAATAATATCACAACGCATTTCCCCAACCACAAAGTGATCGAAGACCTTGAACAGCGGATATAAGCGATAGAACGCAGAATCAATGAGCGAGGATACCCATGCCGAACAACTGAAAGGCACTCACAATGTCCTGCGTCCTCTCAGCCAGGCGACAAAACCGACGCCGATGATGCCAAAAAATGAAGGCGCCGGCGGCAGGAATAGAGAAATCACAAAACCTGTTGGAATCAAGGCACTTGCGGGTGGAACTCAAACCTGGTGAGCCCACGCGCATGATACTTAAGCAGACTTGTCGGCCAGTCGGCCTCTTGCAATGCCCAACAGTATGCTAGCGCAAAGTCCACATAACACTGCGACGATCATAAGCCTGCCTCGCTTATCTTCGACCGAAACGACCTCGGCTTCATAAGCTATTGACACCCTTGCAGGACTCTTCCGTTCCATCTCCAGTTCACGTATGCGTCGGCAGACCGCTTCGTACTGCTGCTGGTCGAAATTTAATTGAAACTGCAGTTCCTCGATGTTCAACTGCGTCCGACCAAGCTGGATGGTTTGCGTATCTTCGGCGTTAAGAACGTCCCGAAGATGTTTTTCATGGGCTTTGGTTTGTTCCAGTTCAGTCGTCGCCACAAGTAAGTGCCGCCGATGCGCTTCTGTCTGCCTGGCTGCTGCCATCTGGTCGAATGCCTTTCCCGCCTCTTCTCTGCGTTTGCCTAAATGTGTATTCAGCGCATCTAATACCTCTGCCTTGTGCTCAAGGACCGTCTCCTCAGCCGATTTGCCCACCTGTGCCACTACATAGTCTATCTCAATATCGGCGATACGCTGGGCCAGAGCCTGAATCGAGGGATCGGAGTTAATGTAGTCATTTCGCATTCGCAGCAG
The DNA here is from genome assembly GCA_964567045.1 of uncultured Pirellulales bacterium. GTDB lineage: Bacteria > Planctomycetota > Phycisphaerae > Sedimentisphaerales > Anaerobacaceae > JAFNGF01. The sequence goes on along the minus strand of CAZMLE010000027.1, from coordinate 1,487 downwards.
CTCCTCTGGTGCAAGAGCCTGCTGCTCTGCCTGTTGGAGAAACTGCACCTGGGCTTCCAAGTTGATTCTGCGTACCTCTATTCGAGTTAGTTCTGCCAGTAGGGCATTAACCCGCTGCGTCGCCATGTTCTGTCGGCCGCCCAAGGCTGTGGTGCCGTACTGCTGTGCCGAATCTCGGAGCTTTGTACGGTAATCGTCCAGTTTTTTGACAAGCGTTTTTCGCTCATCATCTAATGCGGCAAGTGTTCGGTTCTCATGTTCACCAGATCTACTACCTTCAAGAGCCATATAGGCGGTAATGAAAGCATTCACGATCTGCTTTGCTTCATCTGGCTTTGTGCTCCTCATGGTCACTTCTATCAGCTCCGTCCTGCGGGCGTGTGCGGCGGTAATAATTCCATCTTGTATTGCGTCTTTCAATACGTTGGCCGGTTCGCGATTTGCTTCGGCAGCCTTAAGTTGGCGTTTGAGCTTCGCGACAAAGCCGGCCGGTTCTTTCTGGAAGAAGGACAAATTCTTGTCCGCCAGGGCATCGGCTACCCATTGAACTACCTGGTTGCTGGTGATAAGTCGTGCCTGTGTATATACAAAACTCTCATAATTTGATATTGCGCCTCGGTCTGCCTCGCCGCCCAGGATGTTAGGTATGATGGGAGCGACCCTTATTGCACCAGCAACATTGTACACTGGTCTGCCTTTCCACCACGCCAACAAGATGCCCGCTACACTCACTAAGACGAAAGTTAATAGAACCGTGACCCAATGACGGGCAATTGATTTGCCGCACTTTGAAAGACGAGTAGCATGCATAGCTAAACCTCCGTTCGGTAATTCTTGCTCAGCCTACTGAAGCTTGCTTGATATACTCCGCCTTATGAACGGGCTTGGTCATCACGAATTTATATCTTATCAATATCTGCTCTGCTTATCAACCTCCTACTACCACGGCCGGAGAGAGACTACCTTTTATAATTATCCCCGTAGTCTTGCTGCGCGCCTATTGTGGAAATTACGTATTTTGAGGAATTTTTGACCTTTTTCCGGCCAAATTCACTATTTCCGAAACAGACACTGGCAAGGTATAATGGCGACAATCGGGACGACTAGCAAGCTAGCGGTAAAGATAACAGGCGGCGGTCGGATTCGAACCGACGAATAACGGTTTTGCAAACCGTCTCCTAAATCAAGACAAACCCTTGCAAAAGCAACACTTACAGGAAAACTCAAAAGACGACTTGGCGGGAAATTTGGCGCTTATTTTGGCCAAGAATCCAACCTTGACAAAAGTTATAGCAGCCTGGCCGAAGTTGTCAAAGGATATTCAGCAAGCGATTGGCTTACTAAGTGATAGGATAGGGGGATAAAAAATCTAGCCGCTACAGCGCCAAGACCGCGTGCGTAGCGGCACGCACATTTTCTCGTAATTAGATAAGGGGGGTGGTGACATTCAGCCATATTGTGCGGCTGGCAAAGCAGCCGGCTGACGA
>CAZMLE010000026.1:0-47273 GCA_964567045.1 uncultured Pirellulales bacterium | reverse complement strand
AACGAGCCTGTATTATAACCTAACCGGGAGGCTCCGGTTTCATAGCTTATCTGTGTCGCTCCTTCGACTCTGCTCAGGACGGCGTCTGTGGCAAATAAAAAACAGTGTCAATCTGTGTAAATCAGCGTCAAAAACTTTTGTGCTTTTTCGTGGCGAATATCTGGCTGTGTAATGCGTGGCCAAACCCCAAACAGATAATTCCCTATACCTCCCAATTTAACAAAATGTTAATTTGTAAAAAATGCTATATTTTTGTCAATTTTTGCTAAAAAGCGCGCATTTTTGCAAATTTCCTGTCATTTCCTGTCATTTCCTGTGCATTTTTGATGCTTTTTTAACCTGTTTTTTCTTGCCTATTTTGCCCAAACTCTACAAGATGACCTGCGAAGCCACGTTTTACCCTAAAAATGAACATCACCTCGGAAAAATAACCAAAAAACGCCAATTTTATTAAATTCCGGTAATCTAAATTCTTAATCGTGTTAATCTGGGTTGCTATCTTTACCGCGACGCGGAATCCTTTTCGATCACGTTTTTTTAGACGCGGATTTACACGGATTGCACCGTTTTGTAATGGCTCGCCCATCCCCGATCGGGACTGCTAATTTTTTGTTACCGTGTTAATCGGTGTTAATCCGTGTCCTGACCGAATTCGCCTGGTAATCCGACCAGTTATCGTTACCGCCTCCCAGCCGGTGATGGTCTGGTAAGTGATGCGGGGATCTACTGTAATCATGCTGGGGGAAGTAAATTTAGCCAGGATACAATCGCCGTTGCCGTAGCTTCCCCCTCCGCCGGCAAACGTGCTCTGCATGGCTCGGCCATCCCTGATCGGGAGCGCGTTCTTGACAGGCCAACCGGAGCCATCCGTTGCTCCTGTCAAGTAGAGGCTGCCGTCTGCGCCGAGATACCCTGAACGGCCGTTGTCGTTGGCACCACCTCCCATGTATGTGGAATACAGCAGTTTGCTGAAGTCTGCGGAGAGTCTGACTAAAACGGCCTCACTACCACCGCGGTTGCTCGACTGGTAAGCATCGGGGGTGATCGGAAAATCAGTGGACTTGGTCTCGCCCGTGACGAACACATTGCCTGATCCGTCCACGTAGACGCCGTCGGCATTTTCGCCGGCGCTGCCGCCGATAAAGGTGCTGGCTAAAAGAGCGCCGCTCGGCGACAGCTTGGTGACGGCCCAATCGGTATTGCCGCCGCGAAAAGTTCTCTGGTACGCCCCTATTGTTGTGGGGTAGCTCGGTGAGCCGGTGGGGATCGCCACGTAAGCGCTGCCAAAATCGTCTACAGCCAGATTATGTGTGCTGATCCATTCATTGCCTGGGCCGCCGAGATAAGTACCATAAACCAGGTCAGAGCCGTCGGGCGTCAGGCAGGCCACAAAGAAATCAGCCTGGCCATTGTAGGTTCTATCACAGGCGCCGACAGTGGTGGGAAAATCAGTGGAGAATGTGGAGCCTCCAACGTAAACATAGCCGCTACGGCTAACACGAATAGAGGCAGCACTTTCGTCTTCGCCGGACCCGCCCAGCCAGGTAGCCCACAATACGCCTGAACCATCGCCCTTTATTTTGATTGCGCCGCAATCCGACTTGCCGCCTGGAGGGGTTTTGCAGTAGGCGTTGGCAAACCACGCTGCCGGCGGCGTTTTCGCCGTGTTCCAGCGTCCGCCGGGAATGTAGACATCCCCATTCGGATCAATCGCCAGGTCGCGACATAATGTTGAGACTCCTACATAGCTTGACCAGACCAGGTCTGAGCCGTCGGGGGTGAGCTTGAGAACGAAGGCGTTTTGCATCCCGTATGAGCCGTTATCTACGCCGTCAAAATGTGGCTGAAAGGCGTTTTTCACCGGGAAGCCTGGGCCTGCGCGGCCGGCCACGTAGACATAGCCTTGCCCGTCTACCTCTACCCCATAGGCGCGGTCATAATTTGGGCCGCCGATATAAGTGGACCAGATCAGGGCACCGCCGGGGCTAAATTTGGCCACGAACACATCACACGGGCCAAAGGCCTGCGAGCCGCCCGTACGCAGCGCTCTTTGATAAGCGCCAGGCGTGGTGGGAAAGTCCGCAGAAGCCGTGCCGCCGACCACGTAAACATTGCCCTGCGCATCCGCAGCGACATCGCGAGCGTGCTCCCAATTGCTCCCACCCAGGTAGGTCGAAAAGGCAAGGTTGTATGCTTGCTGCGCTCCCGCTGTCGGCCAGATGCTTAACAACGGCAATAATAAAGCTGGCAGACAATTGACAATCGTGAATCTTACCACTTGGGCACTGGGCTTCCACAGGGCCAGCTTAATACAAAAGTATTACCGGCCGGGTATGCTGAGACGCGTTCGACATGCGAGTCCACAAACACGGCATTGGCAAAACCCTTATTCAGGTCTCCACTCGGAGGCATGTGGTAGGTAGCGAAGCAATCAGTGTTACAGGGAGGTGTGGAACGTAAATTGTTGTCATTGACTCCTGCGCCGCTAAGGCCCGAGATTGCCCAAGTATTTTCCTCAGAGAAGAAAAACACACGCTGCGGATTCACTACCTGGGATTCCTTGCGAACTTTCTCATAGCTGGAACGAAATTGTGCGGGCACCGCACCCCATGCATCACCGTTGAGGTAGGAATTCATACCGTAACTATATTGAGGTTCGATGGGAATTGTCCTACCACGACACGAAGGGCAGCCCATCATTCTGGCAATAACATAGAATTCCGGACACACGTGAACATTTTTGTCCTTCAGATAGGGCCAGAGTTCGCCGGCACGGTCCGGGTTATACACAAGATTCTTGCTTGCATCGTGCCATCCACACCCGACGAAAGCAAAATCTTTGCAGAGCCAGGAGAAAGAATAAGGAAAACGGCCGTCATGGTCGTCTAAGTACATCCTCGCCGCCAGGCCATACTCCTTCAGGTTGTGTCTACACACAATGTCCCTTGCCTGCTTTTTCACACGCTGCAGTGCCGGCATCAATATCGCCATCAGCAGTGCAATGATAGCGATAACGACTAGAAGCTCTATCAGCGTAAATCCCCCGTGCCTCTGGCGGCTGAATCTTGCAGGATTTTTCATGATTCATTCTCCTACTTATTATGAGACGGAATTGGATAGCCTATAATGAATATACCCCCTCCGAAGCTGCAAGTCAAGGATAATCTTCCGCCCACTTGAGATTACGCACGCCTGCGTTAGACCCATTCCAGCAAAGCTACAAAAGGCTTCCCTGCGCAAAAAAGCGTCTGCCAGGCAGTAAAACCTGGCAGGGTTATCTCCCTAACGGCAGAAAGCTGTTTGTAGGCCGCCGCTCCTGAAGAATTCAAAAATCAAAACCTAAAATTAAGGAAGTTATCCGCCGCTGGCGGATTCCGCAATTTTGATTTTTAATCCGCCAATCCGCGTGGCGGATTAATCTTTGATTTTTGGATTGCCGATGGTGCTTGCTCGGCATTTAGAATCGCCGTCTACCACCACCGCCTTGTCTTGGCCTACCCTCACCTCCTCGACGGTCTTGCCTACGAGCCTGAGCCTCACTAACTTTGATTGCCTGCCCCCTCAAGTCCTTGCCATTCATTTGGCTAATCGCAGTCTGGGCTTCGTCCTTCGAAGGCATCTCAATGAATCCGAAGCCCCTCGGTTCGCCGGTAAACCGGTCTTTTATGATAGTGACAGATTCGACCTGGCCAAAGGCCGCAAACGCCTGGCGCAGATCGTCTTCGGTTACGTCACGAGACAAATTCCCTGCATAAATGTTCATTCTTGTTTTCCTTTCTAATCTTCAGGCTACCTTAAAAACCGGCATCGGAATTCCGATTAGCACAGACGCGATTATATGGCTTTTAGCTGCACAGACAAGTATTTTCTTTTTTTTGTCAAATATATTCTGCATTTAGCGCCGGGCAGTTGAAATCTGGCGAAGGACTCCTTCGGTCAAGCCGGTCAGGCGGATATCGTCGCCAAAACACTTAACGTCAATGTAATGTAGGCTGACTGCTGCACTTAATTCAGCCCCCGTTTCTGTCTTCGACAGAAGACACGGGGGCTCGGAGATGGCGAGGCTGCTTTGCGAGCCTAATATCTTCGCAGTAATGTAAACGCAGATTTCGTCGGCAAGCTGCCGTTTCAAAAATGACGCCAAAACTGTTGGGCCGCCTTCGACAAGTAATTGTGCGACCCCGCGCTTACTCAATTCATCAAGCAAAGATTTTATGTCACATCGGCCTTGGTCAATTGGCACGGTCAATAGTTCAGCCCCTTTTTGTGCTGTTTTATCCGCTATCTCTGAATTTGCCTTAACCGCTTCTTCACTGGTTACGACAAGCACCGGCTCTTTCTTAGCCGTTGCGAGCAACCGGCAATTCAACGGAATTCTCAGATGTGTGTCCAGCACGATTCTGGCTGGTCTTTTTCCTCTACTTGGCCGGGCCGTGAGCAGCGGGTCATCGGCGATTACCGTATTGATGCCCACCAGTATACCTTGGACTCGCCGGCGCAGCTTGTGGGCGTCTTTTCTGCTCAACTCATTCGAAATCCATCGCTGCTGGCTAGTTTTAGCGGCATAAGCAACTTTCCCGTCGATACTTTGTGCCCACTTCAGTATCACCCAGCACTTGCCGGTCGCGGCGAACTTGATAAACGGTGCGTTGAGCAGCCGCGCCTCGGTTTCACAGACCCCTGTTCGAGCTTCAATTCCTGCCTCGCGCAATTGCTTCATCCCAGCGCCGTTGGCGTGCGGCGATGGGTCAATCGTCGCCGCCACTACTTTTGCTATCCCGGCAGCGATTATCGCCTCGGTGCAGGGCGGGGTCTTTCCGTAGTGACAGCACGGCTCAAGGGCGACATACATGGTGGCTCCCCGCGGATTGACGCCGAGCGTTTTGCAGTTTTGCAGGGCGTTTATCTCCGCGTGGGGGCCGCCGAACTTCTTGTGCCAGCCTTTGCCGACAATCCGGCCTTCCTTTACGATAATACAACCAACTGCCGGATTGGGCTCAACCGAGCCGATGCCGCGCCGGGCCAGCCTTAGCGCCATCCGCATGAAGTTTTCGTCTCGATCGTACACGGACTATCACCGACTTTAACACGGACGGTCACGGATCGCATGCTGTTGTTCCATTTTGCGGTGGAACGTGTTTCTTTCGATCGTTGGTGTAAATAACTCGCTTTATGTCAACTCCGTCCGCGCCAAAATTTATAAGGAATCCTAACTCATACCGGCTATTTCGCAGATAACTGTATAGCTGATCCGCCACATCACGTGGCATCTGTTCCAAAGCCTTTAATTCAACGATTATCTTGTCCTCAACTATGAAGTCAGGTTAATATGAGCCAATCACGGTTCGAGTCTTTGGCGAATATATTTTTATCGGTTTCTGTGCATCGTATTTTATTCTGCGAAGACTCAGCTCCTCGGCAAAAGCCCGCTGGTACAGCCGCTCCTTATGTCCCAAGCCGTAGTTTTTCCTTACTTCAATGGCAGCACCGCGAATTTCGTAGCTCAAGTCTTTATACAACAAATCTACGTGCTTCGTGCTCATATTCTTGTCTGTGTCCGTCTGTGTTTCTGTCTGTGTCAGTCCGTGCCAACCATCTGTAGGAATTCTTTCTCGGTTATTATCTGGACGCCCAATGCCAGTGCCCCATCGAGCTTGCTGCCGGCTTCTTTGCCAGCCAATACAAAGTCGGTTTTCTTACTCACGCTGGATGACGGCTTTCCGCCGGCTTGTTTGATTGCCTGCTCGACTTGTGGGCGTGTGAACTTTTCCAGCGTGCCGGTAACAACGATGGTTTTTCCTGCCAATTTACCTGCGCGCCGCATCTTTTTTGGCTGCTCAGGCCTTACGCCTGTGGACAGTAGCTGGTCAATAACCGCTCGGTTCGTTGGGCTGCGAAAATACTCGTACACGCTTTCTGCTATTTTAGGCCCGATTTGCTCTACGGTCTGGAGTGTTTCTATGTCGGCAGCCATAAGGGCGGCCAGCGAGCCGAAATGTTCTGCCAAAATGTCGGCTGATTGCCCGCCGATGTGACGAATACCCAGAGCAGCGACGAGTCGCCACAGCGGCCGAGCTTTGCTCTTTTCTATCGCAGCTATCACGTTATCGGCGCTTTTATCGCCCATCCGTTCCAGAGCCATCAGGTCCGATTTCTGCAATTTGTAGAGGTCGGCGAAATTTCTCACCAAGCCCGACTCGACTAACTGCTCGATTAGCGCAGGGCCAAGATGCTCAATATCCATCTGGTCTCGACCGGCAAAATATCGCAGGCGTTCCTTCAGTTGCCCCATGCAGTTCGGATTAACGCAGCGGATGTAAACGCCTTCTTTATCCTTTGCTACGGCAGAGCCGCAATTTGGACATTTAGCCGGCACTTTGAAAGGCACGGCCCCGGCGGGCCTAAGCTCTTTTTTTACCTCCACAACCTGCGGGATTATCTCGCCGGCCTTTTCAATCAACACAGTATCGCCGCATCGAGCATCCAGCCGAGCCAGCTCATCAAAATTGTGCAGGCTTGCTCGCTTGACCGTTGTCCCTGCCAGCAGTACCGGGACCAGATTTGCCACCGGCGTTAGAATTCCGCTTTTGCCGACCTGCACGTCAATTGATTCAATAGTGGTTTGGGCACGTTCTGCGGCAAACTTGTAGGAAATACACCAGCGAGGTGCTCGCCCAGTTGCGCCGAGGGCGTCCCGCTGGTTAAAACGGTTGATTTTTATCACCATTCCATCCGTTTTGTAATCTAACGTTAGCCGCTTTTCGCTCCAGGAAAAACAGATATCCATGACCTGCTCTATGTCCCTGGCTTTTGCGTTGTGAGGGTTAACGGGCAGCCCGAATTGTCTGAACTTCTGCAAAGTCTCATAGTGCGTTTGCGCTAAAGGCTCGGAGACTTCGCCGGCGGCGTATGCAAAGAATGAGAGATTTCTGGCGGCGGTGATTCTTGCATCCAGCAGCTTCAAGGAGCCTGCAGCAGCGTTTCGGGGATTGGCAAAGACCGACTCGCCCGTCTGGGCACGCTGTTTATTCAACTCGATAAAAGACTTGGTAGGCATATAGACTTCACCGCGGACTTCCAGTATCCGCGGCATTTTGCCGCCGTCCAAAAGCGCAAGTGGGACGGCTCTAATAGTCCGCACGTTGGCGGTAACATTGTCGCCCACTTCGCCGTCGCCGCGAGTAGCAGCAGTGACCAGCCGACCGTTTTCGTACCGAAGACTTATGGCCAGACCATCAATCTTTAACTCGACAACATAATCGTAATTTTTGCTGCCCAGTTGCTTGCGAATCCTTTCGTCAAAGGCTCTAAGTTCATCGGCGCTGTAAGTATTGTCCATGCTGAGCATAGGGATGGTGTGTCGGACGGCGGCAAAACCTTCGAGCGGCCGGCCGGAAACACGCTGCGTGGGCGAATCAGGCGTTATAAGTTCTGGATGCGCCTGTTCAAGACCTTTGAGTTCTGCGAACAGTTTATCATATTGCCGGTCGCTTATTTCGGGTTGATTAAGCACGTAATAAAGGTAGTCGTGCTTTCTAATCTCATCTCGCAGCTTCTTGATTCGTTTTTGTAGATTTTCAGCCATAACGGCTTAAATATAGCCTTTTGCAGGCATTATGCAAGACCAGATCGGGAATCAGGGCCTAACAAATGAGCCGCAAAGCACAGAAAAAATCTGGCGAAGGGCTTGCATCATTAAGCCGGCAGCGGTATTCTGTCAACAGGTTCGATGGTGTGCAGAGCACACCTGCCAAGAAGTATCGTCAGATAAAGGAGTCCTATTGATGAAAATGAGACGTCGTGAATTCTTAGCCCGGTCGATTGCCGGCGTGGGCGGTGTGCTGCTGGGCGGTAGACTCAACCTTGCCCAGGAGCGCAAAGATGCGGTCTACGACCCGTATGGGTGGGTGACGCTGGGAAAAACCAAGATCAAAGTCACTCGCGTCGGTCTGGGCACAGGTATGCGGGGCGGCGGCAGGCAGTCGAACCACACACGTATGGGCAAGGAACGGTTTGAGGCGCTGGCCAAGGGATGCTATGAACGTGGTATCAGACTGTTTGATGCGGCGGACCTGTACGGAACGCACCCGTTTCTGGCTGACGCGCTCAAGAAAATGCCCCGCAAAGACTACGCGATAGTATCGAAAATCTGGTGGCAGGGCGGCGGCATACCCGAAAAAGAACGCCCCGATGCCGACGTGGTTGTGCAGCGATTCCTGAAGGAGCTCAATACCGATTACATCGACCTGATACTGCTGCACTGCGTATCGTCAGCAACCTGGCCGGAGAAAGTCGGTACGCACATGGACGCTCTGGCCAAGCTCAAAAAGAAAGGCGTGATCCGGGCACACGGCGTTTCGTGTCACGGCCTGGAGGCGCTGCAAGCATGTATCAAAGAGCCGTGGGTCGATTCGGTGCACGCGAGGATCAATCCCTATGCGGTGCAGATGGATGTAAAGAGCGCTGAGGAAGTGCCCAAAGTGGTAGAAGTGCTGAAAGCTCTGCGTGAGCAAGGCAAAGCCGTGGTGGGAATGAAGCTGGTCGGCGAGGGCAAGTTCGGCCAGAGCGGCGAAAAACGCGATGAGTCGGTCCGCTATGTGCTCAGCACGGGCTGCGTGGATGCGATGGTGGTAGGCTTTGAGAAAGTCGAGGAGATTGATGACTTTGCCGCGAGCGTACGTAAAGTTCCGGTAGTGATAAATAGGCCAGAACAGCTAAGCGCCTGTCGCTTGGCTGAGGTAGCGTAACGTTGATAAGGAGGCAATTGTGAAACTCAATCAAGATTTCGGAATGTCGGTCGAAACAATTCTTTTCCTTAAAGACAGGAAAGCCACCGACTTTGTCCAGGCCAAGGAAATTGCAAAGGCGCTGAAATATTCACTTGGCTACCTGCAGAAAGTCGTGCAAACGCTGGGCAAATACGGCATAGTGGAATGCAAGCGGGGCAGAATTGGCGGCGTCCGGCTAAGGGCTAACGTCATAACCTTGCTTGATTTGTGGAAGGCAAGTTGTGGAGACCTCACTTTCACCGACCCGCCTCTTGCGGCAATGGAAAAACCACTAAAAGCCTTCAGGGACTCGATGAGCAAGGTCATCATCTACAGAAAACGATAGGGGATATTATTCAGCCCCGCAATTGGACCGCCGCGAAGCGGTCCGCCAAAGGCGGATTGCCCGGTTTTATCGCCATTTCATTTAGTGCCGGCAAAGCCAAACCAGCACTCGCTCAACGTCTGGACAATAGGTCCGAAAACACGCCCAAATCGATCCCGGCAAATGGTGACGGCACCGGCTCGGTGTCTTCTCCGGAGGGGGTGCAAAGACCCCGAAGCTGATAGGTGATCATTTATAGGGCTGCTTATAGAGCGGTTCTGAAGTGGCTGTTTACAGCTAAAGCCCGTCGCTGCGCGTGCCGAACCTATATTTGTGCCCTGACAAGCATGATTAGCCAAAAGCAAAGATAAATGGACCACCAGCGACATAGAAGACTACGCCTGCTTATAAGTAAGCTCAATAAAGAACGCAAGAAGCAGGCGAAGAAAATAGATATACTCTGCAATGACTTCATTGCTGCGCAGCGGGACTTTATAGACAAACTGAATACCGTCAGTTTCACAGCAGATTTCTATGAATCAATCATTGGAATAACCGACCTGGGCGGACTTCTACATGTCGCCAGCAAGCTCATCAGGGATGAAATCGCCGATGTGAGTGTCACGTTCTTTCTCCGTCAGTCCGCCAACGGCGGATTTGAGCTGCACATGTTCGAAAGCGAAAAGCCGATCGGTCTCGAAAAGTATCGCCTGGAAAATTGTTTCACCGCTGAGCTGGTGGAGCAAATCTGCAAGTCGAATAAACTTTGCACTGTCGATGATATGTTCGCGATGGGTCTGCAGGGCAATTTAGTTGGGCTGAACAAGATATCAGCCGTTACCGTTCCGCTGGGTGAGCTCGGTCAATCATTGGGCTTTGTTTTGATTTACCGGTCATCACAGAATAAATTAGCAACCCTCCAGCTAAGCAGGGTTTCTGCTATAAGGGCCGGCCTGGCCAGAGCGATACAGGCCTGCCAGGTGCTTTTGCCTTCGACCGATTGACCCCCTTTTGCTTCATTCGAATGTAATTTCCCCCTGAATAAATTTCTTGCACTTACCGCAATCCTATTGTAAATTGAAAATTGAAAATTGAAAATCCACAACAGGTGGGAGATTTGGCAATGAATGAAAACCATATAAAGGAAGGTAATTTGGTTCAGACTACCGACTGCCTCGAAGCTGTGGGTGTACTGCGAGGTTGGAAAAACTTTTTGTTTATAATTATCGCAGTTTGTTTATTTCTGCAGCAGGCGTCTTTTTGGCTGGTAAATATGGGCTACATCAAGCCTAACGGCCAGACCACCGGCAGTCTTTCTGTCGCGGCAGCTCAAGATATAAAGCAGATTGGCAAAACCGCAGCCGAGCCGGTCGCCGAGCAAGGTAAGCCGGCGCAGGACGAATTATCGGCTGGGCAGGAAGTCCAAAAGCCGCCGCAAAAAACTGGCGCCCTATTTGGCATAACATTCGAGCATTTGGGCTGGTTGATCAGGTTTGTTAATGGAGTGCTTGCGCTGACGGCTGGGCTTTACATGCTGACGCTGCTGTTTTGCCTGAAGATCTCGCTAATAGGCAGGCTCGGAGGCATAAACCATATTGTTCGGGCGTTTTTCCTCTCGCTGGTTATGGTCGTTCTCTTGCTGCCCTGGCAGAAGTTGTTTGGTCCTATTGTTGTTGGGGCGATGTACAGCCTCGATGAGTTAACAAAGGCCTGTGCGGTCAAGCCCGAAGGCATATTTGGTGTAGTCATTCACTATTTGCGCTTCGCAGGTTATTGGGTATTGGTTGTCTTGTTGTTTATTCTGGCGCAGCTACGCAGCTCACGCTGGGCAAAGGCCATTCTTCGCCGGCTGGAGGTAATATAATTGATTATTGGCTATTGACTATTGATAATGGGGAAAGAGTCAATTGAAAATAGTAAATAGTCAATACTTATGCCAGAGATTGGAGAGAATTCGGTTGGCATTATCCAGACAAAAATGGTCCGGCTGGTGGAGCCGGAGCAGCCTTTGGAGCTGGAGTGCGGCAAGAAATTGGCTCCTATTGATGTTGCCTACGAGACCTACGGCCAGCTTAGCGAAGCCGGGGACAATGCCGTTTTGATTTGTCACGCCCTCAGCGGCAATGCTCACGTTGCCGGCTACAATAGTCCTGACGACAGAAAGCCCGGCTGGTGGGATAACATGGTCGGGCCTGATAAAGGCATCGACACCAACAAGTATTTTGTCATCTGCTCGAACTTTTTGGGCGGCTGCGGTGGAACCACCGGGCCATCTTCGATAAATCCTGTAACCGGCAAGCCGTACGGGCTGGATTTCCCCATAATAACCGTCGCCGACATGGTTAAGGTCCAAAAGCTGCTGCTCGATAGGCTGGCGATAAAGAATCTTTTAGCGGTAATTGGCGGCTCAATCGGCGGGATGCAAGTTTTACAGTGGGCAATCGAGTACCCGGATTTTGTTAAGGCTGCAATGCCAATTGCCACGACTGCGCATTTGGGAGCGCAGGCGATAGCATTTGACGCGGTAGGGCGAAATGCGATACTGGCAGACGCCAATTTTGTGACTGGACAATACCATAGCCGAGAACAAGGGCCAGATAGAGGTCTGGCAATCGCGCGAATGATTGGCCACATAACGTATCTATCCGAACAAGGTATGCGTCAAAAGTTCGGGCGGAAGCTGCGTAGCGCCGAGCAATATAGTTATGACTTTAACTCGGAGTTCGCCGTCGAGACATATCTGGACTATAAAGGACAAACGTTCGTCGAAAGATTCGACGCCAATAGTTACCTTTACATAAGCAAGGCCGCCGACTATTTCGACCTCCAAAAGGACTATGGCTCGCTAACCGAAGCTTTTGCCAACGTTAAGTCGAGATTCCTGGTGGTTAGTTTCAGCAGCGACTGGCTTTTTACGCCCGCGCAATCCAAAGCGATGGTTGAAGCCCTTGCCGCGAATAGGAAGGACGTAAGTTACTGCTGCATTGCGTCGCCTTACGGCCACGATGCGTTTCTATTAGAGCCGGAAGTGCTGGGCAGGTTCATTTGCTGCTTTTTGCAGGCTACCTACGGCCCGGCAGGCGAGCAGCAGCCGTGCTCATGTTACGCACGCAGTATGCGGAAGCTCAGCAGGTTCGAGCAGGCGCACAGGACGCGTGCGGATTACGAGCTGATAGAATCTCTCATTGAGCCAAACAGCACGGTGCTTGACGTCGGCTGCGGTGATGGGGAGCTGCTGGCTAATCTTGTGCACGATAGGGACATAAAGGGCGAGGGCATTGAGCTTGACCAGGAGCTTGTGCTGGATTGCGTCTGCCGCCGGCTGCCAATTATTCAGCGGGATGTTGAGCAGGGGCTGGGATATTACGGTAACAAGAGCTTCGATTATGCAATCCTGTCACAAACAGTTCAGACGATAGAAAATCCCGAAAAGGTTCTTAAAGAGCTTCTGCGAGTAGGCAAAAAAGTGATTGTGAGCTTTCCTAACTTTGCTTATTGGCGCTGCCGGGCACAATTATTGTTCCGCGGTGCGGCGCCGATAACCAGGCAACTGCCTTTCGATTGGCATGATTCGCCGAACATACACTGCCTGTCAATAAAAGATTTTGATGGATTTTGCAAAAGGCTGGGCGTGAGAGTAGAAAAGAAAATCCCGTTGATTAAGATCAGCCTTAGTCCGGTACGATTCGCGCCAAACTTATTTGCCGAGCAGGTAATATACGTAACCAGCAAAGAGTGAGACCGTGCCTTATCGAGGGAAAAGCGATGGGTCAACTTGAACGAATAGGTGTGTCGCTGGATAAGAATCTGCTTTTGATGTTTGACGAGCTCATTTCCAAGCAGGGCTATCAGAGCCGCTCTGAAGCCATCCGCAATTTGATACGCCAGCAGTTGAGCCAGCGGCGTCTGAGTGACCCGAAAACCAAAGCCGTCGCCGCGGTATTTATGGTTTACGACCATCACGCGACAAAGCTATCGGACAGGCTGATAGACCTGCAACATTGTGTTCCGGCCAGGCGGCGTCCCTCGCATCTTTTGCAGGTGATTTCCTCTTTGCACGTTCATCTGGATGAGCGCGATTGTCTGGAAGTTGTTGTGCTTCGAGGCCGGGTTAGCCAGATCAACAGGATGGCCGAAAACATATTAAGTCTAAAGGGCGTCAAACTCGGACGTATCAATCTCCTGGCAACGGAACCAGCTTAACAGCCGGCAGACAAAATTGACAATTGACGATTGACAATTGGCGATTGAAAATTGAAAATTACATCGAGCATCGTATCGGGCGATTAGCTCAGTTGGCTAGAGCGCACGGATCACACCCGTGAGGTCACAGGTCCGAATCCTGTATCGCCCATTGTAGAATCACGCGCGGCAATTTTTTATCACAATAAAGACCAGCAGACCGCCGCCCAGACCTCAATGCGTAAGCTCCAGGAGTCCGGCCGATTTGATAAGCCAATCGTGACGGAAATTACACCCGCCTCAAGGTTTTACCGTGCCGAAGAATACCACCAGCGCTATTTCGAAAAGCACGGCCTGTCTTCTTGTCACTCGCCGAATCCGTAGGGTGTGCTCTGCACACCGTCCCTACGATGGTAGGCGGAGCCTACCCTACCGAACTGAATCATTCCCGGCAGGCACAGCTCCAGCGCCCTCGCCCCACATTTCGGACAATACCGAAAAGAGCCGGCAGTGTTATTCTCACGGCTCATAGAGGCGGGCGCGCGTGGTGCCTTACGCACCCTCGCTCGGTTTCGGCCGTGAAATAGAATTCCGGTAGAATTGCGGAACGCCCGTTCACTCATTTTCGTCGAAATATGACTGCTCAATAGTAAGAAGTTGTCCTGCCAATCAGAAGTAACACTACTGTTTGGACCACTTCTTGAGACCCAAAACGTCCATCAATCCTAGATGTAATCTGAAGGTCTGAGCATTTTCATCGAATTGTGCTCTTGGTTCCTTATATTTGTATACGTACTCTGACCCCCCGTAGCCTTTGCCACCAGCTCTGTAAAATCCTATCACTGAGAACTCAAACAATTTTCTTAGGATATCAGTAGGGTTAATGTCTGAGAATAGAGTCGTTTTGGACTTGGATGCCTCCAGAAAATCGCTTCTGCTGAATTGTAGTACTCCTATTGTTTTAAATATTTCCAAGTAGTCCTGGTATTTAGGCACATGTTTGTGGATCTCGTCATCGAGTTCATTGAGAAAGTAGTTGCTGTATTCAGCTTTGGCGCTGTTAATGTCAATATTGTCGAACTTGAGATTGGTGCAGGCCTTAACTTCTTCGTTTCTTCTGGATTTATATTGGATAAGGATCTTGTTGCAGAACTGT
The DNA here is from genome assembly GCA_964567045.1 of uncultured Pirellulales bacterium. GTDB lineage: Bacteria > Planctomycetota > Phycisphaerae > Sedimentisphaerales > Anaerobacaceae > JAFNGF01. The sequence goes on along the minus strand of CAZMLE010000026.1, from coordinate 32,842 downwards.
ATAATGTCCCTTGGGCGCAAGTAAGTTCGGTCAATTATGTGCTGGTATTTCTTTTGATGGCCGGTCATTTCTTTCGTCTCGTCAAAGACGTCCTCCCATCTTATTACTTCCGAGTCATCGTCTCTCAGGACTTTCCGAAACCTCTTTTCCATTAAGGCCTTCAAGGTTTTTTGTGTCCTCGGGGTATCCCACTCTATCATGGAGAGATAGTTCTCTGTAATCTTGTTTTTGTCCTCAAAGTGCAAACTGTCATAGATATCGTCTCTGAGAAATACCGAAACAAACAATTTCTTACCTTGATTTTTCGCTTCTATATTCATGTCTCGGGACGCGAGCAACAGCCCAATCAGCCTGTTCGAATACTCAGCGTTTTGAGGATCAAACCCAAGATCAAGCTGGTCGAAGCAAATATAATACTTATGTTCTGGATTTAAACAACCCAAAACATATTTTGAGAGGTTCAAATTGACTTCTTGGACTATTGTTGGCAAGTATTCCATAGGTACGTTTTCCGGGGATATTCCCGCCTTGAGTATCTTCCAGTCGATTTCAAATGTGGGTTTTAGCTTTAATGTTTTCGATGGAGTGAAAACCTGCGTAACGTCAGGGTCCCTTGTTCCGTACGTATCGATGATAAACCGCTCTATTTTAAGCATGTGGTTCATCGATTCATTCTTGTGTGGTAACGAATGGTCCTGGTTGAGGATGATCTTCGAGAGAGTCAACAAAATCAAATATTTCCAACTGTGAGTGTACTTATCGTAGCCTGGAATCCCAATCCTGGCTTGTCTGTCGTGATAGTGCCAGGGATAGTCAGAGAACGTATGGCCGAAAGAGAAAAAGTCAGCCTCTCTTGTGGCGAGCAGCTTCTTAAAGATAGCAGTTTTACCACTGCCTTTCCTTCCGACGATTAGAAACTTCTTGAAGGCCAGTAATTCTGTAAACGCCTCGTGGTCTTGAAAACAATCAAACAGGATATCATCGTTATCCGCGTCAATAGCACCAAAGTTTTCTACTTCCAGTAAGTCTTTCATATTGACCTCCGCATACTAAGAATGCCGACCTGTTTTCGCTTTTATTAGGCTTTGAATTTCGGATTCTCTCATAGATATTGGATTCGTCTGCGAGAGTTACCAACTACAAGGTATGCTTGCGTCCCAAACCCAGTGGTTGTCCTCGCTCCCTTTCCTTATCTGGTCTTGCTCATAGTTATCCTATTTTTCCCCGGACACAATGACACCATTTTTCTGCTATCTGTTCCCCCTGAGTTTCTCAGACTTGCGCAAATCAAGCCATTTGTCAAGAGGAAAAATGCGCCAAATTTATTCTATGTGTTGATAACGCGAAATCCGCTGCGGCGAAATGCAATAAGATCCCAGAGTCACAATTTCAGTCCGTGTCTGTCGGTGTGCGAGTCCGTGTTTAGGTCTGTGTCTGCCAGTGTTTCAATCAGTGTTTGTCCGTGCTTCAGCAAGTTGCGTGCCACAAATGAAAGTGCCCGGCAAAAGTCAAATACGATTTTGTAGACGTGTTAAAAAGTGCGCATTTCTTGATCGTTTTTGCTCAAAACCTGCGCATTTCTGTCCATTTCTGCGCATTTTTGCTTATTTTTGAACTTTTTCTCATCTGCACTTATGTTCTTCTTGCGTAACAAGTTATAAAAATTTTACAGAAAAGTCTTAAAAACCAGGTGTCCAAAATCGATCACCGATACGCGATACTCATGCCCCATTTTTGATGCTGAAAACCGCTATCTGCTGGGCGGTGGAAGGACCAAGTCAAAGGTGCGGATTTACTTCAGCAAGAACTTCGCCAATTACGCTATTTTTGCTATTTTCAATCAGCCTGACGGGAACCAGGTCATTCCTCTTAACCGGTTGGGCGGTGTCTTTCAGATAGACCATGAAGTATCTCTCGGCTCGGCCACGCGGCTGGCCAATGCTGCGGTAGGGACGATTCGTCTGAAACTGCTGAAGATCCGAGCAAGGGTTGTACACTCTGTGCGAAGGATTGTGATTCATTTGGCCGGTGGTTAACCATTCAAGGAGCTTTTTGTTCAAATACTCTCTCGTTTATCCCGCCTAATGGATTCGAGACTATGTTTTGGGTCCGGCTGATAGCCGCAAAATCGTGGTGGTGTGTATTGGGGTATGGGGGCGGTTTGTGCCGGCTTCATCAGATAGGGTGTATCCGGCCGCTTGGTTGCAGGGGACCAGGGTTACAGGCAACCAGGCAACTGATAACCTGGTAGCCTGAGAGTTGCTGTGAAAACTACATCCCACAACAGAATTCAACATTTCTGTGATTTTGGCCCCAACTGCGGAAGTCGGGCTAAACCTCTACTTGCTGCCAGTCAAGGACGTCTTCCTGTATTCTACTGATAAACACTTCCGCCGAGAATTCTGCAAGCCGGTCTGACCAGATCGCGTAATGGGTTCACCGAATGTTTACGTCAAATATAGTAGCCTCAGTGACATATCTCATTTCTGCGGCAGAAGTTACCGTATGTGTACGGGCATACAATCTCAACGTTTTTATGCACGTCCTATAAATTTTTAGCTTGACTTCGCGCCCTGCAGCAGTATACTTTAGGTTCAATCCTGATCGTCGACGTGGCGAGGAGAGTTAACGGTGTCTTATCGTCCGGTCTCTCGGTTTTCGGGTCCGAAAATAGGTTTTGTGGCCGGGCTGCGCATATAGAACGTACGCCCCCGACAAAAACATTCGGGGGTATTTGCGGCCGCTGCCGCAGAAAAAACGGTAAACGGCAATCATTATCTACTTCAGAAGGAGTGCTTTTAGGAGAGTGTTGGCTATGACATCGCTAAAACCAGAACCGAGCCGTGTGCTGATACTACTTGCAGTGTTTCTGCTGGCAGGTATTTCAGCCCAAGCAAGCGAAGACAGTTTTGTCGTGGCAGTTGGACCGCATAGCGAGTTTCTCAGCGGCGATGGCAGCGGTTACAACGCCGGTCAATGGTATTTGTATCCAAGCGGCTGGCACAGCCAGTGGTTTAACAACGCGCCCTTTGATCCGGGGCGTAAGGCTGTGATTGCCTTGCGAGTATCGGTGGAGCCGCTGGACTCGGCACTGCCGTGTCGCATAAAAATCGCCTATAGCTGGTCGACGGCGGAATGGTCGGCGTTGGGCAGCAGGACACCCCCACTGCCAGGCGTCGCACCAGAAGGCACATACATCCAGCGCCACGTAGCCTTCCAGGGCTATCTTCCAGCCGGCGCCAAACCTATCCGTGTCGAGGACAGCTACGAAATCCGCCAGTACAATCCGCAATGGTTGTCTATCGACGTGCAGGGCGAGAACTTCGTAATCACCGACGGCTGGATCAAGCACGAATCCATGCCCAGAACAGCGAGCGATATCATGCTTCTGCAGCAGCAAACCGAAGCCTGCTGCTTCCGCGACGGCAAGTGTACCGAGACGACACCGGACAGGTGCAAGTCCGCAGGTGGCAATCCCCAAGGCCCAGACACCAAATGCCTCGGCGATAAGAACAACAATAAAATTGACGATGCCTGCGAGCAGCAGCCGGTCCAGTGTGCGCCGAGGGCCGACGGACAAGCCTGCTTGCAGGTTAGCTGTCCCAACACCGGCGATCAGTGTGTGCCCACGAAGATTCGCGTACGTTACACCCCCGGTGCCCCACCTACCTATACAGTTCTGTCGTGTGCCTGTCAAAGCCCTAATCTATGTCATGTTGCCATCAGTTCTTCGGGTTCTGTTCATTGTACAGGAGGCTGCCCAGCGGGCCAGCAGTGCGAACTGTATAAAACCGACAACCCCGACGGAAGCTTTGATTACGAATGTCGCTGTGGCGCGCAGCCCCAGCCGACCGAGGCCTGTTGCCTGCCGGACGGCACTTGCGTAGACACGGACCCAGCAACCTGTCGACAGCGTGGAGGTACGCCGCAGGGACCGGGCACAAATTGCAACACCGTTCTCTGCCCGCAGCCGCTGCAGGCCTGCTGTCTGCCTGACGGCACGTGTATCGATGCAACCGCAAACGACTGCAGGGCCAAAGGTGGGACACCGCAGGGGCCGGGCACAAGTTGCAACACAGTTGTCTGCCCCGAGCCCACGGAGGCATGTTGCCTGGCGGATGGCACCTGCCAGGATCTGACGCCCACTGCCTGCCGGGAGAAAGGCGGTGTCCCGCAAGGTTCCGGAACCGATTGCAGCACCGTGAACTGTCTGCCACCGGGCGAGTGTGAGTGGAACTCTGGCGACCCGCACAAGATGCACTTCCCGCAACTGCCAGACTTGCAGGGCTGGGATGTGGATGTGATAGAGGGCATCCTGGCCGACGACTGGAAGTGCTCAGAAACCGGCCCGGTCACCGACATTCACTTCTGGTACTCCTGGCAACGCGATAACGTAGGAATAATCGACCGTATCCACGCCCAGATCCGTTCCAACAGTCCCGCTAACGGTTACGGCTATAGCACACCAGGCCATCTTCTATGGGAAGGAGTCTTCGGCCCGGACGAACTAAATCTGCGTCACTGGGCAACCGGCAACCAGGGATTTATGAACTGGAGAATCAACATCCAGGGATGGATAATGGGGTACCACACGTGGAGACCAAACGACCATAAGGATATCTACCAGTGTAACATTTGTAACATTACCGACCCGTTTACTCAGGAGGCCGGGCAAATTTACTGGCTGGTTCTTTCGATTACTATCCGTGACCCGGTCGGGACGCACATCGGCTGGAAAACGTCACTTGACCACTTCGAGGACGATGCGGTCTACTGGGGTGCCCCGACAGGCATATGGCACTGGAGAGAGCTGCGCGACCCACAGACGGAAAAGTCACTGGACTTAGCGTTTGTAATTACCGGCCAGGTCGTGCCCGAATGTGACTGGAACGCGGGCGATCCGCACAAGATGCACTGGCCACAACCGCCCGATCTGAGCGACAAGGGCGTAGATGTGGATATGTTCTGGGCGACCTTAGCAGACGACTTTAAGTGCACCGCGACCGGCCCAATCAAAGACATCCACTTCTGGGGCTCCTTTGCCGATGACATTCTGCCGGCAGGCGGGCCGGGCAGTTTGGCCTTTAAGATCGCCATTCACGCGGACATTCCCGCCACTACGGCTAAGCCGTGGAGCACGCCAGGAGAGGTTCTCTGGAGCCGAACGTTCGGGCCAGGCGAGTACACCGTGCGTCAAGTACATGAAGGTCCGGAGGGTTGGTACGACCCGGCAACGAAACTCTACCAGCCGAACAACCACAAAAAGGCCTATCAGTACAATTTCTGTATCGACATCGAGCCTTTCGTGCAGCAAGAGGGCAAGGTCTATTGGCTGGCAATCAAAGATATAGCCCCCGCCAGTGCCGGCTACACCTTCGGCTGGAAGACAACTACCCGTAAGCTTCGCTGGAATGACGACGCGGTTTATCTACACAGCGCAGGACTCGGCTGGCTGCCGATGACGTACCCCGATGGACACGCCTATAAGGGCGAAACCCTTGACCTGGCGTTCGTCATTACCGGCGGCGAAGAGGCAAAAGCCGAGCACGACCTGGGCGACGCACCGGATAGTACAAACAGCTTCGGCGTGCCGATGACCGCATATCCCAAGGGCGGGCCACTCGGCGTGAAGGCGGATTACCCGACCGTTTATGGAGCCGGCTCTCCATCTCACGGCCCAATTCACCTACAGCCCAGAGCGGTTGCATATCTGGGTGATGCTGTCAGCCTGGAAAATGAGGCAGATATTGGGCCCGACGAAGATGGCATAAACAACATTGCGCCACCCACCGATAGCCCTGACCTTGATAAAGCCGACGATGGCGTCCAGGTGCCTTTGGTTCTGCCGCACTGTCAGCAGACGAGATTCAAGTACAAAGTTACAGTTGTGCCGCTGCTTATTGAACCACCGCCCTTGTACGTGAACGTGTGGTTGGACTGGAACCGCGACGGCGACTGGGACGATGTCCTTACATGTCCAGACGGTACACTGGTTCCGGAGTGCGCGGTACAGAATCAATTGCTGCAATTCGTAACATCAGGGACATACGATGTCACCACACCTGAGTTTATGTGCTGGCATCCGCCAGGGACAACCGCAGAAAATCCCATCTGGATGCGGATAACACTTTCCGAGCGGCAATGGGGTATGGTTACTTCTGCTGCTCGCGCCGGCGGCGATGGCCCTGCAGCCGGATATGACTATGGCGAGACAGAAGATTACTACTTTGCGCCCGAGGCCCTGGGGGTGCCGCAATACGACTTCGGCGATGCACCGGATCCAAAGTATCCAACGCTGCTCGCCAGCAACGGCGCCCGGCACATTATTGGCGGTCCGTGGCTGGATGCGGCCGGTAAACCTGACGCAGAACCTGATGGTCAGCCTGATCTGCGCGCCTCCGGCGATGACAACAGCGGCATTGATGACGAGGACGGGGTTGAGATCCCGCCTTTGATTCAGGGCCATACCGCTGCCTTGACCGTACACGTAAATGGCGGCGGCGGTTCGGTACAAGGGTGGATTGATTTTGATGAAGATGGAATCTGGCGGATAAGCGAACGCGTTTATAACGGCGTCCTGCCTAACGGGCCGCACATCATCAACGTCCCGGTGCCTGCTGACGCCGCGATAGATGGGACTTTTGCCCGATTCCGCATCAGTAGCGCCGGCGGATTGGGGCCAGCCGGCGAGGCCGCTGACGGCGAAGTCGAAGACTACCGGGTGGAAATCAAGGCGCCGCCGCCAGACATCGAGTGGCCGCAATGGCCTGACCTGACCAGGAACGGCATAAACATCCGCGTTGACACGAGCGATGGCAAACTACGGACGCTGGCGGATGATTTCAAGTGCACAAGCTACAAGAAGGTCACCGATGTGCATCTGTGGGGCTCCTGGAAGTACGACAGAAAAGGTCTAATTAAACGGATACACCTGAGCATCCACGCCGACGATCCGGCAGGCACCGGCGGGTCGGATCCTCAAAACCGATTCTCGCAGCCCGACCAGCAGGTGTTATGGGCAAAAGATTTCGGCCCAAGCGAGTTCACCGAAACGCTCTACTACAAATTGCCCGACCCCGGCGAATGGTGGTGGGACCCTGTTACGGGTGAACTCATCCGAGGTGGCGATAGAGAAGTTTGGCAAATTGACATCTATATCGGCTCCGCCGATGCATTCCAGCAGAAAGGCTCGCCCGACAGTCCGCTGATCTACTGGCTGGACGTCCAGGTAGATACCGAAAACGGCCAGTTCGGCTGGAAGACACGCCAGTGGCCTGAGCACTATATGGACGACGCGGTCTGGGATGTCGGCAGCGAATTGCCGCGGCTCTGGAAAGAGCTGCGCTATCCGCTTGGGCATCCATACTACGGCCTGGAGAAGGATTCAATTGATATGGCGTTTGTAATTACCGGCAGAGAAGAGGCTCCGCCGCCTCCACCGGTTGCCGAGCACCTGAAGTGGTCTCAGCCGCCGATAGAGATTGACCCCAGAGCCAAAACGCCGATCTATTGCGGCTGGGACGAACTATCCTTTGCCATCCGGCCCAGCTCCACCACGGCGGTACTTCCGACTGTCTGGAATATAGCAGCAGACGACTTCCGCTGCCTGGGCAGTATGCCGGTGACATCGGTTCACTGGTGGGGTTCATATCAAGGCTGGGATGGCACTGAGTCGCCAGCAGTCAAACCGGTCGCCTGGCGAATCGGGTTCTGGTCGAATGTTCCTGCTAATCCTCTGGCTAAGCCCGGCCATAGCTACCCGAAAAAGTTGCTGTGGCGAGTTGACGTGCCCGCGCAGCGCGTGCAGGAAGAACGAGCAGGTTTTGACCAATTCCCGCAGAACAAATCTGACACCTGTTTCCGGTACTACATCAAGTTTGAGCCGCAGGAGTACTTCTGGCAGCAGAAGTATATCGATTCGGCCACAGGCGACGACGTCTTCTGGATCAGCATCACCGCCATTTATCCGCCGGTTACGATTCCGTTCCAGCAGTGGGGATGGAAGACGCGGCCGCAGCACTGGATGGACGACGCCGTAAAGTTCGTGGTCGAAGGCGACCTTCCGCTGGGCTATGTGAACGACTTGCCACTTATCTTTACGCCGATCGAGGCTGCACTGTGTGGGCAGCAGCAGAGCTTTGACATGGCCTTTGAACTGGATACCGATCCGAGCTACATCAAGTGGGAGCAGGCATTTACCGGTATCCGCGACTGGACGCACTACCAAGATGAGCAGTCCACAGCTATGGAAGATACCCAGGGTACGCCAATCATTCGCCGTCTGGTGGCTGACGATTGGCCGTGCGAGCAAATAACACCTATAACGGCAGCCGTCTGGTGGGGTTCGTACATCGGCTACAGGTACAAGGCGTGCGACTGTCCGCTGATGGCCGCGCCGCTAAAGCCCGATTACTTCCTGCTGTCGATCTGGACCGATGTGCGGCCGGCAGCTAACGCTCCGTTCAGCCGTCCAGGCGAAAAAATATGGGAGTACAAAGCAGAGAATTACGACGAGGTGCTGGTGGGTTACGATAAGAAGCCCGAAGCCGTAGAGCCTGGTCAGACGCCCGGATATGAGCCGGTATTCCGCTACTCGGTGCGCCTGCCCAGAGACAAATGGTTCTGCCAGAAAGACCTTAGCAACATCTACTGGTTCAGCGTGGTAGCGGTGTATGCGGGCGACAAAACGCCTCTGCATCCGTGGGGCTGGACGAACCATCCACGTGTGGATTGGCAAGTGAACGATCCGACCGTACCGCCAAATATCGTCAGGAATGACGATGCCGTCGCGGGGTATCTGGATACCACCGGCGCGACAGACGTCTGGAAATGGCAGGAATTGCATGACCAGACCGGCGTCAGTGAGGATATGTCGTTTATGCTGTTTACTGAGCCGGGGTGCTTCCCGTGCACGTATTCGACCTACGCAGATTGGCTCGCTCTGGGAAAGCCCAATTGCTGGTGCGAGCCGCCGTATGGCAGTGGCTATCAGTGCGATGGTGACGCCGACGGCGTAGATTCGGGCGGCATAAACAAGTTCCGTGTTTTCACCGGTGACTTGAGTCTGATTGTGGCCAACTGGAGGAAGAAAGCTGGTGACGCCACTCTTAACCCCTGTGCAGACATCGACCACAAGGATTCGGGCGGCATAAACAAGTTCCGCGTATTTACCGGCGATTTGGCCAGACTCGTGGCGAACTGGAAAAAGAAAGATGCGGCTCTTCCCGGGGATTGTCCGAGACCTGAGTAGGTTTGACGGTTAGACGGTTTGAGGATTAGAGGGTTTGACGGTTAGACGGTCCTGCCATGCGTGCGACCGTCTTTCCGTCCAACCGTCTTTCTTGCTAATCAAATTTATGTTTTACGGGCTGCTTTTTCAGTTCCGCTTCCGTAGGCAAAAGCTGAAATGAGTATATTGCCTCGGCTTGCGTGAATTTGTTTATCGCGTTTTCAATCTGCTCCATATTTTGGCCGTGCATCATCGCAAATAAATTGTAGGGCCAACCCTCGAAACTCTGCCGCTCGTAGCAGTGACTTACTATCGGCAAACGGGCCAGCCTTTGGCCAACCTGGACAATTCTATCCTGTGGGACTTCGCCGGCAAACAAAACGTTGGCGACAAAGCCGAGCCTACGGTGGTCCACAACCGCCGCTATACGACGAATCACGCCCTTATCCATAAGCGCGGTTATAATTCTCAAAACATCTTCTTTTTGCAGGTCTCCGCCGCTAAGAAAACCAAAGGGTTCCGTAGTCAATTCCAGATCATCCTCGATGCCGGAGATTACTTTCTTTTGATTTTCATTTATTTCGACAGGCTCGCCCTGAGCGAAGTCGAAGGGCGGGGCGTTGGGGATTCTCTGAGAACCCTGCAGTAGCTCTCGCCCCTGGCTCTGGGCGTCAAAACGAACATCGAGCTTAAAAGCCCGCTTGACCTTCAAACTATGGAAATCGACGCCGAAACGCCCGGAAAGTCCTGCCAGCGTGGCTTCAATCTGCGCAGCAGTTTGTGCCCGCAAGGTGAACCACAAGTTGTAATAGTGATTTCTTTGGTAGTTATGAGAGACATTTGCCAGCGAGTTGATTACCGCAGCGACTTCCAGCAGCTTTTCCTCCGCGATATGTGCAGCAACCAGAGTGCTGGTCACGCCAAGAGCGCGATAATTTATAAGGGCACAAATCCGCCGAATGACTCCCAGCTCTTTCAGCCGACTTGTCTGCCGCAGGACTTCACTTTCGTCGCTTCGCAAAACCGTCGCTATTTCCGCAAAAGGCCGCCAGCAAATTGGCAAGCCTTCCTGAAGGACATTGCACAGCTTTTTCTGGAGCTTCGTCAAACCCAGTCTCAATCTTTGTCTCCCTTGCCCTTGTAACTGCAAAGGGGATCGGAAGCTAAATAATCGCCGCTTACGGCGTAGGCCCTCGCCCGGCAGCCGCCGCAAATAGCAGCATATTCGCAGGTTCGGCATTTGCCGGTGTAGCCCGACAAGTCGCGGACTTCGTTCAGTAACGCAGACTCAAGCCAGATTTTCTTGAAGTTGTAGCCATTTTCCACCAGGTTGCCCGCCGATATGTCGAGGAATCCGCAGGTTTGCACGTCTCCACGATAGCTAATAAATCCAAAGCCTCTGCCGCCCATACAGCCGTTGACACCATTGATCAGGCGTTTGGCCCTGGCCTGTTCGCATATCCGGGCAAACTGAGGCCCGCATGTTACCCTGACTTCGATTTGCGATTCGAGCTTCAACCGAAGCAATTCATTCAGCAGAACCTCGTATCGCAGCGGGTCGAGAATTTCATCAGCCATATTTTTGCCCCGGCCGGTCGGCACAAGAATAAAGGGATTGAAGCAGTAGGCGCCGAGCCTTTTTGCCAGTTCAATTATTCCAGCCACTTCGTCCATGTTGATTTTGCACAGGGTCGTATTGATTTGAAACCGCACCCCTGCCGTCCGGGCAATTTCAGCGGCTCGAATCACCGCGTCGAAGGCACCTTTAGCCTGTCTGAATTTATCGTGTGTCTCGGCTGAGGCGCCGTCAAGCGAGAAAGAAAGAGCCAAAACACCGGCTTCTTTTAGCCTGGCGATTGATTCCTGATTGATTAGATACCCGCAACTGGCCATCACCATCCGGTGGCCAGACTTTCGCCCGTGCTCAATGAGCTTGTAGATATCGCTGCGTTCCATCGGCTCACCGCCGGTCAGAATTATTAAGCACTTGCTATAGCGCGCTACGCAGCTAAGAATCTTCTTACACTGCTGGGTGGTCAGTTCCTCGTTGACGCTGCCTGCATCCGCCCGGCAGTGCTTGCAGAAGAATCTGCATCGCCGGGTCACTTCGAAAGCGATAAGTCGCGTCTTTTCTTGTTCACGCTTCATAATATTTAGCCCCCGAAATTGTTCGGCGGTTTCAGGATTAATCCCTCAATAGAATTGATGCGCTAAATATTTCTTCACCCGTTGTCGTGGGATTTTACGCAATTGATCCTGTTCTGCAAGGTTCACTGATCGAAGCGATAGCGATTGTCGAACGCCTTGCCGTTCATCAGGCGTACATTAACCTACCTTTAGGCTGGGGGATGGGCCGGCCCAATTCCTTTGCGGTATCAATCCACTCACGGATGACCACTTCAGCATTTGAAAGCACCTCTCGCTGTGTCTTTCCATCCGCCATGCAGCCGGGTAATTCGGGGACCTCGGCGATGAAAGCATTATCCTCCTGGCTCCAATAGATGATTATTTCATATTTAGCAGTCATTTCTCTTGCTCCAGCGTCAGCTTATACCGAAGTACAATGTTGCGAACTTGCTTAACTTGATAAGCCTTTGCCTTTGAACCCTTTGACTGTAGATTGAGTATTTCCTCAACGCCATCTTTTGTGAAGATATGATGGCTGCCGCGTATCCTCTGGACAAAGCCAAAAACCTTCAACAACCGGCACAACCCAGGAAAAGAAATATTAGCATCGGACGTGCCCTGCAACACCTTCGCCAAAAGTTTTTCGTGCCTACCCATTCACCATGATATATTACCTCTCAGGCGGCCTGCAGTCAATTAGCAGCCCCAGATAAAGTCTGCCTGGGTTACTGCCAGACAAATCTCCTCGTTATTGACGAAGCCGCGTTCGTCGCTCTGCAACCAGGTGCCGTAGGTGGTCCACGTAATCATATAGCCAAGAGTCTTTGGCATAATATTTAGCCCCGCAATCCTTCGACCCGGCTCAGGACGGGTTTATTGCGGGGTTCACCCACTTGCTTAGCAAAGTACGTAATGATTACGTCCGCTCCGGCGCGTTTGATCGAGGTGAGCATCTCCAGCATTGCGGCGGTTTTGTCCAAAAGGCCTTTTTCGGCGGCACAGTTCAGCATCATATATTCGCCGCTAACATTATAGGCGGCTATCGGGCAGTCAAAACGCTGCTTGGCGCGGTATATTATATCAAGGTAACAAAGGGCAGGCTTTACCATAACGATGTCGGCACCTTCTTCTATATCAAGTGCAATCTCACGCATCCCCTGGTCGGCGTTTGCCGGGTCCATCTGATAATTCTTGCGGTCGCCAAACGCCGGGGCGGATTCGGCGGCATCTCTGAACGGGCCATAAAAAGCCGACGCATATTTAGCTGCGTATGACATAATGGCGACATCATAAAAGCCATTTTCTTCAAGGGCCTCGCGGATATAGCGCACCCTGCCATCCATCATATCCGAGGGGGCGACAATATCGGCGCCGGCCTGCGCGTGCGACAAAGCGACTTTAGCCAAAAGCTCGCAGGTGGCATCGTTATCAATCTTGCCATCCTTTATCACGCCGCAGTGGCCATGCGACGTGTACGCGCAGAGACAGACGTCAGTAATAACCAAAAGTTCGGGCACGCGCTTCTTGATTTCTCTTATTGAGCGCTGCACAACGCTGTCTTCCGCCCAGGCTTCGGAGCCGGTGTCATCCTTTTTCTTGGGCAAGCCAAAAAGAAGGACCGCTGGTATTCCAAGTGAAGCGACCTCGACTGCCTCATCGGCGACCGTATCGGGCGAAAAATGGAAACAGCCGGTCATCGACTTAATCGGCTCTTTCAGGCCGCTACCATATCTAACAAATAGTGGATAAACTAAATCGTCTATACTCAAAGCGGTTTCACGCACGAGCCTTCGCATCGCATCGCTGCTTCGAAGCCTTCGCATTCTGATTTTTGGAAAAACCATACCATACTCCCAACAAATGCAAATATCAAAATGACATTTCAAAATCCAAAATGCAGTCTACTTTTTGAATTTTCATTTGTCATTTTGCACTTTTATTTTTCATTTTTGAACTTCTTTTCCTGTTTCTTCATCTGTAAGGTAACAGGCTGGCTCATTGAGCCAGTACCGGTCATCCTTTTCATCGCCGAGGAACCTATAGTTGCCTTTGCACAGAGCGAACCACCTGCATTTAAGGCACCTGGCATCAGCAAAACGCGACTTGTTACGCAGTCTGTTTAACACCGGATCGCTTGAGTTTTGCCAGATAGTTTGTAGTGTTTTGTCTTTGACGCTGCCGAGAGAATAATTGCGCCAGAATTGGTCCGGATATACGTCGCCGTGCCAGGCGACGCAAACAATCCTTTCGCCGATCCTGTTGCCGCCGTTAGCAAGCAAAAGGTTTTTGGCCTGCTCGTAGCGTGGATTATTCTGCCTTTTCATGGTGAGCAAAAGATAAGGCCCATCAGCGTGATTGTCCACAGTGAGCACTTCGTCCACGAGTGCCCTTGCGACAAAATCCTGCGTCCTTTCTATAATCAGATCGACAACCCGCCTGGTTTGCTCAGCAGTTAGGGCTTGGTTCTCCAACGTTTTCGCTCTCCCGGCCCGGATCAAATGATAAAAGCAAATCCTCCGCACGCCAACGGAAGCCGCAATATCGAAAATAGCCGGCACCTGCTCTGCGTTCGCTCTGGTTATCGTAAAGCGCAGTCCCGTTTTTATGCCCGCCGTTATGCAGTTTTCAATGCCTCTGATTGCTGCCTTGAAACAGCCACGCGTACGCCTGAAACTATCGTGAAACTCTTGGTCTCCATCAATGGAAATGCCCACGTAACTTACGCCGGCTTCGGCAAGCTTTTTCGCAGCCGAGATGTCAATAAGTGTCCCATTGCTTGAAATCACGGTTCGCAGGCCTAACCGCTTTGCCTCGGTCAATAGTCCAAATAAATCATCTCGCAACATTGGCTCGCCGCCGCTAAATAACACTACGGGACAGTGCACCTCCAAAAGCTGCCGGAGCATTCGCTTGGCCTGGGCTGTAGTCAATTCATCATTACGACTGGCCGACCCTGAGGCACTGTAGCAATGCAAGCAGTTCAAATTGCACCGGGCCGTACAATTATAGACAACTACCGGACCAAAGGAATTATCCGCGGAATATCTTAGATGGTCGGACTCACCTGAAAGCCCGCAATATAATTTTGAGATGTTTATCACCTGCAGGCCTCCTCTATCGCAGCTAACAATCCGTCGACGGTGTGCTCTCTGGCCGTCACATCCACGCTAACGCCGAATATTCGCAATTCCTCCGAAGTTGTCGGCCCAATGGATGCCACTTTAGCGCTACTTGAATTTACCAGGTCGCACTGAATCTGTTCAAAAAAGCTCCCGACCGAAGAAGGGCTGGCAAATGTCACCCAGTCAATTATCCCATCGGTAATTTTCTTTATTAACCAGTTGCATTTACTTTTCGCTGCGGCGATGCGATAGGCAGGCACATTATTGACTTCGGCACCCGCTCGCTCCAGCCATTCAACAAGTTCGTCTGAAGCAATCTGCGAGCGCAAAAGCAGGACTTTCTTGCCGTGCAGATTCCAAAATGCAGCCAATTGTTTGCCCAGTTCTCTACTGGTATAGATAGTCGGCACAAAATCCGTTTTGATCCCGCACTCGGCCAATGCCGCGGCAGTTTCAGTACCTATAGCAGCAATCTTAGCAGAACCAAAAACCCTGGAGTCTTTTCCCAGGCTTCGTAAGAAATCAAAGGCAATCTGTACCCCATTTGAACTGGTAAAGATTATCCAGTCGTACTGCGACGGTTTAGTAAGTGCGCGTATGAACCGGGTTGTGTGCGTTAAGGGCTTGATCTTGATCGCTGTAAACTCGACCGGATTGCCACCGCGCTCGAGAATTTTGGCTGCAAATTCGGCGTTGCCGCAAGCATCCCGTGTCACGATGATATTCTTGCCGAACAGCGGCTTTTTCATAAACCAGTTCAGTCGCATGTCACTATCCGCCGCAGCACCGACAATCACTACTGCCGGAGGCTCTATGTGCTTCTGCTTACACCTATCACTTAGCCGGGCAAGCGAAGCCTTAACAACCCGTTGGCTCGGCAACGTCGCATCGGCGATTACAACAGCGGGCGTCGCCTTTGCCATACCATTTTCTATCAATTGCTGGGCAATAAAATCCAGATTTGCGACTCCCATATAAAAAACGATGTTGCCGTCGAATTTGGCAAGCCATTGCCAGTCAATATTGCTTTGTTGCTTTCCTTCAGCCTCTTTGCCGGTCACAAAAACCACCTGTGAGCAGAACTCTCTATCGGTCAGCATAATGCCGCTGTAGCCCGCCCCTGCGATAGCAGCGGTCACGCCGGGCACTATCTCAAAATCGATGCCCGCCTCGGCGCATGCGGCCGCTTCTTCGGCGCATCGGCCGAAAATGCAAGGGTCGCCGCCCTTCAGCCGGACCACGGTTTTCCCACTGGAAGCCTTTTCAATGAGTAACTGATTGATTTCCTGCTGTGTAAATGAACCCTTGCCGATGCGTTTGGGCACGTGAATGACTTCCGCGTCTTTGCGAGCAAATTTAAGCAAAGCCGGGTTGGCCAACTTATCGCAGATGATACAGTCCGCGGTTTTTAGTAGGTCCGCCCCGCGAACCGTAATCAAATCGGCCCTGCCGGGCCCTGCCCCAACCAGATATACCATGCCTCTACTTTTCTCACGAACTGTCCGCATTCTCTACCTTTTCGAGTCTTGCCAGGATTTCACTGCCGCCGTCTCGGAGAAGTTCTTGCGCAATTTGCTCGGCAAAAGCTTGCCCTTTTGAAGCAAAGCCGACAATTTCTCGTCTAACGAGGTTTTCGCCTTGCAAATCGGATATAAAGGCACAGATTTCTATATTATCGCCGACAATATTAGCGAACGCTCCCACTGGCGCGTGACAGCCACATTGCATTGTCACCAGAATCTGTCTCTCGGCAAAGGTGATAATCCGGGCCTTGGCATTATCTATAGCAGCAATGAGCTTACGTGTCTCTGCGTCGTCACTTCGGGTTTGAACGGCCAGCGCACCCTGGGCCGGCGCTGGAATAAACTGGCGCGGGTCGAAACAAAATGAGATTTTATCGCCCAAACCGAGCCTTTCCAGGCCGGCCCTTGCCAGAATAACCGCGTCAAACCTGTCCCCGCGACCTTGCTCGGGGCGGGCCTGAACTGAGCCGAAGGATTCTCCTTTATCGACCTTTCTTAATCGCGTCTGGACATTGCCGCGAATAGGCATCGGCTGAAGATCTTTTCTCAGTTGTTTGAGTTGTACTGCCCGCCTTAAACTCGAGGTGCCTATTCGGGCCGAGTCCGGAAGCTGTTTTATTGAACTGACCGGCTCGCAGGCCGCCAGGCAATCTTCGGCGAACTGCCTGTCGCATACCGCCGCGATGGTAAGTCCCTCTCGCAGACGTGTGGGCAAATCTTTGAAGCTGTGCACAGCGAAGTCAGCCTCTCCGGCCAGCAAGGCATCTTCCACCTGCGAGGTAAAGAAGCCACTATCTTTAAGGTCCCACAAGGCTGTGCGGCGGTCTCTGTCGCCTCTGGTAGCTACTGTTTTGATTTCAATTTTTATGTCCGGGCAGAGTCTTCGCAGTGCGGCCGTAACGATCTTAGTCTGGACGATGGCAAGCTGCCCACCACGCGTTGCGACAGTAAGAACCTTCATACAGGCCAACTGACCGCCGAGTAACCGCCCAATAAGTTGGGCGGCTAAATACTCTTCTTTTTTGTGTGAGTCACTACCCTGCGTATGCGCACATTCCGACTCGCGGCGAATTGACAACAGGCAAAAACATCTCTTCGTGGCGTTTGTGTTTGGCAGCACACGCATCGCAGAGCCAGCCCTTGCCCGTGTCCGACCAGAGACACTCAGTGCACACTCGCGTAGCAGCTTTGCCACAGGACCCGCAGGGAATTGGCGGAGGCTCATTCCTGGCCAGAACGCGGACGTCCCCGGCTTTGATGTCACTTTCCTGTTCAGAGATGACCTTCAGCGCCAGGTGTGTCGTAGTGCCGAAGTCATACTCGTGGTAGAACTTCATGCCGGGGCGAAGAACATCGCGCAGCTTGGCACCCATACTTTCGTCGTCCAATTCTGCCGTCGGCGCCACAGAATATGTTGTACCTTCGATTGTAAATGCACTCATGTGCCCGCAGCACTCCAGCCAGGTTTGCCTGAGAAACCCGTCCAGTATTTCAAGGGTTGCATTGCCAGGCGCCTCAAGGTGCATCCAGTAGTCGGGCAGGTATCGGCCTTCAGCCACAAGATGAAACGTTTTTGTCTTTTGCCGGCCTGGGCGACGCTCGGACGTCACAGAGTCGGTTTTTGCCTGGCTGCACGATTTGAGGTGCCTGGTCATCGCCGCCTTATTGAAGGCGCCGCCACAGATATTGCACTTTCCCATCGATATTTGCCGTGCCATTTGTTGACCTCCGTCACAAGACTATGTTAGCCGTAGCCAGCTTTTTCTGGAACAATCTTGCGGCCACGAACGCAAGCCCGCTTCCGGCTTGCCGATATTCTGCACTTATCACAGATTAGTTTATTCGGACAACCGGTATCACAGCCGCAGTTCAGACATGGAAATATTTTTTTTCTAACTTGCACTGATTATCACCTCCTGTGGCTGACTAACCCAGGAATAAGCCCCAATAAACCGGCCATCGGCAATCTGCTGTAAGAGCAGGTTGGCCTCAGCAAATCGAGCAGGTTCACTATGGTTCAGCGACCAGCCAAATATCGATGAGTCAAGATACAACCGCAACTTCCTCATGTGATCCCCGCGGACTGTAACCTAATTTGGCGCCCGTGACTTCGCCCTTCGACCTTTCCACGCCTTGCCAAGAGCCAATACTTCTTCGTCTTCACAGAGGAACATTTTGTTTATCAGGTCGGCAGCCTGAAGCTGCTCAGCAGTCACATCTCCGTTGTCGGGCTCTTTGATGAAACTAACCGGCCCGTGCAACAATTTTTTGACCAGTGATTCGGCAAAGGCTTCCAGTTTTTCACCGTTACCCTGGCCAAAATCCTTTGCGTATCGCCTGGCTTCGCTATGAGCCAGTTCGGTGCCTTTTTGCATAAGGCGTGAAACTACCGGCACAATATTCAGCGAGTCATACCACTTGGAGAAGTTATTGGCAGATTCGACAACAATTGCCCGAGCCTTGGGAATTTCGCTGCTTCGTTTTTTCCGGTTGCTGCTTATTTGCTCGTTCAAATCGTCAATATTGTAAAGGCTGACGCAATCAAATCGCCCGATGCTCGGCTCTACGTCCCTGGGCACAGCAATATCTATTATCAATAGCGCCCTGTCACGCCCTGCCAGGCAATTTTTGACCGCCTCGTATGTCACTACGGGTTCGACGGCTGCGGTGGAGCTAATCACTAAGTCAACGTCAGCAAATTTTGCCGCCACATCGCCTAAGCCAGTTACGCGACCTTTTTTAAGCCTCTGCCGAACCGCCCGCGCCTTTTGCTCACTACGATTTGCTATGATCAAGCGTGACAAGCCCGATTTTAGCAAGTATTTAGCCACAAGTTCCGCATTTTCACCGGCCCCGATTACCATTGCTGTTGCAGCCGGCAAATCAATCTTCTTCTTGGCCAGCTCCACAGCCGCCAGAGCGATTGACACCGCGCCGCAATTGATGTCGGTGTCGGTCCGCACCGCTTTGCCTACGCGAAAGGCACTGTGAAAGAGTCGATGAAAAACCAATTTGCTCATCCGGGCATCGGCGGACTCTGCATAAGCTGATTTTACTTGCGATAGAACCTGATTTTCGCCGATCATCTGCGAGTCAAGCCCCGCAGCCACTTCAAAAAGATGCCGAACGACATTTTTGCCGGCACTTTCCTGCCTGGACTTGGTCCAGGCATCGACTGCGCTGGGCTTCACCTGGTCAATAAGCCGGGTCAGAAATCCGGTACAATCGAAGTCCTTCCTGGCATAAAGATAAAACTCAAGCCTGTTACAGGTCTGAAGAATAACGGCCTCGCTGATGGCCGGCTCAGCGTGCATTTGCCTGAGCATAAAATGGCGCTGCTCAGCGGTAAAAGCTGCCTTCTCTCGCACCTGTACGGGGCAACTGTGATACGTTACATTGTTCAGGATAAGCTTCATCAGTTCAGCATCCAGCCGTAATTGTCTTGCGGCTCATATAATCTAACCAAGATAGACGCAACTATCAAGGCCAAACCCGCAATGCGAACGTTTTCGCCAGATAGTCGGCTCGTTAATAACAATGGAACAATATACCGCCGAACGCGCTTGCAAACGAGCGTGCTTTTGCCATAATTGCCTGGCGGTATGACTGAAGGAAGACTTACGAATAAGTTTAGACGTGGCGTGCTGTGGGTAGCGCTATCGCTGATCCTATTATTGATTTTTCTATCCATCTACGGTGCGTTTCTCGGCGCCGAGCGGGCAAAGAGCTTCTTCAACTCCCTGCCATTGACTATCTACTGGTTGGCCCTGACGGTTCTGCTGATAGTGGGCATTATCATATTTCGCAGACTCGTGCGTGTGCCGGCACTTTTGCTGATTCACGTCGGTTGTATCCTGATCCTGGCTGGTTCAATATGGGGCTCGCAGGCCGGACACAAGCTCCAGAAAAGGCTCTTGGGAATCGAGAAAATTCCGACCGGCCAGATGCTCATCTACGAAGGCGAACAAGAAAACCGCGTGGTACCGGAGGACGCGAGCCAAATCGGAGAATTGCCGTTTTACATAAGACTTAAGGACTTCCGGGTAGAATATTACACGCCGGAGTACCTGCAAATTCAAAGTGGGCAAGGCAAAAACTGGAAAATCCCTGTCGAAATCGGCAAAGAAATTCCTCTTGGTGAGGACATCGGCACGATAAAGATCGTGCGGAAGTTTGAGAGCTTCAAAATCAAAGTTGAAGATGGAAAGAATGCCCCGCTTGATGACGCCGATTCAGCTCCCAACCCAGCCCTTGAGGTCGAGATCAAATCGCCGGACGCAAAGGCAGCCACTCGATATGTCTTCGAGCGTTTTCCGGGCCATACGCGCCCCGAAGACAGATTACACCTGCGGTATCAACGGGTCATCAGCGACTACGTAAGCCAGTTGCAGATTGTCCGGAACAACAAAATTGCTGCTGAAAAGGACATCGAGGTAAACCATCCGCTTCACTTCGGTGGGTACCATTTTTACCAGCATTCTTATGATGCCGATGCCGGCAAATATACTATTCTTATGGTGGTTTCCGACACCGGGCTCAACCTTGTTTACACAGGATACCTGATGCTATGTATCGGTGCTCTCTGGCATTTTTGGCTGAAACATCTATATATCGCAGTCACACTCAGGCACGTAAATGGAGATTAAATATACTATTCAAGGCTTACTCATTTACATCGCCATCGCTGCGTATCTGCTGGCGTTTTTAACAACCTTTCTGCGCCGTGAAAGAATCGGCAATTTTCTCTACCTGCTCGGT
This sequence comes from uncultured Pirellulales bacterium, assembly GCA_964567045.1. Taxonomy (GTDB): domain Bacteria; phylum Planctomycetota; class Phycisphaerae; order Sedimentisphaerales; family Anaerobacaceae; genus JAFNGF01. The sequence goes on along the minus strand of CAZMLE010000026.1, from coordinate 12,083 downwards.
TTTATAGCTGCCGTCTTGGCCTTTGTCTATCGCTGGTATGACGTCCGGCACGTGCCCCTGCAAAATCTTTTCGAGGTATTCTTGTGCCTGGGCATGATTTCTTATCCGGTTTCGTGGTTCTGCCGGTATACTCTTGGAGCAGGCGGCTATTCCGGGGACCTGCTTATCGCTGCGATAGTGCTTGTGCCGGCTGGTTTCGTATTTAGTGCTGAGCCGCAGCGGCTGCCGCCGGCTCTGCAAAGCTGGCTATTTGTGCCGCATGTGGCTGTCTATGCGCTGTCCTATATTTTTATGGCAAAAGCCACCTTTCAGGCGCTTTTTTCGTTGTGCGTCGTGCGTCGTGCACAACACGCAAATTCAGAAGAGACAACTTATCGGATGATATGTGTCGGGTTCCCTTTGCTGACGCTGGGGCTTATACTGGGCAGTTGCTGGGGCAAAGCCGCCTGGGGCGATTACTGGGGCTGGGACCCAAAAGAGCTCTGGTCGCTTGCATCCTGGCTGGTTTACGTAGGATATTTTCACTTTCGATATATGTTTGGCAAAAAACATGCCCGCATAAACAGCCTGTGGGCAATCGCAGGAATGGTATTTATTTTGATAACCCTGTTTTGGGTGAACCTTTCTAACCTATTTTCTGGCCTGCACAGTTACGCGACTTAATATAAGGCAAAAAACGTTTTTGGAGGTCATATCATGACGCCGCAAAAAAGCAAAATCATATTACCGCTGTGTGTTTGTGTGATGGTGGGCTTGGCTGACCAGGTGTGTGGGACCACGATTGCAGAAAATGGCGTAGCCAAAGCGGTTATAGTTATCGCTCCCGATGCTGCCGAGCCGGAGCAGCACGCTGCCGGCGAACTGGCTGATTTTCTTTCGCAAATAACCGGGGCGAAATTCGACATAGTTCCTCCGCCGGCCGCCGGCAAAGTAAGGCTGTTAGTGGGACTACAAGCTGCCAAATTGGCCGCCCCTGATTTCTCTGCCGACGGACTTGGCACCGAGGGCATAATTATCCGTTCGGTTGGAGATGACCTGATATTGGCTGGTGGTCATCCTCGCGGAACTTTGTATGCTGTTTATACCTTCCTTGAAGAGCAGCTTGGCTGCCGCTGGTGGTCCTCAACCGAAAGTACGATACCGAAAAAGCCGACACTTCAAGTCGCCAACCTTGACGTCCGTTACGTGCCTGCTCTGGAATATCGCTCGCCTTTCTGGTTCGACGCCTTTGACGGAGATTGGGCGGCGCGCAGCAAATGCAACGGCCAGGCTCATCGGCTGGACGATAAACGCGGCGGCAGACATATCTATGAGGGTTTTGTGCATACATTTTATCCGCTCATATCGCCTGAGAAATATTTCAAGGACCATCCTGAATGGTTCAGCGAAATCAAGGGCAAGCGTACCTACGATCATGCTCAATTGTGCCTGACCAACGAGGAAATGCGCAAAGAGCTGGTCAAAAACCTCAAGGAACGTCTGCGAAATAATCCCGCTGCCACGATCGCTTCGGTTTCACAAAACGATTGGCGCGGCAACTGCCAGTGCAGCAACTGTGCGGCAATCGAAAAAGAAGAAGAAAGCCCCGCTGGACTGATGCTGCGGTTTGTTAATGCTATTGCGGAGGACGTTGAGAAGGATTTCCCCAATGTGGCGATAAGTACTCTGGCATATCAGTACACCCGCAAGCCGCCCAAACTGACAAAACCGCGCCACAATGTCATCGTCCAGCTTTGTAGCATCGAGTGTTCATTCAGCAAACCTCTATCGGATGACCGAAATAAGGCCTTTCGGGATGATATTGTCGGCTGGTCAAAAATCTGTGACCGGCTTTACATCTGGGACTACACAACGAATTTCAGGCACCATATTATGCCGCATCCCAATCTCAGGGTTCTGGGACCAAATGTCAAATTTTTCGCAGACCATAACGTGAAAGGCATTTTTGAGCAAGGGGCCTACACAACCAACGGTGCTGAGATGGCTGAGCTTCGTGCCTGGGTGCTGGCAAAACTGCTGTGGAATCCCACGCTAGATGGGCGAAAACTCATTGACGAATTCATCGAGGGCTATTATGGGCCTGCTGCACCGCATATAAAGGCTTATCTAAACGTCACGCATGATGCTGTCGAGGCAAGCGGCGATTGGCTTGGCTGCTTTTCCGAGCACACCGCAAAATTCCTGTCCTTCGAGACGCTCAGCAAAGGCTGGGTGCACCTGGCGGCAGCGGAGGCAGCGGTGCAAAACGACCCAAATTTGCTTTTCCGCGTGCAGGTTGCCCAGCTACCTGTGATGTACACTTTTATGATGCGCTGGAACGAGATGCGTGAAAAAGCTGCCGCTGCCGGCGCCGCCTGGCCTATGCCTGAATCAATCCAGGATACATTTGCGAGATTCCTTGAAGTTGCCAAGAAAAAGAACGTCACCCGCCTGAACGAATGGCAGGAAGGCTTTGGCGCTCTGGAAAAAGCGCTCGAGCAGGCCAAGAAATGACTGCTTTGTGACATCTTAGCAGAAAGGAGGCTTACCGATGACTCAGCGTACACATCGATTCATCTTGTCACTTGCGATTTGCGTGATCTGTGCGACCGTTGCTCAAAACGCCGTTGCTGAGAGGCCCGATTTGAATTGCGGTCCGCTGGCCGTTCGAGCCGCAGCCAAGACCGAAAAGGACGCTGTCGAGCGCCAGTATGCCCCAGACAGAAACGCTGACATCCTTCACATCATTATTGATGTCACGCCCGATTTCAAGGCCCGCACCGTGGCCGGCCAGACGACGATCAAGTTTGCGCCGATTGCCAAGCCCCTGACTGAGCTGCGGCTGAATGCGATCGACCTGAACGTTTCAGCCGTCACCTCCAGCGCCAAAATGGCCGGCCATACCGTGACAGAGGACGCCATCGTGATCACCTTTGACCCGGCCATCCCGCCAGCGAAGGAAACGACCGTGACCATCAAATACAACGCCGAGCCGACGGAAGGCCTCTACTTTCGCACGCCCGCGATGGGTTACAAAGCCGAGGACACCCATCTGTATACGCAGGGCGAGACCCACGAAGCGCCACACTGGTACCCAAATTACGATTATCCCAACGAGCAGTCCACGTCGGAGGTGATTTGCCGCGTCCCACCCGACATGACCGTTTTGTCGAACGGCAGACTCGTCTCAGAACACGTAGACCCAAATACGGGCATGAAGGTCGTCCGCTGGCTGCAAGACAAGCCTCACGTCAACTACCTGATCGCGCTGGCCGCCGGAAAATTCAAAAAAATTGAATCATCCTACAGAAACATCCCCTTGGCCTTTTACACACCCACCTCTCACATCGAGCAGGCGGAAAACTCATTCAAAGATACGGCGGACATGATTGCTTTCTACGAAGATGAGATCGGCGTGCCCTATCCGTGGGACAAATATTTCCAGGTAGTGTGCGAAGATTTTGGCGGCGGCATGGAAAACACCAGCCTCACCATCCTCGGCCACGGCACCTTGTTCACCAAGGAGACTGAGAACATCCGTTCCAGCCAGGGTCTGGTTGCGCATGAGCTTGTTCACCAATGGTTTGGCGATTATGTTACGTGCAAGGACTGGAGCCACCTCTGGCTTAATGAGGGATTTGCCACGTACTACGAAGACCTCTATGACGGCCACAAGAACGGCCGTGACTCCATGCTCTACGGACTCTATCAAACCGCCCGCTGGATGTTGACCGACGAGCCCCACGACAAGCCGATTGTCTATCGCTCCTATAGTGAAGCATGGGAGCAGTTCGACTACCGGAGTTATTCTAAGGGCGGCTGGGTCCTGCACATGCTGCGGGCGGAACTGGGTGAAGAGCCGTTTCGAAAATGTATCAAGACTTATCTTGAGCGCCATGCTCTGAGCAGCGTCGTGACCGAGGACCTCAGCGCAGTGGTTGAGGAACTCTCCGGCCGATCGTATGACCGCTTTTTCGATCAGTGGATTTACCACGCCGGTTATCCGAAACTGACTGTCAAATATAACTGGTCACAGAAAGACAAGCTGGCGAAAGTCTCCGTCGAACAGACCTACGATGTCAACGATAACGTGATGCTCTTTCACTTTCGAACCAAGTTGCGCTTCATCGTTGACGGTAAGCCCGTTGACCGTGACATCGTCGTCGATAGCAAGCAGCACGACTTCTACTTTTCACTGGCAAAAGAGCCAAACATCGTCCGTTTTGACCCTGAACTTAGCCTGCTGGCCAAGACCAAGTTTGAAAAGCCGACCGCGATGCTTTACGAGCAACTGAAGAATCAAGACGATGCCATCGGTCGGTTGTTGGCGATTGAAGCACTGAAGGAAAAGAAAGACAAGCAAACCGTGGCCAAACTGAAAGATACGCTCAACAGCGACGGGTTCTGGGCCGTGCGCAAGGAGGCCTCGGCAGCCCTACGCGAGGTTCACACTCAGGAGGCGTTTGATGCGCTGGCAGAGTCTATCGACCAAGCCGATGCACGGGTCCGGCTGCAGGTCGTCAACGATATTGCCGGCTTTTACCGTCCGGAAAGTTTAGAGTCGACTAAACGTGTCCTGAAAGGTGAGAAAAACCCGGCCATTGTCGCTGAGGCGGTCACAAATCTCGGCCGGTACCATGACAAGGATACCCGCCGGTTAATTATCAAATACCTTCGATCGGTGTCCTACCGCAACCAACTGGCCGATGCCGCCATCAGGGCCATTCGCATGTTGGATGACGCCCAATATATCTCGCCGCTTCAGAGAGTCCTCGCCGAGCGCGAGCAGCAGTTTACTTCCTGGGGCTTTGCCCAAGCATTGAACACGCTGGCGCATGTCGCCCGCAACGAAGAAGACAAAACCCAAGTGCGCAACCTCCTGGCTGATTATGTGAACCACCCAAAACAATGGATTCAGATGGGCGCCATCCGTGCGCTGGGAACGCTTGGTGACCCAAAAGCTATCACCATCATCGAGACCTTTGTCGTGGACGAGCCCAAAGATCGAGTCCAGCGTTCCGCCAAGCGAGCCTTGGAACAGTTGCAGCAGAGAAAACAGCTTGTTCCGGAAGAAATCATCCAACTGCGCAAGACAGTAGACGACCTGAGAAAAGAGGCCGACAAACTCAAGGACGACCTGGAGGACATAAAGAAACGCCTGGAGGCAAAGGACAAAGGCTCAGAAAAAAGCGAGGCTGAAAAGAAATCGGATACTGACAAATCCGCAACCCCTGCGAAAGCGGGGGCGAACAGAAATAGTCTGTGAACTCAACCGATATTTTGATGTGAAAGGAGTGACTATGAGTAGGGTAGTAGTGACAAGTGTTCTATCTTGTTTGCTCACAGTGATGGCTGGATGTGCCGTCGAACAGACAGCCAAGAAGGGCGAAAAGATCATGTATGTGCAGACCGATACGGGTCGATGGCTTATCCATGACATGAATCGACCGGCGCCGCCGGTGATTACGCCCGGCACGGACAGCACGGCACCCTCCGACGCGATTGTCCTTTTCAATGGAACGGACCTTTCAAAGTGGACCTCCGGCGACGGCGGCCCGGCCAAATGGGTCGTCCGTGACGGCTACATGGAGGCGGTCAAAGGTTCGGGCCCGGTAAAGACAGCCGATGAGTTCGGCTCGTGCCAGCTGCACGTGGAGTTCGCCACGCCGGAGAAAGTAACAGGGAGCGGCCAGGGAAGGGGCAACAGCGGCGTATTCCTCCAAGGCATCTACGAGGTCCAGGTTCTCGACTCCTACGAGAATGCCACCTACCCGGACGGCCAGTGCGCCGCTTTATACGGCCGGGCGGTGCCGCTGGTCAATGCGTGCCGAAAGCCCGGCGAGTGGCAGACATACGACATCATCTACCATCGGCCAATCTTCAAGGGCAAGAAGGTCGTCAGAAAGGCAACACTCACGGTATTGCACAACGGCGTCCTCGTACAGGACCACGTTGAACTAACCGGCGGCACGGGCTGGCGCGGCCCACATGCGGTTTCCGAATATGAGCCGCATCCAGATGAAGGCCCCATTATGCTTCAGGATCACGGCAATCCGGTCAGATTCCTAAATATCTGGATCCGCGAGCTGAAAGACTAACAACACCCATTGAGCATCGTTTTTATGCCGGGGCGGTCTTTTGTCAGACCGCCCCGGCTTTTTTTTACCAGTCTACCTGGTAATCACCGCCGCCAAAGCCCACCGCCTGCTGCCATCCCGATCCTGAAGAAGAGACGCACGAGGAACGGGCAACCAGCGGCGATTTTTCGCGCACATTTTGAGCGAGAAACTACACTATATAACGGAAGTTAATCGGCAAATCCGGCAGAATTCAGAGAGGCAAAAAATGGAAAGAAACTGCTTTATAAAACCGGCGTGGACACATAATGGCTCCGTAAGAACAGACCTGCCGTTACTGGTATTCCCAAAGGTAAGAAAAAGACAACTGGCAGCAGCAGTACATGTAGGCCAGCTCTGCTGTGTCGGAAGGGTATATCTGAAGACCGGCGACGGCTTGTTAAGAAGCTAAGATGAACACTGGTGTTCTGCTCACAACAAATATAGAATGTCAAGAAATTCAACTTTTCGCGCGCATTCTGGGCGTCTAATTACACTATATTACGGAAGCTGATCAGCTAAAGCTATGATTTTGCAGGGGCAAGATGACAATAGCAATAAAAGAACCCTCTGAAAAACAACTTGTTGAAGCAGCCCAAAATGGCCATTTGGAAAGTTTCGGTGCTCTTTACCAACGATATTACAGCTCTATGGTTGCATTAGCTTATTCTGTGCTTGGTGATAGAGACTGTGCTGAAGATGCGGCACAAGACGTCTTTGCGATAGCCTGTCACCAGCTTACCTCGCTGAAGCACAGGGATAAGTTCGGCGCCTGGCTGGCCGGCATCTGCAGAAACACCGCAAGGCAAATGCTAAGAGTAAAAGGCAAAACCATGTCTTTTTGTGACCCTGCGAAGCGGGAACCATCAGACATGTGGCAGCCGACTGAAAACACGGACACGCAGGAACATCGCCAGGATGCAATCCGCCGGGTGGTTTGGAAACTGCCGCCGGCTGAAAGAGAATTGATTGTTTTGCGTTACTACAATGGGTTTTCGCACGCCCAGATCTCCAGAGTCTTGGATATTTCGTCATCAGCCGTTAACGGAAGACTTATAAGGGCAAAACGAAAAATTGCAGCGTACTTAAAACACAACGGCTTCACAGGAGAAGATTATGAAACCTCTTGAAAACGAAAACTGGCTTGACGAAGCTCTCGCAAAAGCTATTGGCTGCGAAAAATCACAGCCCGACTTCGAGAAGTGGAAACAGGACCATCCGGAAGCCGTCCAAATGTTAACCTCGCGGGCACACGGAGAATCGGCAGCGTTTGTGCGCCCGCTAAGGCTAAGGAGAATAATCATGTACAAGACGATCACAAAATTAGCCGCTGCGGCGGTGATAATTATTGCAGTGATTGTTGGCATCAATCATTTCATCGGTCCAGTTAACGTGACAAGTGTCGCTCTGGCCGATGTCCTGGAGCGAATTGAGCAGGCCCAGGCATTCATGTACAAGATGAAAATGAAGATGACCGGCTCTATGGGGCCGATTATGCCCGCCATAGATATGGACATGGAAACCACCATGATCATTTCTAGGGACTTCGGCATAAAATCGGAGACGATTACCGTCGATGGCAATACCGGTGAGAAAAGCACTCAGACGGCCTATTTCATTCCTCACGAGGGAATAGTCGTTACCCTGATGCCAGATAAGAAAAAATATATGCAGATGGAGTTTGACGACGACTGGTTGGCGAAGATGAAGCAGGAGAACAACGACCCGAGAGATATCATAAAGCGGATGATGGGTAGTGAATATACCGAACTGGGCCGATCTACTATCGATGGCGTGGAAGTTGATGGTTTTCAGACAACCGACCCTGCTGCGCTGGCCGGTGTAGGGGAAAATGTTAAGATTACGCTCTGGATTGATGCCGAGAGTTGGCTGCCGGTTCGCTCCGAGATAGAATCCAAGATGGGCGATCAGATGCAGGTCCATTGCGTCGTCTCTGAGTTTAACTGGGATCTCCCGGTTACCGCAGACGACTTCAAGCCGGTTATACCCGACGATTTCGAGCCTATGGCCACCGGAATGCAGATGCCGAAGATCAGCGAAGAAGGCCTTATCGAAGGATTGAGGCTGTTTGCCGAGCTCTTAGGAAGCTACCCGAAGAAGCTGAGCATGATGGAGCTTGCTCAGGAAACCATGGGTTTCATGACCAACAGAGACGTGCTCGAGAAGATAGTGGAAAAAATACCCCAGTTCCGCGAGTTGGATGAGGATGAGTTGGATGAGTTGGATGGGGATGAGGTAATGATGAAGGTGATGCAGATAACAAAGCCCCTTCAATCGCCTGCTTTCTTCTATATGATGCTTGTTCAGGATAAAAAGGAGCCCGCATATTACGGCCAGTCGGTCACGCGCGATGATGCCGATGCGGTTCTGATGCGGTGGAAGGTCTCCGATAACGAATACCGCGTCATCTTCGGCGACCTGCACGCAGAAACCGTTACGCCGGCGAAACTGGCGGAACTTGAAGCGGTGTTGCCTAAGTAGGTTGACTATCTTGTGAATCTGTGAACAACGCCGGGCTGCTTTGGCCCGGTTTTTTTTGCGCACTGTGCAACAGAGTCGCGTCTTAATTCTGTAACATCAAAAATGGTAAAGACGCCGGGCTTTTCTTATACTAAAAGTGGCGTTCCAATCGTGATATTAATGGTGAACGATCGTTCGCAAGAACAAATATGAGAGCCGTAGATGATAGAGGATGAACTGCTCAAGTGGCGATTCAAGCACGGCAGCCAAGAGGCGCTACGGCGTATCTACGAGAAGTACCTGAACTATTTACTGACCTTAGCGATGGCTCTTCTGAGTGATGCCGGCACGGCAGAGGATGTTGTACACGATGTTTTTGTTTCCTTTGCGAAGTCTACAGAAGACTTCAAGCTGAGCGGAAGTCTTCGAGGCTATCTGGCAAGGTGCGTGCTCAATCGTGCGCGTGACCATATTCGAAGCACTCGCCGGCAGACCGTGGCGGCGGCTGGAGCAAATTCCGCAAGCTCAGACCCATACGGGGCGGAACAATCAGTGATATGCACCGAAGAATCAGTAAGGCTGAATCGGGCGATAGCCGAGCTTCCAGACGACCAGCGAGAAGCAATAATCCTTCGCGTAAAGGGCGAAATGAAATTCAAAGAAATTGCCAGGCTGCAAGGCGTCTCAGTCAATACGGTCCAGGGCCGGTACCGGTACGGACTGAGTAAACTGCGGTCAATCCTCAATGGCGAGGTGGAAAAATGAGGCGCGCAGATAATACCGAACAAATCATTAAGGAAAATCTGAGTTTTACCGCCAGCGCCGCAATGCATGATCGAATTCTGAATGATGTTCTGGCAGCACAAAAAGAATCCCAAAAAATAAAATCGGCTTTTGCTGAGCCGACTCTAAGGAGAACAATTATGAAAAGCAGAATAGTAAAATTAGCCGCCGCGGCGGCGATAATCGCAGTGGTCGTTCTGGGATTATTTGAATTCGTCAAAACCGAAAACAAATCCGGCGTCGTCTGGGCCGACGTCGCCAAAAAAGTCGAAGCCAGCCGGGGCCTCATCGTCCGCTGCAGGGAGACCAGCTCCTTCCTTTCAAATGAAGATGACTATTCAATCAAGTACTTCTGCCCCACACACTCTCGAACGGACACTTACAAAGGCGGGCAGATCACCCACACGTATTACCAAGATTTCAACACAAAGACTCTCACAGCCGTCTATCATACACGCAAGTACTACCTGTCCACCACATTTACCCCAAGCAAGGGAGGATTCCTGGAGAAGCAGGAGGACTGGATGAACCCCAGGTACCTGGTGCAGACGATCCTGTCCCGCGAGCACATGATACTCGGGCAGAAAACCATCGAAGGCGTATTGTGCGAGGGCATCGAGACGACCGATCCGGGCGTCCTGGGCCCTCTGCCTGGACCGGTCAGCCGTCTGGACGTGGAAATGCGATTGTGGGTCGATGCGAAAACACAGTGGCCAGCCCTGTTCGCGGGGAAAATCCATGCCGAGGCGGAGGGGAAGACGATGTCATCAGAGTGTGTAATGGACCAGTTCCAGTGGGATGTGGAGCTGGAGCCAAGCTTCTTCGAACCGAATATCCCGCCGGACTACAAAGATATGCGCAACCTGTAAACGGAAGCGGTTTTCCCAAGGCCGGGTCTTTTGGCTCGGCCTTTTTAATGCGCGTCCTGCCCATTCGGCAAACTACTGCAAGAAATCCATTGCTAACCGCCGGGGCCAGCTTATATTATAACTCGGTTCAGTCAAACGCTAAGACCTTTGAGGAGCAGAAAAATGAAGCCCCGCAGGTTTATGCTATTATGCACCCTGTATTTGGTGTTCGCCGCCGACCGTCAGATTCTCGCTGCGACCGAAATGCCGGTCGTGTCCGGCGAGTTAAAGAAATGGCAGAAGATCACGCTGACCTTTGCCGGGCCCCAGACCGATGAGACGGCCAAGCCCAATCCCTTCCTTGATTACCGCCTCAACGTTACCTTTGCGCTGGGCAACAAACAGTATGTCGTTCCCGGCTATTATGCTGCCGACGGCAATGCCGCGCAAACCAGCGCAACTTCGGGCAATAAATGGAGAGTGCATTTTGTGCCCGACGACGTGGGCCGATGGACCTACACCGTTTCCTTTCGCACCGGGCCTGACATTGCGCTAAGCGACGACCCAACGACCGGCTCAGGCGTAGCCTTCGACGGCGCCAGAGGCTCGTTTGTTATCGGCCCCAGCGATAAAAGCGGGCGAGATTTCCGCGCCAAGGGACGACTTAAATATGTTGGCAAACGTTACCTGCAGTTTGCCGAGAGCGGCGAATACTTCCTAAAAGGCGGCGCCGACAGCCCGGAGAACTTTCTTGCCTACACGGACTTCGACGGGACATACGATACCGACGGGCTAAAACGCGAGGGCGAAGCCTCGGGCGAGAAATTTCTGCACCGATACGAGCCGCATGTGCGGGACTGGCAGAGCGGCGACCCAACGTGGAAAGACGGAAAGGGCAAAGGTATTATCGGCGCCCTTAATTACCTGGCCGGCAAGGGAATGAATAGCGTCTATTTCATCCCGTACAATATCGACGGCGGCGACGGCAAAGACGTCTGGCCCTGGATAAGCCCACACGAAAAATCCCGTTTTGATTGCAGCAAGCTCGACCAGTGGGAGATTGTTTTCTCGCAGATGGATAAGCTCGGGTTGATGCTCCACATCATTACGCAGGAACAGGAGAACGACCAGGGCCTGGATGGCGGCGAGCTTGGCCCGCGGCGAAAACTTTACTACCGTGAGCTTATCGCCCGCTTTGCTCACCACCTGGCTCTGGTATGGAACCTCGGCGAAGAAAACACCAACACCGACCAGCAGCGCAAAGCCTTCTGCCGGTACATCAAAGACCTTGATCAATACGACCACCCAATTGTCTGCCACACCTTCCCGGGCGAATATGACAAGGTCTACGAACCGCTGTTAGGATATGAGTATTTCGATGGCGTCTCGCTGCAAACCAACGATACTCACGCCCAGACAATCAAGTGGGTCGACCGTTCCGCCGCAGCAGACAGGCCGTGGTTTGTCTGCCTGGATGAGATTGGCCCTCCGCACACCGGTGTCATGCCCGACAAAGATGACTACTGGCACGATGAGGTCCGCAGAAAACATCTGTGGGGCAACTTAATGGCAGGCGGGGCCGGCGTGGAATGGTACTTCGGATACAATTTCCCCAACAACGACCTGAACTGCGAAGACTGGCACAGCAGAGACCATCTGTGGGACCTAACCCGCTACGCTTTGGAGTTTTTCCATCAGTATCTGCCTTTTACCGAGATGAGACACCTCGACGAGCTGACCTCGGCAAAGGATGACTATTGCTTCGTGAAGGCCGGCCAAGTCTACGCCATATACCTGCCTAACGGCGGCACAACGAACCTGAATCTGGGCGAAAGTTCAGGAACGTTCAGTGTCCGCTGGTACAATCCGCGTGCCG
>CAZMLE010000025.1:0-48346 GCA_964567045.1 uncultured Pirellulales bacterium | reverse complement strand
CCTAGGACACCGGGTTTTCAACCCGGCAACAGGGGTTCGAATCCCCTTGGGGCTACTCGGCCTGTTCGCCGCAAGTAAATTCAGGACCCTTGTTACCTTTTATGGTGGTTGTCTACGTATTACAGGGAGTAAGCAAGCGATACATTGGGATAACCAACAATTTACGACGGCGATTAGCCGAGCACAGTTCAGGACGCACTAAAGCCGCACAACTCATCGGCAAATTCAAACTTCTACATGTCGAAGAATTTCCCGACCATAGCTCTGCGAGAGAAAGGGAAAAGTTCCTCAAGAGCGGGCAGGGCAGAGACTTTCTTAATCACTTGTACCCCGGCACAGGGTCCACCTGCGGCGGATAAAGCAAGCCCGCCATACGTAAGGCGGGCAAGCCCAGGGGGCTTGTTCGCCGAAGGCGAATTCGAATCCCCTTGGGGCTATTCGACTCATACCAAATTACATGTCCGATCGAGGTGAGCGAGATTCAAATCCGCAGAGGCTATTCAATTCATCAGCCCAGATGATGTGAAACAAGCTGGCTGCGGGTATCAGGTATCAGGCTATTAGGACATCAGGTAACACCGCTAAAGGGCGTTAGCTTTCCCTGATGCCCTTGTCCCTGGTATCCTGCATCCTGATTTCCTGATATTCTGATCCCCTAATCACCTACCCGCTCCCTTACGCTCGCGGCTCTGTTTGGAGAGGTCGCGGCTCTGTTTAGAGAAAACCCGTCAGACATTCAAGCCGGATACAATGCATTCAAACACCATAACGCCTTCAACCACTCCCTGGACACTACAGGTGTATTTTCTCCGCTTGAATTGGGTAATGTGACCCAGCAGATACAACCTGTGCCCCGGCTCGACAACAGAGCGAAATTTAGCCGCATCTATGCCGGCAAAACCGACAAAGCCCTCCACATCATAAACCTGTTTCACAAAAAAACTGGACAGTTGCGCCGCTGCCTCAATCATTATCACGCCCGGCATTAGCGGCCTTCCAGGAATGTGGCCCCGAACCCAGAACTCACCTTCAGTTACATCCTTGTAGCCCAAAATCAGAAATTTTTCCTTATCGTACCAGAGAATCCCATCGAGCTGCTGCATCTCAAAGCGCTGCGGATTTACTCTGCCAATCGCCTCCCTGTCAAAGATTGGTTTGCCGCTCAGCTTTATTTGCGATAGGTCAAACAATAATGGTGGCGGCATGGCTTACCCCGATATAGAAGGTTTCTGCGCACCTGAGCAATTATGGCTGCCGGTCTCGACATCCAGACAAACCGGAACCAGGCCGAGATGAACAAAATAAAAAGAGATTTTGTGACTACCGGCCTACCGTTCCAGCCCAAATAAACCACACTGGTAATCCCTGGGGAGGCAGGGATCCAGATTGATGGAAGGGCCTGGATACCGTATTCCCGATAAATCGGGACGGAATAGCAGCCCTTCAAATCACGTGCGGCAGATCGCTAACCTATGGGGTTGATCTGATTTCAAGTATGCGGCTGCGAACGGTCTGCGCAGATTGCTTGATTTTCTGCATCTGCTTGCGGACCCGCGTTCCTGCCGCCTTGTTTCCGCCCTCGGCCTTGCTTATGTCGGCCTCAATTTCAGTTACCAGCACCTTAAGCTCTTCGTACTCTTGCATTCAAATAATCCTCCACTAAGTGGGTTAAAATTGCCAGAAACTTAACGACCCGCAATTGCCTTGTCAAAGAAAAATGCTTTTTTTTGCCAAAAAACCACTGTCTGTTTTGGCTTCGGTAGTTAGGAGGCGAGTTTTTGGGTCAGTTCTGCGATTCGCTGGCCCCGCCGTGCGCACTGTTTCTTGACCCTTTCGTCGGGCTTGCCGATGGAAACCGGCCCGTAATGGTCGCCCTGCGGGTCGCCCTGGACCACCATGCCGGCGATGAGCATAGCCTCTATTATGCCCATAATGGTGGTTTCGTTGCCGCCGCCGATATTCGCCGCGCTGGTAAACGCCCCGCCGACCTTTCCGTTTAGGTCACCGTGCCTGCTTACCAGGTCATCTACCAGCTTTTTTATAGGACTTGCCATCTGCCCGTAATAGGTTGGCGAGCCAATAACTGTAGCGTCGTAGCCGGGCAGATCGTCGGCCTTTACCTTCTCCACTGACTTGCACTCGGTCTTTAGGCCGGCATCATTCATCGCTTTGGCGATTATTTCCGCCATCTCCTTTGTGTTACCGCTCCTTGAATAATAGACCACCATTCCCTTTGCCATTTTTATCCCTTTCTGCATAAGCGATGGAAGAAAACCTGTTTAGCCGCCGCCGGAACGGCGACGGGAAAAATTATTTTCGCAGGTAAGTAAGCCTTTCCGGTAGAGGGACGTTGTTGCCGGATCTGTCTTCGCCGTAGCCGGATTCTGCCAACTGTACGATGTCGGCCAGCACCCGCTTATCACCGACAAAGGTTACATTTAGGTCGACGCGAATGTCAATTTTGCCCATTGCCAGCAGTTGGACCGTCGCGTCGGTAACCCGTTCCAGTAACGGACCAGGCTTGCCGACGAGTTCCTCCGGTATCTGCAAAGGTTGTTCATACAGAACTAATTCACCTTGCTCAGCCAATTTCGTCAAAACATTTCTAACAATCGCGCTTATGTCATCGGCACCGACCTGCTCGTGGACGAGCCTGAGACGAACGACTTCGGCAGCCAGTCGCCGCCGTTTTTGGGCGTTTATTTTTTCGTTGGCACGGAACAACTCCAGCGCTGAACCAGCATCATAGGTCTCCTCATCCATTTGCATGCGGACTTTACTTCCATAATGATGAACAATCTTGGCGATCAGCGTAGCTGGGCGAACATGAAAACCACGGTACGAAGGTATGGGTACTTCGATCCGCCCAACCTCAGCGTAGCGCTTGAGCATCTGCCGGCACAAATTCTCAGCACAGTCGATGTACAAGCTGATATAGGTAACAGAATATTTCATAAGCACGCCCAACAGGGCCTCAGCCCGGACCAGAGGTTCCTGCACGGCTGCTACATCGCAAGGCTGCTTGTTGAGATGGCGCTCGTAGTAGTGAGCGAACAAGGTAGACGTTTTGAGCAGATGAAAAACAACACTTATGTGCCCTCGCAGAACCAATAAATCCGCATCCAAGCTTTCAGCTTCCGTGCCTGAGACATACGTGTCATACAGTGACTGAAGGCTGTGAAATCGAAGCTCCAGACTTCGCAGACTTTCCTCGGTAACTGAGTGCGCCAGGTAGCGGTTATATTCTTCGGGCGTGGCGCCGCAGGCAGCTCGAACATCCTTACTTTCAGCGGCGAGGTTCAAAAAAGCGGTGGCCAAGAGAGTCACTATTTCC
The DNA here is from genome assembly GCA_964567045.1 of uncultured Pirellulales bacterium. Lineage (GTDB taxonomy): Bacteria > Planctomycetota > Phycisphaerae > Sedimentisphaerales > Anaerobacaceae > JAFNGF01. The sequence continues at coordinate 45,012 of CAZMLE010000025.1, read as the reverse complement.
GAGACCGTCTCGGTCCTGTGTGCGCGGCAGTTGCGCGGCAACCGACCGGGGGGAAGCCCTTCGCAGAAAAACTGCTGCCGCAGACTCTCTGATGGAACCGGCAGGCCAAGCTCACTGGCTAAGGCAAGTGTTTGGCTGGCCGCTCGCATAAGTACCCCGCCAGTAAACTCAAGCGTCTCCTGGGTGGCCTTAGCAAAGTCACGTTCGATCGGCAAAAGACGGTAGGCCGGTAATGCATGCTGAATATGAAGCAGCTCGTAGCTGACGTCGGAAAAAAGCTTGATCGCCGCAGTCAATGACCTGAACAAGCACCACTGGCAGTTGTTGCGCGCGCCATAGGCATCCAGAAGCTCCTCAAGCTGCATGGATTCCGAAAGGAACTCACCCAGAAACGGACGCATGAGAAATTCATTACTCGATCGGCACTGCAATAGGCGGCTTGCCAGACTCAACAATGTCTGGGCACGCGTCGCGATTAGCTGGTCGAAATCTTTATGAGAAACTGTCACTACACCCATGTAATCAGCTCGGCCTTTCTTGCTGACATTGAACGAGGCACAATAGGCAACGGTTGGTTAGTCTTGATCAGTCTTTCTCTTTAGTGGAACCACTTCCGGCTTGCTGAAACCATCGGGAATCGTAAGCTCGAAGAGCTTGTCATCTACTTTCTGATCGACTCTCGGCTTGAGCAATTTTATCTCGTAAACATCTGAAAACGGGGGCTCCGGTTCGGTCGTGACGGCAAGTATTTTTGCCGGCAGAGCCAATTTCCTGTCGATCCAGAAGTCGATAGAGCTATACCGATCATTATAAATAGAAGCTGGCCTGGTTTTCAAGTGAAGATGAATAAAACTCTTCTCCTCGTCCTTTGTCGGCTCAACAAGCCTGATCTCAAAATGCTTTTTCAAATCTTCTATTTTCGTAAAGCCGATTATCGGCAGATTCTTACTTGCCAGCTCAAAGGCATCTGCGGGCTTGTTCGGCTCAGCCAATTGATACATCTTAGGCTGCTTAGTCTGGTAGTCGATATACATAAGCCAGACGCCGTCGAAGATAAAGTGCTCGACGTATTGCTGCTCTTTCTCTTGGTCTTGTTTGAGCGTCTGGAAATTCATCCTCAGTTTCGACCGCTGGCCAAACTTTGCATAGTAAAAAACTCCCTTGCGGAGAGATTCTGATTCGAGCAAGGGCTGCTTGTATCGATATTCAACCTCAGCCTGGTAGGATTGAACCTTTGCCATCCTCTGTCTGAGCTGCTCTAAGACGACATCGACTGAATTGACGTCCGTGTCTTTTGCCCGGGAACCAGTTGAGCTTTCTGTATCTGTGCCGGCCCAGCAGATACCACTGGTTAACAATAGAATCAAACCAAGCTTGAATACTATCTTTCTACCCATAGTCAGCCTTCTTTCTGCTACGCGCTGTCAGCTAAATGCTACTTTGTATCTCGAACGATTTGAAGCACCTGCTTTATGTTTTGAATCGTAAAATCGGCGTGCTTGGCGAACTCGTCGGCCCTTTCGTGATTGGCCAGCAGCACTGCCGCCGCCCCTGCCGCTTTTGCCGAGAGCAAATCGAAAAGATAATCGCCCACCACGAGTGTCTGCTCCGGCTTCACGCCGAATTGCCGGCACAAGCGCAACACGCCGAAGGCATCGGGCTTGACCGGCCCATCGTCCCTGTCGACGATGGCATCGAATTTCAACTCGTGCTTGACGGCGATAGCCTCAGCGTTGCTTCGCCTGTTACGCGTCAGTATCCCGATACGGATGCCTGCCTGACGAAGAGCCGAAAGCGTCTGCTTGGCACCGGGATTGAGTCTGGATTCTGTGACTGCCTTTTGCTCATGATGGTGGAGAATCTGCTCTGCTCGTTGCCGCTGCTGTGGAGTCATTTTCTGCATCGACTCCAGGACAGGGCCTGAATTTTTGTCCAGCCCCATCTCTTTACGAATGGCATCAAAGTCAAAGTATGGCTGGGTTATTGTACCATCCAGATCAAATATTACGGCTTTGACTGACATAGCGTTCGGCTTATTGCTCCCACTGCGTCAACCGACGGTGAAACCGCCGGCTAAATACTGCTATTTCCTATTTGGCCCTTTTCCGAAGTAGCTCTATGAAGTATCGGCCAGCCTGACTCGAAATCCTGCCTTTGCGGACTATTATAGCCGTAGGCCTGAAAAAATTCTCATTCGAGAAGGGTATCGCCCTTATGGTACCACTGCCTACTTCTTGAAGTATTGCAGTCTGCGGCAATATGCTTATCCCTGAGTTTATTTCTACCGCCCGCTTGATGGTTTCGATGTTATCAAATTCCATCACGGGACGAACCGCAACATTGTAACGCTCCAGGATATTATCAATCCACTCGCGCGTAGGCACATTTCTTTCAAAGGCAATAAACCTTTCAAACTGCAATTTATGAATATCGACCTGTGACTCGTGCGACAAGAGATGTTTGGGGCTGCACGCCAAAACCAGCGGCTCATTCTCGAACTCATACACCTCAAGTCTTTTATCCCGTTTCGGCACCGCCACCAGGCCGATGTCGATCTCTCCGCTCAAAACCAGCTCGTATATCCTCTCGGCACTGAAGTACTCGATATGGACATTGACGTTGGGATAGCTGACCATAAACGTCTTGACATAGTCCGGCAGGGTGTGCATGCCAATGCTGAAGATCGCGGCTACATTTATCCTGTTGCTGACTGATGGCTTCACAGCATTCAGCTCACTTTTGAGCTGTTCATATCTATCGAGGATTTCTTTGCAGGCCTTGTACAACACCTCGCCGGCGGCGGTAAGCTCCAAAGGCCTCTTTTTCCTATCCAACAGTTGGCACTTGAGAGAAAGTTCCAGTTGAGCAACTTGTTGTGAGACCGCTGATTGACTTAGAAGGTGCTTCTCTGCAGTTTTCGAGAAGCTACGCAGGTTCGCCAAATCACAGAATATCTTCAGGGTTTTGATTTGCATTATTAGCTATCCTGATAGATTATATTACCTTAATTTCTTATGCCTTACTACCAGGGCATGGTATTCTGTCGCTTCGTCATTGGCAATGCGATGTACCTTTTCTAATAAGCTCAGCTTATTATAAACGTCAAGGAAAAACAACTACCTAATCTTTGATGGAGGTTTCTCAAGTGCCCGCGAACACTATCATACAGACCGTTTATGACGAGGTTCTCAAACGTAATCCCGGCGAAATCGAGTTTCATCAGGCGGTAAAAGAGGTACTTGAGTGTTTGGGACCAGTCCTGGATAAGCGTCCAGAATACGTCAGGGCCAAAATCCTTGAGCGTCTCGTTGAGCCGGAAAGGCAGGTCATCTTCCGCGTGCCCTGGCAGGACGACAGAGGCGAGATTCAAGTAAATCGCGGCTTCCGTGTCCAGTTCAATAGCGCCTTGGGACCATATAAGGGCGGCATTCGCTTCCACCCCAGCGTGTATCTGGGTATTATTAAGTTCCTCGGCTTTGAGCAGATTCTCAAGAATTCTCTCACCGGCCTGATGATGGGCGGCGCAAAGGGCGGCGCCGACTTTGACCCCAAAGGCAAAAGCGACGCTGAGGTGATGCGCTTTTGCCAGAGCTTTATGACCGAGCTTTCCCGACACGTTGGCGCCGATACCGATGTTCCCGCGGGCGACATCGGAGTCGGGGGACGCGAAATCGGGTTTATGTTCGGACAGTACAAGCGCATTCGCAATGAGTTCACCGGCGTTCTTACCGGCAAAGGCCTGGAGTGGGGCGGCTCGCTGGTGCGAACCGAAGCCACCGGCTATGGGTTGGTCTATATAGTTGAGCAGGCCCTGAAGGACATCGGACGGAGCCTGCAAGGAATGACCGTTAGCATATCAGGCTCAGGCAACGTCGCCATTTATGCTGCCGAAAAGGTGCAGCAGCTCGGCGGTAAGGTCGTCACCTTCAGTGACTCTAACGGCTTCATATACGACCCGGACGGCATTAAGCTGGATACTGTTAAACAGATCAAAGAAGTGGAACGAAAACGCATAAAGGAATATGTCGTGATCCATAAGAATGCGCAATATAGCGAGGGCTGTAGCGGCGTTTGGAATGTCAAATGCGATGTTGCGCTGCCTTGTGCAACGCAGAACGAGCTTGACGAGGAATCTGCCAAGACCCTGGCGAAGAATCGCTGCCTGGCCGTGGCAGAAGGCGCCAATATGCCGTGTACCCCCGAAGCCGTCAGAATATTCCACGAAAATAAAGTGTTGTTTTTACCCGGCAAGGCGGCCAACGCCGGCGGCGTCGCCGTCTCAGGCCTTGAGATGGCACAGAACAGTCAGCGTCTTCCCTGGACTTTCGAAAAAGCCGACGCTGAGTTGAAGAACATCATGGTAAGAATCTATAAAAACATCAGCCAGGCATCACAGGAATACGGCTGCCCTGGCAACTTTGTTGTCGGGGCGAACATAGGCGGCTTTATCAAGGTCGCCGACGCCATGCTGGCTCAGGGTCTGGTGTGATTTCGCATCTCTAATAGAAATTGCCGGCTACGAATGACAAAAGGGGACACCCAATTGCTTGGCTGTCTTACTCAGCCGGTTGCGCGCTCTGACGTTATCAGCCCACCAAGCTCAGCTACGGAACTTGAAAACGCCAGGTTGTTTGCTGGCCCAATCCAATAGATAATGGATTTGCCTGCGAGCAATGGCGTTCGGGCTATTGGTTTTCAAACAGCCGGGCACAAACAATACAGAAAAAGAGACACTATCATGGCAGCCTGGGCAAGCACGGGTCTGGAAGGTTTGGACGCGGTAATAACCGGTCTGCGTAAGGGCGACAATGTCGTTTGGCAGGTCGACCATGTCGACGACTATCGCAGCTTTGTTACTCCTTACGTCAGAAAGGCGGTCCAGGACGGGCACAAAGTGCTCTATATGAGATTCGCCGATCATGCACCTCTTATTGAAGACGGCTCGAACGTCACCACCTACAATCTCGACGCGGGCAGCGGTTTTGAGACATTCTCCACACAGGTGCATAACATAGTCTCTGCCGAAGGAAGAGAGGTTTTTTATGTCTTCGATTGCCTGTCCGACTTACTGACCGCCTGGGCAACAGACTTGATGATAGGCAACTTTTTCGCTATTACCTGCCCGTATTTGTACGAATTGGACACAATTGCATACTTTGCGCTGCTGCGAAACAACCACTCTTCCAAAACGATCGCCCGAATACGTGAAACGACACAGCTTTTGCTGGACCTATACAATCTGGATGGGAATTTTTGCATACACCCTTTGAAAGTCTGGCAGCGCTATTCTGCGATGATGTTTCTGCCGCACTTATTGAAGGACGACAGATTCGTTCCAATCACCAGCAGCGTCGACGCGGCAAAGCTGATTTCTTACATATCAATAAAAGGCATGGAGCTTGCCCAAAGGGCCCTGGATTACTGGGACCGCCTGTTCATGCAGGCCGAAGAACTATCACAAACAGCCACAGCCTCTGAAGAAGACAAAAGGCTAATGATAGATCGACTTTGCAGAATAATGATCGGCCGCGAACAAAGAATTTTATCGCTCGCCCAAAGACAATTCACACTTGAAGACCTGGTCAATATCAAAAAGAGGATGATTGGAACAGGATTCATCGGCGGCAAAGCCGTAGGTATGCTCCTTGCCAACAAGATTATCGCAACAGATGAATCAGTTAATTTCAAGTCGCATATGGAACCTCATGACTCATTCTATGTAGGCTCGGACGTCTTCTACACCTACATAGTGGAGAACGGCTGCTGGAAGTTGCGCACGGAGCAAAAGACCAAACAAGGGTATTTCAAAATCGCTGCTGAGTTGAAGGAAAGACTACTAAACGGCAAATTCCCCGACCAAATTCGCGAACAGTTTCAGGAGATGATAGAATATTTTGGTCAGTCACCGATTATCGTTCGCTCCAGCAGTCTGCTGGAGGATGCCTTTGGAAACGCCTTTGCCGGCAAATATGAAAGTCTCTTTTGCGTCAACCAGGGAAGCCCCGAACAGCGCTATGCCCAATTTGAAAATGCCGTGCGTAGGGTATACGCAAGCACCATGAATGAAGGCGCTCTGACGTATCGCCTTCAAAGAGGGCTGGACCAGCAGGATGAGCAGATGGCCCTGCTTATCCAGCGGGTTTCCGGTTCACATCGTAACGGCTATTTCCTGCCGGACCTTGCCGGAGTCGGTGTCTCTCACAACACGTTTGTTTGGAATCCCCAGCTTGACCCCAAAGCCGGCATGCTGAGGCTGGTTCTGGGCCTTGGCACCAGAGCGGTCAACCGCGTTGAGGATGACTATCCCAGAATCGTTGCTCTGGATGCGCCTCTGACCAGGCCTCTTGCCGGACTGGACGATATCAGAAAGTACTCGCAAAACCACGTTGACCTGCTTGATATCAGAGACAATACGCTAAAGACAGTTCCCTTGCAGAAACTGTTTAACCAAGGACTTGAGATCAAGACAGACCTGGTCGCTGTTAGAGATGCAGAACTGACCGGAAGAGCGAGGGAGCTGGGTGATAACCAGGAGTACTGGCTGCTTACATTCGAAAAGCTCCTCACGGACACCCCGTTTACTCAAATCATGCAGAAAATGCTCAAGACTCTGGAAAATTATTACCAATATCCCGTTGACATCGAGTTCACAGTCAACTTCACGCAGGACCAGGGACTCGTCATCAACTTGCTTCAATGTAGGCCGCTACAGACAAAGGGTCGACAGGCACGCGTACAAATCCCCGCACATATCGACTCACAAAAAGTTCTATTCCAGTGCGAGCAGTACTTTATGGGAGGCAGCATTGCTCAAAATCTTAGAAAGATCATCTATGTCGAGCCGGAGGCCTACATCCAATTACCTTTATCTCAGAAGTATGACGTAGCCAGGCTCGTTGGAAAACTGAATAGGCAAATAACCGATAAGGAAGCAGAACCCACGATTCTGTTTGGGCCGGGCAGATGGGGCACAACAACCCCAAGTTTGGGCGTCCCTGTTGGCTTCCATGAAATCAATCAAATCGCCGTACTGGTGGAGATGGCTTATGAAGGTGGAAACCTGATGCCCGAACTCTCGTTCGGCACACATTTCTTCCAGGACCTTGTCGAGACGGACATCTTTTATGTGGCCCTTTTCCCTCAGAAGACAGGAGTCATTTTCAATAAAGATCGGCTTTTAGAAATGCCAAATCGGCTGGCTGCTTTGGTGCCGGAAAGCAGTAAGTATGCCCATGTTGTCAAAGTCTGTGAAATCGGCCAACAGAATCTACGCATTTTGTCCGATGTGGTGTCTCAGAAATTGGTCTGCTTTTTCACATAAGGGCCGTGGTGCGGTACGCCGGAAATGGGTGGACCGGCGGTTACTTTTCCGCAGCAGAAGCTGCGAAAAGACTATTAGGCTCTCTAATTACCTCCGCATAACAGTTCTCGATGTTTCGCACCATCTGATGGGGAACAATTTTGATTCTGCACCTTAAGGATTCGCCCTGCTGGTCAAAGTACTCTTGCAGAATAGAAATCTTCTCCGGGTCAAGTGGTTTACGCTCGTCAACCGGGCAGCGTCCCAAGGCGACGCAAGTCCCTATGCCTTGTGGTGAAAGTTTTCGCCTGAGAACATCAACTTCACAAATCGGGTCACATCCTGTACACATCATCAGCCCCACTAATTCAGCCAGCTTGATCACACTGCCACACCGGATACACTTCAGGTCGAAATGAAATGTTGCATCATCCTCCACAAAGTTCCAAAAATGCCCTTCCTCGTGACATTCCTCCAAAGGCGGTTCATTGTGGAAACAAAAACATGCTGAGACCTTGCCGCAATGAAAACATTTCTTCATTACGATTAGACCGCACGCAATATTAACCATTTCCCAGGTGTGGCAGCACTTATCTTGCCACATATCTTGTTTAGCCTTTTCTTCACGTGGAGGCATCATGATTTGGAATCCACTCTTCTTGATCATTGGTCCAGCCTGCTTTCTCTATCTATTCTACATTCAGAAACAGCCTGCGCTTACGAAAAATGCTGATACAAACCATCAAATAAACTAATCCTGGCGGCGAAGCCGGAGAGTGTTTGTGCAACTCAATCTTTTTCTTGCTTGATTGAAAGATGCTGCTAAAATTTTTTGTGATGAAACAGGACGTAGACATCGGCAAAGTCGTTCGCCAGCACCTTGAGATGGAGCAGTTTTTCACCGGCTTTGCCGTCAAGGGCAAAACCGAATCGCCCGAACAACCGGAGCAAGATAGTAGCGCATCTGCCGCTGAGACCACAAGGGAGCTTGAAAAAATCGCCAATGAGGTTGATCGCTGCCGCAAATGCGACCTTGGCTCATTGCGAACTAATTCAGTGCCCGGCGAAGGCAGTCCGCGTGCCCGCATAATGTTCGTAGGCGAAGCACCGGGGGCCGATGAAGACGCTCAGGGCCGACCCTTCGTCGGAAGGGCTGGCCAACTGCTGGATAAGATTATCAAAGCCTGTGGACTGAAACGAAGCGACGTCTGGATAGGCAATATCTTGAAATGTCGCCCGCCGGAAAACCGCGACCCGCGACCCGATGAAGTAATAAGCTGTCTGCCTTACATACAAAGACAAATAGAGCTTATGAATCCTGAGATTATTGTCGCGCTGGGTGCACACGCAGCCCGGACGCTGTTAAACACCAATAAGGCCATAGGCGAAATACGCGGCCAATTCCTCGAATACTATGCCGGCATTGGCAGGCCGCCAATGAAGCTTATCGCAACCTTTCACCCTGCTTATCTACTGCGAAATTACTCACAAGAAAATCGCAGACTGGTCTGGGAGGATATGAAAAAGGTGCTCGCCGAACTTGGTCTGCCAGTGCCGGAGTAAGCACAAAGACACCTTCGCTGCACCTCCGGAGCATTATTTCCACGATGCGGCCCGCCATCAGCTTTATGGCACCGTCAAGATGGGGAAGATGCGCCACTGGCTAAGTGTGAATTCAGGACGCTCACGACATACAACGGCGGTGCTTACCGGCTGAAGCGCACAGCCAGGAGAGTAACTGGAACTGGACCCAGCACATGCGCATCACCAAACAAGTAACAGCTTTTCAGTTAAAATATAAGAACAAAATTTGTCTATCAGCAGTAAAATAGATTGGTTATAGGCCGCGAGCCGAAGAGTTTGAGAGGAGGTCGCAAAAAAAAACAGGATTCGCTTAAATAGGCGCTTGAACTCCTGAAGGAAGTAGTATATTTTTTTTGTGATTTCTCCTTTTTCGCTAAAGAAATCTCTGCCAGTTATTCGATTATCTTATTAGACATTAACTGAAATTATTTAATCTGTGCTTTTACAGGCCAACAAATAGCTTTTCATCACCCTCCTCCGAAGCCAGATTCTGTTGTATAATGAATCTGGCTTTTTTTGCCCTCGTGTCTGTTAATTGAGATAATTGTCAAGGCATTTACTTTGTTAAATTGGCAGACACAGGCTGGACGGGACGTATTGTGTACTATTTACTCTTCCGCCGGGGGGCAGGACACGATATAGTCAAGAACGTCACTTAGCTTAGCTGTAGCGACGGCAACAGTACAGTCAGCGGCGCCATAATACAGATTTAGCTGATCGATCTCTTTGTGAACTACTGCGCCGGTCGGGAATACCACTCCGCCTACATCGCCGACCCGTTCATAATATGTCCCTGGACCCAAGACCCATTCGTCACTTCGACACAGGACCTTCCATGGCGCGTTCAGATCGAGAAGCGCCAGGCCGACACGGTATATCTGTCCTGCAGTTGTACTGCGTACGCCGTGATAAAACAGCAACCAACCCTGTGGCGTCTCTATGGGCTGACAAGCCAGACCCACTCTGTGACAGTCCCAGTAGCCGGCTCTGGTTCTGATCAACAGTTGATGGTCGCCCCAGTGCTTCAGGTCGGGTGAGAAACTCAGCCAGATATGCGCCTCGCCTCGAACGATAGGGCGGTGAATCAGGGCAAATCGCGCGTTGAATCTGCGAGGAAACAGACAGGCATCTTTGTCTTCGGGTGGTAAAAGCGTACCCAGCCGGGCAAAAGTCCGGAAGTTTTTGGTGATCGCCAGTGAAACAACTGGGCCGCCCTCGCTGAAAGAGACGTAGGTCACGGCAAATTGCTTTTGCTCTTGGAGCCAAACAATGCGAGGGTCTTCCAGGCCCCACATTTCTTCCCGTGAGCTCTGGTCGGCTTCAAGAGTCGGCGTGGGATCAACCTCCCAGTTCGTCAATCCGTCTGCACTGCGGGCAACGGTCAAGTGCGAAAAACCTCGCATGTCCTCGACACGCACCAACAGCAGCGTCTCGGCGTTCAGCTTCGCTGCGCCAGGGTTAAACACTGCATTGGCTGGGTAGGACCAATCTTCGGGCGTTAATATAGGATTGCCATCAAACTTCTTGAAGAGGTCGTGCGCTTTTTGTTCCCGTGACAGTTCAGCCATAAACCAGATTCCGAGATACCAAACATCCGTATACGCCCACCAGTAAGTTTATTTCTCACGCCTTTACAAGCTGCGTTTCACATAGACTTTGATACTGTGGGCAATTCGCCAGCAGCTCATCGTGCCGGCCCTGAGCGACAATTTGCCCGCCATCCATTACCACTATCACATCTGCGTTAACAACGGTGCTGAATCTGTGGGCGATTATAAAAGTGGTTCTATCCTGCATAATTTCCTCGATAGCGTCTCTTATTTTAGCTTCGCTGTCGGCGTCAACCTGACTGGTTGCTTCATCGAAAATCAGGATTGATGGGTTCTTAAGAATTGCCCGGGCGATGACAATTCTCTGCAATTGCCCACCGCTGAGCCCGGCGCCGTGCTCGCCGATCACCGTGTCATATCCATCAGGCAGCAGACTAATAAATTCGTGGGCAAACGCGCGCTGGGCCGCAGCAACGATTTCTTCTCTGGCAGCATCATCCTTGCCGTAGCCTATATTTGCTGCAATGGTGTCGTTGAATGTCACCACATTTTGTGTCACCATGCTTATCTGGCCCCGGAGACTGCTCAATGTTGCATCGCGAATGTCGGTGCCATCTACCAAAATCTGGCCGCTATCCGGATCGTAAAATCTCGGTATCAAATTCGCCAAGGTGGTTTTACCTGAGCCGTTAGGCCCTACAATAGCAACATTGTGGCCTGCGGGCACTACTAGACTGATTCCCTTTAACGCCGGCTCAACCGCACCGGGATAAGTGAATACTACATCTTTGAATTCAATTTTCCTTTTCAGGGGCGGTAGTCCAATCGCCTCGGACTTTTCATACTCCACCGGCGTATCTATTACCGCAAATACTCTTTCCGCAGCGGCATTTGCTTCTTGTATCTTGTTCCAAATATCGCTTGTCTTCCGTGCCGACTCAGCAGCGGCGCCCAGCAAAAGCAATAAGCCGATGAATTTGCTGCCATCCATGTGGCCGCCAGTAACCCAGTACGACCCCACCAACAATGCGGCAGAAGCCGCTATCATTCCGAGCACTTCCATTGCCGGCATGGTAGCAGCGTCGACTTTCGACATTTTTAGTAACTGCTTTAGCAGTCGCCGATTTATCAGTTCGAACCTTTCCTTCTCATACTCGCGGCGATTGTAGACCTTGACGACTTTAAGTCCTGCCATTGCTTCCTGGAGCCTTGCCAGCATTTGGGAGCCGGCCACCAGCGACTTCCTGCTGGCACGCTTCATTTTTCTGCCGAATACAACCAGCAATCCCAGCACCAGCGGCGCGCCGCACAAGAAAATCACGGTCAGATGCCAGTTCAGGAGCATCGCTAACACCACCATAAGAAGGGCGTTCAGCGGCTCACGCAGCGCTTTTCCAAGCATGACGCTGACGGCCTTTCCCATCACACTGGTATCGCGAACAATCCTGCTGACGGTGTCACTTGGCCTCTCACTTGCAAAAAATCCGACGGGTATATCCAAGGCGTGGCCGAAGGCATCCTCCCTCAAATGATTTACTGCCACCTGAACGACCTTCTGAGCCACGTACTCCTGGTAGAACTTTGCCAGACATCTAATTACGGTGACGACCCCTACCGCCAGAATAATAAACATTACCACTCTTATTTGGTTTTCGCTGGTTTGTTCCCTCGGCAGGAGCCTCAGCCAGTTCTCCAAATGGTCCACATAAAATGGCTTGGTGCCCGTATTGAATGTTAAGACTTTAGTGTCAGCCGAGCCTGCACTAATGATCCGACGCAGTTGAATGGTCAGGTCGGTGTGCGCCGGTGCAGTTGCCAGTGTTTCAAGCAGCTTACCTCGGGGAATTTTTTGGTTCTCGCCAAGCGGGGACCCTTGGCGCTGCTGGTCAGGCAAAAGTCCGTTGACGCCGATAATTGTATCGAGCCTTTGCAGCCCTGCCCTTCCTGCGGCGCTGCGCTGCTTAACGTCCGTTACCAGAAGAGGGCAAGCAACACCAGATTCGGCGGATTCCAGTTTCTCCGGGACAGAGAAGATTATGCCGTACCGGTAAGCGCTGATTTCTCTTTCCACCCACCCATGGATGCCCTCCTCGCCCATCATGACTTTCAGCAACGGTATGACCGTCCCCAGACTCAGAGATAAAAGAGCAGAGACAACTACTGCGCTGGCGACAACTGCAATGATCCGCGGCCACTGCGGCCAGACATACTTAAATACCCGCTTGAAAGCGCTCATTCAACCAATTTCTCCATATTGGGCGTTCTGAGTTCCTTGTTCATTGTTCATCGATGAACCATGAACAACGGACAATGAACTGCGAAGGCCCAGACACACTAACAAAACCAGCCCTGCTGGTCAAGCACAAAGACGCAATCCCTGCAGACCGCGCACCGGCTCGACTCAACTGCCGAAGTCTTGACGACAGGCCGGCTTTCTGCTAATGTGGTGTCCGCTTTCGCGGGGACAAGCTTGCGCCTGCGGAGGCAGGGCGACAATCCAAATGAAAATTGACCGTTTGATTCTGGGTGCGTTCCAGACCAACTGCTATGTCCTGCGGGCCAGTCAGTCAGCCCCAGACTGTCTGATTATTGATCCGGGGCTGGAAGCCGAACAGCTAATTGATTTTCTTGAGGCGCACAAACTGAATCCGGTCGCGGCGGTTCTGACGCACGGCCACGCAGACCATATTGCCGGCGTCGCCCTACTGCGGGAAAGCTTTCCAGAGATAAAGGTCTACGTCCATAAGCATGATGCCAAGATGCTTATTGAACCAACGCACAACCTATCGGCTTTTGCAGGCGAGCTGATCGAGGCCGGCCCGGCAGACTTGCTTTTGCAGGATGGTGACATAATCGAGCAGGCTGGCATAAGACTGCAGGTGCTGCACACGCCCGGGCACACGCCGGGCGGCATCTGTCTGTACTGCGAAGATGAGGGAGCTGCCTTCACAGACGATACGCTTTTTGCCCAATCGGTTGGCCGAACCGATTTCCCGGGCGGCAGTATGTCACAACTTCTAAAGAGCATAGAGCAAAAGCTTCTGACTCTGCCTGAGCGGACGAGAGTCTATCCCGGCCACGGCCCGGAAACCACTATCGCCCGCGAAGAAGCAGGCAACCCATTTCTGCGATAAGAACCTATTACCTTATGACTTTTAATTTTAGTGGCGGTTTTCACCGATCGACTTACAAATCACAAGAATATTCAAGGGTATTCACCGACGATCGTGATGGGCCTCTTCCCAGGCAAGAGTTTTGTGGGCCTTGCGGATGCAGGAACTCGATACAACGTTTCTGCATAAATCGGCAGCGGGGATTCATAAACGCCGCCTTTCTGGATTATTCTGTCAGAAAGGTTGGGCTGAAGCAATTGCCAATTGTCAATTGTCAATTTAGAATTCTGCGGCCATCCTTCCTCAGCGGTTTGGCCCGTTTTTTTGCCTGCTATCTGACCCCTATTAGCCAGTTGTCTGCAAATATGGCGAAGTCAGCAAAGTCCACAAAGCTGGACTGATCGAGGTCTACGCCTTCGCAAAAGGAATTGGCGACAAAGCAGTGTTCGTCCAGCCAGTGCTGGGCAAACCACGCCAGGTCGATCATGTCCACGCCATCGGGGCAGCGAAAATCGCCCCGGGGAATCTGCCAGAGCAACGCTGGGTAATTGACGGCCTCGCAAATGGTCCAGATGGTGAAAAAGTCCCAGGCTGCGGCAGTGAAGGTGCTCATCGTTTGCATCTGGGCTGTAGTCATACCTATCCCGCCGGCACTGGTTGGCCGGCCGCTGGTTTGAGTGTCCCAGAAACAGTGCATGACAGTTCCCAGGACCAGCACGTTTCCCACCAGGCCGCCGACATATTGATTGCCCGAAACTTTACCCGTTGAAAAACACTTATAGGCTGCACCACGTTCAACCAGGCCTACGAGTCCGCCAACATACATGCCTCCCTGGACAGTGCCCGTAGCGTAGCAATTGGTGACGGCGCTTGCTTCATCGGCAGTCCTGCCGACCAGCCCACCGACATGTCTATTGCCTGAAACGGCAGCGGTGGAATAGCACTCGGTTACTTTGCCGTCGCCAACCTCTCCGACCAGGCCGCCGACATACCAATCGCCCCAGACGCTGCCGCTTGAGCGGCACTCTGAGACTATCCCCTCGTCTGACCCAACGAGTCCGCCGACATACAATCCGCCTGAAACGTTGCCGCGTTCAACGCGGCAGCCGGTGATTGCTCCGGAATCGAACACCCCTACGAGGGCGCCAACATAATCGCCCGCCCCCGCCTGAACGTCGGGGGTCAGCAACGTCAAATTCGTGATTTTTGCACTTGTGCCGCTGACGTTTCCGAAAAGTGCAATGGCGTTTACGCCCGTAGAGGTATACGTGAAGTTCGAAATGGTATGGCCATTGCCGTCAAAAACACCGGTGAACGGCATGGATTCAGTCCCCATGATGTTAAACGACGTCCCACTGTATGCGAAAAGGTCGATATCGGCCATCAGCTTGAACTGCTTGTCCCAGTCGCCAGGATTTGGCCCGATTGTGTTCATCTGCTCGGCTGTGTAAATCCGATATGGGTCGGCTTGCGTGCCGCTCCCGCCGCCATATTTTGCCTGAGCCGGCAAGACAAACAGACATGCGACCAAAGATAGAATTAGGACTCTCATGGCTTGTTATCCTCCAACCAATGCAACGCCATAATCGCAAAGTCTGCGAAATTGACTTTGCAGTCACCGTCTATGTCGCCTGCCACAATAGTCTGGCAGACCGGCTCCCCGAAATACGATTTGCTCGCTTCTACTGTGGCGGCATAGGCCCCCATGTTGATAATGCCGCCGTTGGGGAACGGCTCGTCACCAATCGGTGACATCGGGTCTCCAGCATCAATGCAGGGGCTTGTGACATCATCTTCTACCCAGGTTTGACTTTCTGGGTCCCATCTGCCTGGCTGCGACTTGAGGTGGTAGTCGCCGTCAACCCACATCTTGTTGCTATCATAGTATCCCGGATTAGCAAAGCATGGGTCCTTGCTAATATTACCTTGTCCCAGTCCGAACCTGCTGCCCATTAATCCTTGCACATCGCTGTAGGTAATCGCGATTACCGAATTATCATTATTCCACATTTCGTTGCCTTCATCCCAGAGGATAGAATTGATGATTCGAAGGGTTGTCGGAGCGCTCTTGTTGAGAGAATCGCAGGCTAAAGCATGGCCCATGGGTGCTGAATTGCCTGCAAAGGTAGAGTTAATCAGGGTTGGACTGCTGGGCCGGTCCGTGTTCCAGTTGTGCATCCCGCCACCATTGTGACCTCTGGACAGGTTGCCGGCGATTATGCAGTTGATTAAGGTGGGATTGCACCCGTCCCTGTTGTATATGCCACCGCCACTGCCGTAAGAAACCATTTCCACCCCGGCGGTGTTGCCAATTATTTTGCAATTCGTCAGTATCGGACTACTTTCGGCTTGGTTGTATATTCCGCCACCCCTGGAGATAGAATGGTTGCTCCTTAATGTGCAGTTCGTAATCAACGGGCTGCTCTCAATGAAATTCCACATCCCACCCCCATCCTGAGCTGAGTTTCCCACAAGAGCACAACTTGCCAGCGTTGGGCTGCTGATCAGGATGTTGGCCATCGCCCCTCCGGCGTAACGGGTCCGGTTGCCGGTAAATGTGCAGTTTGTCAGGCTTGGACTGCCAGAGTAGTTGTACATACCACCACCCTGGACGTTGGCCAAATCCTCATACCCAAGTCCGTCGGCGTTGCCGGCGGTAATGGTAAAGCCATGCAGGATGGCGGTTTTATTTGTCCCACTGCCTGTTACCACGTGGTAGCTGTTCTCTCCATGCGTAAGTTCGTCCAGCATATCCCAGGGGTCGTTCACAGGTGCATCATTACCGTTCAGGTCGCCGCTGAGGACTGTTTCGTAGAGTTCGATGTCTCGCAAATCTGGATCCGGCACGCCCTCGCCAGCGTAGCCACCTTTGAGGGTAACACCGTTAATGAGTCGGAATGTGGCTTCACGATCGCCGGATGTTTGGTTCTTGCCTTGGTCAGGTTTGTAGGTGCCTTTAGCGATACGGATTTCGACGGGTTTTTCGGCGGCATTAGCATCAGCGAGTGCGTCCTGAAGATACCTATAGGCGCTATCCCACGAGGTACCGGTGTTTTCGCCTGGGGCCCTTCTATCAACGTATATGATGCGGCCAGCAAGAGCCTTGCCTGCAACCAGCAGCAGAATAGCTGACAATGGCAGACAAGGCCAGAGATAGCTTTCGCGTTTCACCTTTGTCCTCCCAGGAAGTACGATGGCGGTTTACAATTTCATAAAATTGTACCAAAGTCATACGGGTTTTGTCCAGATAAAAATCCGCTTGCATTATCGGGCGAAGGTGCGTTATAATCATAACAGCTAAACCCTGGCGGGTATACCATCTCTTGACGGAAAATGTCGGATAGAAGAACTCCTTAAAAGGAGGCAGACCGACAATGCTCGAACGAAAAGGCTTGACATTAATAGAGCTTTTGGTGGTGATTAGCATCATCACCTTATTACTGGCGCTGCTGGCGCCTGCTCTGCAGCGCGGAAGACGACAGGCCAGAGAGATCGCCTGTCAAGCGAGATTGCGTGAGTGGGCCTACATTTGTTCGACGTACACCTGCGAGAACGATGGCAAGTTTTTCGGATGGGACGAGTTCTTTGGGCCGTTTTTTTCCTGGTTTTACCGCGACCGCAGCGGTAGATACTATTTTGGCCCTTACCGTCACGACCGGGGCAGACTGCTGTTATGCCCAACCGCTCGCAAAGCTCGAGATTATGAAATGCCCAAGGTGCAGGCCTGTCTGGAGCTCGGCGACAAGTCTTCCGCATGGGCGTGGTTTCTGACCTATCCCGGCGACCCCTGGTTCATCGGCAGTTATGGCCTGAACTTCTGGGTGCTTACTTCTTATCCATCTGAGTCTGCCGGCGCCGCCTTGCCATCTGCCCGTCCGCCATTATGGCAGAGCTGCCTGGTTAGAGGCGCCAGCAGTGTTCCCGTGCTTCTGGATTGCAGGGTTCCGCACGCAGCGCCGCGGCATAATAACGACCCGCCGGAAGATGAGGATAGACAGTCTGTAGGATCGGGCGCGATGTGGACCTTCTGCATCAACCGGCATGACACCCACACCAACGGCCTTTTCATGGACTGGTCCGTCCGGAACGTTGGCCTTAAAGAATTGTGGACATTGAAGTGGCATCGCGAGTTTGATACGGCTGGTCCATGGACCAGAGCCGGCGGCGTCAGGTCCGATGATTGGCCGGAATGGTTAAGGCATTTCAAAGAGTACTGACAAAACAATGGCATGCAAGAGAGTTAGCATCGCTGTCCGGTGCAAGGCCTTTACTCTCATAGAGCTTCTGGTGGTGATTGCCATCATAGCGCTGCTGATGGCGATATTGATGCCCTCGTTACAGCGGGCAAGAAAACAGGCAAGGGCAGTCACCTGCCAGTCAAACCTCCGCCAATGGGGTCTTTACTTCTCGATATACACCGAACAGAATGAGGGGTTGTTCCACAGAGGTTGGAACGCTGCTGCGTACTACCAGGACAGTTGGATGGTTGTGTATCGGCCGTACTATATGCATAACAAGGACCTTTTATGCTGCCCAACGGCCACGAAACCCCGTGGCCAGGGCGGCGACGCTACGTTCGGAACCTGGACGAACCCGGACGCCGACCACGGCAGCTACGGAATTAATATATGGGTTACCGATCCGCTTCCGGGGCGGGAGGGCGGCAGGCCGGGCGAATGGTACTGGCAGAAATGCGACGTCAAAGGCGCGAACAACATACCTATGTTCTTGGACGACTATTGGTGGGATACCAGACCACACCATACCGATGAGCCTCCACAGTACCCCGGCCAGGTAGGCGACTGGACTACGAACGCGATGAAAATGCTCTGCCTTGACCGGCACAACGGATACACCAACAGCGTTTTTGTGGATTTCTCTGTCCGCAGGATCGGACTTAAGCAGTTGTGGACGCTGAAGTGGCATCGCCGGTTCGACACCGCCGGGCCCTGGACCAAGGCCGGCAGCGTCCGGCCTGAAGACTGGCCCGAATGGATGAGGCACTTCAAGGACTATTGAATTCGTCTTAGGGCAATTTTCAATTGCCAACTTACAATTATTGCCCTAACATTGTTGATTGCTTCCGGTGGTTAGGACGAGAAGGAGTGCATATTGTGGCATCGGTATGCTTTTACTTTCAGGTTCATCAGCCCTGCAGGCTCAGACACTACACCATCTTCCACCAGGACAGCAATTACTTCGACGATGCTAAGAACGAGGAGGTCTGCAAGAAAGTAGCCAATAAATGCTACCTGCCGACAAATCTCCTGCTGCTGGAATTGATCAAAAAATACCGGGGCAGGTTTAAGGTCGCCTTTAGCATAACCGGCGTCCTGCTGGAGCAGCTGCAATTGTATGCGCGGGAGGTTCTATCCAGCTTTCAGGAACTGGCGGCGACCGGCTGTGTAGAGTTTCTCGCGGAGACTTACAACCATAGCTTGAGCTTTCTATACTCGGTGGATGAATTCACCGAGCAGATCGAGGCTCACAAGGGTGCTATGCAGAAATTCTTCGGCCAGACGCCCCGCATTTTCAGAAACACCGAGCTTATCTACAATAATAATTTGCCCCCTCTGATCGACCGGCTGGGCTGCTTTGACGCGATACTGGCAGAAGGAGCAGATTATATCTTGGGCTACAGAAGTCCGAACTTCGTCTACCGTCCGCCCAATTCGCAAAGGCTGAAGCTTCTGCTTAAGAACTACCGCCTCAGTGATGACATAGCATTTAGATTTTCCGATCGCGGCTGGAACGAGTGGCCTCTCAGGGCCGACAAGTTTGCCAGTTGGGTCAATGCCGTCAACGGCAACGGCTATGTGGTCAATCTCTTTATGGATTACGAGACCTTTGGCGAACACCAATGGGAAGACACGGGCATTTTCAATTTCATGCGGCACCTGCCGGAGGAAATCTTCAAGCACCCCGACAACGATTTCAAGACGCCTTCTGAAGTGGTAGCCGCATACGATGCAGTTGGTGTGTTCGACGTGCCCTACACAATAAGCTGGGCGGATATCGAAAGAGACCTTTCAGCCTGGCAGGGAAATGCCATGCAGCAAAGTGCCGCTGCTGAACTTTACAAGCTCGAGAGCAAGGTTAAGGCGGCGAAAGACGAACAGATTCTTGCCGACTGGAGAAAGCTGCAGACCTCGGACCACTTTTATTATATGTGCACAAAGTGGTTTTCGGACGGAGACGTTCACAAATACTTCAACCCCTACGATTCGCCCTACGAGGCATATATGAACTTTATGAACGCACTGGATGATCTGAATTCTCGGTGCAATCGAGTTCTTCGGCAAAAAGAACCGGAATCTATCCGTATTCCGATTATCGAAACGGTGCCAAGCCCGTCCGCCATCCGCCTGGCGGGCCACGTCCCTCGTCCCGCGTCCCTCGTCAATCCGCCCCCGATGGACGATGGACGAGAGAGAATGGACGAAGGCGGCGGCGTCTGGCAAGGCACTTAACTCCGCCGGAATGGCGGACCTAACCTGCATAAAACCGCACCCCCTGCAAGTCAGGGGCAGAACCGCCAAATGAATTTGGCGGCTAAATCCGCCACACGTATGGCGGATAAATATTTAGCCCCGCAATTTATTGCGGGGTTACCGCTATGAATGATACGGGCTGGGAACATTATTCGCATCCGGCTGATATAGGGATTCGCGGCTTTGGGCCAAGCAAAGAAGAGGCGTTCGCCCAAGCCGCTCTGGCTTTGACGGCAATTATCACCGAGGTTAAAACGGTAGAGCCAAAAGTAGAGGTCAAAATTAGCTGCCAAGACCGGGACGATGAGTTTCTTTTTGTAGATTGGCTGAATGCTGTAATATACGAAATGGCGACCCAGCAGATGCTCTTTAGCAGGTTCGAAGTCAGTGTTGAGAACGAACGGCTCTCGGCACGTGCCTTCGGCGAAAAGATTGATGTCAAAAAGCACAGCCCTGCCGTGGAAGTAAAAGCCGCGACGTACACCGACCTGAAGGTCAGGCAGAATAAAAATGGAAATTGGGTAGTACAATGTGTTGTTGACGTGTAGTTCGGGAGAAGCTGCAAAATGTATGCGGATAAGCTAAAAAGATATTCCGAGTGCCAATGGCGCATAGAACCTTTTGACAAGATGCATGTGCCGGTGATTATCTTCGCCGATGAGAAACTCATCAAGGATATGGACGAGAAGGTCTTTGAGCAGGCCGTAAATGTCGCCAAGCTGCCCGGCATAGTAAAGGCCTCTTACGCGATGCCCGATGCTCACTGGGGCTACGGTTTTCCCATAGGCGGCGTGGCAGGTTTCGACGCCGAGCAAGGCGGCGTAGTCTCAGCAGGGGGCGTGGGCTTCGATATATCTTGCGGCGTGCGGGCGCTACGGACGGGGCTTACCGTGGGTGACATCGAGCCTCAAAAAAATAGACTTGCGGATTTGTTGGCCCGGCGAATACCCGCCGGCGTCGGCAGCAGAGGAAAGCTGAAGCTCTCCAGGCGGGAAATGGACGATATGCTGGTGGGGGGCGCCCACTGGGCGGTCGAGCGAGGATTCGGAACCACGGCAGACCTTGAACACACAGAGGAACATGGGCGCATGACAGGCGCTGAGCCAAAATACGTTTCCGACCAGGCAAAAAAACGCCAGGAGGAGGAGGTCGGCACACTTGGTTCGGGCAATCACTACCTGGAATTGCAAAAAGTCACTGAAATCTATGACGCTGCCTGTGCGGAAGTGTTCGGTCTGCATCAGGATGACATCCTGGTGAGCATCCATTGCGGCTCGCGGGGACTCGGCCATCAAATAGGCACGGATTTTCTGAGCAGAATGGTCAAAGAGGCGAGAAACCAGGGCATAGAACTTCCGGAAAAAGAGCTTGCCTGTGCGCCGATCAAATCCGATCTTGGCCGGCAATACATAGGGGCGATGAACTGTGGAATGAATTGTGCTATAGCCAATCGCCAGGTTCTGACACATTTAATCAGGCAGGTCTTCACCGAAATCTGGCCCAAAAGCAACCTGGCTCTGCTGTACGATGTCTCTCACAATACCTGCAAGCTTGAAGAGCACGTCGTGGATGCAAATATGAGGAAGTTGTACGTACACCGCAAAGGTGCCACCCGTGCCTTTGGCCCAGGTCATCCGTTGCTGCCGGCTGATTTGCGAGCGGTGGGCCAGCCTGTTTTAATCGGCGGAACTATGGGAACCGCTTCATACGTGCTGGTCGGCACAGAAAGAAATATGTCACTTTCTCTTGGCTCTTGCTGCCACGGTGCAGGAAGAGCTATGAGCCGAACCCAGGCGACAAAGAAGTGGCAGGGGAAAGACGTCATAAGAACGCTCGCTGAACGGGGCATTATTATCCGCGGCGCCTCCATCCGTGGCGTTGCTGAAGAAGCCCCTGGCGCCTACAAAGATGTCGATGAGGTTGTTGACGCCACTGAGCGGGCGGAATTGGCCAAGAAAGTGGCCAAGCTCGAGCCGATAGTTTGCGTTAAAGGGTAAACACAATAAGCCCATTGTTAGCATTTCCTTGTCCTTGTTTGGCTCTTGGTGCGCCGCCACGCATGCCAAAATTTGCCGGATAATGCTTGATTAAACTATCACGCCTTATTACTCTATAAACTTTCGCTCCAGAGGAGTTAATGTATATGCAACCATTTTTCAGCCGAAAGGGAATCATGGTGCCAAACCGTTTATCTGCAGTGCTGCTTGCCGTATGTGTCTTCCTGCTGCTTGCCGGTCAGGCTGCTACCGCCGATCCCCGCGTTCGCGGGGACAGGCTTGCCCCTGCGCAAGCAGGGGCGCTGGCAAGAATCATCGTTGACGCAGGCAAATACGACCGTATGGACACGCCCGTGTCGGTGCTTCTGGATGCGATACCCGACGTGCTAACACACGCTCCGATAGGATTGCTCGAGATCAAAGGTTCCGAACGCATCCCAACTCCTTCGCAGATTGAGTCGGGCGAGTCGGCGAAGTTGTGGTGGATTCTTTCCGGCAAGACGCCCGCGGAGGGCCTCCGGGTTTATGAGCTGGTCACGGGCGCACCGGCAAAAACTTCGGTGGTCGAAGCGATAAAAGACAATAAAGTCTTGCTCATCCGAAAAGGCGAGCAAAAACTGCTGCAATACAATCACGCTATTGTCCCGCCGCCGCAAGAGCAGAGCGAACTTTTTAGCCGCAGCGGATTCATTCATCCCTTGTGGTCGCCGAGCGGTGACATACTTACTAACATTCATCCGCCCGACCACATCCATCATCTGGGAATTTGGATGCCCTGGACGCACACTAAATTCCAGGGCAAAGACGTAGATTTCTGGAATCTTAAAGAGGGCCAGGGCACTGTCCGGTTTATCAAATTCTTGAGCACGACCAGCGGTCCTGTTTATGGCGGCTTTCAAGCGGAGCACGACCACGTGGCTCTAAAGACCGACCAGGGCGAAAAGGTAGTGCTCAAAGAAGTCTGGGACGTTCGCGTATTCAATGTCGCTGGGCCTGAAAAAGGCTACCGGCTTGTAGACTTTAAGTCCACGCAGCGGTGTGTGGCTGATAGTCCGCTCTATCAGATTGAATATCGCTATGGCGGCTTTGGCTTTCGCGCCGCCGCCGAGTGGAAAGGCGAAGACGCGGCGTATCTTACAAGTGAAGGTAAGACTCGCAAGGACGGGCACGGAACCCGCGCCCGGTGGTGTGATACGTCGGGGGCTATCAACGGCAAATGGGCGGGTGTTACGCACATGAGTCATCCGGACAATTTCCGCCATCCTGAGCCGATGCGAATATGGCCTGAGTTTGAGAACCAGGTGTTCTTCAATTGGGCGCCTTCGCAATTGGGCGACTGGGTGATGGAGCCGGGCAAAGACTACATCTTCCGCTATCGGCTGTATGTGCACGAGGGCAAAGTCAATGTCGCCGATTCCGAGCGGGTCTGGCAAGATTTTGCTGAGCCACCGGAAGTCAAGGTGGAGGCTGCGCGACCGGAGAACGCAATGATCTTGTTTGACGGCACAGATTTCTCACACTGGGCGCACGCAAACGGCCAGCCGGTAAAGTGGCAAATTGTCGATGGTGCGATGAGGGACCCCGCCCTGCGGGAAGCCAAAATCGTGCCCGGGAGCGGCAGCATTGTTACAAAGCGGCAATTCCGGGATTTCAAATTGCACGTTGAATTCAAGACCCCGCAATTGCCTGCAAACGTCAAAGGCCAGGCCCGCGGCAACAGTGGCGTTTACTTGCAGCGGCGCTACGAAATTCAAATTTTGGATTCTTTCGGTCTGCCGCCCAAAGACAATGAATGTGGGTCGCTGTATACGGTAAAAGCCCCGGACAAAAACGTCTGCAAACAGCCGGGCGAATGGCAGAGCTACGATATTACCTTCCACGCCGCCCGATTCGAGGGTCAGGGCAAAAATGCCAAAAAAGTCAAGAATGCGCGCATTACAATGTGGCAGAACGGCGTCCTCATACATGATGACGTGGAGATACCGAACAAAACCGGCGCCGGGCAGCCGGAAAGCCCTGAGCCTGGTTCTATTATGCTTCAGGAGCACGGCAGCGAAGTGATGTTCCGCAATATCCAGATTGTCCCTCTCGATGAGTAAGTAGGAAAGGCAAAAAAGATATGCAGCTAAACACATTGTCCCGCCGAGAGTTTCTAAAAAACTCGGCAGCTTTTGGCGCCGCAGTAGGCCTGCCAACAATTGTTCCTTCTTCTGTCTTTGGGGCAAACCCGCCCAGCGACAAAATTGTGCTGGGCTTTATCGGCACAGGTGGTCGAGGCGGAGCACTTCTATCGAATTTTATGGGCCTGGCCGATGCTCAGGTCGTTGCCGTCTGCGATCCCAAGCGGCCTCAGCGCGAGGGTGCGCAAAAGACAGTGGACGACCACTACGGCAAGAATGTGTGTACCGCGTACAACGATTTCCGTGAGTTGTGTGCACGTCCCGACATAGACGCGGTGGTAGTTGCCTCCACCGACCACTGGCATGTGTTGCACGCACTGGAGGCGGTGCGGGCGGGAAAGGACGTGTATTGTGAAAAGCCGCTCGGTATGAGCGTCGAGCAGGGACAAGTGCTGCGCGAAGAAGTGAATAATTACGGGCGGGTGTTTCAGTTCGGCACGCAGGAGCGGTCCAGCCGAAACTCTCGCTTTGCCTGCGAGATGGTTCGCAGCGGACGCATCGGCAAGGTTCACAAAATCACTGTTGCCTCCCGCTACAGCGTGGCCTCGGACAACTATCCGCCGATGCCCGTGCCGGATTGGCTGGATTACAATCTTTGGCTGGGACCTGCACCCTGGGCGCCGTACACCGCAAACAGGGTCAATAATAGTCACTGGTTCCATATTAGCGACTATGCGCTGGGATTTATAGCCGGCTGCGGAATTCATACCATTGATCTGGCCACATGGGGCAACGGCACGGACCTTACAGGCCCGGTAGAAGTTGAGGGTACAGGCGAATTTCCGCGCGATGGGCTATGTAATTGCGCGACGGCCTGGGACGTGAATCTCAAATTCGCCAACGGCGTGCTGATGAACTTCACCGACGGCAAGAAGAATCCGCTGGGCGTTCGGTTTGAGGGAGCGGACGGCTGGGTGTTTGTTAAGGAAGAGCATCTGGGCGGCACGGTGGATGCACAGCCCAAAGAGTTGCTGCGAAAGGAAATCGGCCCGGATGAGGTGCATCTGCCTGTAAGCAATCACCACCAGCAAAATTTCCTGGATTGCGTCAAGAGTCGAGCCAGAACGGTCGCGCCGGTGGAGGTGGCCGTGCGTTCGGATACACTGTGTCAATTAAGTGACATTGCGATGCGGCTGGCAAGAAAGCTCCGCTGGGACCCAGACAAGGAGAAATTCGTTGACGACGAGCAGGCCAACCGTATGCTCAAACGCCCGATGCGCAGCCCCTGGCGGCTCTGAGATTGATTAAGAGCGTCTAACAAAATGAGACAATGTCATTCTGAGCGGAACGCAGTGGAGCGAAGAATCTGGCCTGCATAAGAAATTTCTCATTCGCAACCCAGATCCTTCGCTTCGCTCAGGATGACAATATAAGGATACATTCATTTTGGTACAGGGTGTAAGGATCCAGATATGAAAAGTATAGCGACGCTTTTGGCTGTCATAGTGACAATGATACCAATTTGCCGGCTCAGCATGGCTAGTGACGAAGTGGTGCTTTATCTTAAGGTTACGGCACCAAAAGTGGATTATCTGGATGTACCAATTTGTGCGGTTATTGATTTGCCCGATTTGTTGGCCAACACGCCTGTGGAAAATATAGGCGTCACGATCGGGAAGATAAGGGCCGGGATGTGGGAGGTGTATGGACTGCCAGGGCCCGCTCAGCTTGTCTTAGTTGGCCCGAGAAAAGCGCAATTATGGTGGATAGCACGGCGGCTGACAGCCGGCGAAACAAGCCAGTGGCGTGCAATTCTGCACGTGATAGATAAAGCCAGATGGCAGACTTTCTCCTGGCAGGATAAAAAGGGCGAATATCTGGATTTGCTTTTCGACGCTCGAAAGGTTACCCGCTATATGTATGCTTATGATACGTCAAGCGAGCAGCGCCGCTTTGAAACCTATAAACCTTTTCTGCACGTTTTTGACGTCCAGGGCGAAAATCTGCTGACCAATGGGCCGGACGGCGTGCATCCGTACCTAAAGGATAAAATTCTGTATCCGCACCATCGCGGCATCTTCATCGGTTGGAGTCGGCTGAACTGTGAAGGTAAACAATATGATTTCTGGGGCATGGGAGGCGGCGCCGCCCAGGTGCATCAGAAATTTTTGGAACTTGTGGCGGGTCCCGTCCTGGCAAGATCGACTGCATTGATTCACTGGAACGATAAAGACGGCCAGCCTATTGTCATTGAGCAGCGGCAAACCACGGTTTTTCGCCAGGTTGACCCTACGGTTGTGCTGCTGGAGTTTCGCACCGAGTTGAAAGCCGTCGCAGGTGACGTAAATCCGCCGTCCGTCTGGCGGATAAATCTGGGCGGCGATCCGGAGCACGCCGGTTTTCACTATCGAGCGCATAATGATGTTGCTTCGGGCGGCAGCGAAGTTAAGGCGACTTATCTATTTCATCAGGACGGAGTCGACCCGAAGAAGGATAAAGACCTGCCCTGGGCGGCGATGTCATACCGCCTGAACAACCGGCAATATTGTGTGCTGCACATGGACCATCCGAGTAATCCCAGGCCCACGATTTACTCGGCTTACCGTGATTACGGGCGGTTCGGTGCGTTCTTCACGCATACAATTAAGTCCGGCGAAGCGCTAACATTGTGCTATCGAATATGGGTTGTCGGCAGTGAGATGCTCCCCAGACAGGAGTCCGCAAGCAAGTACTCGGCGTTTGTTGATTGCCCGGAAGTCAAGGTTCTGGATTAGCAAATTTGCGGGGAATTTGGATTGCGTTCAGGTTATTGCAGCTTATAATAAGTGTTTTTACCGGCCTCGGCAGGGGACGGTCTTATTGTGGTTATATGTAAGTCTTTCTGGAGGAAACAGTTACAAAGCTAAGGAGAACGCAAAATGGCTAGACCTGTAACACTTTTTACCGGACAGTGGGCGGATTTGCCTCTGGAAGTCCTGGCGGAAAAAGCGGCCGGCTGGGGTTATGACGGCCTGGAATTAGCCTGCTGGGGAGACCACTTCGAGGTGGACAAAGCCCTTAAAGACGACAACTACTGCAAGGCCAAGCGTGAGCTTCTGAAAAAGCACGGGCTGCAGGTGTTCGCCATTTCGACGCATCTGGTTGGCCAGGCGGTTTGCGACAACATAGATGAGCGTCATAAGGCGATTCTGCCGCCGGATGTTTGGGGCGACGGCGACCCGGAGGGCGTCCGCAAGCGCGCAGCCAGAGCCGTCGTGCAGGCCGCCAAGGCCGCCAAGAAGCTCGGCGTGAAAGTCGTCAATGGCTTCACCGGCAGCTCAATCTGGCACGCGGTTTATTCCTTCCCGCCGGCTCCCCCACAAATGATACAGGCAGGTTACGAGGATTTCGCCCAGCGCTGGACTCCGATTCTCGATGCGTTCAAGGCTGAGGGCGTGAGGTTCGCGCTGGAAGTGCACCCGACGGAAATTGCCTTTGACATTGCCTCAGCCAAGCGTGCTCTGGAAGCAATCAAGGGCCACAAGTCGTTTGGATTCAACTATGACCCCAGCCATCTTGGCTATCAGGGCGTGGACTACGTAAAGTTCATCCGTACTTTCCCGGACCGCATCTTCCATACTCACATGAAGGACGTTTGGTGGAGGCACGGCGACGGCACGGTGGGCGTGTTTGGCGGCCATACCAATTTCGGAGACCCGCGCCGCTACTGGGACTTCCGCTCTATCGGGCACGGTGACATTAACTTTGAGGAAATCATCGTTGCCCTCAACGATGTGGGCTATCAGGGTCCGCTTTCGGTCGAGTGGGAGGACAGCCGAATGGACCGAGAGCACGGCGCGAAAGAGGCCTGCGAGTTCATTAAGAAGGCCGACTTTAAGGGCTCCGGCGTCCGCTTCGATGCGGCATTTGAAAAATAGTTAGTAGTTCATTGTTCATTGTTCATTGTTCATCGACGAACTACGAAATCAGAACTATGAACTCAGGAGTTGCTTTATGGTCGCAAGAAACTGTGTAAATCGGCGAGAGCTGCTCAAACGAGCGGCTGGCGCCGCAGTAGGAGCAGTTGGTTTTCCGTATCTGGTTCGCTCGACCGCGCTTGGAAAGGCCGGCAGCGCCGCTGCCAGTGAGCGGATTACCATGGGCTGCATCGGCGTGGGCTGGCAGGGAACAAGCAATATGAATTCCTTTCTTAGCGAGAAGGACTGCCGGATTATCGCGGTTTGTGACGCGGATAAAAGCCATCTGCAAAGCGCAGTCAATCAGATTAACGGCCACTATAAAAATAAGGACTGCGCTGCCTACCATGATTTCCGCGAGCTTCTGGCACGTGAGGATATTGATGCGGTCTCTATTGGTTTGCCCGATCATTGGCACGCCATTCCGGCTGTGGAAGCCGCCGCTTCTGGCAAGGATATTTTCGGCGAAAAGCCTCTCTCGCACAATCTGGCGGAAGGCCGGGCAATCTGCAACGCGGTGGCTCGCTACAGGCGGGTATGGCAGACCGGTAGTTGGCAAAGGTCGCTGGAGAATTTCCGCTTTGCCTGTGAGCTGGTTCGCAACGGCCGCATCGGCAAGGTGCACACCGTCCAGGTGGGTTTGCCCGCCGGGCACACCGATTTTGCCGGCACTAAGGGCCAGGAACAGTTCGGTCCACCGCCCGGCGAATTGGATTACGAGCTCTGGCTGGGCCCGGCTCCATACGCCCCTTACTGTCCCGCGCGGGTGCACAAAAATTGGCGCTGGCATTTAGATTACGGCGGCGGACAACTGATGGACTGGGTGGGCCACCACGTCGACATCGCTCATTGGGGCCTTGGATTTGACTACGCCGGCCCTTATGAGATCGAAGGCGTCGGCGAATATCCCAAAGACGGCTTGTGGAACACCGCCGCCAAGTACCGCATCACGGCAAAATATCCTGACGGCGTCACCATGATTATCGCCGGCGGACATAGTGACATCCGCAGCGGCACTAAGTGGATCGGACAAAATGGCTGGGTCTGGGTCGACCGCGGCGGAATAGATGCCAGCCCCAAAAAGCTGCTCGAAGATAAGATTGGGCCTAACGAGACTCACCTTTTCAAATCGCCCGGGCATTGGCGCAACTTCCTGGATTGTGTCAAGAGCCGGGCCACGACCCTAACGCCCTGTGAGGTTGCGCACCGCTCGGCGACGCCCGGTCATTTGGGCCAGATTGCGATGCTTCTGGGCCGCAAGATACGCTTTAAACCCGATACGGAAGAGATACTTGGCGACGAAACCGCCACGAGAATGCTCAGCAGGCCAATGCGCAGCCCGTGGCACCTGTAGAATTGACTATTGACAATTGACTATTTCATTGCGAGTGAGGTCGGCGTATGAAAAAGGAGCAGATTAGTCGGCGTAAGTTTCTACAAAAAGCAACTACTATCGCTGGCAGCGCAGTTGCACTGCCGTATTTTGTTCCCTGCTCGGCTCTCGGCCGGCAGGGAAAGCCTCCACCCAGTGATCGCATTACGCTGGGCTTTATTGGTTCGGGTAAGCAGAGTCAGCACTTGATACGCTCCTTTTTGAATTCACCGGGCGCCCAGGTTCTTGCTGTCTGCGACGTGGATAGGCTGAAGCTGGAGCGCGGGCAGAAAATAGTCGAGGATTTCTACGCGCAAAAGTCCGGCCAGCCGCACAATGGCCCCTTTTGTACAGTTTACAGAGACTTCCGCGACCTTCTGGATAGAAATGACATTGACGCCGTTGTGATTTCCACGCCGGACCACTGGCACGCCATTATGGTTGTTCAGGCAGCCCAGGCCGGCAAAGACATCTACTGCGAGAAGCCTCTTTCGCAGAGTATCGCCGAGGCAAGGGCGATGGTAAATGCGATCAGGCGTTATGGGCGTGTCTTTCAGACCGGCAGTATGCAGCGCTCAGACAATCGCTTCCGCTTTGCCTGCGAACTGGTTCGCAACGGCTATATCGGCGAAATAAAAACGGTAACGGTCGGCGTGGGCGGGCCGCCGGAGGATAAACCTTTGCCCGCTGAGCCGGTGCCGGATTATCTCGATTGGGATATGTGGGTGGGTCCCTCGCCGTGGCGGCCATACAACCGGGACCTGTCCCCTCATATCAGCGTGGATGTTTTTCCTAATTGGCGCTATCACAGTGACTTTGGCGGCGGCGGAATGACCGACTGGGGCGCGCATCACTTCGACATCGCCCAGTGGGGCATGGGCATGGACGAGGCCGGACCGGTCGAAATCATTCCGCCCGATGGCAAAAACTACAAAGTCCTGACCTATAAATACGCCAACGGCGTCATAATGACTCGCGACAATGCCAACGGCATTTTATTCACCGGCAGCGAAGGCAAGGTCGAGGTCAACCGCGGATACCTGCGCACCTGGCCGGAAAGTCTTAAAGACCAGCAAATCCGTCCCGAGCAAATCCATCTTTACGATAGCAATAACCACTACGTTGACTGGCTGGATGCCATCCGCAAACGCACCAAGCCTATTTGTGATATTGAGACCGGCTGCCGGTCTGTGACAGTCTGTCACCTGGGCAACATCGCTTACAAGCTGAAGCGCCCGCTGAAGTGGGACCCGAATCGTGAAGTTTTCGTGGCCGACGATGAGGCCAATCGGCTGCTGTCGCGGCCCTATCGTAGTCCGTGGTATTTGTAAAGTACTGTTATGGGAGATATGACTGTGTTTGCGAAAAACAATATTGGCCCCTTCCCGCAGGGCGGGGTCCCTCGGCGTGAATTTCTAAAACGTGCCGCTGCCGGGGCTGCGGGACTGGCGGGATTTCCGTATCTTGTTCGCTCATCGGCGCTGGGCAAAGAAGGCGGCGTCGCCGCGAGCGAGCGGATTGTAATGGGCTGCGTCGGCGTCGGCGGGCAGGGCACGGGTAACATGCGTGGTTTTCTGGGCAAGAAAGAGGTACAGGTGGTCGCGGTCTGCGATGTCGATAAGAGACAGTGCGACCAGGCCAAAAAGATTGTAGATGACAGGTACAAAAATGACAACTGCAAGACGTACGTTGACTTCCGCGAAGTGATTGACCGCAAGGATATTGACGCATTATCGCTGGCGATGCCCGACCACTGGCATTCAATTCCGGTGGTCATGGCTGCCCGAGCCGGAAAGGATATGTACGGCGAAAAACCGCTGGCCCGAACGATTTACGAGGGCCAGGTGATGCGTGACGCGGTCAATCGCTATGGGCGAATCTGGCAGACGGGTAGCTGGCAGCGCTCGGTGCATGATTTCCATCGGGCGTGCGAGCTTGTCCGCAACGGGCGAATCGGCAAGGTGCATACGGTGGAGGTGGGACTGCCTACGGGCGGCGGCACCGGCAATCGCCCGGTTCAGCCCGTGCCGCAGGGCGTCGACTGGGATTTCTGGCTTGGGCCTGCGCCCTGGGCGCCGTTCAGGGGCGTGATGCACTGGGACTGGCGCTGGATGATGGACTATTCCGGCGGGCAGCTTACCGACTGGGCGGGACACCACATAGATATCGCACACTGGGGGCTGGGGCTTGACTTGACCGGACCCGTGGAGATTGAAGGAAAAGGCGTTTATCCGAAGGATGGCATCTTCGATGTCCCGACAGAATATAAGTTCACGTGCAAATACGCCGACGGCCTGACGATGATTGTGGCCAACGACCGACAGCAGCCCAAGGGCATGGGCGCTGTCTGGTACGGTGAAAATGGCTGGATTCACGTGGACCGCGGCAGGTTCAAGGCCAGCTCGGACAAGATCTTGCAGGAAGTAATTGGTCCTAACGAAATCAGATTGTACCAGAGCAATGACCACCAGCAGAACTTTGTGGATTGTGTCAAGAGCCGCGAAAAGACTATTACGCCCATCGAGGTGGCACATCGCTCGATAAGCGTGGGGCTTCTGGGTGAAATCGCTATGCTGTCGGGGCGGAAGCTGCGATGGGACCCCGATAAGGAGCAGTTTGTAAACGACGACACGGCCAACCGGATGCTGCGGCGTCCGATGCGCAGCCCGTGGCACTTATGAGAAGGAAAAGACACGGATTAACACGGATTAACACTGTGTAATCTGTGAAATCTGTGGTTAGAATTGATTATTGAATATTGACTATTCAAAAGGGAAAGGATCAAAAATGAGTAAAAGGTTAAAAGCTATTGGCACTGGATTGCTCATTGTGTGGTGCTTGTCGTTAGCTGCAAACGTTTCGTGTGCGGCTGTATCGGAGGACGAGATACAGAAAATCCAAAATGCGATGCCGGCAAAACCGACACACTCGCCTGAAAAGCCGCGGAAAATACTGGTGTTCAACCTGTGTAATGGCTTTAAGCACGGCTCAATTCCGTACTGGGACAAGGCCCTGGAGATTATGGGCAAAAAAACCGGGGCGTTTCAAGTCGAGATCAGTAACGATATGTCCGCGTTCAGCGCCGAGAACCTGGCGAAATTCGATGCGGTCTGTTTCAATAATACAACTCAGTTGAAGTTTGACCAGTCGCAGCGCGAGGCCTTAATGAATTTTGTAAAGGGCGGCAAGGGCATCATTGGCATCCACGCTGCTACCGACAATTTTAACGACTGGCCCGATGCGGCGAAAATGATGGGCGGACAATTTTCCGGCCATCCCTGGGGCGGCGGCGGAACCTGGGCGATAAAGATCGATGAGCCGAGCCACCCGCTCACCGCGGCATTTAAGGGCAAAGGCTTCAAAGTTAAGGATGAGATCTACCGCACAGCGGCACCGTTCTATTCGCGCGCGGAACAGCTTGTCCTGATGAGCCTGGATATGACCGACGAGGCCACCCGCAAACAGGCCGAGAAGCCCAGCGATGCGGATACGGGCATTAGCTGGGTCAAGACCTTTGAAAAAGGACGGGTTTTCTATTGCTCGCTGGGTCACAATAACGACCTTACCTGGGACCCGGCGATATTGCAGCATTATCTCGCGGGCATTCAATTCGCACTGGGTGATTATAAAGTTGATACGAAACCGAGACCTATCGTTAGTGCAGGAAAGGGGTCAGAAATGGATGAACTACTTGCGAAAGTCAAGACGTATGATTGGGGGCAGAGCCGCCTGCCGCTGACCGAGGTAAGTGACAAGATTCGGGAGGCTTACGGCGAACCTGCGAAATTGAAAGAAATTGAGAAGAGCCTCATAGCCGTGCTGGCCTCCGATGCGACCTACGCCGGCAAACAGTTCGTCTGCCGGGAATTGAGCATTATCGGGACCGAGCAGTCTGTTCCTACTTTGGCTAAGATGCTGACCGACGAGAAACTCTCCGATATGGCAAGGTACGCGCTGGAGCGGATACCGGGCGCCGCCGTTGACGCTGCTTTGCGGGAGGCTATGGCAAAAACCGGCGGCAAAGTCAAGGTCGGCATAATCAACTCGCTGGGCGAACGGCGGGACGCCAAGGCCGCTGCCGCTCTATCCAAGCTGATCGGTGACTCGGACGAGATGGTTGCCTGTGCCGCAGCTGCCGCTCTGGGCAAGATCGGCGGTCCTGAAGCCACCGAAGCGATGGCTAAGGCAAAGGGTACCGCGTCCGGGAGGCTGCGAATGGTTGTTTTGGATGCCTATCTAAAGTGCGCCGATAAGCTCGCCGCCGAGGGTAAGAAGAAAGATGCCAACGCGATCTACAAAGAGCTGTATGAGCCGGATATGCCTGCGGTCGTTCGTACTGCGGCGCTGCGAGGCATGGTCGGCGTGACCGGCGGTGGCGAAAAGAAACAGCCGACAAGGTAAAGCGTATTCGAGTATCTGGGGTAGTTACTATGAGTCAATGGTTGAGAAACTCTTGTTTTATATTGGTCTTGTTGTGCTGTGCTGTTGCGTTCGGGCAGCAAGAGGCGATTGATATTGTCATCGATGCCCTCAAGAGTAACGACCCAGCTATGCAGGCTGGGGCCATAGCACTGGTAAGAGACATACCGGGCCGAGAAATAACAGAAGCTTTAGCCAAGCAGCTTCCGAATCTTCCAGCCGCAGGACAGGTGCAACTGCTCTCTGCGTTTGCAGATCGTGCAGATGCGGCTGCTTTACCGGCTGTAATCAAGGCTTCTGAGTCCGCCGACGAGTCGGTGCGGATAGCGGCGATAAAGGCAGTAGG
This sequence comes from uncultured Pirellulales bacterium, assembly GCA_964567045.1. GTDB lineage: Bacteria > Planctomycetota > Phycisphaerae > Sedimentisphaerales > Anaerobacaceae > JAFNGF01. The sequence goes on along the minus strand of CAZMLE010000025.1, from coordinate 10,764 downwards.
CCAGTTAGGAGACGCTTCGAGCGTGTCGCTGCTATCGGGCCGAGCGGCACAAACCAGCGGAGAAGAGCAGAAGGCTGCCCGCGAGAGCCTGTATCGGCTGCGCGGGCAGGAGGTGGACCAGGCAATTCTGGCGGCAATCCCCTCTGCCCAGCCCGATGTGAAAATCGAGCTAATTCAAAGTGTCGGGCAGCGTAACGCCGTATCCGGCATACCAGCTCTGTTGAAGGCCGCCCAGGACGCTGATGTAAAGGTCCAACGAGAATCGTTCAGGGTCCTAAAGACGGTTGCTGACGCAAAGTTCTTGCCCGCTCTGGTCGAGCTTCTGATAAAGACAAAGAGCCAGTCTGTGCGCGGAGAGGCCGAGAAGACCGTAGCGGCTGTTGCCCACAAAATCGAACAAAAAGATCGCCAAGCGGAAGCGGTCTTGGCTGCACTTGCGCAGGTTGTAGATGTCGAAGCTCGGTGCTCGCTGTTGACTGTGCTGGGCAGAATCGGCGACAATAGTGCCCTGCCGGAGCTTCATAAAGCTCTTGCCGATGACAATGCGAAAATTCAGGACGCCGCGATTCGTGCGCTATCTGACTGGCCGAACCCCGCCCCCGTGGACGATTTGCTAAAAGTGGCAAAGACTTCCGACAATCAGGTTCACCGGATTCTTGCGCTGCGAGGTTTTGTGCGGCTGCTTGGGCTTGAAACCGGCCGGCCAGCGGACCAGATGATTAAGCTGTATCAGCAGGCAATGGAATTAGCACCGAATGTGCCGGAGAAAAGAAAAGTCCTTTCAGGCCTGGCGAATACAAAGTCACTTGCCGCTCTGGAGATGGCTGCGACTTGTTTGGAGGATAGTGCCCTGCAGCAAGAAGCGGAAATTGCCGTCGTCAAAATCGCTGAAGGTATCTACGGCAGCTACCCAGAAAAGACAAAAGAAGTGCTCGGCAAGGTTATGCAAACTTCTAAGAGCGATTCGTTGCGGGAGCAGGCGCAGAACGTAATGAATCAAATTGGGCGATTCGAGGATTACATTACTGCCTGGCAGGTTTCCGGTCCATACACCAAAGAAGGAGCGGACGGCTCTATGCTTTTCGATGTCGCCTTTGCTCCGGAAAAACCTGCCCCGCCTTCGGCGGACTGGCAAATTATGCCCGCCGGCACTAACCAAGATAGGCCCTGGCTGATGGAGCTCGACCGGGCGCTGGGCGGCGACAACCGGGCAGCGTACCTGCGCACCAACGTGTGGTCCGACAAAAGCCAAAAAGTTTTGCTGGAGCTGGGCAGCGATGACGGTATCAAGGTGTGGCTGAACGGCCAGGTTGTTCATGCCAATAATGCGACGCGACCTGCCGGTCCCGGACAGGACAAGGTCGAGGTAACTTTGAAGCAGGGCTGGAATCCGTTGCTGTTAAAAGTAACGCAAGGAGGCGGCGAGTGGGCTGTTTGTGCGCGCTTGCGCCAGTTAGACGGCAGCAAACTTGATGGGCTGACATATTCTTTACAGGAGAAAAAATAATGATTTACGCAGTAAGAACGACAAGCAGGATGGGGCGCTTTATTGCTTTGGCCAGGGCGAGTAAAGCTGCGAGATTGGTTTTGAGCTTGATTATATTTGCGGTTTTAGCTGGCTGTGTGTGGCACGGGCTTCCAGCCCGTGAAAACACGGCCAAGATGGCCGTGCCACTCCCTTTTATGGGCGACTGGCAGGGCCAGTGGGAATTGGATGATGGAAGTGACTCAGGGCCCCTCGCGGCGCAGGTAATAGCCTTGGGCAAAGGCCAATACCAGGTCCGTCTGCTTAAGAGTTTTGATATGCGTGTCGACCCGTACATAGTTCTTGACGGCCGGCAGGAAGACAGCAAGGTTCGACTCTCAGGACATTCAACCTTGAAAAACGACCCTGTGGAGCTCGATGTTCAGGCAGTCATCGAAGCCGACAAATTCACCAGCACATTCAAAGCACGGGAGGAGGGCAACGGTCAAGAGCATCCGGGAAAGTTCTCATTGACCAGAACCATTCGCCTTTCGCCCACATTAGGGGCAAAGCCGCCACGCGGCGCGATTGTACTATTCGATGGGAAAAACTTCGACCAGTGGAGGGCGGCAGAGAAAAAACCTGGTCAGGATTCGGTGCAATGGAAACATGTTGATGGTGCTATGGAAGTTAAGCCGGGCACTGGTTCAATAATAACCAAAAGGGAATTTACCGATCTGAAGCTGCATCTGGAATTTCGCACGCCGTTTATGCCCGAAGCCCGCGGTCAGGGACGCGGCAATAGCGGCGTGTATCTACAGGGACGCTACGAAGTTCAGGTTCTGGATAGCTACGGTCTGGAAGGATTGGACAACGAATGCGGCGGAATCTATCGGGTGGCCGCTCCTATGGTGAATATGTGCGCTCCGCCGATGCAATGGCAGACGTATGACATTACCTTCCGTGCGCCGCGGTTCGACCAGGCCGGCAATAAAAAAAGCGACCCCTGCTTGACGGTGATTCACAACGGCGTGAAAATACACGACCAAGTGAATGTGCCGGGGTCGACAACCGCTGCTCTGGGTGGTGACGCAGCCAAACCCGGCGGCATATATCTGCAGGATCACGGTAACCCCGTGCAATTCCGAAATATCTGGCTGGTCGAGCTGCCTGAAAAATAGGTTTCGTATCAGCTGGTGACACCTAAATATAGAACTTGTTGTGGTTATATTGTGAAGGAATAGAAATATGGAAAACAAGAAAGAAATCCTTAAACAGCATGACAAGAAGGCATGTCTTGAGCGGAGCCGAAGGATTAGCCGGCGAGATTTTATGGGCGGCGCCGCGGCAGCGGCAATGGCGTTTACAATTGTGCCCCGGCACGTGCTGGGCGGCCCACGAAATGTCCCGCCCAGCGAAAAGCTAAATATAGCTAGTATCGGCGCCGGCGGCATGGGGGCAGGCAACACAAACGCCTGTCGCGGCGAGAATATCGTGGCGCTTTGTGACGTGGACGATGAGCGGGCAAAGGAAACATTTGATAGGTTTCCCAATGCCAAAAAATGGAAAGATTTCCGCAAGATGCTGGATGAGCAAAAGGACATCGATGCGGTGATCGTGGCTACGCCGGACCACATCCATACCGTAGCTGCGATGGCAGCGATGCAGCGGGGAAAACACGTATATGTACAAAAACCTTTAACCCGAACCGTCTGGGAGGCCCGTATGCTGACCGAGGCGGCCCGTAAGTACAAGGTGGCCAGCCAGATGGGCAACCAGGGCCATTCGGGCGAGGGAGTTCGCCTGATATGCGAATGGATCTGGGACGGCGCTATCGGCCCGGTGCGGGAGGTAAACGCCTGGACTAACCGGCCTATTTGGCCCCAGGGAATCGATCGGCCTAAAGAGACGCAACCCGTGCCAAAAACGCTGGACTGGGATTTGTGGCTTGGGCCTTCACCGTGGCGGCCTTACCATTCCTGCTATGCACCATTTAACTGGCGCGGCTGGTGGGATTTCGGAGGTGGGGCGTTAGCCGATATGGCCTGTCACTTGCTTGATCCGGTTTTCTCGGCGCTCAAGTTAGGCTATCCCAGCAGCGTTGAGGCCTGCGCGACCAAAGTGAACAACGAGACCTTCCCCTTGGCTTCTATAGTGCGTCTTGAATTTCCTGCCCGCGGCGATATGCCCCCGCTCAAGCTGAACTGGTACGACGGCGGAATGAAGCCGCCTCGGCCCGAAGAATTAGAGCCCGGCCGAAAGATGACCAGCGTTGTCTTTATCGGCGACAAAGGCAAACTAATGTGCGGCGAATATGGCGACAATCCGCGGCTGATACCCGAAACCAAGATGCAGGAATACAAGCGCCCGCCGAAAACCCTGCCGAGGGTAGAGGGCAGTCACGAACAGAACTGGATTAGGGCCTGCAAGGGCGGTGAGCCGGCTTGCTCGAACTTCGATTACTCCGGGCCAATGAGCGAAGCCGTTGTAATGGGCAATCTTGCCCTGCGCCGTTTGGGCGAGAAGCTGCTGTGGGACGGCCAGAATATGAAGGTCACCAACGACGAAAAAGCCAACGAGTACGTCAAGCCGAATTACCGCGAGGGATGGGCCTGGTAAGCGGCGTTTTTTGGGGGCACCAAACGTTTGGTAAAGCGTTTGGTGTCTCCATTTGTTATAAAGGAGGACTGCAATGCAGAAGCAGGGCAAAACTGCCAAACAGCAGAAAAGTTTCACTATTTCGCGTCGCGAGCTTATGGGCAGTGTAGCTGCCGCGGCAGCATTTACTATTGTGCCGCGCCACGTGCTGGGAGGCCCAGGTCGTACGCCGCCCAGCGAGAAGCTCAATATTGCCGGCATCGGCATCGGCGGGCGCGGCGCCGGCGACCTCGGTGAGGTCGGCAGCGAAAACATTGTGGCACTTTGTGATGTGGATGAAAAGTACGCTGCCGGTGTGTTCAAGCAATACCCCAAGGCCAAGAAGTACCGCGACTTCCGCAAGATGCTGGATGAAGAAGGCAAGAACATCGACGCGGTGATAGTCGCCACGCCGGACCATACCCACGCGGTTATCGCGATGACGGCCATCAAGATGGGAAAGCATGTTTACTGCGAGAAGCCGCTGACCCACTCAATCTGGGAGGCTCGCCAGCTTACGGAGGCCGCCCGTGCGGCTAAAGTCGCCACACAGTTGGGCAACCAGGCACAGGCATCCGAAGCGACACGGTTGGTATGCGAGTTTATCCGGGCAGGCGCCATCGGGCAGGTGCGGGAGGTCCATTCCTGGTGCAATAGATACATTTCACCTCGCGGCATAGACCGACCGAAGGAAACGCCGCCCGTGCCCGAAACGCTGGACTGGGACCTTTGGCTCGGTCCTGCGCGGCGGCGGCCCTACCATCCTTGTTACCATCCGTTTGCTTGGCGCGGCTGGTGGGACTTCGGAACGGGTGTGCTGGGCGACATCGGCTGCCATCAGCTCGATCCGATTTTCCGCGCCTTGAAGTTAGGATACCCGATAAGCGTCGAGGCTTGCTGCAGCAGCGTCAACGACGAAACCGCGCCTCTGGCATCAATCATTCGTTATGAGTTTGGCGCTCGCAGTGATTCGTGGCACGGGCTTCCAGCCCGTGAAAACACGGCCAAGATGGCCGTGCCACTAACTTTGACCTGGTACGATGGCGGCTTAATGCCCCCCAGGCCGGCAGAGCTTGAAGATGGGCGTCGTTTTGGGGACGCGGACGATAACCTATACGTAGGTGACAAGGGCAAAATGCTTGGCCACCGGCTTATTCCGGAGTCAAAGAGCAAAGAATTCGGCAAGCCGCCCGAAGTTCTTCCCCGCTCGCCCGGGCATCACAAAGAGTGGATATCGGCCTGCAAGGGCGCAAAGAGCGCCGGCTCAAATTTCGATTGGGCAGGACCCCTAACCGAGGTAGTTTTGTTAGGCAATATCGCCGTCCGAATGGGCCAGCAACTGTATGAAAAGGGCCTTAAGCTGTATTACGACGGCCCAAACATGAAGATTACCAATCTGCCGGAGGCCAACAAGTATATCCGCGACGAGTATCGCCAGGGCTGGAGATTGTAAGATTATACTACGGACGCACCTTTCTACGTCTATAGATTTTTGCATAGGGAGGATAAATAGTGGGCAAGAAAAAAATGTCGCGAAACCCACGCGGCAACAGACATCCGGAAACGGCACCGGAGTTGTCTCGGCGTGATTTTTTGGGGACTGCTGCGGCAGTTGCAGCGTTTACGCTCGTACCCCGGCGCGTACTTGGAGGGCCAGGCCAAACGCCGCCCAGCGAAAAGCTCAATATAGCGGGTGTTGGCGTTGCGGGACGCGGGGCGGATGTCCTGCGCGGCGTCGAAAGCCAGAATATCGTCGCTCTGTGCGATGTGGATTGGAGGCATGCAGGCGGTACTTTTAAGCGATACCCCAACGCCAAAAAATACCGCGACTTCCGCGAGATGCTGGAAAAGGAGGAAAAAAACATAGACGCGGTAACGGTTGCCACGCCCGATCACATCCATGCTGTTGCTTCTATGGCCGCTATAAAGCGCGGCAAGCACGTCTACTGCGAGAAGCCGCTGACGCATTCGGTGTACGAAGCCCGCGTTCTTGCGCAGGCCGCCCGCGAGCACAAGGTGGCGACGCAGATGGGAAACCAGGGCCAGGCATTGGAAGAGACCCGCCTGATGTGCGAGTATATCTGGGATGGCGCTATTGGCCCTGTGCGCGAAGTCCACGTCTGGACGGACAGACCCTTGCAGGGCCTGCATGATGTTTACTGGCCGCAGGGCGTTGACCGGCCCAAGGAAACGCCGCCCGTACCTGAGACGCTGGACTGGGATTTATGGCTGGGCCCGGCGCCATATCGGCCCTATCACCCGTGTTATCTGCCGTTTAATTGGCGCGGCTGGTGGGATTTTGGAACAGGGGCGTTAGGGGACATCGGCTGCCATAGTCTCGACCCTGTTTTTCGCGCCCTGAAGCTCGGGCACCCCACCAGTGTTGAGGCCGCTTGTACTCTGGTCAACAAGGAGACTTATCCGGTGGCTTCTACCGTGCGTTACCAATTCCCTGCCCGCGCCGATTCGTGGCACGGGCTTCCAGCCCGTGAAAACACGGCCAAGATGGCCGTGCCACTAACTTTGACCTGGTACGATGGCGGACTGAGGCCGCCGCGGCCCGATGAAATGGACGATGGCGAGCAATTCGGTGCAGGCGGCGTCCTGTTCGTGGGTGATAAGGGCAAAATGCTCGGCCACAGACTGATACCGCAGTCACGGGCAAAAGAGTACGGCAAGCCGCCGCAGATGATCCCCCGCTCGCCGGGGCATTTTGTCGAGTGGATTGAAGCGTGTAAGGGCGGCAAACCTGCCGGCTCTAATTTCGATCACGCCGGGCTGCTGGCCCAGGTCGTTCTGCTCGGCAACGTTGCCCTGCGTCCGCAATTACGTGAGAAACTAACCCGCGCAAAGTTGCAGTGGGATAGTGTTAATATGAAGTTTACCAACGTGCCCGAGGCGAATGAATTTCTCCGCCGCGAGTACCGCCAGGGCTGGACGCTATGATAATAAGGAGTTAAAGTGTGAACACAACAAAGATCTCACGTCGTCATTTTCTGCACAGTTCCGCCGCAATAGCAGCTTTTACGATTGTGCCGAGGCACGTGCTCGGTGGTCCCGGGCGAACGCCGCCAAGCGAAAAGCTAAACATCGCCTGTATCGGCATCGCGGGCATGGGAGGATCCGATACGCAACAGGTCAGCACAGAGAACATCGTTGCGCTGTGTGATGTGGACTTGCGGCACGCAGCCGGCACATTCGAGCGATATCCTGCGGCTAAGAAATACCGTGACTTCCGCGAGATGCTCGAAAAAGAAAGCAAAAACATCGATGCTGTCACGGTATCCACGCCGGACAATACGCACGCTGTCGCAGCAATGATGGCGATAAAGATGGGAAAGCACGTCTATTGCCAGAAGCCGCTGGCCCACGACATGTACGAGGTGCGTAAGCTCACGGAGGCGGCCCGTGAGCATAAAGTGATGACGCAGATGGGCATTCAGCTTCACGCCGAGAATTGCGTCAAGTATGTCGTGGAGTTTATTAAGTCCGGCGTGATTGGCAAGGTTCGCAGAGTCGATATCTGGAGCGGCAAGGACTGGGGTGGGGGCACTCGGCCCAAAGATTCTCCGCCCATTCCTGAGACGCTGGACTGGGATCTCTGGCTGGGTCCTGCGCCGTATCGGCCCTACCATCCAACCTATTTGCCGGGCGAGTGGCGCCGCTGGTGGGATTTCGGCACCGGCACGTTAGGCGATATGGGCTGTCACATTATTGACCCTGCCTGGTGGGCGCTCGATTTGACCTACCCGACATCGGTGGAAGCCGAACCGGGCCCATTCAACGAGGAGACTTATCCTCAGAAAACGATCGTTCGATGCGAGTTTCCAGCACGGGGCGATTTGCCGGCGGTGACGCTTACCTGGTATGACGGCGCCAACAGGCCGCCACGCCCGCAAGAGCTTGAGAAAGAGCGGAATCTGCCCGACCAGGGTGGGCTTTATTACGGCGAAAAAGGCATAATACTTGCCCCGCACGGCGGCAACCCCAGGCTTATACCCGAATCCAGGATGAAGGGTTTTAAGCTGCCTGAGCCATCGCTGCCGAGAGAAGTGAACCACTATCAGGACTGGATCAGGGCGTGCAAAGGCGGCCCGAAGCCGCTGGCTAATTTTGACTACTCCGGGCCGCTGACCGAGACGATTTTGCTGGGCAACGTGGCAGCCCGCGCCGGACAAAAATTGGCCTGGGACGGCCCGAACTTCAAAGTCACCAACCTGCCCGAGGCTGTTAAGCATTTGAGGCGCGAATATCGCCAGGGATGGACCCTGTAAATCGAATGTGGCACGGGCTTTCAGCCCGTGAAAACACGGCCAGGATGGCCGTGCCACTCTGAACATTTGAAGTCGAAAATCACAAGAAGGAGACAAACAGATGAACAGATGGCCGAAATTTATCATTGTAATGCTGGCGTTTGCACTTGGCAGCAGCCTATTGCCGAGGGCGTTTGCCGACAGCCAGAAGGACTGGCGACTGGGCATGCAGGCGTACAGTTTCAACAAATTCACGTTTTACGAGGCTATAGACAAGACCAAAGCACTTGGTATGCGATACATCGAGGGCTATCCGGGCCAATCGCTCAGTAAGGAAAAACCTGATATCAAGGCCGATCACAATATGTCGCCAGAGATAAGGAAGGAAGTCCTGGCGAAGCTGCGTGAGTCGGGCGTAAAGTTGATAAATTATGGCGTAGTTGGCCTGCCGAATAACGAGGCGGAATGTCGAAAGGTATTTGATTTTGCCAAAGATATGGGCATCGAGACGATTGTCTCAGAGCCGCCGGAGGACGCTTTTGACCTCATTGACAAGCTGTGCAAAGAGTACCAGATTAACGTAGCCATTCACAACCATCCAAAGCCCTCTCATTATTGGGACCCTGATACCGTGCTGAAGGTTTGCCAGGGTCGAAGCCCGCGAATCGGCGCGTGTGCCGACACCGGGCACTGGATGCGCTCGGGCGTTAATCCACTTGAGGCGCTACGAAAACTTAAGGGTCGCATCGTGAGCCTGCACTTTAAGGATCTGAATAAGGTCGGAGAGGGGGCTCACGATGTCATCTGGGGCACGGGCGCCGGTGATGCCAGGGCGCTGCTGGCAGAGCTCGCCCGACAGGATTTCAAGGGCGTATTCTCCATCGAGTATGAGTATAATTGGCTGAACTCGATGCCGGAGATCGCCGGCTGTGTGGCATTTTTTAGAAAGGTCGCAGCCGAGCTGAGCACCGCTGGGTACAAAGACGTCTTCAAAAAGGATGTTTCCAACGCAGTAATGAAGCCCAGCTCCTGGGCTTTTGACGCAGAGGGCGTCCTTTCGCCCACACCTGGTGCTGGCGGTGACATCTGGACCAAAGAACGCTACGGCAACTTCACACTCGAGCTGGACTTCAAGGTCCCCGAAGGGGGCAACAGCGGCGTCTTTGTCCGCACCGGCAGTATCGAGAACTGGATCAATACCGCCATTGAAATCCAGATTCACGCCACCACCGACGGGACAAAGCACGGCCAGTGCGGCGCCGTTTACGACTGCCTGTCGCCCTCGAAGACGGCTGTCAAAAAGCCAGGCGAGTGGAACCACTACATCATCACCTGCCTGGACAATAAGATTTATGTAAATCTCAACGGTGAGGATATCATCGATATGGACCTGGATCTCTGGACCGAGCCGCACAAAAATCCCCAGGGAACCAAGAATAAGTTCCCCACCGCCTACAAGGATATGCCGCGCGAAGGACACCTGGGCTTTCAATATCACGGCAACCCAATCTGGTTCAAAAACCTTAAAATCAAATCATTTGACTGAGGATAATTGCAATGAGATACGTGCGCATGAAAAACAACAACAATAAACACACCGTCTGCAGTGGGACGGTTCTCGCCATTGGCATATTGGCTTTCAATTTATTGCCGACGTTTATGACTGCTGGCTGGATCGGGGATTGGCAACAGACCGCGCTGGCAGGCAATTCAAATTCTTCCCAGGAGTGGGTCTCGCTATTCAACGGCAAAGACCTTACCGGCTGGGACGGCGACCCACGACTGTGGAAGGCTGTGGATGGTGCCATTCGCGGCGAGACCACGAAGGAGAATCCCGCCCGTCAGAATACGTTTCTTATCTGGCGAGGCGGCAAACTTAAGGACTTCGAGCTAAAGATAAAGTTCCGCATCGAGAACGGCAACTCCGGCATCCAGTACCGCAGCAAAGAGTTCGAGAAATGGCGGATATCCGGCTATCAGGCCGAGGTCGTCGGTACTCCGGGCGCAGTAGGCTTTCTCTACCACGAGGCTGGTCGCGGCTCGCTCGTTAATGTCGGCGAGATTGTAGTCGTTGAGCCGCAAGGCGCCAAGAAGATGATTGGCAGAGTCGCCGATAAAGACGAGCTTATCAAAGCCGGCTACTACAAGGACAAGGATTGGAACGAATACCACATCATCGCTCAGGGCAACCACATAATACAGTACCTCAACGGCTGCCAGATGATAGAGCTGATAGACAACGACCGCGTCACCAATCCGGATGACCCGCAGGACCGCAAAGGCGCCGCCCGCGAAGGATTGCTCGCACTGCAAATTCACACCGGACCACCGATGGTTGTGGAGTTTAAGGATATCCTTATTAAGAATTTGCCGCCCACATACGGCGACGCCTTTATTCAATTCAACGGC
>CAZMLE010000024.1:0-52517 GCA_964567045.1 uncultured Pirellulales bacterium | reverse complement strand
TTGACTTGGCCCAGCCGGAGACTGTCCTCGCGGCTGCTCCACTGATCCCAACAGAGTCAACACTGACATAGTCGTCGACGCCATCCAGCAGAATGGCCTGGCCTATCTTACCTGTCGCATAGGCCGGCGTGCCATTGGCAGTGCCATTATGGGCGCCAACAACGTCGTTGGTGTTGCCGTCGAATGGATAGTGCGCTATTAAACCTGTTGTGCCAGGATTTACCGGCGTAATCTGCAAACCACTATCCAGCCACAGATTAGCCAGAATCTCCACATCAGCCAGGTCAACAACGCAGTTGCCGCTCAGGTCGGCAGCGGGCTTGGCAAGCGAAGGAACGCATCTACTCGGATAAACCCTGATATCATCAATGAATATCGTGCCCGTGCCGCCAGCCTTGGGACTGGTCCGGTTGCCCAGGCCAATATACATCTTCTTGATCGCCTTCAGATTCACGCCGGCAGCGCTAAATTGCGTCAGCTCGATGTTCCACTCCTGCCAGGCGCCTCCCTGGACTGCCTCCGGATCAGGATGGCTCACAACTTTAACGTGGCCGGCATTATCTTCCACCGCCACATAGACCTGCTCAGCGGCATTGGCAGGAGCACCATGGAAATACAGGGTCAAGGCTTTAACGTTGTATCTGGTCCAATCCCGTGGCGACTCCCACTCGCGCACTGTCTCTGAGTAGCGAGCCTTGCCGCTCGCTCCGGTATTGTCGTAACCCAACGGCATCGACTGGCTGCCGCCATGAACAGTAGTATGCTCGGCAAAGGGAGCCTGAGCGTAACCCACCGTTGAGCCGGTGCCATTGCCGGGATAGCCTGGCGCCGGTTCGGAGTATCCCCATCCGTCCTTCCAAGTCTGGAATATCCTGCTGCCAACATCATCGGTGTAGCTCTCAAAATCATCCGCAATAAGATAGTTGGCCACTGTAAATGTCCAGACTTTACCCGTGCTAGTCGTACCATCGGTGTTGTACTCATCGACCCGCCAGTAGTAAGTCTGGCCCCACTCAAGAACTTCCGACGGAGTATAGGTGGTGACACTCTTTCGACCTCGATATATGCCTGTAGTGTCAGTTTTATCAGCATCTGTGACAGCGGCTTGCTCGGTCCCGAAGTACACATCGTGCTGGGCCGCCTTATCTCCTGATTTCCAGCTAAGAGGCGTTGCCCCATCAATGTCAGGCGCAGATCCATTAGCAGGACTGGGGTCCCACGCAAGCAGCGGGTCAGCCCTCATAGTCTGCTTGATCTCTTGCTGCGTCAGCGCCCGGTTGTAGACGCGGACGTTACTCAGCCAGCCGCGCCACCGCTCACCACCGGCATCACCGCCCATAAAGAATGGGTTCGGGTCAACTGTCGTCGCTATCGTATTGGTTCCAGAACTAACACCGTTGCGATAATAGGTGAAGCTCGTCCCGTCCTTGACAATCGCATGGTGAATCCAAACGCCGCCCGGAATGTCATCATAATCGATGCCGTTCAGACTGCCGTTGTAAAACTCAAACTTCGTCGGCGTGAACTTGATGAACTGAAGCGGGGATGTGGTGCCGCCGTAGCGATTTCCCAGCACCACGTCATCGCCACTACCAGGACTTGCTGTGCTTTGACCTATATCCTGCTTTGCCCAGAAAGTCCATGTAAAATCGTTGGCAAGGGTCATCGCGGGGATACTTCCCGCGCGAATGTATGCCCCGCTGCTGTCGTCTCCGCCAAAACTGGCGACCGTAGCGTACTCGGCATCGCTGTACCAGACTGAACCACCCGCACCACGGCCACCGTTGGGGTTGTTGATGGCACCGTGATTATCATGGCCTGACCAATCAATGACAATGGTGCCAAAGCCCTCATCGAGCTTCCACCAGCCGAGAAGATTAGGATCGGCAATAGGTATATCGGGCAGCGTTGTGAAACTCCAAACCGCACCTGTGTGTTTCGTACCACCGGCCTCGAACTCATCAATCCGCCAGTAGTAAACGGTACCCTTCGCCAGTGCACCTGGATCATAGGTTGTCCCTGTTTGGCGGTTGGCTCTTAATGTGCCGCCGGTACCGTTAGTTACGTCGCCTTGGTTCTTGCCGAAGTACACATCATGGGTAATCGCACCAACGCCTGCAGTCCACTTAAGGTCTGCATCGGTCGCGACATATTTGGCACGGTCAGCCGGGTCAGGGTTGTACGCAGTTGACGGTGCAGCAGTGAAGCTCCAGACATCGCCGGCGTGAATGGTTACGCCGTCGGCCTCAACCTCGTCGACTCGCCAGTAGTAAGTAGTGCCTGGCGTAATGCCGGGGCCGTGCCAATAGAGGTTCCACGTTTGCCGGGTTCTGAACTCAGCCGGACCCGGCGTTGGATTAGTCCCGAAGTACACATCATGAAAAGCCGCGCCATCTCCCGCTGTCCACTGTAAGAGCGGTGTGAGTACACCCGTGGCCCCGTCAGAGGGATTGGGATTGTGTGCCTCCGGCCAAAATGCCAGGTCTCGTACCTCGGCTGCCGAAAGCGCGCGGTCGTAGATGCGGACTTCATCCATCTGGCCGGCAAAATAGCCGTAACCCATTCCGCCAAGCTGAATAGGCGCATATACTATTGCTCTGGGGCCAGTAAGACCTGTACGGACTGCACGGCCATTAAGGTAAATTGTTGGTAGCCTGTTACTATAAACCACCATGATGTGATTCCAGCCGCTCCCTATCTCGGCGGAGTAAACGGCAGTTGCAGGCATATAGTCACTACCGTGCTCATACACTGAAATACCGTTTGTTCCGACGGATAATCCTGCTCCCCCGTTCAAGTCGCCCCCATGCTCAGGATGAAATGCGTATCTTTGATTCGCCGTTCCTCCCGTCCCAGATGTTGATTCTACTTCCATTTCATGTGTAACGGATGTTTTGAGCCATCCTCCAAAACTAAATGTGTTAGTTGGTCTTCCATCGCTTCCCACCACAACATAATCATCCATCCCATCAAACCCTAAACTATACCCCTCTCGGCCAGGTTGCTGATAAAGTACACCGTTAAAAGATGTACCATCATTATGATGATCACTCTGGTCGTACAGTGTCCCGCTCGCTTCCTCAAACTTCCACCAGCCAACAAGGTTGGGGTCAGCGCCTTTGGCTGCGCTCGTTCCGAGGAAACCAAGCAACAGGACAAGTGAAACTGAAAGAATCAATCTTGTGCACATAGTATTCCTCCTTCAAAAAGCTTATGTTAAATGTTTTTAGCCGTACACCCAAACTCCTTCCACTGTTGAGGTAACAGTCCCTGAAAAACCGCTAAAATAGCGTTCTCAAAGCATAGTCCGCATTTATTAGCCAGTATATTTATACCAGATTAACCGCCCTACTTTCAAGAAAAATCTAAATCATTCAACGAACAATTCATTTCCGTCGGGCGGTGGATTTATCCGCCAGACGGACGGCGGATTAACCTCAAGCCAGGCTTAAGGCCGAACGGCGGTGCCGTCCGGTCTGCGAACCGGCTCCCAATAACCGGGATGCTCAGGCAGCGGGAACTTGGCGGCAAGCTCCTCTTTAATATCAACGCCAAGCCCTGGTGCCTCGTTTACATACATATAACCATCCTTCAAGGTGGGGCAGCCGGGAAAAACCTCTCGCGTCTTTTCGCTGAAGTTGACACATTCCTGGATGCCGAAGTTCCAGATGGCCAAATCCAGATGAGCGTTTGCAGCATGCCCAACCGGCGAGACATCGCTGGGACCGTGCCAGGCACTGCGTACATTGAACCACTCACCCAGAGCGGCGATCTTTCGCGCGACGCTCAGCCCACCAACCTGGGAGATATGGACCCGGATGAAATCAATGAGCCTCTCGGAAATCAGGCCCACCCATTCATGCGGATTGTTGAACAGCTCGCCCATCGCGATAGGAACACAGGTCTGCTGGCGAAGCAGTCTGAAGTAGCCGCAGTCTTCGGGGGCAAAGGGGTCCTCGATAAAGAATGGCCGATACTTCTCCAGCCGCTTGACCAGATTGATGGCCTCTACCGGTGGAATTCTCTCGTGAATGTCGTGGAGCAACTCGACCTCATCACCGCACGTACTGCGGACGTGCTCGAACATCTCCAGAGTCGCTTTGACGTAGGGTCTGACCTCCATAAGCCCATCTGACGGCAGCCCAAAGCCGGCTTCCTTGAAGGGGGCGTGCTTAGACAGGTGCGGGGAGCCGTACCCACCACACTGTATTCGGACATGCCGAAACCCTCGTTTCATAGCCTCGCGGACGTTCTGCTCCATCTGTTTGAGGTCTCGCCCGCCACAATGTGTGTAGCAGTCCACCGCGAAGCGACACTTGCCGCCGAGCAACTGATAAACAGGCATGTTGGCTCTTTTGCCTTTGATGTCCCAAAGAGCCTGGTCCAGGCCGCTCATCGCATTGTTCAAGACCGCTGCGTTGCGCCAGTAGGAGCTGGTGTATGCGTTTTGCCACAAATCCTCGATGTTATCCACATCCCTGCCTTTGGCGAAGGGATTTAAGTACTTGTCCACCGCTACCGCCACGGCGAGCGGGCGCTGATTAAACGTTGCACATCCGAGGCCGTAGAGACCCGGCTCACTCGTTTCAACCTTTACAACGCACAGGCGTATCCCAGCCGGAGCAGTGAGAATTGACTTAACGTTGGTGATTTTCAGAGCAGGTAATCCCTTTGTCGCCTTCGAATACACTTCTGCAAGAGCATCATTTGGCGGCCTAAAAGGACCCAATAGCCCGGAAATGGCCCCAAGCCCGAGGTTTTTAATGACATCACGTCTGTCCATTTAGGTCTCCTTGTTTTTTACTTTGCCGGCGGTCTGGACGCTTTCACAGGCTTTCGACGCCACCAGGTAGCGAGGATCGAGGCCGAGACATTCATCCAGGGGCCAAAAATGGCGGGCGCCAAAGCGGCCTGTGGGCTTCGCAACACATTCATAGCGAGCGCTGAAGCCATCCCACCATTCTGCATGCCGACCTCAATAGCGACGGTTCGCGACCTTATCTGGTCCAAACGACAGAGGCGTGCAAGCCAATAGCCCAGCAGGTATCCAACAGCGTTATGAATCATTGCGGCCCCGATCACAACAGGCCCAACCGTCATAAGATCGTCCCTCGAGCGGGCCGTGATGACGGCAATGATCAAGCAAATCCCTGCCATAGATACTATGGGCAGGGTCTTGTCCATCCAATTCCCGGTTCTGTTGCCCCACACACCAATCACCAGCTTAGTTAGGCCAACCACGCCTATCAGCAGCAGTCCGACAACAAAACCATCCTTCCGTAACGCCCCGCCGCGTAATGCCAAGACTGCTGCGGGTGCGAAAAGCCCCACGCCTACAGCCAGCAGGACGCTGGCTGCTGCAATCAAAGCCAACGTCGCACCCTGCTGGAAGGTCCTGTGCCGACTATACAGGATGCGATTTGCAGCCAGGCCCGCAACGATTGGGACAATAATCATGTTGATGATTGAGAACATCATTTCAAAGAAGTTGACAGGGACGAACTGGCCGGCTAAGACCTTCATCCAGAAGGGCGTCATTACCGGCGAGGCCAGAGTCGAGCAGGAAGTCATCGTAACCGACAAGGGCACATCGCCGCCTGCCAAATAGGTCATCACGTTAGAGGCTACACCTCCTGGAGCTGAACCTATTAGAACCACGCCCGCTGCGATCTGGGCGTCAAAACCGAATGCCTTGGCTAGTGTAAAGCCCACCAGAGGCATGACCGAGTACTGCAGGACAAACCCAACCAAGACCGGCCAGGGCATTTTGAACACCCGGACGAAATCGGCCACACTCAAGGTCGTTCCCATGCCGAACATGATGATTTGGATCAACGGGACGATCAGTCCCCCCAGGTCGAACCCAAACCAGCTCATAAAAGCCGCCGGATAGACCATGGAAGCGGCCACGAATGCAAAAACCCAGACTGTAAAGGCAAAACTCTTGAGGAAGGAATGGCTCATAAAATACAGAGCCAACGAGGCGAACGCGACGACCAGGGCTGGACCCAGCCAGGCCCGATTGCCGGTAGCCAGCATGACGAAGACCGCCGCCAGGCAAATCACAAATACGAACTTGAAGTATCTCAAAAATGAACCTCCTGTCGTCATGGTGCTCCCTTACAGAATCAGCTATGAGGCCAAGACCATCAGCTCCATAGTCTATCATTGGAGCGATCTGTGTTCCATTCGTCGGTGGGACCAAAAAGCTCTCGACCTCGCTCGAGGTGCTCCTTCACAACGTCAAGGTTCAACTCTATGCCCAGGCCGGGCCCGTCCGGAACACGGGCGAAACCATTGGCCTGGAGGGGCTTCTCAACGCCCGTCACCAGATTCTCCCACCAGGGAATGTCTACCGAGTGGTGCTCCAGGGCAAGGAAGTTCTGCGTGGCCGCTGCGCAGTGCACGTTGGCCATGAAAGAGACCGGAGTGCCTGCAAAGTGCATAGCCATAGCAACACCGTGCTGCTCGGCATAGTCGCCGATCTTCTTAGTTTCCAGGATACCGCCGGCCGTCGCCAGGTCAGGATGCACCATATCGACGGCGTGCTGGTCAATCAGGGGCTTAAAGCCGTCGAGCAGGTAAATGTCCTCGCCGGTCAGCAGCGGGACGTCAACTGCACTTTTGATCTCTTTAAGCAGGTCGGTATATTCCCACGGGACCATATCTTCCAGCCAGGCCGGCTGGTGGGGCTGCAAGGCCTTGCCCAGCCTGATACAGCTATCGACGCCGATATGGCCGAAGTGATCCAAAGCGATAGGGATTTCCCAGCCGACCGCCTCACGAGCCTCGGCCAAACGCTGGGCCATGAGAGCGGCGCCTTTATCCGACAATTGAATCCCTGTGAAAGGATGTTTGCCTCTCCAGTCGGTGTCCCTGGTTGGGTAGCTCAACGCTCCTGGGACGCTGCGTACTATTGTGACGCCTAAATCCATTTTCAGGAAAGTAAATCCCTGGTCGAGCCTCTTCTTGAGGGCGGAGACGTTGCCGTCAGGCGTGTCGGCATATAGACGGATCCGGTCGCGGTATCGGCCGCCGAGCATCTGGTAGACAGGCACGCCATACGCCTTGCCTGCCAGATCCCACAAGGCCATCTCCACACCTGATACGCCGCCTCCCTGGCGACCGTGATGCCCAAACTGCTTTATCCGCTTAAATACCTGCTCAACATTGCATGGGTTTTGGCCCAGGAGTCTGCTCTTGAGCATAAGGGCATACCGCTCACTGGCGCCATCGCGGACTTCTCCGTAACCGCTGATACCCTGATTGGTGTCAATACGAATGAGGGGGCAGCGGCCGGGGACTCTGGAAACTACCGCAATGCGCAGGTCAGTAATCTTCAGTTGCGAGGGGCTGGAGCTGCGACTTACGTTCTGCGTGGCAAAGGCAATCTGCTCCGTGGCACGGCCATCCTGGCCGTGGCCTGTGGCACGCCCATCCTGGGCGTGAACTCTGGATTTCATGGGCTGGAAGCCCATGCCACCCTGGAAGCCCGTGCCACCGACCACACCTGCCAGGCTAAGGCCTGCCAAGCCCACACCGGCACGTTTGAGCAGAGAACGCCTGGAGTACTCCGTCTGATTGTGCGGAGGCCCTTCTGAGCGAAGCGAAGAATCTCCCCCCCGCTGCCCAGATGCTTCGCCTCTCGGCTCAGCACAAGTCTTTGGTCTATCCATGACGTGCTTTCCCCTGGACGGTACACTATACAGACGACCGTCGCCCATCTACCAAGTTCGCTTATCGAGAATCTCTTGAATCACTTTCTTGGGCACCGGCAGCTCATCTATGCTCTCTTGTAACCACTTGAAGAAATCCTCTCTGATTTCGTCGGACCACTTGCCGTCAATCTGGCCGGGAGTGTACTTACCTTCCTTAAGGCGTTGATGCCCGAAGCGGTCCCGCAGCATAATAGCTTCGGCTTGCTTGACGACATCTGTAGCCAGATGGGCAGGGACAAAAATTACCCCTTCTCTTTTGGCCAGGACTATATCGCCGGGCAGACAGATGGCCCGTCCGATCCGGATCGGCACGTTGATTCCAGTCAGCATCATCTGCTGTATGAAGGATGGATCCCAGCCGCGCACGAAGGCATTGAACCCTTTAATCTCTTCCAGGCCTTCCAGATCACGTAGACTGCCGTCGAAGACGACTCCGTTGCCCGACTTAGCGAATATAGAATTGCCCAGGTTGTCGCCGATCAGGGTGCCATCAATAATCTTGCCAAAGCCATCAGCCACGTACACGTCACCTTTTTGCAGCATATCGATAGGCCAGGAATTCGAGGCCCCGATCCGACCCTCGCGACGGCCTTGGTCGTCGATCATTTTCTTGACGTCCGGCCGGGCGGGCATGTACTGCGCGGTCAGCGCACGTCCGACGATGGGCACATTAGAATGGATCATCTTCCAGTTACCTTCAAACTGGTTTACATACCCCTCGTTTCTTAGTATTGCCCAAGCCTCTTCAATGGAGACATTTCTCATTCTTGCAAGAATATCATCTGAAACCTTTGGTCGCCCGTCGGGAAGGCGCGGTCCTTCCCACTGGGATGTGTAAAACAAAACTCGGTCCTTGCAGGCTATTGCCGATGCTTGTTTGGAGGTACTCTGCGCAGCCCCTACGGTCAGTGCCAAGATCAGAACCACAATAGGGATGGACCTAACCACGGTCATCTGCATGGGATTCTGCCGCGACGCGTTACATTTCATGGCCACTCCTTTCCCAGAAACACGTTAGTACTATTTGTCAATCCGTTCAAATACAACCTGGCTGCAAGTTTCATCCGTAAACTTTGCATAGTAAAGTTCAAGGCTGTAACCAAGATGCGATAGAAAACGATTGAAAATCTGCCCGATCAAGAGCATATCGTCACGTGGCTGCTGGAGTAGGAACTGTGCATGTTGGCCAAGAGCACCGAGTACTCTCTGTTTAAGCGTTTTGTAGTATGTGCAGTCCTCGTGATTTATCAAGACAATCCGTTTGATCGAAGGGTAATTCTGGCGAAAGAGTTCAAACCTCTCTTTCATAAACTTGAACTCCTTTGGCAGTCTCTCCGGATGCGCAAGCACCCCTGCGCCTCCTCCAACTACAAAAGGAACAAATTCTCCTTTTTGAAGCCCAAGCTCTTCTTCGATAAATCGGTCAAAAGCCCTCTGAAATCGGGGATCGCTGCAATGAACAACAATAACTCGCGGTTCAGCTTCAGGTTCGATCTGGTATGTTTGTGCCACGCCTATTATTTTTCCTTCTTTGTCTTCCATATCTGTCATTTCTTGCCCCTTAAGTAGGGTGGGCTTCAGCCCACCAACAAGATGATGGTGGGGCGAGCCCCACCCTACACCTTAATTGCTGCGTGCCCGATATCAGGATATGATTACTCTTCCTCCTTAGTTTCAGCAGGAGTCCCAGGTTTTTGTCCGAGCGTCTGGAGAACCTCGTCAATATCAACGCCGAGTTTAGACAGAAGTGCTTTCACGTCAATACCTCGGACCTGAAGCCCTGCCAAGAATTTAAAGACAGTGTCCGGCACAATGCTGCTCAGTTGTTGAAGTCCCCGGCCGGTGCCACCAATATCGATAATTCGCAGCTCATCAATGTTTCCCAGAGGCGCAGCGACACTTGAGAAGACAGCCTCTGCCACCCTGCTCATTGCTTCACCGCCCTTATCAAACAAGACAGGCAAACGGTCAAGCACGAGTATTAGTTTTGCATCAGTGGTCATTTTTGCCAGTGCATCAGCAAGTTTCTTTGTGCCTTCTGCTTCAGCTTTCAGGACGAGTCCCTTCTTGGCCGCCTCACCCTCTGCCTGGGCAACAAGAGCGCGCTTAGTTTTTGCCGCCTGGCCTTCGGCTTCGGCAAGCATTATTGCCTTGGTCTTTGCCGCTTCACCTTCTCCCATTAAGGTGTTTGCTGCTTTTTCACCTTCTGCTTTCTTTCTTGCACTTTCACTTGATGCCTCAGCCTGGATGATAAGCCTTTTCTTTTCAGCCTCAGCCTGAATAACCATTCTCTCGCGTTCGGCTTCAGCCGGTCTAATTACCGTTGCCACTAATTCTTTCTCTTTCCGTTCACCTTCTTTTTCTTGAACCTCAACCTGCGCCTCTTTTTCAGCGGCATCTCTTCCGGCCTGTGCTACTCTCAAGATTTTTTCCTGCTGAGCGATTGCAATATCAAACGCCTTTTCTGCCTTTGCTCTTTCACTATCAGCAGCCACTTTGAACTGCGCTTTCTTTATGTCTCTCTCTCTTTGAGCGTCGGCGATTTTAACTTCGTTGTCAGCAACCGTTATTTCTGCAGTTCTCTGAGCATCGCTTACTCTCTTCTTGGATTCTGCTTGAGCTTCAGCCGTTTTAATGTCTGCATCGCGGATAGCTTCGGCAACCGTTTTCCTGCCCAGCGCATTGATGTAGCCATACTCGTCAGTTACTTCTGTGATAACTAAAGTGACAATTTGGATGCCCAGCCTGCTAAGCTCGTCAGTAGATTCTTCAACGACTTTTCTATTGAAGGTATCTCTGTCTCTGAGGATTTCATTGATATCGAGCTTACCAATGATAGAACGCAGATGGCCTTGAAGAATGTTTTTGACGATCATCGCTATATCAAGGTCGCTTTTTCCCAAAAATGCCGCAGCAGCATTGTGAAGCGCTTCGGCTGTGGTTTCAATTTTGAAGGTTGCGACACCTTTTGCACTAATCTTGACATTATCTTTATTGGGAATGTCATGCTCATCGATCTCGGCCTGGGTTACCGCTGTTGACATTATTTGTAGATGTTCAACAATAGGCCAGAGTAAAGAGCCGCCGCCTGCTACAACTCTGAAGCCGCGGTAATGAATTTGCCCTTCAGCATCCTTATACCTGTACTTTCTTCCGTAAAAGATGCCAACCTGGTTTGGCGGGATTTTTTTATAGCGTGTCGCCATTACCCTTATCACAACAAGAAAAGCGACCACCAAGAGAAGAATCATGAATGGTACAAAGAACTTGCCAAGCCATTGACCGATACTGAATGCTAACAGAGATGTTTCCATCGCTTTTATCCTTTCTTTTATTCTTTTGGCCTATTCTTGCTTTTCTTGCTCAACAACAAGTGTTGTGCCAATTACCCTGACAACTTTAACCCTCCATCCTTTTTGGATTGAGGTTTGGTCGCGGCTGCGGGCTGAATATATTTTGTACTCTCCACCGACCGAGACGCCAACTTCTCCCAGCTCCGCCTTGTCAATTGGCACAGTGACATTTCCTGCACGACCGATAAGGGATTCGGTAGAAATGACCGAGCTTGCCTGCTGCTTGATGAATATCAGTATGACAAGATACATCAGCCCTGACAGCGCAATGCCGGCTCCTACGCCAAGCAGCGAAGAAACAAGATAGCTCGCATTGTAGTAACGCGCTATTGCTCCGGCTGCTCCAAAACCCATCACAAAAGTAGCGAGTACTCTGACAGAAAAGAAGCTGAGTGTGCCGCCAACTTCATAACCGGCATCGTGGTCCACGTCGTGATCGACATCGTGGTCGTGACCGAATATAAACGCCCCAGCCACGACCAAGAATCCTGCAAATGCGAGTGGTACAAAGATAAGCATGTTTAGTTCCCTTCCTTTTTTGCTTTGATACCGGCAAATCTTGCCGCTGCACAAAGTATATTTGACCTAATAGATGATGTACACTCAAATCTACAGCGACCGGCGTGAAATGCGTGCAATCCGCGGGGGAAAAACGGCTTGGCGTGACTGGGCCCAGCCCTCGGCCTAAGCTCGGGCCGAAGGCTAATCATAGTGAAAAACCTCTTCCATTTTAGCCCACCATTCGCCCTGTTTGCGGGTCGGAACCGGGACCTGAAGGCGATCGGTATGCTTCCACCACTTCTGAGTTATTTGGTCAGCAGCCATTTTAGCCATATCTGCCTTGAAGTCATTACCAGTGTATTCGAAATAACTAAACAGATAGTATTTGTCTTTCTCCAATTCACAGAGATATATCGAATAGTTGCGGATGTTGCATTCTTTTATCTGTTTCAGCACACCTGGCCAGACGTCAGCGTGCAGCCGCTTGTATTCTTCGATATCCTCCGGCTTTATGCCTATGATGCTGCCGTAACGTTGGATCTTTGGCTGCGCGCAACCAGCGGTCATAATACACAAGGCCAACAATGTCACAGTCAATTGGGTGATTTTAGCGCAAGCGCCCATAGCGATATTCTCCCAAATGCTAATAGCTATTTAGGCGAAGATTGTATATAGCACAACCATCGTGGAAAACAGTAGTGCCGCGAGGAATTTATAGTTTCCGATGCCCTTCCAAGCCTCGCCGCGAAAGGCGTCCCTCGGATCGCTCCATACTAACCGGCGACTTTCCGCCGTATGTTTGTGCGGTCTAAACAGCGATACAAGAATTAAGGTTGCCGAACACAGCAGAAACAGGTAAAAGCTTGCCATCATAAACGGGACTTTCCATTCGATGTACTGCTTGAGCCAATCCTTATCCCTGAACCAGTCGAGCAGAAAGACCACTAATCCCATAAATGAACCGGCCAAGAGAGTCGCAAACGCCGCTTTATCACTTGCTCGTCGCCAAAACACACCGAAGAGGAAAACGACTGTGATGGGCGGTGCAATGTAACAAATTATCGCGTTGATTCCCTGAAAGATGCTTTCGTAATGGCTCACGAAAGGCGACCATACAATTGCAGCAAACATCGCTATGAAGGTAACTATGCGGCCCACAGTCACAAGAGTCCTATCAGAAGCCTGCGGACGCCAGCGCTTGTAAATATCGTAGCTGAACAGCGTGGCAATAGAATTCAGTGCGCCGGAAACAGTGCTCATTAGTGCTGCCAGAAGTGCCGCAGCAACCACTCCTTTGAGCCCGATAGGCAATAGATGACTGATCATAAAGGCATAAGTATCTGCCGAATCAGTCAGCTCATCGGGCAGCTTGCCCTGGTTGATCAGCCCCAGACAGGTTAGGCCTGGCAGCACAAAGATGAATACCGGCAGAATTTTGATAAAGCCGGCAAACAGCGCCCCGACCCGCGCGTGGTTTTCACTCTTGGCGCCCAGCACACGCTGAACGATTGTTTGGTCGGCGCACCAATACCAAATGCCGATGACCGGGTAGCCTAAGAAAACCGAGTACCACGGAAGACCGGAAGAATCGCCAGGTGGGCGTAAAAGGGTGAGCTTGACAGGGTCGACACTCGACGTGAGGCCCGACCAGCCATTTGCATGATATAGGCCAATTACCGTTACGCAGACTGCGCCAAGTACAAGCACAACCGTCTGAATTGACTCGGTCAGAACCACCGCCAGCAGGCCTCCAATAATAGTGTAGAGGCCCGTCAGCAAAGCAATAGCGATAATGCTTGCCATAATACTGATGCCGAACATACCCCGCAGTACCACCGCACCAGCATAGAGAGAAAAACCAATATGGATGACAACCGCGGAGAAGATTGAAAGAAAGGCTAACCAATCACGACAGGCTCGGCTGTAACGTTTCTCGAGGAAATCAGGCAGTGTTGCTACCTTTGCACGCACGTAAAAGGGCGCGAAGAAAAGTGCCAGAATGATCAGAGTAAATGCCGCCATCCACTCGAAGTTGCCGTAAGCCAGCCCGTTCTTGTAGCCCTCTTGTGCCAGACTGACCAGATGCACGGTGGAGATGTTGGTTGAGAAAAGCGCCAGGCCGATAACCGGCCAGGTCAGTGTTCTGCCCGCAAGAAAATACCCCTGCCCCTCCGCTGTTCGGCGCTGGCGAGAGCCAGCCAAACAGCCCATCGCAACAATGCCGACCAAATATATAAGTATTATGGCCGCATCAATCGAACTTATAGTGACTTTATCAACCACCTTCGAACTCTTTTATCGCGTCAAATACCGCGACAATATTCTCTGGCGGAACCTCCGGAAGAATGTTATGCACCGTGCTGAAGACAAATCCGCCGCCCAGTGCAAAAATATCCAGACGCTCCAGTACATGCGCCCTTACCTCGGCAGGCGTGCCGAGGTTGATGACCTTGCGGGTGTCACAGCCGCCTCCCCAGAAGGTGATGTCCCGTCCAAATTCCCGTTTCAGACGTTCCGGCTCCATATCGGCACAATTAGTCTGAACTGGGTTAATAATATCGTATCCCGCCTCAATAAGATCGGGCATAAGTTTGTATATTGAGCCGCAAGAATGCAAGAATGTGTGCATCCGGCTGTGCTTTTTCACATACTCACATAATCGTCTCTGGCGTGGCTTAAAAAGCCGGCGGTAAACTTCCGGCGCAATAAAAGGACCGCTATCCATTCCAAGGTCATCACCAAAACGAATGACATCCACGATGTCGCCAACCGACCTACAAATCTTTTCCAGAGCTGCCAAGTGTTGGTCCATCAAGGCGTCCAGTAGTTTCTCAACCTCAGCCGGTGCGGTGTACAGATCCATCAGGAAATTATCCATTCGCCGCAAAAACGCACCCCACTCAAATAGATTGCAGCCGGCTACTATTACCAGTGCACGGTCCGAACTTTGACGCAGGGCAAGTGCTTTCTGCCGCAAGGTATCCCAAAAACCCACGTCGCCGGCATGATCCCACGGACTGTGCACTAATGCCGCCCATAAAACGTTTGCCATGGCTTGTGGCAGGAGCGCGTAATCGGCAGGGTATCCGTCGACATAGGGAAAGCAAACCTGGTCAAAGAATGTCCCCGTAGCCGGCATTTTTGCAATCAAGTTGCCGTCCGTTGTAAAGGCACTCCAGGAACCGTCGGGCTGGCGTATAGGCTGAAACCACACAGGATACTGTGCTCTGCTCCCGTCGGACAGCGTGATGTCGTACCAGTCGGCGTCCAAGGTATTGAAGGTTCGGCCAATATCGAGAACATCAATACCAAACCGATCCAGAATCACATCCTCCGGCTGGGCAAGCTGCTGAACGACATCATACACCCGTGTTGTGCCCTGCTCGATTCCCAGATATTGCTTCAGGTTGTTGTATGCAATCGCAGATATACCCGAACTAGGTGTCGAACCGAGGTCGACCGGAATACGGTCAGGCTCGCGGTGATCAATACTTGAAAGTACTCTTTGCCTTGGTATCATTCGGAACGTGAAACCCCCGCCCTTTCGCCATTATGGGCTCATCTTCGCTACCTGCGTACTCATTTAGTCGACCTTAACCGTAGAGAACGCCGAGCCCACAGAGCAAAAATGGCAATTAGGAGACTCAAGCGTCCTGAGCGGCAAAAGTCCTGACAGCCAGAACATACTGGATGTCTTGAACCTATCGTAGTCTTATGGACATAGCCTGTCAAGTTATACCTACACGGCTCACGTTGTCGCTCGTCGCACGGGTCACCAGTCACAGTGTGTTCAGCAGGAAAGTCGACATCAGGAACGGCTGATGAATCCTGACTTTTGGGACCCCGCCCGGCGGGAACTTTTTCCATGGCTCTCGATGCAGAACCACCCATTGTCAAAATGGCCGCATTCAGTTATCTTGCCCATCGCCGGTCCACCTGTTGGAGGAGCGAGTTGGCGGGGGAAAAGTGAAGATAGCTTGTCTTGGTTTTTCTAACGCATCTCGAATTTCTTTTTGAAGAAACTCAGAGACCTCGTTTCGGCGTAAGGCAAATAGAGGACCGAACTATAATGACCTGAAAAAAGATAAATCACTTCTGGTTTGCCAATAGCTTCCCACAATCTATCACCACACTCTCGCGGAACAACTCTATCAAATGACGCAATATACATTAAGACATTTCTGGCATCTATATACTTGGCCAATTTGAGGGGGTCTGTTGCCACCTTGCCTGACAATTCAGTACGTATGGTTTCAACGCTGATCCCCTGCTG
The DNA here is from genome assembly GCA_964567045.1 of uncultured Pirellulales bacterium. Taxonomy (GTDB): domain Bacteria; phylum Planctomycetota; class Phycisphaerae; order Sedimentisphaerales; family Anaerobacaceae; genus JAFNGF01. The sequence goes on along the minus strand of CAZMLE010000024.1, from coordinate 36,672 downwards.
CAGGAGTGCTTTGATGTAATCTTTGATACGTTTCTCTCTGGAAAGAATAGCTATATCCGCAATACTGCCACCAGCGAGAGCCCAGACACTACACTTCAATCTTTCATCTACCGCTGATAGTATACTTGCATTTATGCCGCCAAGGCTCAAACCCAAACAACCAAGTCTATTTTCATCAACTTCTTCCCTTTCAACCAAGTAGTCCAGCACTTTTCTGTTATCCAAAACTGTTTGTCTGAAGTAATCTTCAACCTCTTCTGCAGTCTTGGTATCCTCCAGATCAACCTTCCTACTACGTACAATGGCGCAATTAAAACCATTTAACGCAAAACGGCTGGCAAAGCTTCGAACAGAAAAATCTATTCCGCCAGCTATCGGCAAAATAAGCACAGTAGGAAATTTTCCCTGTCTTTTCTGCACATAGTAGTCAATCTTTATGCTCTCTGCCCCAAAGACATTTAGTGCTGAAGGAAATTCCACTCTCTTGATGACATACGTTCTATTTTCCTTAATTTTCTCAACTTTAGCATCAATAGTTTTCTTGGCATAGCTGTAGTACCTCAGCATTTCTGTACTTCTTTTGCTTGGACCTATATAAGCTGGGTCACATCCGTAATGTGCACAGGAAGAGAACAAGATTAGGCCCGAGGCCAAGATTGCCTCAAGCACCAATTCGAGACTCGTAGTTTTGGGCTGTAGGGTTGAGGGTTTAGGGTTTCGCATTTGTGCTCTGGTAGCGCTCAGCAGGCTTAGCTGCAAACCAAAAAGGGGACGTTGTCGCCTTACTATACTCTTTGTTCTTGGCCTCGGTTCATTTTGCCAATAGGTTATTTTCGGCTTTCTTGCTGAAGGCATTGTCTTGCCGCGTACTCACGGCGGCAGCCATCAAGCGGTCATGGTCTCCTGCCCCCGCGCCCTGCGACGCGAGTCGGGGCGGCGGGTTCGATTTTGGCAGTTCGCCAATTATACCAACCCACGCCCTCTCAAACGCTTCTTCTATAGCAATTGGCTCTTCGCTGATTCTCTCGTTGGCTATAGTCACATCTGCGGTAGCCCCAAAGACTTTACGCCCGCTCCTTACATCCCAAATCTCCATGCTTACTACGCCAGAGACTACTTGCGTATTGATGATCTTCAGACCAAACATTGAAAGCCTTCCTGCACCCCATCGTCTGATATCTATTAAGCAAGGTAGAATCAAATAATCGGCCCTAATCTCCTTTGCTAAGAACTCAAGGTCTGACTTTTTGAACATGCCATTTTCTTGATAAAACTGTCTCATTTCTGCGAGTCTTTGAGAGATGCCGTTTTCGTTTAACTGATTTGCAAGATCCGAGAATGATAAAACCTGAACCCTGCCATGTGATGGCAGGGTTAACCGGTTAACCCCCCCATCACCATGGGGGGGTATCGCATTTTCCTCCAAGGCTCGTGTCAAAGAATCAGAGACTGCATATCTGTGTTGCTCTTGCCCGGTACTTGTCTGTGCCAAAAGAACGTAGGCCCTGCCTTCAAGCTGTTTAGCCAGTTTGTATTGCTCAGACACAGGAGCCAGCTTTATTGTTCGGGTTTGTTGTTCCAGAGGGCCTGTACAGCCTAATAGAGACAGAGAAACCGTTGAAAGCAAAACTAAGCTGCGGATGACTTTAGAACTGAGCTTCGTCATTGTTGGCCCCCTTTCCTACATGTTTTGCCATAATCAGCGTTGAGCAACCCCTGCGATGGACCCCGCTCCGCGGGAACCCAAAACAGGCCCGCCCCGACGTATTGGCGGGCAGGGGTCGATGGGCAAGTCCCTCATTGCTATTCTCGTCAGTTCCCGGGCAAAAGTCTTTATCTGCTGCTCGGCCCATTTCTGAAACGACAACCCTTCATATCCCAGTTTGCCTTTTAACAGCCGGTAGGTATCATCATCAATATTAACCGTCAATTTTTTCATCGCTTTGTCCCCGTATTTACGGATTATTAGTATTCCCGTAAGTTAAATAAGAATATGCCGCCAAAGCTCCAAGCGATATCTGGGCAAAATTTCGCCGATATCTTCAGATTTAACTGCCAGCATAGCGATAGTGTGGGCCTTGTGTTTTATGAGTTTCGCACGGACCGGCTTTACAGCGTCAAAATCCGCAATTTTAACTCAGATAGGACCGTCGCTCGGAGGCAGAACTATAATTTTCAATTGAAAATCCTAAATTGACAATTGCAATCAGCGGTCGATGGTGTTAACCGGGGGACGAACAGCGAAAGCTACAGGTTCAAGCAATCCGTACAGAAGGGCAAAGTCCAGAAAAAGTAGAATTGTACTTGTCTACCTCCGGATGGAGGCTTATTATCTGGTCCTGGTGTGGCTGATGGATTCGGCAGGCTCACCACAGGTTTGCGTGCCGACCCGTGGCTCTTTTACATGCCGATTACCAACCGGATTTAACGGGCAAAGATCATTATGTGGCAGAGCGCATGATGCGATGCCCTTCAAAGAAAAAGTCGGGCGGACGGAAAAAAGTGTTTTGACTTTTCGCTCTTCATAGGCATATCGGGGATGGCCAGAGGAATGGGGCCAGCAGTCGTTCCTTGCGTTGCTTTCCCTGCTGAACGCCTGAGTACTGCCGGATAAACTGGCAACGCAAGAAGAAAATCTAAGGAGCGCTCTGCGGTTTGCTTTTCTGGCTCTGGGTTTCTTTGCTTCGAGAGGGTTAGGTAAAATCATAATCAGAAACATACTTCTTTGTCTTAGCTTTTCTGATATTCCTGGAAACCGAGCCTTTTCAGGTTCGTTGCCAGTTGCCAAAGAACTTCGCTCTTTTCTCGGATTTCGCTGTCGGAGACCTGTTTATCTTCTGGCCTTCTGATAACAATACCTTGGGCCTCCACCACTCCTGCCGGGCCCACAAAGACACCTGGCATTATTCTAATCTGGCCGGACTTGCCCTCTGAGGGACCTGTGAATAATAGTGCGTAACCAAAGCACTTTCTCCACCAATTGTCGGGATCTCCTGCTTCATTACATCTGTTCCGCACCGGTTCCAAAACTGCTTCACAGAGAGATTCTGGATACCCTTTTTCCTTGAAGACCTTCCTGATATATGCTTCTGTCTGCATGATCGGCCTGACCCTCAGTCTTTCCCAATTCTTTGGTCGTCCCCTTTCTGTCTCGACTAATATATCGTCCATATCTTTACATTTAATTTTGGTTAACGCCTCCGTCAAATCTCTTGTCAGTTGGTCAAGTTGCACAGCAAGAGGTTTTAAGACGTGACTGAAGAATTTTGGGGTTCTCAGAATCTCTGGAACGGACGTATTAAACGGCGCATATATTCCAGAGCCATTGATTAACCAGTTACGATTTGAGAAAAGCCTATTAAATAGAGTGTCTTGGGGGAACGCTTCCTTCAGTTTGTTCTTTATGAGCAGTCCAAATGGTTCGGCATAATTGTTATCACCCAAGAGTCTTTTTTCACAGGGTAGGAGTGATGTGCTATCAATCCACTCACCGTACTTTAGCTTCTCCCTTGGAGTGTTATGAAATGGTGGCCACCCCCACAGATGGGGATGCCACTTGGTTGGAATGCTCTGGAACCCGTTTTTTTCCTCCTGTTGCCCCCAGGCTCTTGGAGACCAATTATAGCCGACATGCACAGTGGCATTTACTTGTCTTTCAGCGATCAAATCAAGGATTGTGGCCCAGAGCTCCATCAAACAAGTACCTTCCCCTTCAGGAATCTTTTCCGGCCCAGGGAGATAGCGATTCGGACTTGTTTCGATTAGCATTACATGGACGTCCAAGCTATATGGGCTATATACAGAAACAACTGACCACGGTTTTCCACATATTTCTAAAGTGATTATCGTGCTTTTCTTGATTTCTTTCAGCAAGCTCCTAATGTCTAAAGTGTCATCGGGACGAATCCTCTTTGTTTCTCGTGGTCTCTCCTCGCCCGGCTGTAAATAGGGGAACAACGGAATCGTTAACATTCTGACATTCTTAGGAAGCATCCGAATCTTCCTCATACTCATATGAAACTGATCACATTTTCAGTATGATACAATGAAAGGAACATTAACATGTAATCGCGAAGATGGCGGGTCAATAAAAAGTTGTTTCGTATATGCTCTCGACCGTTCTCGCCTAACTTTTTGGCATATTCGGGTGCATTAAGAAGTTGCTTTATGGCAAAGGCAGCACCTTGAATCGTATGACACAGCAATCCTGAATACTTGTGAGTTATTTGCAACGGTATGCCGCCCACTGCAGAGGCAACTACCGGTTTTGCCTTCCACAAAGCTTCGGCAACAGTCAAGCCAAATCCTTCTTTAATTGATTTCTGAATAATAACGGTTGAACCTCTTTGCAGGGCATTCACTTCTAAGTCGTTTTGAGGCATCAACAAGATGTGTATGTCACGGTCGTGCTGTGCTTTTTCCCTAACTTCCTCAAGAACCTCAATAGCTTCGGGATCGTCAGCCGCAGTGCCCCCAGCTAAAACAAGTTGGCAATCTATATGTCTTTTTACCTCCCGAAAAACTTCGATAACCCCCATCGGGTCCTTGAGGCGGTCGAAACGGGATATCTGAGTAATTATGGGTTTATCGCCAACTATACCATATTTTTCTAAAACGGATTCAATGATTTCCTGAGGTAGGTCTTTGTTTTTATCACTTAACGGATCAATTGAAGGGGGAATAAGGAACTGCCTAATCGGCAAATTCTGTGAAAAGCTGGGAGCGGAGAATACAGCCGCATCGTACTTGTCGACGAAACTTCGCAAGTACTCCCAGACAGTTTGATTAGGATTGGATATATCGATGTGGCAACGCCAAATCCACTTGTTAGCAGATTTCTTGTTTATTAAAGCTATTGGCTGAGGATCATGCACAAAAACGATATCGCCATAGGTGTCGAGCTGCTCAATACTTCTTCGGCTGGTTTCCATGAAGATATCAAAATCGCGCTGTGTTATTTCTTCATGTTTTCCATGCAAGGCATTATGAAATTTTTTGGTTACCCAGAAGAATTGTTCACCACCTTTCACAACGTCCCACCTGGAATCAACACCTAATTCCGTTAGAAGGGGGACCATTCTATCTAATATCTCCGCAACTCCGCCGCCTACAGCGGTGGAATTTATGTGTTGGACGATTTTCCCTTTCAGCTTATCGGCAACAAGCATCAAGTCATCTATGATGGGCTGGCCGACAACGGGAACGTAATCGAGTAATCTGGCCATCTTAGGTACGTATACTTTTTTCTATCAGTCTAATAAGTCTTTGTCTTAAATCTTCCATTGTATAAGTATAAGGGTCGAGCCGTGAAATCTTAGCGGCCAATTCTTCATTGCCCATAGCTGTTCTTATCCATATTGAAAAGTCATTATCTCCTTTCTCGAGCCTTAAGCGTGCCTCAAACATATGAAAATAGATTGAGTCGATTGTTATTTTTTTTAAGATATCCGCTAATTCTATCAAGTCATGTGCAACGTGGTTTGTGGGGAAGATAAAACTTATCGATTTTATGAAGTGGAACTCAGCGCCTGCGTGCGCAAATTTCAGCTTTGTTAGAGGCCTAATTTTTAGGTGCTCTTCGATAGTGTCAATGATCGTTTCCCGCAAGCTGCGTATAGTCGAAAAGTGAACGGTATCAATGCTGGCAAGCTTTTCTCCAAGTTCGGTTTCGCCTAATATGCTAGAAACCCAGTATGCAAAATCATTAGGAGGTTCGGGCGACAGATATTGATGCTGCTGGAGGAAACGGTGGGTGTGCTGATATATACAGGAACCCGGGACTGTTTTTATTAATTCCAGCAACTCAGTTATATTTGATGCCCTTGAACCGGTCAACTCTGATAAATGCAAGCTCGTGTGTAGTCGAAACGGCTCTCTTTCCTCTGTTATTTCTACCATTGCCCGAATCCCAGCAGATAAGTGAAAATATATCTGTTTTTCTGCATTGTAGGCTACTGTAACTTTTTCACTTTTTCTTCAAAGTATTTTCTTACTGATAGTCCTGAATATGATTGCACATTACTCTGATAAAATCAAGAAGCAAATTCCTGTCAATCTGCTGGTTCTTCACTTTCCTCTCTTCTCTTCCTACGGGGCTTGGTGAGGTGATGGGCAGAGAAAGGGTTCACCAGCCGTTGCTATGGATGGCGTCACGTGTTTTTTTCCGTAATCTGGTGTCGGCACAGTGAAACGAGAGATTTACTGCTATCCGTGGCATGGCCTTAAGCCGTCACATTCAAACCACTGTCCCGCCTATTCACTCAACGGCCAACCTTCCCTTGCAGGGGGGATGCCGGTACGACCGTACTTTAGGAATCAGAGCTATTCTACTATCCTGAAACCTGATAAGCTCTATGGCCATGATAAAGATTCGACCAATGAGAGCTGCTGACCTCCAACTCGGGCTGAGATTGACTCGGCAGGCAGGGTGGAACCAGACTGAGTCGGACTGGCTGCGATTCATTGATCTGCAGCCGGAAGGGTGTTTTGTTGCCGAGATAAATGGAGCACCAGTCGGGACCACTACAACCTACGTTTTTGGTCCCGTGGCGTGGATAGCTATGGTCTTGGTGGAGGTGAATGCATGCCGCAAGGGCGTCGCAACGGCACTACTGAAGCATGCCCTCAGCTTCTTGGAGAAGCAAGAGGTAAAGACCATCCGTTTAGATGCAACTGCTGCTGGTCTACCTGTCTATGAGAAGTTGGGGTTCACACCGGAGTACGAGTTAACTCGATATGAGGGGATAGCTCCGCAGGCCGGCGTGCAGCCACACGTGACCAAGGCAGCAATGAGCTTGTTTGCAGAAATCGTCGCATTTGATCGTCGGATGACAGGCACGCATCGCGGGAAGCTGCTCACTCGACTATTTGAGGAATCCCCCCAAGCCGTGCACGTCCTGTGCCAAGCTGGTCAACTTGAGGGGTTCGTCACCTTGCGCCGCGGCGCCAACGCGGTCCAAATAGGTCCATGTATCGCGACACCTCGTGCAGGCCGTGCGTTGCTTAGTGATGCTTTGGGCCGCTGTGCCGGCCAGTTAGTGTTCATAGATATTCCACGCAGCAATGCTCGTGCGCTGAGAGTGGCCGAAGCGAGCGGACTGAGAGTTCAACGATATTTCGTGAGGATGTATCGAGGCGACCGAGTCAAACACTGTGTGGAGGCCATGTGGGCTAGTTCAGGTCCCGAGAAGGGATGACACTTGGGCACCCGCCCCCGTTTCTGGGGTGGCACGCCCATCTCCCGTAAGGGATCCCCAAGCGGACTGGGCGTGATTTCACGGGCTGGAAGCCCGTGCCACGGTGCGCAGCCCCTCCAAAGCCGGTACCAGGAAGCCAGTGGTGTCCTTTCTCCGGCCAAAGTCGGTCAAGTGACTACACCAACTCGGACACAACGAACGGCTCTCTGACTCGCCAACGGCGGCGGTGACTGATACACCGGCCACACCTCCATCGTCTCCTCCTCGGCAAGTACGGCTCACAGCAATACCACGCTCATCCGTGGGCTTGGATATGGCTTCACAAGCCCGTTCCACCAGACTAACTCAAATCTCGGTCCACTGCCCCGGGATCGGCACCGGGTAGCGGCCTTGGGCGTCGGCCCGGACCGGTGGAGCGCTGTCGTCGGTGAGGCGGTCGATGTTAGGGCAGAACTGGAAGTTGGAGGCCATCGCTTCGTCCCAAGTGATGATCTTCCCGGAGTGGACCGCCGCCCGGCCCATGATGTCGGCGAGATTCGACAGAGCGGCGCGTTTCGCCTCATTGTGCGGACGGTCATTGCGGATGGCCTCAAGCAGCACGTCCCACTCCGCCTGCCAGGGCGTGACGGCTTCCTTTGGCGCGCTCCAAGCGATGTTGTCACGAGCGCAACGCTGGTCCTTGTAGATATGCACCGTACCCTCATGATTGCTGCCGGAGAACTGCGCCGCGCATTTCGTCCCATGGAGGTAGGTGGCGAATTCGGTATGGCAATTCGGGAGCCAACGGACCACGTCAAACGCTTTGGTCCCGTCTGGGAACGTCCACTCGATGGTGAACGAGTCAAGGTTCTGGCCACAGTCGGTGCTGTTGGATATGCGCCCGCCAATGCCGTGCGCCGACACCGGCCAGGCATCCTTGATCCAACAAATCTCGTCGATCTGGTGAATATTCATCTCGGCAAATAATCCGCCCGAAACCCAAAGGAAATGGGTGAAGTTGCGAATCTGCCAATACAGGTCTTTCTCGGCTGGCGGCCGCTGGCCCAACGGCCCGCACGGCTGCATCCGGTAAGCGCGGATGAGCTGGATGTCGCCAAGCTGGCCGTCGCGAATGCGTTTGATGAGCTCGTGACGATTTCGCGAATGGCGGCACTGCAAGCCGGCGGCAATCTTGAGGTTCTTTCTCTCGGCGGATTCTCCGGCCCTTATCACGCGCCGCACGCCTGGCGGATCGGTCGCAAATGACTTTTCCATGAACACGTTCACGCCCTTCTCGACAGCGTATTCCAGTTGCCCCGGACGAAAGCCTGCGTAGCCGGTCAGCATTGCCACATCGCCCCGACGCAGACAGTCGATCGCTTTCCGCCAGGCGTCGAAGCCCACAAACCGCCGCTCCGGCGGCACATCCATCCGCGCGCCGTATTGCTCGCTCAAAACCTTGTGGGCATTGGCCAGCCGATTCTCGAAGAAGTCCGCCATCGCCACCAGTTTGACCGGCCCATTCGGCGAATCAAACGCATTCACCACCGCCCCGCTGCCACGCCCGCCGCAGCCGATCAGGGCCAGTCGAATGGTGTTATCCTCCGCCGCATGTATTGCCGGGATGCCGACACCTGCCAATGCGGACGCGGCAACCACCTTCCCGCTCCACTTCAAAACGTCCCGACGTGAGGACTTCCGCAACATTGATCCGCCAGATTTACCCGCCAGACGTATGGCGGGCGAGTGGCTGATTGAGTTCGATGTATGAGAATCTTGTTTCATGGCGAGTTCTCCGTAGGGTGGGGCTTGCCCCACCATTATCTTCTCGGTGGGCTAAAGCCCACCTACCACTTGCCCGACCATTATCTTCTCTACCACTTTTTTGAAGGGACCGCAAGCGCACGATTAAGACCCGGCCACTGGGTGGCCGGGCTAACCGGTTAACCCCGCCATCACTATGGCGGGGTTAAGTGCGTCTCTGAAGCCAATACCTGTGACCATGACCAGATTAAGGACTTATTTCAAAATCTGCGAAAGATTCTTGACACTACCTGGGCTGTCAAAGAACCCTGGCTCAATGGTAGGTGGAACCGATTATGGTCCCAGAAGCCACTGCCAGCATGAGAAAACCTCCCTACAGGCTGCGGAAGAGCCCGATGGACACTATCCTGTCAGATAGTTAAGGCCGGATCAACTTGAATACTCTATAATGAAACGTCTTATAGTGGATCATACCATACTCATACTGATCCCATACTTCATCCGCGAAGACATACTCATCATTACAGAGGACGACATGACTATCGCTGAACAAAGCATTGACCGCATAAGTTTTCTGCCTTTTGTGACTTATTTCATCTTTGTGTCTAATAATGTCCGTCATATACGGCAGTTGTGGGTCAAGTTTATCTATTCTCTTGGCAACGGTCTGAGGCGCCTGGATAGAGGCATCCATCGGAGACCTCGGATCTGTCGGATAATAAGTATATCCCATACGCACCCACTGATTATGGCCCTGCCCATCCTCCGCGTTGAATCTCTGGGGCAGCGTACCCCACGGCTTGGGATCGGTATAAGACTCAAACCTGTAAAGGGCCAACCTGTTGGACGGACAATAAAACACCTTCGGCTCAGCTATATGGCCAGCCTCATACAAACAGGCCACTTTCGTGGCAATAGGCTTACCTTGGGCATCCAACCATTGAGGCTCACTCCGATACAAGGCATACGGATGCATTTCATCGCCGTAATACGGCAGCAGACTCTCCCAGTCCGCAGCGTAAGCCGCCATCGCCACACCAACCTGTTTGAGCTGGCTGGAGCAGACCGCTCGTCTGGTAGCCTCTTTGGCCCTTTGCAGTGACGGCAAAAGAATTGCGACCAAAAGGGCAATAATAGCGATCACCACCAACAATTCGATCAAAGTAAAACCGGCTTTTTTGGTTTGCATAGGCGGCAACACTTACGGTTACGGCCACAGTTGCTGATCGAGCCAGATTTCTGCCAAAATGGCAAAGTCTTTGAAGTTGACCACCCTGGAGTTCTGCGGCTCGGCCTTATACAGCTCAGCGACAGAGAGCAATGGGCGATTAAACACATACGTGCTGGAGTTCTTCGCAGTAAGGCCGGTGACCTCGTCGAACTTGTAATGGAGCAACATATTGCCGGTAGGTGCTACTCCACCTGCCAACCCGGCCAGATACTTAATCTCGTTCACTGAGAGAGCGTAGTCGTAGAGGCGAAAATCATCAAAAGCCGCATTTAGGAATCCGCTGCCACCATCGTTAAAGCTGCCCAAGTTCACGCCCTTTGCGCCGCCGGCGTGCCTGGGTTGGCCAGGCAGTTGGCCTATCAATTTACCATCGCCGTAAAACTCACCAGTGCACCTGCCATCGGCGGTGTCACGTATCACAAAAGTTAGGTGGTGCCAGGCGTTTGTCTCTATCGCAAAGTCCGGAAGGTACTCTTCGATAAAGTGTACCCTCACCGCGTTTTGTCCCCTTGTCCGGATATATACACGGTACGGGGCATCGCCGGCATTTTGGAAACAAAAGACATAAGGGTAAGGATCAGCGAACGCCCTTATATTCACCCATAGTGAGATTGTCTTGTTGTGGAAATTGCCAAACTCACTGTCATCAAGATCGACCCAGTCGTTGATGCCGTCAGACTGCAGGCATCGTCCGCGAGCCTGATCGCTCACCCACTGCGAATTATCATCCGGGAAGTTCTTTAACACACCATCGCTGCCAACGGCGCTATAGTCGCCTTCGAGCCAGTCACCTGCCATTATATCGAGGTCATCGTAATCGACATCGCAGTCATTGTCCAGGTCCCCCGCAGGTTTTCTAAGCGAAGGAATGCACCTGGGCCCATACAGCCCAATATCGTCGAAGTACACCGTACCTGAACCACCCGCTGTCATACCGGTCTGACTGCCGAAGCCGATGGCCAGCGTAGTAACATTTGTCAGGTCCAGGCCGAGCGCTGTCAGGTCGATATTCCACTCGTGCCACTGTGCTTGCCTTATGTCACTCAAATCGCCGTCGTATGTCACCTTGACGCCATTGATCTTCAGATATAACTGCTCAGTAGCATTGGCGTCGTTACCGGGATCGCCATAGAACCATAAGGTCAGCGCCTTTACGCCCTGAACGGTCCAATTTTGTGCCGGATTGAACGTTCGCTGGACCTCTGAATAATGAGGATTCTTTAGTTCGTTCTGGATATTGTAGAAAGTACCGTCGTTGTCGTAGTCAACCCTCAGTGACTGGCTGCCACCGTGCATGGTAGCACCAACATCAACAATCGCCCCGCTGCCGTTGCCGTGGTTGCCGGGCGCAGGATTTGTCCAACCGTACCCATCGTTCCACGTATACCATATCCTGCCGCCAGGTTGACCGGGCGTGTCGGCATTACCGTATGACTCCATATCGTCCACAACGATATAGTCGGCGACCGTGAAGCTCCATACGGTGCCCTTCCAGATGTGGCGTAAGCCATCCCCAGGCGGACTGGGGCCATTGACCTCATCGATTCGCCAATAGTAGGTCTTGCCTAAATCAAGAGGACCCGGAACAAAGCTGCACGGGTCCTGGTTGCCTTTGAACTCCGGCCACAGCCCGGCAGTGTTGTTGGCATCATTCACGTCATCGCTATCGGCGCCGAAGTACACATCGTGCGAAGCCGCATATTCCCCCGATTTCCAGCTAAGAGTGGGACCAGCAGCTGTCCACTGCACTATCGCCCAATTAGGCGGGCTGGGATTCCAGGCAAGCTCTGCCTCGACCATGCTGGCTGTCACCGTGGTCTGGCCTGCAACGCTATCATAGGTGGCCACTACTCTGCCTAACCCGCCATAGGCGGTGATCCGGCCGTCACCGGCAAACTCGTTTATTCCAGACGTGGCGTCGCCCTCTAATACGAGCGTCCCTTCAGTGATGTCTATTAAGGAGGTGGCGGACATTGCGATTGCAGTGTTGCCGGAGTCAATAGTTCCCCCATACAGATATATCAGACCCGTACCTCCGCTTTCCCCCAATTTGATTTTGTCGCCAACATTGAGTTGGCCGCCGGTCACATATAGAGTACCCGTACCGTATTTACCAATTTCAAGGTCAGGTGAGTCGCCCGCTGTGAGATTTAGGACTCCACCATGCAGATATATCCAACCATTGCTGCCTGTGTTTTTGCCTAATTCAATCTTAGTGGCAACGGTCATCTGGCCGCCGGTCATAATGAGAGTACCCAAACTCTCGGCGTTATACCCGATCCACAATCTTCCGCTCCCGGTGTTTACGGCGCCGCCGCTCATGTTAAAAACGCCGTTGCTGTCTGCGCTGTATCCTACGCGAAGATTGCCAGCAGTAGTGAGGGCGCCTCCGGTCATGTTCAGGTAGCAAGGCCCCTTGTTTTGACCAACATCCAAAGCTGCGCATACCGCAGTTACGGAGGCATCAATCAGGCAATTCGCGTCTGCGATGTTAATTAGGGCTTGATCACTACTGCCCGGGAGCGAATCAGCAGCCCAGTTTTGCGCATCATTCCAGAGCAGGCTGGTGCCGCCGCCGTCCCATGACACCACGGCCGCTGAGGTAATACCGGTCAGCACCAGCACCAGAACAAAAGAAGCTAACTGAATCCGTTTTTTGCACGTGACAGTCCTGCTGTTTTTCATAACGATTTCTTAGAGCGTGGTTTTCGAGCTGCAACAATCAAGCTACCAAGGCCAAACAACAACAGTGTAGCTGGTTCCGGCACCCATTGCAGCGCAACGCCATTTGCATAGGTTAAGGTGTACAAGTAATCACTTCCAGCAAAACTCAGAGCCACTGAAGCGCCTTCTGTTGCAGGGGCGCCATTGACCGTGTCGAAAGTGCCATTAATAGTACCGATAATCAGAGCAATATCTTTCTCGACCGGAGGTGCGTCAATCAGACTAAGAATTAGAGCCGCCACGGTGTCCGCGCCCTCTGGATCAAGGTAAGCAGTACCTGCAAGGTTAATCGGACTTACACCAGCGGCACCAATCTGAAATTCGAGAGTACCGGAAGCGCCGGCCTGGTTTCCGACATACAGGTTATTCATCGCAATTGAAGGTTCGGCGCCGACTATGGCAAACGTTCCTCGGCCACCTCGGGCTCCTATGAGCAGGTCGCCCCCTTCTCCGGAGTATGTAAGACTGCCGCCGCTGATGGTATAGAAGCCATCAGAACCTGCCTGATCTCCCACTCCGAGCTTGGCGGTGTCCTTACCTTCCGTGAGACGTAAGAGCCCTCCTGTCTGCACCAGGTAGCCGGGGTTGGTGGCACCGACACGCATCCAACCCGTGCCGAGGAGCTCTGCTCCATCTTCAATTATTAATCTTGCTGCCTCGTACACTCTCATCCTCTGACCGACACCCCAATCTCCGGTGCTGGTGTTCAAGGTACATACTGCCTCTTGTCCCCTCACCTTGACCTCTTCGGCGCCGCTTGGAGGCCGACCTTCGCTCCAGCCAGCGGGGTCCGTCCAGTTGCCTACGTAACTTACCCAGTCATTGGATGCGAACACACCGCTGCTTAAGAAACTGACCAAAAAAGCAACCAAACTCAACCTTCTCATCTTCAACTCCTCCTAAAGTCCTCTTACCGTGCGCACGTACTTTTCTGCCCCGATGAACCGGGGATTTCAAATACCCCAAATTCCCCACCTTCACTTACTGCCTATGGTAGCATAAGGAAAAAGGAAAGTAAAGCCGTCTTTGGGAAAAGAGAACAATTTTTGCGCAGGCGATACACCTGTATTCTCCAATAATGCAATTCCACCGATGCCATAAGTTCTTTCGCAGAGGGACATTATGGCATATTGTTGCTGATTCTGATCTGCGAATGTTTTGCACAGAAAAGGCGATATTGAGCCAAGAACAAAGGTTCCATCTTGAAATCGAAGGGGCCATTTGGTATAAGTAAATCCAGTGACACGTGCGGACTTTAGTTCTCGTAGCTTTACAATTTCGAGGAGCAATATTATGTGGAGGAAATTCATTTGTTTATTTTATCCTGTCTTAATACTGGGCCTGCCTGGCAACGTCTCGGCTCAGTTGCCATCAGGATGGTCAAGCCAAGATATCGGCGGGCCTGTGGCAGCCGGCAGCGCCCATTACGATAGCACCACGCAGACCTGGACGATTCAAGCGGACGGCACAGGTATTGGAGGTACTGCTGACCAGTTCCACTATGTGTATAAGCCTCTGGTGGGTAACGGAGAGTTGGTCGCCCGTATCGTCAGCATAGAGCCTGCGGTGAACGAGTGGTCTAAGGCCGGCGTGATGATGCGCGAGACACTCACTCCTGGTTCCAAATACGTGCTCATGGCGGTAACGACAAATACGCCCGGTGGGAACCACGGCGTCAGCTTTCAAGGGCGGGCGGCTACCAACGGCAGCTCGGACGATGCCAGCAGCGGTGCGATGACCGCGCCTTATTGGGTCAAGTTGACGCGCAGCGGCAGCACGTTTACCGGCTACCATTCGCCTGACGGCAAAACTTGGACGGTGCAGTATATTGCAACCGACCCCACCGCGCCCACGAAACTTTACATCGGCTTGGCCGTATCCTCGCATGTCGGCGGTACGCTGGTCACCGCCGTAATCGATAACGGGCCGACAAAAGCCTATGATCCCAATCCAGTTGATCAGGCCAAAGATGTAACTGTACCGCTCGTTAAGTGGACAGCAGGAGTTACTGCGGCCTTCCACGATGTGTACTTCGGAACTAACCCAACGCCAGGAGCGGCCGAGTACAAGGCTCGCCTGCCCTTGTTGCAGACAATGTACTTCCACACTCCTGGTCTTACTCCAGGAGGCACCTATTATTGGCGGGTCGATGAGGTCGAGATTGACGGCGTTACAATCCACAAAGGCGACGTCTGGAGCTTCACCGCAGCGCCATTGACCGCCTATAACCCAAACCCGGCTGATAAAGCCAAGTGGGTCGCCACCAATGCTGACCTTAGTTGGTCTGCAGGCGCCACCGGCATTAAGCACGACGTGTACTTTGGCACCGACCAGACTGCTGTGGCTAATGGTACGGGCGGCACACTGAAAAGCAGCCAGCAGACAAAGGCAACCTATGACCCCGGAACACTTGTACAGGATACCACTTACTATTGGAGGATCGATGAATACGACTCTGGGGGTGCCAAATATCCGGGCAAGGTCTGGAGCTTTACCACCATCGGGGCCAACGCCGGCATCAGAGGATACTACTTCAACAACATGAATGTCGCTGGTGCTCCAGTGCTGGTTCGAATAGACCCTAAAGTCGATTTCAACTGGGGCAGTGTTTCCCCGGACGCTGTGGTCAATGCTGATCAATTTTCGGTCAGGTGGACCGGCGCGTTGGAGGCGCTATACTCCGAGCCTTACACGTTTACCAGCAATAGTGACGACGGAATCCGGGTATGGCTGAACGACGTGCTGATCATTGGTAGTTGGATAGATCAGTCGGCAACAATGCATAGCAGCGCGGCTGTTAACCTTGTCGCTGGTCAGCTATACGCTATTCGAGTGGAGTTCTATGAGAATGGCGGCGATGCGGTGGCACAACTGTACTGGCAGAGTCCTTCCACGTCCAGCCAGATAGTTCCAGCGGGGGCGCTGCAGCTCCCATTAAGCGCCTTTAACCCGAGTCCACCTAATGGTGCCACAGATGTCAAGCACACACTGACGCTCAGGTGGAAGGCCGGCGAAAAGGCTGTTAAGCATAATGTGTACTTGGGCACTGACGCTGCTGCGGTGGCGAATGCCACTACGGCCTCAGCAGGTATCTATCGAGGCCAGCAGGACCTTAAAGCTAATAGCTACGTGCCCAGCGAAGCACCGCTGGCGTGGAACAGCACTTACTACTGGCGAATAGATGAGGTAAATGCCGCTGATACCTGGAAAGGTAGCGTCTGGAGCTTTACAACCGCCAACTTTATCGTGGTGGATGACTTTGAGGATTACACCGACGATGTTGGCAGCAGAATCTTCCAGACCTGGCTGGACGGATTTGGCTATACCGAACCCCACACCGGTGGTAACGGCACCGGCTCGACTGTAGGTTACATGCAGGCTCCGTTCGCTGAGCAAACCATCGTTCATGGTGGCAGGCAGTCGATGCCCCTTCGATATGTAAATGATGGTTCGACCGGCACCCGCCTCTATTCAGAGACCGAACGCACCTGGAATGTCCCACAGGATTGGACTATAAACAATGTCAAGGCCTTAACGCTATACTTCTATGGTGCTTCTGCCAATGCCGCCGAACAGCTGTATGTGGCGGTGGAAGATAATGCCGGCCATGTTAAGGTCGTGAACCATCCTGATTTGGAGGCTGATCAGAAAGCCGCCTGGCAGGAGTGGAACATTGAACTGACACAATTTGCTGGCGTGAATCTTGCTGCCGTCAAGAAGATGTATATTGGCCTGGGCAACCGGACAAGTCCCACGGCCGGCGGCACGGGCACGATATTCATCGATGATATCCGGGTGTATCCGAGCAGATGTGTTCCTTCGATGGGTAAGCCCGCTGCCGACTTGAGCGGCAACTGCGTTGTTGACGCGGCTGATGTGGACATATTGGCCAATCTGTGGCTCGATATCGGCGTTGACCTTGCAGCCGATCTCGATGCAGATGACCATGTTGACTTGCGGGACTTCGCTATTCTGGCGGATGCGTGGCTTGATGAGCTGCTGTGGCCGTGACTTCCGAGGTTTAACCGCGGGGGATCCAACGGAGGACGGACGACCGAGAACGGAGGACGGATTGCTGTCTTCTGTCCTCTGTCGTCTGATTTTTCGGCGGTGAAAGACCAGAAAATATGAGCCCTCACAAGGTTTTTTCTTGATGAAAGTGCGGCTAATCTGGTATAAATGCTCGTGTGCCTGCACCTGTGTTTACCGCGACACAGGTGGCGCAGGTACAGGTGTAGGGATGCGGCTCTTAGTTTTCTAACGTGTTCTTGTTGCCCCGACTTGTCGAGGTCGGGATGTGCCATTTGAAGGAGGACTACCATGCGTACCAACCAGAGGAAAATGGGAAAACGAAGACAGAGGACAGAAGACACCAATCCGTCCTCCGTTCTCCGTCGTCCGTCCTCCGTTTCGTGCGTTTTGGTGCTGGGGCTGTTTTTGGCGAGCATCGGCAACGCTGCCAATCTCGGTGGTTGGTGGAAGCTTGACGGTGATCTGCTGGACTCGTCTGGACTCGGCAACCACGGAACACGCGGTGGCGACCCCGAGTTCGTCAGCGGTTGGCTTGGCCAGGCTGTGTTTCTTGACGGCGATGACTACGTGACGATGGATGGCGTCGCCGACGATATTAAGGGCAACGACATCACCATGAGTGCCTGGGTCAAGACGACCGATACCACTGAGTCAGACTGGTTCTCCGTTAATACCGCTGCCAGGGGCAACATCATCCTCTTCTGCATAGATAACCAGGTAGCGGTCATGTATGAGGGCACCTTCGAGGGGTATGGAACGACCGTTGTCACCGATGGGCAATGGCACATGCTGACGTATGTGCGCAGTGGTCCCACCGGCTACATTTACGTCGATGGGCTGCTGGAAAGCACCCACAATGCGAGTTTCAGCCTCAGTGCGGGCGACCTCTGGTCGCTGGGGCAAGAGTGGGATGCCGGTGGCCCCAGTGACTTTCTGACAGGCACTATTGACGAGGCCCGCGTCTACAGCAGGACACTATCAGCAGCACAAGTACAGGGCCTGTTTAATGGCGTCACTCCCACGTTTGTCAAGGCCGAGGATCCTAACCCGCCTGACGGTGCGAAAAATGTAATCACGCCGCTGCTGCAGTGGACTGCGGGCGAGGGTGCGGCCTTCCACGATGTGTACTTCGGCACCAACCCGACACCGGGCGCTGCCGAGTTCAGAGGGCGTCAGCCCGTTACGACTACGGTGTACTGGCACGCTCCCGGCATTGTTCCGGGAACAACTTACTACTGGAGGGTCGACGAAGTTGAAGCCGACGGCACTACCATACATACAGGCGATGTCTGGAGTTTCACGGCTACGGCCTTAACCGCCCAGAATCCCAGCCCTCCTGATGGCGCCAAATATGTGGCCGCGGATATAACCCTTGGCTGGGGTGCAGGTGCGACAGCCATTACGCACGATGTGTATCTCGGAACCGATCGGACGGCTGTGACTGGTGGTACGGGCGGCACCTTCAAAGCCAATCAGGCAACAACAAGCTATAAACCCGCCGGTCTTGCGAACGACACCACTTACTACTGGCGCATCGATGAGGTTGAGGCTGGCGGGACCACCAAACACACGGGCGCTGTCTGGAGTTTCAGAACCAGACCCGCTACGGCCATTGTTGACCCTAATCTTGTCGGCTGGTGGAAGCTCGATGACGAGGGCGCAGCTATTGCGGTTGATTACTCCGGCTACGACCATTATGGCACCTTCTATGGTGACCCGCAGTTTGTGGCCGGGATTGACGCCGATGCCCTGAAGTTTGACGGCATTAATGATTACGTAGTGCTGGGCAGCGGCGGCTCTTTGAACTTCGGGGCAACTACTGATTTCAGCGTGCTGCTCTGGGTCAATTGGACCGGCAACCCCAGTGACCCTGCGTTCATCTCGAACAAGAACTGGGATAGCGGAGGTAACACCGGGTATGTTCTGGCCCAAGCCGATAACGGTAACACCTGGCAGTGGAACTGGAACGTCGCAGGGGGCGCCCGGGCAGACTATGACCCGGCCGGTCCAGCGCTCACCGACGGCGAATGGCATCACCTTTGTGTGACACACGACCGTGATGGTTATGCGAAGTTCTACGTTGATGGAGCATATCAGGACCAGCGCGATATCTCAGGCAGTAAGGGGACCATAGACACCGGCATGCCGCACGTACTGGCACAAGATGGCACCACGACATACGGAGCTATCTATGGGGGCCTTATGGATGATGTTCGCATTTATGACAAGGTACTGACAGTAGAACAGATCAGAGCGGCAATGAGAGGTGACACAACAGGGGCGTGGGACCCCAAGCCCGCTAATAGGTCAGTACCCGACATAGAACAGGCGAGTTCCCTTAGCTGGTCGCCAGGTGATAAAGCAGCTCAGCACGACGTGTATTTGGGTGCCGACAAAGATGCGGTCGGCGACGCCGATACATCTGATGTGACGGGTATATATCGGGGTCGGCGGTCTGCTGCCAGCTATAGCCCCGCCGCTCTGGAGTGGGGCCAGACTTACTATTGGCGGATCGATGAGTTTAATACCGATGGGACTATCAGCAAAGGCAAGGTCTGGAGCATAACCCTCGCCGACTATCTTATTGTGGACGATTTTGAGGGCTATACCGATGATGTTGGCAGCAGGATATTCCAGACCTGGCGGGACGGATGGGGATTCAGCGAACCGACGCCCGGCTATGCCGGCAACGGGACCGGCTCAACTGTGGGTTACGCTCAGGCACCCTTCGCAGAGCAAACTATCGTTAATGGCGGCAGACAGTCAATGCCATTTGGTTACGACAACACCGGAGCGGGCGGCAAAGCCCGTTATTCGGAAACCCAGCGAGAGTGGGCCTCACCACAGGATTGGACCAGAAAGGCTGTTAAGGCACTGACGTTGTGGTTCAGGGGCTACCGCGGATCTGTCGGCAGCTTCAGCTATGATGCAGGAACGGGTATCTACACAATGACCGCTGCGGGCGAGGACATCTCGGGCACCTCCGACGAGTTCCACTACGCCTTCAGGCGGCTGTCGGGCGTCGGCAGCATCCAGGTAAAGGTACTCAGCGTCAGCAACACCGACGGTTGGGCGAAAGCCGGTGTAATGATTCGCGATACACTTGACCCGAATTCGGCGCACGCGATGGTGGTTATGACGCCTGGTAATGGAGCGGCCTTGCAGTACCGTGGCACAGCCG
Organism: uncultured Pirellulales bacterium; assembly: GCA_964567045.1. GTDB lineage: Bacteria > Planctomycetota > Phycisphaerae > Sedimentisphaerales > Anaerobacaceae > JAFNGF01. Next base: position 16,565 of record CAZMLE010000024.1, on the reverse strand, counting down.
GCGGTACGAGCGGCAACGCGAACCAAAGTGGAATTACCACGCCACACTGGGTGAAATTGGAGCGCGGCCTAGGCGGTTCGTTCACGGCCTATCATTCGTCCGACGGTAAGGCTTGGACGCAGCTTGGCGAGCCTGTGAGCATCGGATTGCAGTCGGAGGTCTACATAGGCTTAGCATTGACAAGCAATATTCCGGCTTTGACGTGCGAGGCTATATTCTCCGATGTTGCAACTGCCGGCACGGTTACGGGTCAGTGGCAGTCGCAAGATATTGGTATCACCAGCAACGCTGCGGAGCAGTTGTACGTGGCTCTGGAAGATGGTACGGGCAAGCGTGCGGTGGTCAGGCATAAGGATCCTAACGCGGTACTGTTAGACACGTGGCAGGAGTGGAACGTTGACCTGAAAGAGTTTAGCAACGCCGGCGTCAACCTGGCGAGCATTAAGAAGATGTACCTTGGCGTCGGTGACAGAGTCAATCCCAAGGCGGGTGGTACGGGCAGTTTATACTTTGATGATATCCGCCTTTATCGGCCCAGATGCCTTCCTTCGCTTGAGAAACCCTCTGCCGATTTGAGCGGCAATTGCGTGGTCGATTATCCAGACCTTCAGGTAATGGCAGAGGATTGGCTGCTTGCGGCAGCGGATCCGGGCGGGGATAATCTCGCCGGCTGGTGGAGGTTCGACGGCAATACAAACGACAGCTCCGGCAAAGCCATCCACGGCAAGACAGTTGGCAATCCGAAGTTCGTGGCCGGCTATGACGGCAGCGCCCTGGAGTTTGACGGTAATGACCACGTGGTGCTCGGTACGAGTGCTAATCTGAATTTTGCAGATGCTACTGATTTTAGCGTGGCACTGTGGGTAAAAACGAACGGCTGGCAAAATGACGCCCATCCACCGGCACGCTGATTGCTCCTTCAAGGTGTCCTGCCTTGTAATCACGGGCTAATCTGGCGTCGATAAAGACGGTACCGGTATCAAGCAATTTGTGGACTTTCTTTTCGCTTATCTTTGGGACGAAGTTGCCTAAATGAGCTTGTTTGATTGATGCTGTGCCGTTTGCATTGGCTAATAAACCTTCGCCATTGGCGAAATGGTACATCATTCCACATAATAAGGCTGCAATGACAAGTGTTGCGCCCTGTGCTGCCGATAGGCCCAGTAACTTACGTCGGGAGTTGAGAATTCTCTCCGGCAGCCACCGTTTTGCCCATCGAACGATTAGAATTATTGCCACAGCAATCGCGGCATAAGTGATAAACAGTTTCCTTGCTGGACCGACAATGGTACCAAGGTCGATTGGCTCAGCCGATACTATCAAACCATTGCCGTCCCAGCGCGGCGCCAACTCGGCAAATGCAATTAAGTTTACTGGCTCAGGCGGATTAAATATCTTTGCTTTGCCGTTTTCGGTTCCCAGAAATAACTCGTAATGGTCATATTCTCTGTTCATTAGTTCTGATTTGACATGCAGGATAACTTGACGAGGACAATTACGAAGTACCCGACTGCTAAGTTTTGCAACCGATACTGCATATAGCCCATAATCCTCTGCCGCCCTTTTTAACTCTGCCAATGAGCTGCCTTTACGTGAGCCAATGTATTCAGGCTTGAGTAACTCCTGAAAGTTAGCTTCCTGGCCTGTCAGTCTGATTGCAGTGTAAAGGCAGTATAGGCCACAGTAAGGACCGGATAATTTGCGTTTGGCCGACGTGGATCCAGATGGTTTTTGTTTACTATGATTGGCTGCAATTGTTCTAGCACTGGCCAAGATAACCAACACGTAAATGAAGAACGAGAAGCAAAAATACCGAAGCCTTTTACTTGTGTTATTATTAAGGCCTTCCATGGCTATCGCCTTTTAAGTAGAAGTACTCTCCACGCAATAATTGCGATAATGAGCAGGCCGATAGGAATCAAGACAAGCCCCGCCGATAGACGAGTTTCCGACAGGACCTCCGTTTGAGGCTCTGTAATATCTGGTTGTATCTCCGTCTGCGTATCCGCAGTGGGAGTCGATTCTTCTTTTTTAACCTCGCTTTTTAACTGCTCGATCTGGTTATCCAGATCATCAAGGAATGCCTCATCTACCTTTGCCCTTACTTCGCCGTTGAACCATTCATGTCTGACACCGGATAGTCCGCGACCATCTTGAAAAAAAACTGGTGTTCCATCGGGTATATTTGCCAAGAAGACTTGCATCATATCATCGAAGTTCGGATTAAAGTTGATATTTGTACGCCTATATGTGTTAATCTCCTCAGTGAACTGGCCATTTTCGTAATCCATTCGTTCTAAAATCCTCGCTGATATGGGAACAAACAATTCGCCTGACTTTTCAATTTTGATAGAATCAACAATTAGCTCGGTTTTAATTTTCGCACACCATGGAATAGCCGGATTCCATTTAGGTGGCAAAGGAGGGGGTGGGTCACCAACTTTGGTCTTATGGTAAAAGTCGCCGACAGTTTTTCTAATGACAATACGTCTTGGATTAAAACCACACTCAGGATCGATCCATAAAATATGCTTTCCGTATTTGGTGTCAGCTTCAAGTACATAAGTCAGATACCCATCGACAACTTCCATCTCCGGTGTGAGTCGTAGGGAAGGAGCGAGGCGCATTACTTCAATGAATGATTTGCCATCATCACCAATGGTGATACCGTCCAAAACCATCTCGGCACCAACGTTCAACACAAGTCCACGCTTAAGCCTTTCGGGCTGGGAGTCGATAAGTAAAGCCACTGGCGCCTCTCCAGCAGGTGCGTTGTAAGACATCATCTCCTCACTGCCAACGATAGAGCTTGTTTTGTTATGCCATAACAATCTCTGTTCATCATCAAAAGCCTTTGTTTCAACAAATGCTGCGAAGCGCGACCTGTCTCTACATATAGTTCTCCTATGGATCGCTTTCTTTTGTTGAAGCTTAAATGCGCCATTGAAAGTTGTTTCCCCATCTGCATCGAAGCTGACTTTCTCCGCCATAAACGAGAGGGACCGTTCATACCTTGCGAGAACCTCTTCAGCAGTTAAATTAGGCTTAGTCGGTGCATTTGTTTGGGCTTGTACCAACGCAAATACGAGCCCAAATAATAAATAGCTGTTCACCATCCAGAAATCTCCTAACGTTTGTAACATGACTTTAGCATTATTGCTGGACTGTTTTACAAGTTGCGCTATTAGAAAAAGGCCCAAATGACGAAGAGGATGTGGTCTCCATATGCTCGCGGCATATGGAGACCACACAATCCAAAGCTTCAGCATTGATGTCATCAACATTCTTCATGATTGGGTTTACCGCAGGCTGCCTGGCCATCACAATCACAGTCATGGTCTGATGTACATGTTCCACTGTCAGGAGCGTCGCTGTAGCACGTAGGGCAACCCCAGGTGCTGGTGCAGCCGGGGTCATCAGACAATTCGTCACACGAAGGACTCTTCGTACCACTACAGGGGTCTCCGCACGCACCGCCGGATATCGAAATTTCGGTTAGTTTTTGCGGCGTTCCAGCACTCCATGCCGCCAGAAGTCCCACAATTAGGATGCCAATAAGGCACAGTCGCGTAAAACTTGAAGGTTTCATAACAAAGCTTCCCTTCCGGGATAATTATCCCACAAGGAGGTCAAGAAATTAACTTCAAAACAAGAACGTAGACACCCTGCCATCCGAAAACGACAGAACTCAGTATTCTATCTATCTTACCATTGGCAGCACCTCCTTTCAAAGTAAAATTTTCCCCAGTTTGCAACCGTTTTTTTGTCAAAAAGACGCATTGTAAAAACGCCTGACAAGAGCAGCAAAAACTCCATTTTTTCTTACTTAGTGACAGATTTGCCCGAAATGTGAGGTAAAAGAAAAGTAAACGTTGCGGTTGAGGGTTTTAAAGCCTCTAACGGCAAAAGGTTATGAGCATGGAAATTTTTTTCGTCTCGCCGATTTAGGGACGGATTTATTATTTAATAATGCCACCCCCTGCAATCCTGCCGCCCCGGATTTGGAAAGCGGATTTGACGGACTGAGTTCGATGGGTGTTGACCACATGGAGGAAAACGCGGTCCCCTGTTCGGCTGGCCGCCACATCAAGGCCGTCGGGGGCCGCGGCAACCTCAACGCTCTGTCTTCCCGAATGCTTTCGATAGAGGCTCATAACCATGGCGACTGGCATCATGAACGATTTCCCCGCGGGAACAGGAATCATAATGGCGTTGTTCTGCCAGCGCGTACCGCAGAAATCAGCCAATGTGGCGATCTTCAGCAGGTCGCCGTTTCTTTCATGCACATTCAATATGCGCGCATTGGCCACGCCCGCCGCCCAAGTGGACAGCACCTCGCACCGGTTTCGGCCGGGCAGGATGAAATGGCATTCGGTCAGGGCTAAGGGGATATTGTACTTTGCGACCTGGCTCCGCATGTCATCGAGCTTTTCTTCCTGGGCTTTGCAGGCCTTCATAAGATATTTCCACGTTTTGTCCGGGTCTTTGCGGTATTCGATCCCACGAAGCGGCGAGTCTTCCCCGCCCGGACCGAAGCCGTTATGGAAGGCCAGATACTGAAGCTCTTGCCCGGCGATCTCCGCCATCCGCCCGGCCCAGTGACTGTCTGCCCATCCGATGATGTCAATGGTTGGATCCGCCTTTCGCATGGCCCTGGCGAACTCCAGGGTCTTCTTCGCCGCCGTGTCCACGTCGATCGCATCACCGTAGGAGGTCTCGTTTCCGATCTGCCAGAGTTTCACGCCGTAAGGATCCTTCACCCCGTGTTGGCGCCGCAGGGCATTGGAGGGGTTGTTGCAGTAATCCACCCATTCGCCGGCCTCTTTGGCATCGCCGGAACGGATGTCGCCCTTTGGCGATACAGCCCAGTACTTCCGTCCGTCTGATTCGAAGTTCACCACGATCAAAGGATCCGCTCCAACGCGCCGGCAGATGCCCACGAACTCGTGCGTTCCCACATGGTTGTTGTAGATCCCACCCCAGAGCTGGTTGAGCATAGGTTTACGCTGGTCCATGGGGCCCACCCCTTCCTTCCAGCGGTAGTATGAACAGAAGCAGCCTCCCCAGCGCATCAGCGTAGGAGCCAGTTCCTGTGTAATCTCAACCACATCCTCCCGCCAGCGATCGGCCCCGAAGTCCCAGGCAGCATCCACCGAGCTATCTGTAGTGCCCAGTGGTTCCATGAACTGCATATAGAGATATGGAGAAAGAACGAACTCGGGCTGCGGATCAATGGATATGAAGGCATTAGCTTTCGTATTGCTTTCCTGTCTTGTCAGTTGTTGTCCGGAGAAGGCCACAGCAGTTGAGCCGAGCCCTACGGTTTTCAGGAAATCTCGGCGGCTTAGATCACTTTGACTCATAATCATCTCCCAGAAACTTGCCGGTCGGTACGAATCCGCCACAGGCGGACTGGTCCGCCACAGGCAGAAACCCTTTCAAAACTCCTTTTATATCACTTTTAGAATCCATGGGGAACACCCTGCGCTTGATCCGCCACAGGCGGACATCCATTTTCACTCGGCTTTCTTGGCCCGGAACAGGACACGTTTGGGGGCGGGGTTTTTGACATCCGGCGTTAGCCACTTGGCGGCGATCGGCTCGAGGGTCCTCACCGTGTGGCCGGCCTTTTCAATATCACCACAGAGAGCTCAGAGCATTTCGTTTTATCTCGGTGGACGCTGTGGCTCCTTCCTTTGGGAAAATGCGCGATGCCCAAACCCACCGGTGTCCACCTCTGGCGGATGAAGAAATGATTCACCCCGCCAGACGTATGGCGGGCTCGGCGTCATCGAGATAGCGCTCTTCGCCGGTCAGCTAGTACATCATCAGGTTGGCCACGATCCAGCAGTTGCTCGACACCCTTTGTAGTGTGCAGGTCTTTTGGGCGGCCCGGCGGAACAATTTCACATAAGGCGACCAACCAGTCCTCCAGCGTGACTTTGCCCTTATCATAGGCAGCCAGGACGATATTTTTCTCTTGCGGCGTCAATTCATTTCTTACTTGACTATTCTGGATCCAGCCCACGTTGCGCGGTTCTTTAGGACGGTACAACAGCCTTTGATGAATTTCAGCCGCCCTGCTGCTTCGGCTTCTGCGGCTCGGCTGGCTCGCCACAGAAAGCACAAGCCGGCATTACCAAACACAGCAGATACAAAGCTAATTTGCCAGACATTAAGTTCATCGCATCTCACCTCACTCATCCGGATACTTGCTATTCATCCTTTCGGCGAATTTCAGTCACACATACATTTTAACCTTTCCTGCTTAATCGGCCAGACTAAATTCCCACTTGACAGGTGTTAAAGATAGATGTTTATTTTGTGGGACAGATTTGCCGATGGATGATTCCAGTTTTCAATTGTCAATGAGGAGCTTAGCGTGAAAGCAAGCGATTTGAGACCGGGCATGGCTACCACTCTGGACGGCCAGCTTTATATTTGTTTTCAGGCAACGCATGTTACCCCTGGAAATCTTCGGGCGTTTGTGCAGGCAAAGCTTCGAAGACTTTCCGATGGAGTGATAATTGAAAAACGTCTGCGCTCCACTGAAGAGCTTGAACAGGCGTTCCTTGACCGCCGGGAGATGGAGTATCTTTACTCCGACGATACCGGCCATGTCATTATGGATAAGCAGACCTACGACCAGGTTACCGTGTCGGACGAGCTGATAGGCGGGTCCATAAAGTTCGTTAAGGCGAATACCACGCTCACTACCTTATTATACCAGGATAACGTAGTCGCTATTGAGCTACCCAAGGTGGTTGAGCTGACTGTTACTGAAACCGCTCCGGTGCCCAAAGGTGCAACCGTGACTAATCAGCCCAAAGAAGCCGTTCTGGAAACCGGGCTTAAGACCCGTGTGCCACCTTTTATTGCCGTAGGCGAAGTGGTACGCATCAGCACCGAAGACGGCTCATACGTCTCCAGAGCAAAATAACTTCAAAAAAGCACAATAGAGTTTGCAGCAACGGTTTTAGTGTTTCTCTTTTGATTTTTGAATGACCTTTTTTCCTATTTCAGACGGCTTTGCTCTGTAATTATCAAATTCAGTGATATTTTTATCTGTTATTCCTATTTGATATTCTATCCCACCCCTATGCTGGTGACTTAGATAACGGGTACCTTTGGCATCTTCATTTGACATAACCCAATATATGATGCGGTCTACCCATACACCAATAAAAATAAAAACGTCTGCCACATCTAATTTTATCTGCTGATAATTCATCCAAAAAGGTTCGTCGGAATCGTATCTTAAGCCTTTCGAAACCAGATTCCCTCTCTTCTTGGTATTTATAGCCCGTGCGGATTTTACTTCTACTTTTACGCCATCGATCCATAGGTCATATTGTCCTTCGTAGTTTGGGTCGATGTCACGGTTTGGCCTCATAAACTTGTTATCCAGATCTATAATATGCTGGTGAGACCATATTTCGCCAAATACACGTGGAGCAAGACCGTAAAGTTCAAGATACGGATTTGAGGATACATAATCAGTTCTAAGCTTCTCGTATTCATCAAATTTTATGACTTTTCGGTCTAACAGAAACATAAGAATGTACTCATACTCATTAAATGGGAAAGCCGATATTAAGCCTTTAAGGCGGGCTTTTAACAACTTTCTATCTTGCGATTTCAAGGACTCGGCAAGGGAATTCAAAAAATCTTTAAGCTGCTTTATATCCATTTCCGTTCTCCGGTCTTGGTTTCTATTTCGGGGAAAGGAGTTCGCCATTGCCAGCCTATCGTTCCTGCCTTCCTAAAAAGCTCTAACCTTCTTATGGTAATTTCTGCAAATATTGGATCGATATCAAAGGTATACACTTTTCTTTTCAACCTTTCTCCAGCAATCAGGGTCGTCCCTGAATGAGCAAAAAAATCTACAACCAAATCCTTTTCACAAGTACCTGACAAAATTATCCGTTCTATTGCTTTCAAGGGTTTCTGAGCATAACATCCTGGTACATTTTCCTCCATCCGGTAAAAAACTTGCTGAATATCTACCCATACGTTGCCTGCTCTAATATACTTTGACCTACTCCTTTCTAAGTTTTCTGTAATTCTTCCATTAACTTCTTTATAATAGCCCTTTAATATTTTAGGGATATCCGTATATTCAGCCTCTACGTTGAAATCAGGATTACCTTTAATGTAATAGAGGAGCTCCTGCCTAACCCACATCCAGTTTTTCTGCGTTCCATACCCTCTTTGATTTCTTAATGTAATAATATTCTTAGGTTTCAACTCCTTAAACTTTCTGATCAAAACAATAAAATCAGGCAGAGGTTGCAGATTATCTCTGTAATCTGCTCCTATCCATATATAAAAGTGGGCGTCTTTATCCATAATTGCGATAGCATTACGCACCCATTTTTCAGAAAACCCTAAATACTTTTCTAAATCTATCTTAAATAGATTAGCCGTATTCGCATTTCCAACTGCTACATTGTAGGGTGGATCGTTGACAACCAACTTGGCTTCCTCATCACCCATTATTTTTTTAACGTGGTCCAACTTTTGCGCATCTAATACACCAACCCTATGTCCGTTTACTGGATCTTTCCATATTTCACCATATCCTAACCTGCAGAGGGGCAATATTTTTTCTCTTAACTCGCCGTGCAGATCAACCCGTTTAAGTCTCTCGATGGTTTTTCCTGAACCATCGTTCTCTTTCTCAACAAGTAATTCGTCAGCAAACAAATTCAAAGTATTTACTTTGCTTTTCACGAATCTTTCTCTCAAGTAGATAAATAACAATCAACCATTTAGTGGATAACCTTATTTAGCGGATAAGTAATTATCCCCGATGCGCCGGCTCGCTTTAGAGCTGGAACCAGCGACCGCTCGATTTTGTCGTCGATAATCACTTCTACTGCTACGTAATCGGCGTCAGCCAGGCCTGAAATAGTCGGGCTTTTTTCGGCAGGCAGCACCTTCAACACCGCATCCAAATCTACCTTTTTTACGTTCATCTTTAAGCCAACCTTACTGCGAGCTTCGATTGCCGCGTCGAGAAGCATGCTGATATTTTCGATCTTTTCACGTTTGAATTTATCCTGCCAGGCCCTCTTATTTGCGATAAGCCTTGTCGTGGAAGCTATTACGGTATCTATTTCTCGCAGATTGTTCGCCCGCAGCGATGTCCCTGTCTCGGTTAATTCAACTATCGCATCCACCAGGCGAGCTTTTACCTCGGTCGCCCCCCAGCTAAATTCCACCTTTACGTCGATATTCTTATCTGCGAAATACTTCTTTGTCACGTTGACCAACTCGGTGGCGATTATGCCACCAGCCAAATCCTCCGGCTTAGTCACCTTCGATTCCTCGGATACAGCCAACACCCATCTGGTAGGGTTGCTGCTGGATTTACTGTAAGCCAGTTCGCAGACGTCAACCACATCGGATTTGTTTTCCATTATCCAGTCGTAGCCAGTGATGCCGGCGTCGAGAACGCCATCGGAGACGTATTTACTCATTTCCTGCGCCCGCAGCATCGTAAGGTTAATCTGCTCATCGTCTATGCGCGGCAGATAACTCCTTTCGGAATCCAGAATATGGAATCCGGCCTTGTCAAAAAGCTCAATTGTAGCCTTCTGCAAACTGCCTGCCGGAATGCCTAATTTTAACACCGCTTCTGGCATAGTTTTTTGGCTAATGGCTCAGCTTTTTGCCGCAGTGATTTCTCACTTTTCCATTTTGGCGGTCGTTTTGGTTTTGCGAGTAGTCTTTCGGCTCGGTTGTAGCTTAGGTGACTCGCTCTCGGCTCGCAGCAGAGCATAAAACTCGTAGGCGCCTTTGGCCGAAATCTGCCTGGCCAGAAAACCTTCTATCTCCTGCTCGTTGGCTTGCGGATCGACCAATTCATTGCTTCTGAGATATTCTACCATCTTTTGTGTCAGCGGTACAGCGTGGCCCTGCAGAGACGTCAGCATGCAATAACTAACCATGAAATGACTGATACCGTCCAATTTCTCAAGGACCTGCTTGGCCGGACGCTTGCCGGTTTTCTTTAGCGCCTCCAAGCTGACCGCATTGTACTGGTCAAATATGGCTAATAGAACCCTTGCAAGCGTGGCAGCTATATCCCGGGCAACAGGTGTATCCGCGCCCAACACTTCGATAACTTCTTCAGGTCTGGCAACACGTAAATCGTTCAAATCTACGAAATAGTCAGCAAACCTCTTGTTCGCAGGGCGCGATGCCGCCTCAGTCATCTTCTCGCTGAGGATAGCATAGACAACGGCCTCAACCGGCTCATCATAAGTGACGCTTTGGACCTTGGGATACTGCCGCTTTAGTGCGCCATATAACTTTTGCACCTTCCGAGCATACTCTCTGCTGTTTTTCATAAAAGTTCTTCTTATGCCTTAGTGTCAATTCCGGCGCAGATACGATAGGCAAAAACAATACCGCAAAGATGTCGGGAGCATTATTTGCTTCTGGTAAATCATTCGCCGGTGTCAAGCGAGTCCGACTTTCTCAGCTCGCCAGCCGCCTGGTCTATCAGCTTCAGGATTTCCAACGTTTTTTTGAATTGCTCATCCCTGTAAAAATGCAAAACAGGACAGAATCTCATTTGAAGTTTGCCCGCCACCAGCGATTGTATGCGCCTTCTTGCGTGCGCTATGGCGGCATAAGTCTTGTTTTGTGCGGCCTCACTCTTGCCGAAAATGCTAAGATATACATTTGCCTGGCGCAGGTCCGGAGCTATCTCGACTCTTGTTATGCTCACCAGTCCCTCAATACGCGGGTCGCTAAGGCGGTTGGCAATGGCGTCACTGACCGCCTCCTTGACCACGCGAGCTACTTTTTCCCGTCTTCGCGTCGGCATACTTATTCGTCGCTCGTTGCTCGTGACTCGTCGCTCGTCTGGTTAGGGGGCACGGCTCCCAGATGACGAGTCACATTTACAGAGTTCTGGCTATCTTAACGATCTCGTAGAATTCCAGGACATCATCTACCTTGATGTCATCGAATCCTGCTATTTTGATGCCACACTCCAGACCTGCTTTGACTTCCCGAGCGTCGTCTTTGAAGTGCTTCAGCGACTCTATACTCAGGTTGCCTCTGAGCACGATATTGTCACGGATCAACCGTATTTTTGCACTTTTAGTGGCGGTGCCGCTGGTCACGTAGCAGCCAGCTATTGTCCCGATCCGGGAGATCTTAAATGTCTGTCTGACCACAGCTCTGCCCAGGGTCTCCTCTCGCTCCTCAGGCTCAAGCAGGCCGACCATAGATTTCTGCAAGTCTTCGGTTATACGGTAGATTATGTTGTAGTGTCTTATCTCTATCCCATTGGCTTCTGCTAACTTTGACACGTGCTCGTCACTGGTGACGTTGAAGCCGATAATAATAGCGTTTGATGCCGCGGCAAGCAGCGCATCACCCTCGGTAATTCCGCCGGGTGCCGCATGTAGAATCCTGACTTTTACTTCTTCCGTGCTCAGCTCGCACAAATATTTGGTCAAAACATCAACAGAGCCCTGGACATCGGCCCGGATTATAAGGTTCAGCTCCTTAACGTCGCCCGCTTCGATCTGGCTGAACAAATTGTCCAGTGTCACCTGTGTTCGCTGCGCCAGAGCGTTTTCTCTGGAACGTTCTTTATTTTCCTCGGCGGCGGCTTTGGCCCGGTTAATATCGTCCAGACAATAGAATCTGTCGCCTGCCTGGGGGACGTCGCTCAGACCCGTTATCTCCACAGGCGTAGAGCTGGTGGCGGTCTTAATGTTTTTGCCGAGGCTATTTCTCAGCATTTTCACCCTTCCATACGCGCAGCCCGCCAGGACCACATCACCCTTACTCAGCCCACCTTCCTCTATCAGCAGCGTGGCTACAGGGCCCTGCTGAGGCGACATTCTGGCCTCAACGACCCATCCCGTCGCAGGAATGGTATCGTCGGACTTGAGGTCAAGCAATTCAGCCACATAATCCAGGTGCTCCAGTAAATCCCGTATGCCGTCGCCGGTAATTGCGCTGGTTTTGACCACTTCGGTCTGGCCTCCCCACTCAGATGGTGCTAAGCCATGCTCAGCCAACTGCGCGTAAACACGATTTATGTCACAGCCCGGCAAATCTATCTTGTTTAGTGCCACAATTATGGGCACGCCGGCTGCCCGGCTATGGGCTATTGCTTCGATGGTTTGAGGCATCACCCCATCGTCGGCGGCAACCGTCAGCACAACAACGTCAGTCATATTTGCGCCTCTGGCCCGCATAGCTGTAAAAGCCTCGTGCCCGGGAGTGTCAAGGAATGTCACTGTCTTGCTGTCCCAGGTGACCTGAGATGCGCCGATATGCTGTGTGATGCCACCGGCTTCCCCGGCAGTGACGTGAGTTGATCGGATTTTATCCAGCAGGCTGGTCTTGCCGTGGTCAACGTGCCCGAGCATAGCAGCAACCACCGACCTTTTCTTCAGATTGTTTCTCTCTCGTTTTTCAAACTCAGCGCGGATTTGTTCCTCCAGAGTAGTTTTGCGCTCGACCACCAGCTCGGCATCGAACTCCATAGCAATTAGCTCCGCCACCTCGCCGCTTATGACTTGATTGGCGGTTGCCATCATTCCCTGTTGTACTAATCTGCTGATGATGTCGGCCGATTTAACCGCCAGAGCTGCGGATAAATCCTTCACTATAATCGGCTCACTGATCACAACTTTTTTCGGCCTTATCGGTGCTGTAACTTCCCGCCTTGCTCTGCCAGCAATCTTGCGCATAGGCCGGGCGCGCAGGCCTTCGCCGGCGGCGGCCTCAAGTCTGGCTCGTCTTTCCTCAATATCTCTTTGTCGCCATTTACTCTTGAACTTGGGCTTCTCCGCGACCTCCACATCTCGCCCTGCCTGCCGGTGCCCGGATGTTCGGTCTTTCCGACGCCGGGGCGGACGCTTCTTTTCTCTGGTCGGGGCAAGACCTGACTTCTCGTCATCATCTGCACCATACATCAACGGCTCGGTCACAGGCATATCATATCTAGGCCTTGGTCTTGGCCTTGGCCGGCGCAACGGTTCTGGCGCTTCGACTCGAACAACTTGCGGCCCACTTAAGCGAGCCGGCTCGGGCTTCTCCAGCATCGGCCCGGCAGGTAATATGGGCTCCGGTTCCGGCGGCAGCACTTTCACAACAGGCTGCGGCGGTGGTTGTGGTTTTTCTTCAGCTACCTGCGGCACCGGCTGGAGTTCTTTGGCCGGTGCGGGAACCTCGGCTCTCGCCTGCGCATGTTTCCCCGGCTCAGCCTCAGCCTCAACAGCAGGCTCGGCAGCCACCTCAGCACGTTCAACGGTTGGCTTAACCTTCGCAGTTTCCGGAGCCTCTGCCGCTTCCGCGGGAGCTTTTCGCTTGGGCCTCTTTATGACGCGAACCTTCTGCAAATCCACCTTTTCCGCAGTCTCAACTGTGGTGATATTGTCTCCCTCGGTGAACCACTCTCGAATAGTAGCTGTCAGACCAGCCGAGATCGCCGACATATGGTTCTTGACGTCCAGACCTTCATCCTGGCACTTCTTCACAATCGCAGTGCTCTTTACCCCAAGCTCCTTTGCCAGAATGTAGACCCTTGTAGCGGCCAAGAACGCCTCCCGTCATCAACCCTGTTCTTCTTTGTCAGTCGTTTTTGCCTGCTGAGCCAGCTCCTTTTCCGCCTGTTTCTGCTTGGACTCAGCCGCTAAATTTTGAGCTTCCTCGTGTGCTGCCGCAACCAGCCTCTCGGCAAGGTCCGGCTCAATCTTCAGCTCATTAGTCAGCGGTTCAGCCCCTACGTCATCCAGGTCCAGAACAGATATGACTCCCAGCGCTATCAATTTGTCAACGACTATATCATCAGCGCCTTCTACGCCTTTGACGCAGTTTGTCAGGGCCTCAATGCTGTGATTGTATTCGTCCGGCGTCAGGATATCGATGTCCCAGCCGGTCAGCCTCGCAGCCAATCGAACATTCTGCCCGTGTTTGCCGATGGCCAGACTCAGTTGCTCTTCTTCGACTACCACTGTCGCCCGGCCCAGCTCGAAACACAGGGCGATTTCGCTGATCTTCGCCGGCATCAGCGCATTAGCCACCAGCACCTGTGATGAGTCGTTCCAGCGGACAATGTCTATCTTTTCTCCGCCCAGCTCATCAACAATATTCTTTATTCTGCTGCCACGCACGCCCACACACGCCCCGACAGGGTCAACCTTGTCATCGAGCGAGGCGACTGCAACCTTGCTCCGGTATCCTGCTTCTCTGGCTAGCGCCCGGATTTCGATAATGGTTTCGGCGATTTCCGGAACTTCCGACTCAAACAGTCGGCGAATGAAATCGGGATGCGTTCGCGATAGGATGATCTTAACCTGACTCGCAGTCTCTTTCACATCCAGAATCAGACATCGAATTCTCTCGCTCAGCCGATGCGTCTGACCCATTATCTGCTCAGCTTTGGGCATAAAGCCCTCCACCGCCTGGCTCAGACTGACAATCAGGGTTCCGCCCTCGTACCGCACGACCGAGCCGCTTACGATTTGCCCCCTTCGCTGGACGAAATCTGCGTAGATGCTGCCCCTTTCATCCGCCCTTATTTTCTGGATCATCACTTGCTTGGCGGTTTGAGCGGGGATTCGACCGAGCTGCCTTACGTCAATTTCCTGATCGTCTTTGTAGGCATTGACCTGCCCGGTAGTCCTATCAATGCGCACGACTATATTGCTTTGCATCTCACCGAAATGTTTTCTGATCGCCGAGACCATAGCCTCTTCCAGGTCGGCAAAGATGGACTCCTTGTCGATGTTCTTGTCGCGGGCAATGCTATCGACAATTCTCAATAATTCCTGACTCATTTGGCCCTACTTTCTGATCCGGCGCCAGCTTCTTTTTTACCGCTGAGCTCGCAGAGGTCGCGCAACGGAGGACGGAGGACGGAGAACGGACGACGGATTGCTGTCTTCTGTCCTCTGTCTTCTGTCTTCACATTTTGCTCAGCGCTCTCGACGTTCTCTGCGGTTAATGCTCCTATTTGTTTCTTTTCTCGGTACTCTCTGTGTCCTCTGTGGCTCTTTTTTTCGGGGGCGGCGATTTCTGCTCCAACACCAAAATTGGTGCTGGACAAAAAAAGTGGAAACTTCGATAGTTTCCACTTCAAAAACACCCCGCCGAATCAAGGTTGTAGTCTACCCCTGGCTACATCAGTCTGCTCCGATAAGGGCCCCCATTGCCATCTCTATAGAGATTTAGGAACCCGACTACAAACCCATTAGCTTCACAACACTGAAGCAGAAACATCGATTCCCAAGCCGCCATAACCGCACAATCGCAGCAGCGCAAACAACTTGTTCGCTTAGCCTGCTGCACTGTTCACCAGCCTTGTCAAAAGCATTTCAAGCACCTCTTCAGCACAACTCAGCTTTGGCAGCCGTTAATCTTCGTAACCAAACCAAACATAGTAATCGTCAAAGTCACTAAGGGCAATAATTTTTTTGCAGAATTTGCACAATTTTTGGCCCAAGTCAGGACGAAGAACCCATTTGCAGGCCAAAACCTGCCAAATACGGGGTAAAGTCCTATAATTTCCTTGACATTTTTCCTCATTCAAGTGTATCCTGTGTTCAGTTCGAGGAGGGAAAGGTAGGCGGGTGAGTTACTCCGGAAGTAGTGCGATTGCGTGCTTGGGAAAGACTGATGTGCGCAGATTAGACTTTATATTGATCGATTTGACCCGGCCAGAGAACCTTGCGTTCTCGCAGCCGTTTTTTTTATGCGCTCTGGGCAGACAGGATGGTGTAAAATGAAATGGTTAAATGGTTACAGAATCAGGTTAGCGTTATTTGGATTTGTGGCCGCAATTGTGCTCGGCGGTGGGAGTGCGAGGGCAGATTTCACCTTCGGCAAGCCCGTCAATCTCGGGCCGAACATCAACAGTTCGTCAGTCGAGATTGACCCAAGCATCTCGGCGGACGGTTTGGAACTATTCTTCGAGTCCCGCAGATCTGGCGGGCACGGACTCGCTGATATATACGTGTCAAGACGGGCAAGTAAAGATGACCCTTGGGGACCTTGTATGAACATCGGGGCCCCGGTCAACACAGCGAATTGGGAACAATCCCCGAGTATCTCGGCTGACGGTCTCTCGCTGTACTTTTCCCCCTGGACCGGTGTGTATGGCAGCGATTACCTTGCGGTAACCACGCGAGCAAGCGTCTCGGATCCCTGGGGACCGCCTGTGAATCTCGGAGCGACCGTCGACAGCTCGGCTGACACGTGGGCCCCGAGCATCTCAGCCGACGGCCTGGTGGTTTTCTTTGTGTCCGGTCGGGCTGGCGGGTTCGGCGGTGACGATCTATGGTTTACAAGCCGGGCAACCAAAAATGACCCCTGGGGCAGTCCGGTGAATTTAGGGGCCACAGTAAACAGCTCTCTTGAGGAGTGTTTCCCGGACATCTCTGCCGACGGTCGTATGTTATTCTTCAGCGATCACATGGGTGGGCCATGGCGGCCCGGCGGTTATGGTGGGCAGGACATATGGGTTACGACAAGGGCAACAACAAACGATCCCTGGGGAGAACCGATGAATCTCGGACCAGTTATCAATA
>CAZMLE010000023.1:0-54693 GCA_964567045.1 uncultured Pirellulales bacterium | reverse complement strand
AAGGTACTCTCCTAGCTGTAGATGTGTTTGTCCAATTCACACTGAACCACTACATAAAGACCATCCAGAGGTACGACACATACTCGAATCTGCCATCAGAGGGCGCTTTCTACGAGGTTACAGGGGTCAGAATAGGCACATATAAAGGTACGCTCCGGCAGCTAAGCAAGCGGGCAAGATTCGTACGGGAAGAGTTCGTATATGACAATGGCCAGCAAGCCTACGCATGGACCCCGTACAGGAAAGGCTTCCGGGTGTATCGTCCGAACGGCAGGTTGTGGCTGGAAGTAACGGCGAAGGTCAGACGTCCATGGAAGCGGACAGAGAACCTATTGCAGAAGCTAGAGGCCACACTGGCTGATATAGCCAGCGGTGAACCTAGATGGAGCGATGAGCCGAACTACGAGATTAGATTGTATGATGAACAAGGAAGGCAGTATGGTTACGGCAGGATAGAGAACCACCAGCGGGTAGGTGTATGGCGGCAGGGCAAGGCCAGGCATTACTTTATGATGGGAGTAGCGGTCAGTAAGGAGCTCTACTACGCAGGGCCTGATGATTTAGACCCGGGCGAGGTCTTAAGGACAGAGAACACGCAGCTAAGAGCAGCCCTGATGAGAAAGATAGGCCCGGAGAGGTTACTCAAGAAACTGCCGTTTATGGCCTGTGACGCAGATGGAGACAACCAGCTATTGAAGGCAGACGTAGACAAGATATTTATGCCGGAGCATCAGTCAACACAACAGATCAGGGCACGAAGCGGGCTTGATGATCAGATAGCAATAGCGTTGCTGAAGTGCCCGTCGACGGGCCAATTGTACTACCTGAGGGTGCCGCCGAGGCTCAATAAGGTGGAGCATGCCAGGCAGTGGCTGTGCGGTGTAGGTATCGAGGGTATCGAAGAAGAGTACATTAGGCAACGATGGATGATGACAGCTGATGGAAGAATGCAAGAGTTATCACCATCACAACAGCAAGTGATGGAAAATGAGATAGCGCGGGCCAGGCAGCGCCAGAAGCTGGAGTTTGTAGCTGAGGCGTAGAACCAAAGGCTTCTTAGGCGCTATCGCTAATTATTCACGTCTATTCAACACAATTAACCCTCCAAAACTATCCCAATAAAAGGAAGGCATTATGACACAGAGAAGAAGTCGTGCGCGCAGTCCACCCCATAACAGGTCTGTAGTGCAGTGTCACTGCGTGAATGAATTTGCCAGTGGTTAACCATCAAGATTTGAAAGGAAACGAAAATGAGGATTTTATTCATCGACAATGAAGGCGGTGGTTTCGCAGACTATCTGCATGTAGCCGCAGGTATGAAAGTCGAAGAGCTTTTTAAGGAAAAGATGCCTGGCAGAAAACCAGAAGACTACCTTATTCGAGTCAACCGCCAGCCGGTGCCGAAAGATTATGTCTTACACGATGGCGACAGAGTCACGATTACACCTGTGAAAATCGAGGGCGCGAAGTCGTAAGCTCCGGCATTTGCTACTCAGGGCATCTGTCTATCGTTTTATGGGTGGGCAGGTGCCCTTTTTCTTTTTGGAAAGGACTTTAGTTATGTATGAGAAAAAGAAGCTAATCAAGATAGCAGACCGAATTAGAGAGGCTCTTGCCAAGCTGCAGAGCAAACGCCGGCTGGAACTATTAAGTTGTTTAAGCAGTCTGACCAACGTATTTCAGGAAATGGCCTCACAGGCAAAAAAGCTCGGAATATCCTTAACACGCTCCTGGTTAGCAGCAGCACAAGGCAGCACCACATCTATTAACAGGTCCTTAGATGACCTGCAATACTGGATGCAGAGGGCAAAACAGCTTATCGAGGCACCGAATGCGGCGCTTCCTAAGCTATCGTCTTTGGTTGAAGAATTAGAGCAACTGCAGCAGGAATTTGAGAGCATAGATTTTGATAAAGCCGAGAATACCATCTCGGTCATAACTGAGCCTATCACCCTGCAGGAGGTCTATCTTGGCCCATTTAAGATTCAGCTCAAGATAGACAAGCTCAGCGACCTTTACGGTAGCTGCCCCTATTATTGTATTGCCCTCGATCCGCATCCGGCAGCCACATCTGGAGATGTTACGCATCCTCATATAAGTAATGACAGGCTCTGCGAAGGCGAAGGCAATTCCGCGATAAGGGCGGCCCTTGAGCAGGGCAGGCTATGTGACTTCTTCACACTTGTCAGGGGCATCCTGAATACCTACAGCCCTGACAGTCCTTACGTTCGTCTGGATGAGTGGGATGGCACAGCCTGTTATGACTGCGGGCATGTTGTGGATAATGAGAATAGTTACTGGTGCACCTTTTGTGATCAAAGCTTCTGTGAAGAATGTTGCACCTCCTGCCACAGTTGCTATGAGACCGTATGCAACGGCTGTTCGCAGTTGTGCCGCGCCTGTGAAGAAACTACCTGCCCTAACTGCATAGGTGAGTGTGCAGAATGTGGCTTTCTATTCTGCAGCCTGTGCCTTGAAGAAGACCTATGCCCAACCTGTAAACAAGAAAGGAAAGCTGAAGATGAACCAGATACAACAGAACAAACAACTAATGGAACCGACAAAACCGCAAATATCACCGGTTCCGAACCAACCACGCCAGGAGTCAACCTTGCTGACCAAAGAGGTTAAGCCCAAGAGACGGAGGCCTCTTTCCCTGAGATTCAGCCTTACTGCCTGGGCAAAGCTACTTTACTTCAGGGATGAATCAGATAACGAAATAGGTGGCTTTGGCATTAGCCAGGCCGATGATCTACTGTTTGTCAAAGAGTTTGTTACAGTAAAACAACAGGTAACCGCTGTCAGCGTCAAATTCGATGACATAGCCGTCGCAGATTTTTTCGACCAGCAAGTTGACCTCGGTAGAAGGCCTCAGCAGTTCGCCCGACTGTGGTGCCACCACCATCCATCTGACTGCCCGCAGCCAAGTAGCATTGATGAAGAGACCTTTGCCAGGGTTTTTGGCACCTGCCAATGGGCCGTGATGTTCATAGTTGCCCAGGATAATAAGACCTATGCAAGGCTTAGCTTCAATGTTGGCCCTGGAGGTCAGGTACTTATTCCTGTGGCAGTGGACTACAGCGATGATTTTGGACCAAGTGACAAACAGGCTTGGGATGCTGAATACCAGGCCAATGTCATCCCTGCAACCTGGCCAGGCCAGTTCGGTGCTAACAGTGACCAACCAGAGTCTGTTGTGGACGAGCTTAGTAGCTATGCCATGCCGTATGATTTCTTGCAGGAGTTCGAAAAGATGGAACCAGCAGAGCGCCAGCTTATCCTGGATGAATTGGCAGACAGGCCTGAATTGTGGGATGAAGAAAGCGAGGTGATGTGTTTATGAACGCGGAGCAGACGAAACAAAGGTACAGCCGCCAGCAGGATATTGTACCTGCTGACAGGATTGCCTGCTGTAAAGCTACCGTTGTAGGTGTTGGGGCTATTGGCAGGCAGGTGGCAATACAACTTACAGCTATGGGGATTGCCTGGCTTCAACTGATTGACTTTGACGTTGTTGAGGAAACTAACCTTGCAAGTCAGGGTTATCTGGAAAGCGACCTTGGCAAACCAAAAGTTGATGCAACAGCAGAACTATGCCGCAAGATTAACAGCAACCTTGAACTGGAGGTAATACCGGAGCGGTTTCGCAGGAGTATCGACATAGGAAACATAGTCTTCTGTTGTGCCGATAAAATTGACATCCGACGACTTGTCTGGGAAGCAGTGAAAGATAAGGTAAGTTTCTTTTGTGATGGCCGCATGACCGCAGAGGTAATACGTGTGCTCACAGCTTGTGATTTCAAATCACGAACTCACTATCCCACAACATTATTTCACGCCGAGGAGGCTTTCATCGGCCCTTGCACAGCCAGGACAACAATCTATTGTGCCAACATTGCAGCAGGTTTGATGATTGCTCAATTCACAAGGTACTTGAGGCACTTGCCTGTAGACTGCGACATCCAGTTGAACCTTCTGACTTCGGAGTTGAGTGTGACCGAGGCCTGCCGGTAGGTAAGGCAGGAAATCTTTAGGAGGGCCGAGGTGAAGGCCCTCCTATTCTTATTCTTGTCACTTCAAAATATGCTTTGGCTCTATTATTTCTCAGCACGATAAAGCTTAAATACCCTTACCACGTTATCATTCTAAAATGACACCAGAAGAAGATTCGCCGAAAGACGAAAAAACCATCCAGACACTTGAAGAGATTTGTGAAAACACCAGAGCTATCCGCCGGGTCGTCAACAGAATCTTCGACCACCTCCACGAATCCGAAGAAAAAAACGACGACTATAACGGCGATACAGTGAACTGGAAGGACCTGTGCAATAATGAGGACATGTATTATTGAGCGAAAGGTTTTTATACCTCTGTAGCCTTTACCTTCCATGGCAGAGGCAGATTTAGAAGCAGGATTACGAAGTCTAAGGAATAGCCTTGAAAGGATGAAAACGCTGCTGGCCTGGCAGGAACTGAAACAATCTGAACTAACGCCGGACCATACGCCAGGATTTACTTTATTGCAGGATTCGGTTGGGACAGATCTGAGAAATGAGTATTCGTTCTTTCTATTCACAGCCATGCAGATGCACAGTGTCTTGAACAACAACATTGCTGACCTACCTAATATCCAGCGACAACGGATTAAGCAGCAACTGGCCAAAATCGAAAGTCAGCTTTATAGCCTTAACCTGCAGAAAAGGCTCTGCTGATATGCCACAGATAAAATGGGGTTTTTTGATTTTTTCAGGAAAAAGAGGAAACAAAAGCGCAGCCGAAGGCCAAGTAGCAGCAGCAAGCAGAATCCTAAAAAAATACAGGCTGACATCGAAGGCCTGAAAAACCAGACACCAGTTATAAGCATAGCCATCAAAAAGCACGATGATGAACTGGCCGAGCATACGCGAATAATCGGGGAACATTCCAAAGTCTTGGAGAAGCTGGAGGAAAAAGTCAGCGGTGTAGAAATTGCTCCGCCAGTAAGAGAAAAGGTTCCTATTGTTCGACCGATCGGAGTAATCAACCCATCGACCTTGCCTGGCCGAGCCCCCATCGGCTTTGACCAAAGATTCGATATCAATCGCTTCTCGGAACAGGAAAAAAGAATCCTGGCGGTATTCTTTCAGAATAAGCAAATGAGCCTTTCTTATGTTGATATAGCCCGGGCCTTAAACAAATCTCCATACACCATAAAGAACCAGATGAACCGGATGCGACTAAAGGCGGACCTGTTTGATAGGGCTATAGGCGACCAGAGCAGAAACAGGTTTAAGCTCAAAGAAGGCCTGAGAATTGAGAAGTATCTCAACGTGGTTTAGCCGACCGGGCGGGCCAAATCGACTATCTTGGTAGCCTGGTCGATGGTTCGGACTGAGCGAGCGGTGAAACCCTCTGTTTGCATACCCATGCGGTTTTGTGCCAACGCAAGGTCTTTATGGAGCTATCCCGGTTAGCCAGCCATCGGCAAAAACCATCAGGTCTTCCCAGTTAACCAGGGCATCGTTTGTCAAATCTGTCCCACCTCCTTGGCACCAGAAACTGCTATCGGTTCCCAGCCAGCGCTGGCCAAATATGCAAAAGTCAGTAAAGTCCGCACAGAGCAATTAGCAGGATCGGGCCAACGAACGGTGCGACGCACGTGCAGCCGCAATGCCGTGCATAGCGTCATCGTCGAAGAAACGCGAGCCACAAGAGCGGCACTTGTAGTGCGCGAGTCTCTTGACCGTCAGCCCGTCCCCGAGCTGGCAGGTTTCCACGACGCGAATCATCTGGATCCTTCCGCACTCCGGACAAGGAAACGCCTCAGACGTCGGTGCTTTTTTTAGATGAGATGAGGACATAGAAAATGTCAACTCCTTCTTTTTTCAGTATCTTACCTTTAGTGTAGATGTCAACTCCGTCAAAGGTCAACCCCTTGATTACGTAGAGCCTCTCGCTCCTGCCTCCTGCCTTCGGATTACGAGAACGCAGCACCTTGAATATCGCCGGTGCATTCAGAATCGCCTCGTACACCAGTTCTGGTGTCAGCGCATCCCTTGCCATCTCGATCTCCGCCTTTTCGGTGAAAAGGACTCGCCGCGAAACGACCAAACGTTTTATTCTGACAAGGATATCCATAGCTTCTTTGATTGTATTTTACGACATATCTTTGACTGAATCAAGTGGAAACCCCTGCCGGCCAAATTTCCCCTGGTGGGATATATCAAGTCACGCAGTTTTCGTTCAACCGAATATCTTTAAGCACCCATTTTCTTCTGCATATAGTATAGGTCCAAATGGTTGGATGCCCCTTCTTGTTTTCGCAGCCACGACCGTCAAATTTATAAACCCCCGTGAGTTTATGCGTTCGGTGAGGTGAACGCGTGGCGATGGATATCGAACAATACCTGTCGGCAAGACAGAAAAGCTTGGATAGAACCAAACAGCGAATCGGCAATTTCCAAGTATTCGATTTCAATTACATTCCTGAAGAGCCCCTGATGCGTGAGAAGGTGAAACCCGTAATAGATGCACTACTGCGATACCAGCAATCTGGCATTGCCAACAACGTGCTGATCCTGGGCTCCCGTGGCTCGGGAAAAAGTGTCCTGGCCAAATATCTCATCAAGACATTGTCCCGACAAGGTCAGCTGGATTTTGCCTATGTCAACTGCCGTCAGCACAACACAAGTTTTAAGATTCTTGCATCTTTACTTGGCCTAAGGCCACGGGGCTGCAGCCTCGATGAACTATGGCAGAAACTTGCAGATACAAGAAGAGGCAAGACGGTCTTTATCCTGGATGAAGTCGACTTGATGAGCGAAAAAGATAAGCACAAGGATATCCTGTATCTTGTCAGCCGCTCACCGAATAACTATATGGCAATCCTACTCAGCAATAACCCGAATTTCCTGGCCTTGCTGGATGAGAGTACAAAAAGCACGCTTCAGCCGGAGATAGTTCACTTTAGAAATTACAATGCTATCGAAATCGAAAAGATACTTTTGGATAGGGCAAAAGAAGGGTTGAGGTTTATGCCGGCAACAGTTATTCGCCAGATCGCGGCTATGACGGCAAAGAACACGAATTCTGATGTCAGGGTTGCGATAAAGACGCTGTATTTGTGGGCACTTGAGCCTGGCGTATCGCTGAAAGAGCATTTCGAAAAGGCCAGGCGTGATATTATGTTTGATGTCGTTAGGGACCTCAATGACAAGAATCTTCTAATTCTGAAGGCTGCCCTTTCCCAGCAGGATAGCTTTGTCAAAGACGTGTACGAGACCTACAAGAAAATAAGCACCCAGTTCAATGAAGAGCCTTTCAGCTATGTTCATTTCTATTCGAATCTGTCATACCTTCAGAGTCTTGGTTTGGTGTTGCTGATTTCAACGAAAGTTAACCGCACATATGCCAACCGCATTCAACTGACATTTGACCCGAGTATTTTGACTGCCGTGTGCAACACGCGTTTTGCCTAACGGCGCTCTTTATCTCTGCATCGCGGGGGCTATTGGTGACCTTTTGTGAGGGCTCTTAGGGGCTTGATATTCTCTATTTTAACGCCGAATCATGTTACACCCCCTGAAATGATATAAGTGGGTTTCAACCAAGCAGTTAAGATTTTCACCCTGAATCATGTTACACCTCAAAAGTATAGGAACATGAAAGTGTAACATGAATGAGGGGGCAGGGTGGATAAGAAGAAGTGTTAATTCAGGCAAGAATAGATGGAGAATGGTTAGGAGCATTTGATAGGAGGAGACTTACGATGGATCGGTGATATTCGTGAGGGTAAGGACGATGACACCATGGTGTTGATGATGAACAAGCGTGTGGTAACGGTTATGACGATAAGAATAGGGAGAATTCAGACCGTAATAAAAGTAGTAGGTTTGCTGCTTGCGCAGGAGAGTAGCTTTGGTGGAAACGGCCCGTCTTGCGGGACGATGTTGATTGTGAACAAAGCTGGCGGGTAAGAAAAAACCGCAAAATATAAAAAGGCTAATTTCTGCATTTGGATATGAGAGCGTACGGGAGGTGTTATGAGCAGACCTCAGAACAACAGTACAAAAGCAGAGCCGAGGTGCAGATAGCCAGGCTTCTGGAAAAGAGCGGCATTAATTATAAATATGAATATCCATTGGCTGTAATTGACAAAGGAAAAACCCGAATTTAGTATCCTGATTTCTATCTACCAGAATACGGCATGATAATTGAATATTTTGGTGTGAACGGGGTGCGAGGTTATGATGAGCGAAAAAAGCACAAAATGGATGTGTACAAAGAGGCCGGTATAGAAGGATTATTTTTAACTGAGAAATCTTTAGAAGGTGACTGGCCAACAAAGATTATGGCTGGTATAGAAGACATTCTCAAGAATAGGCTCGATAAGTTCTATAATCGGCAAGCCAGTAAATAATTCAGTAAATAATACAGGGCTGTCGGGATAATTTTAGCTGGGATTTTGCACCAAACTGAATCGCGGGGTGGATAATTATCGAAGTGGGTTGTTTACAAAAGCGTCAGCTTTATCATATTGACCGGAGGCGCTGTCTGTCATGAGGAAGATTTCGAGGCGTCAATTCTTGAAATGTAGTGCAGGAGCAGCCGTAACAACGTTAGCCATTCCATATATTGTTCCGTCTTCAGCAATCGGCGCGGCGGGCAAAGCTGCACTGAGCGAGCGGATTACTATGGCTGGCATCGGCATTGGTGGAATGGGCACGCACAATTTGAAGAATTTTCTCGAACAAGATGATGTGCAAGTTCTGGCGGTTTGCGATGTCGATACTGAACGCCGCAATAAGGCCAAAGACTTGGTGAATAATAAATACACCAATAATGACTGTGCTGCCTACAATGATTTCTATGAGGTCCTGGCACGCAATGATATTGATACTTTGATGATAGCTACACCAGACCACTGGCATGCGCTAATTGCCATAGCTGCGGCCAAGACAGGTAAGGATATGTACTGTGAAAAACCTATCTCTCTAACTATCGCCGAAGGCCGGGCAGTGGCAGATACGATGAAGCGGTACGGCATTGTGTATCAGAGTGGCACCCAGCGCCGCAGCATCAGGAGCTTCACTTTCGCTGTCGAGATAGCCCATAGTGGGAAAATAGGCAAGCTTCACACCATTCACACGTGTTTGGCACCAGGAGTTAGCTGTGGGGTGGAAAAACCTCAGCCAGTTCCTGGAGGCTTTGATTATGAGAGATGGCTTGGCCCAGCGCCTTATGAACCGTATACGCCCAAGCGTTGCCACGGCAGTTTCCGCTGGATATTTGATTACTCTGGTGGCCAGCTAACTGATATCGGTGCTCACTTCAATGATCTGGCTCAATGGGCCAATGATAACGAGTTCACAGGCCCTATAGAGTACGAGGGCTGGGCGAAGTTTCAGCGAGATGGCTTGTTTGACACGCCTGTGAATTTTGGGGTTACTGCTACATATGCTAACGGCGTAAAGCTGATTATGCATGACACATCGCCGAAGGCGGTGAAGTTCGTTGGCGATGAAGGATGGGTAAGTGTGGATGACGATGGCAATGTGGATGCTGAGCCAAAATCAATTCTGAAACTGAGGAGATTCCAGCAACACAGCTACAGCTACATGCAAGGTCATCACCGAAATTTTCTGGAGTGTGTGAAGACTCGCTCCTCACCAGTTGCGGCGCCTGAGGTGGCTCACCGTTCTACAACAACCTGCCATATCGGCAACATTTGTTTACGATTGGGTCGTAAGCTAAGGTGGGACCCTGAGACTGAACGATTTATCAATGATCCTGAAGCTGACAGGATGATGTCGCGAGCGATGCGGGCACCTTGGCATTTGTGAGTTGCGAGGCGCACAAGAGTATATGTGTAGTTAATACGTCAGCCAAATTCTGCGAGCTTGAATGCCTAACGCTATATCTTCACTTCAAAGTGGTGGGAAAAGTTTATAAAGGCGCCATTGGTAAAATAGCCGGAGCAAACGCAGCACGATCGATATAGCCAGTGGTATGTCAGACCAAACAAAATAAACAATACAATAGCCCATACCGATCGCTTTGACGCGTAAACCCCACTCTGTACTCTTGCGGTTGGCGAACCCTTTAGCTGAGGCAAGGCTTCGGGACGATTCTTCCCCAGAGATCATCCTGTCTCCTGAAACCTTCAAATTCGCAAATACAGCGATTCTGAGAAGAGATTTTTGGCAGTTTGATGAAATCAGGATCTGCGGTAAGATGAAAAGCAGTACTAACTCTACTTTTTGAATTAACGATGTCATAAGGAGATGTCAGCCATGGAGAAGATTTCACGACGAGAGTTTTTAGGCACTGTAGCAGCAGGCAGTATGCTTCTGGCCAGCGGACTTGCCGTCCACCCTCTTGCTGCTGCCGAGGAAGCCGGCTGGCCTAAATTGTCCCCTGTTAAAATCCACGTGGTTTACGTAGGCACAGGTGGTGCATGGCCCACGCCAATGTTCGATGCATCTGCAGAAGTCAAGAAGTTCAGGAACTACCTCGCTGGGGTAGAAGCCCATCTCGGCGATGTAAGGTTTGTTGGTGGGGAGCTTATTCCCAACACAGTTCCAGCGGCGGCCAAGATAGCAGCTAACCTAAAAGGCGCTGACGCCGCATTGCTAATCCACCTGAGTTTCGGAAGTGGCGAACCGCTCCTGAAGCTGGTCGACGCGGGATTGCCGACAGCGATATTCTCCCAGCCCTTTAGCGGACATGACTGGATGTACGTCCCGCAGTGGCAGAAAGCCGGCAAGAAGGTGATCCTACTAACGTCCAGCGATTACGGCGAGCTTGAACGAGCAGCAGCGCTGTTGCGCGTACCTGTACATCTTGGCCAATCGCGAGTCATCGTTGTGGGAAGCGCTAAGGGAACAGCCCCAGCCTGTGCGGCTGAACAAGTCAAGCGTCGCCTTGGTCCAGAGGTGGTCCAGATAAGCCAAGAGCGGGTTACACTGGCTCATAAAGCTATTGATCTGAAGGCTGCTGAGGCAGAGGCTGAGCAGTACTGGATTCGCCCAGCCAAGCAAATCATCGAGCCTTCCAGAGCAGACATAGTCAACTCAGCTCGCTTATACCTGGCTATCAGGGATATCATGGTCAAGGAACAGGCACAGGCTATCACGAGCTCTCACTGTATGGAAGCCCCTGCTAAAGGCTGCCTGACGTTCAGCAAGTTAAATGACCTCGGACTGGTTGGTGCCTGCGAAGGAGATATGGACTCAACACTGACGATGCTGATTTTCGCTTATGCCTTCGGTGTGCCAGGCTTTATTAGTGACCCACTTTTCGACACTTCGAAAAATGCCGTTATCCATGCTCATTGCACATCCACAACGAAGCTTGATGGGCCAGATGGGCAGCGTGCGCCCTTCCTTATTAGGACCCAGTGCGACAGCAACCAAGGAGTATCGCTCGAGGTTCAGATGCGAGTAAATCAGGAGATCACATGTGCCAAGCTGGTCGATCTCGACACGATGCTCATCTCCACGGGTAAGATCATAGAGCTGACTGACTTCTACGATCGTGGGTGCCGCACGCAAATTACCACAAAGGTAGCCAATGCACGAGAAATGGCGCACAACTGGGGCAGTGGTGTATTAGAGGGCGATATGATGACTCTGCTGCACCGTGTTGTATTCTATGGTAATCACCTTGAGAGTATGAAGGACTTGGCCGCGCTGATGGGGTTAAAAGTTGTTGAGGAAGGATAATTGTGTGGTTATTCTATGGGTGCCGGAGCAGTGGAGCACGGGTCCAAATACCAGGTGCGAGGTTGAAAAAGCCTGGGGCGTTAGGACAAAGCCTTCAAAGGCTTAGTAATCCGGGATTCCGGAGCGCCCACCTCATTGTGACAGCCGCTCCGGCATTTCTGTTTCAAAGGATCGGGCCTTTTCTTAACACCTGCAGATTCGCAAATACAGCCGTTTTTGAACGCAGATTTTGGCTGCCTTGATTTCCATAACCTTAGAGAACAAAATCTGCAGCTATTTGGGATTAACTGGCCTTGGATAGTAGAGCATTGCCTTTCTCGGTGATGCGAATAACCCTGAGCCTGCCGACCTTGGTGGTTTCCTTCTGTTCTTCAATCAGTCCATCTTTGAGCGATTGCGCTTTTAATTTCTGGCCTTGTCTTACCGATAGACCAAGCCGCTTGTATCTGGCGGCCACGCCGCTTTGTGGATATCCTTGAACATCTTTAAGAAAAGCAACTGCATTGTCTGTACTTTGAATTAGCCAAGAATCTGGCGACATGCTCTCGCTGACGAAATCCTTATCGAGAATAGTGGGAGCTATATGCTGCATACGCTGGGCAATCCAGGCATCTGTAACCCTGCCTTTCTCAATAGCAAACTCCGGCACCTCAATCACAAATGGTCTTGCAATCCTGCCCTGAAGCTTGACTATGGCCTGGCCGACCTTGAGTGTGCCTAAGAGGTCTTTCTCCTGGTCCAGCAGAAGACATTGAGCCATGGCGTTGATGTCGGTTTTGTGCTTTAAGTTCATGCAGATCGTGCAATACGTATTTCCCAAAGCAGGCAGTGATATCTGGCTTGGGTGCTGGTCAAGGATAATAAGGCTTTCGCCGAATTCCCTTATCTCACGAAAAGTGATTTCCATTACAGATTGGCCGCCTATAAGGCTTCGTCTCTCACCTGAAAATATATGATGGGCCTCTTCTATAAGTATGGCGTGTTTGAAGGTCTCACGCTGCTTTTCTATCATCCGCCGGTGATGAATCCACAGAAGAAGTGCCTCGGTGAAAAATATCTTGTCTTGCTGGGTTAAGGCATCAAGCTCGAGAATTACCGTCTTAGAAAGAAGGTGTTCGAGATTTTGATTTTCTCCTGCATTTACGAGGGTGTCCATATCACCAAAGCACAAAGAGGCAAGTGCCCTGAGGGTAGAAGAAAGCCAGCCTGCTTCTCTTCCTCTTGCATCACGATTTCTTGCCTTTTCAAGAACATCTCTGAAGGTTGGCCATTTTATAACTTTACCTGAATAAACGCCTGCTTCTTCGTACACAGCATCAATAGCCTGCTGCAGAAGATACATTACGCCGTTACCTAAAAGATAGGCGTGTGCAATTACCTCTATCAGCTTTTTGAGCCAAGTTTTGGGATTGGTACCTTCTGGCGGGATTAATGGATTGAAACTAAAAAGGAGCAATGTTTCTGCCGATAGTGTAAACCTTAACATTTTTGAATTCAGGCAAGGCAAGTAAGTCCCGATAGTTCCTTTTCCAGTCAAATATAAGCACGGGTTTTCCTTTCTCCTGAAGTTGTTTCAAGATGACAAAGCCTACATTTGTTTTGCCTGCGCCGCTTCTGCCGAATACACCGACATGTTGAATCCATTCGTTTTCTCTCTGACCAAAATCATAGAGGGATTTGCCGGCATAGACTACAGAGCCAATAGCATAAGGTCCTTGTGCCTGTTCTTTTGAAGGTGGGATAATACCAGGCTCATTGCCATCAAGGCTTGCGGGTAGGTGTTTGGCAGAGAGTAATTCAAGATATGTTTCGATCTGTTGTTTGCCTTCAGTATCTTCAGCACAATAAGCTTCAAAGACCTGGCTCATATTATCTCCGAGGATAGGCCGCAGTCTGCGACAAAGCTGCCATATATATTCGGTCTTGCCGGTTGTGGGATCAGGCATTTTCACCCTCCACGCCGTATAGCATATCCTTTCGGCGTCTTGTTGCACTGTAGACATTTGCTTGCTCGAAGAGTTTTTGTCTAACTTCAGTGCTATCTTTCCAAAAGTTGATTTCCTCATCGTGCCGTTGCTTTTCCAGCTCGATAATCAGCCTTTCGAGATTTTGCTGGCTTCTTCCACCGTCAAGGGCAAAGTGCATCTTTAGAATTGAGAGCCTTTCTTGGCATTGCATCAAGCGTCGGTCGATGTCTTTTAGATGGTTTTTGTGAAGCAAGGCTCTTTCATAGAGGATATTTGTTAGGTGTTTTAGGCCGAGCCTCTGCTCTCTGGCCTGACTTCCAAATACTTGTTCAGCGACAGTAGAAGTTTGCGGGCTGGGATAAGAGGTGAGGGCTTCTTTGAGAAGAGCGGCATCTGGTTTTAGTCTTTCAAAATAACCATTTGATGGCCATTGGAGCAATGAGTCGTAAGAGGAGTTTGCTGGTTTGCCGACGAAGTAGCCACTATGTTGGAAATACAATTCTCTTAATTCCGAAGTTGTGTTGTATGCCATTTTGTAACTCCAGAGTGATAATAGATGGAATCAGAGGTTTATAAATGTTGCTATTTTAAAGACGTGTCTGCAATTCAATAACTAGCTGGTGGAAGTAGTTTATAAGTTATCAAAAGAAAACTGATAGAAAAGGAAAGCCAAATATGATAAACAAGATAGACAAATTCAAGAAGCGAAAAGAAAAAATAAATAGAAGCGAAGCTGCGGCTAAAAAGAAAAAAAGACAAAATGAAAATTGATAGCTGAATTATCATTTACTCTCGCCCCTGAAATGCGTAAAAGGCGCTTCGCAGCGTGTGTATTGAGGCTCAGCTAACCTTTTAGGCCTTTCGCCCTTCGGGCACGGGGCTTCGAGATGAGTAGGGGACGACCAAAAAGCACAAAAGGTGCTTGGTTGTCGTTGCTTGGGCTCAGCGACGCTTTTGAGCTTTTTGGCATTGCCGCCTTTCGGGCGGCCTGGCAGTACAGGCACTGCCAGAGTGACTGCTCAGCCCCTAAAAGCGTCAAAGGCCCAGGTCTTTAATCGAGTAGCCTTTCACGCTTTTCACCTGAACCATGTTCAGGTGCCAGGGCTTCACGGATAGATAGGCGTCCAGAGTATAGCGACTCGAAAGCCGTATAAGGCACCTCGCGGTAGGGGGAGCCTCAGCTAACCATATAAGGCTCTCGGCTGCTGGCCACAGGGCGAGAAATAGTACTGGGGCGAAAGGGTTCAGCAGCCGCACCTTACGTCGCTTTCCCTGCTGAACACCCAGATTTCGCCCAGAAAATCGGTAGCACACTAAAGACAGACTAAAAAGCGAGGTAAGGCTAACAGAGGTGGGTTCTATTGCTGTTTTTGGAGTTTCGTGCTTTTTTCGTATCACAGCCGGGGGTGATCCTGCACAGCAAAACACAGTTTATGCTTCTCAAGACAGTCTATTGTTCTGGATTGCAACTTGTAAGCTCATCCTTATTTGTATGGGGGCGTATCTTCGATTAAGTTACCGGCTCTGCGAAGCCAGGCATGCCTCTCACAAAATCTGTCAAAGCATAGATAGTATCGACATTGTAGTTGGGCTCAAGGTGATACATGTATTCCAGGTTGCCGCTATCGTTTTCTTTGAAAATGTGCCTGGCCCAGCGTAGTATCGCATCAGTGTCCTCCGCAGACATATCACGCGGCAAAGGAGCAATGCTTATCACCGTTTTTTTCCCGAATATTTCTCGCGCTGTTGTAAGCGACGTGTCGCCACCCAGGTCGAGAGAGCGCACATTCGCGATCCTTGAAAACGCTTCCAGTTGATTGGTGCTGGGGCCGCAAGAATGTAGACGAATAGGTCCCAGTTCTCGGCCGATCTTTGACGTCACAGGGACAACAAATTGTTGAATCAAGTCGGGACCAACCATACAAGCCGAACACTCGCCCACGTGCACCCCGGTTATGGGCAAGTCCACCGTCTCTGAGAAGTGCCGACAAAGGATAATAAAAGCGTCGCCGAGCCAACCCATCAGATCGAGGCACGCCTGGGGATCTGTCATCATGTCCAGAAAAATACTTTCACCGAGAAACTTCTGGGCAGAGGTCATCACTCCATGTATGGTGGCACGGCCCGACGAATCCCAGA
Organism: uncultured Pirellulales bacterium; assembly: GCA_964567045.1. Classification (GTDB taxonomy): domain Bacteria; phylum Planctomycetota; class Phycisphaerae; order Sedimentisphaerales; family Anaerobacaceae; genus JAFNGF01. The sequence continues at coordinate 38,885 of CAZMLE010000023.1, read as the reverse complement.
AAAATGGGGGAATTGGCCGAAGCGGTCTCTGGGCATTGTTCTGTACTTGCCGAATCTGCGTATCAAAAAGCCTGATCAAGTCGTGGTCAAGTAGGCTCTTAGGTGCTGGCAGGTCCGCAGGATTCTTTCCTACGAGACAGCCGGGGGTGATATCGGCGTCACAGCTATCATGGGGCACAAAATCAGCTCCGAGCAACATTCCGAGAATCATATTCGGCTGAATCCCGCCGATCTGAATTTGGCCTTTGTCCCAGTAATCGATCTGTCCCAGATTGGATTCAGAATAGAAAAGGCGCATGTCGGGAAAATGCGTAGCGGCGTATTCATTGCACTGGCAGTCGACAGCGTAGCGTCTATTCGGGTCAAAGTAGTAGTCACGATCAAAGACAATACCCAAGGCCTTGGCCATCCATCCTTTTGAGAGCGTTCCTGAGATAGTGATCATCTACATGTTATCCAATTCGCTTATCGCCACAGGTCTGCCCGATTCCGCAGAAAGGTCAGCCGCGAAGCATACCTCATGGGTCTGGGCAGCATCTTCCAGATCCGGATATGGTCGCTTGTCGTTAATGATGCAATCAAGGAAATGCGATACTTCACCCGCAAATGGATGATGGGTGACATCAGCACTGTCCGGCAGGATGCAGGGAATCTTTACAAAGTTGTTCTGTCCGGGAAAAAGCTTGGGCGCAAAGAGCTCACCGTTACGAATACTGCCCTCTGTGCCATATACCCCGATGTTGAATCTATATGGCATTTGTGCATCGAAGGTCGTTGTGCTGCGTCCGATCTTGCCATCTTCGAATTTAATGTTAACTGAAATTGTCCCTGGGTATTCTATGGGGTTTTCGGTCTTCACCTGGTAAGCATAAACTTGCTTGACTTCACTCCTTGCGAACCAACGCAGGGCATCTATGGCATGGCAGCCTCCGGTCAATATTGCCGTTCCACTTTGGTCTCGACTTGCATACCATTTCTCATCGGGTGTCATCCACATCCGGTGCATGTAGTCAACCTCGACCATGAAGATACTGCCGAAGGCACCCTGTGTTATAAGCCGGTCAATGGTCATAAGCAGAGGATTCCAGTGCAGTACAAAACTCACCAGAGTTTTTACCTTGCTCTTCTTCACGACCTGTTGCTGTTTGCGCAGCTCTTGAAGTGTTAGGGCCACCGGCTTTTCGATGACGATGTGTTTTCCAGCCTCGGCTGCGGCAACAACATAATTTGTGTGCTGATTGTGAGGCGTACAAATCACGACAATGTCCACATCTTTCCGTTGAAGCATCACAGAGGCATTGGTTTCAATCGTACATGCCAGATCATATTTGTCTCGATACCGTTCTGCATTGAGCCGATTGCGGCTGACCAGGGCACGCACTTCGGACCGCTCATCTCTCGTAAAGGCTTTCACATATTCCTCTGCCACCGAACCACAACCAATAATTGCCACACCAAGCTTTCCCATATTTTGATTCCTTTCTTTACAGGGATCATCATATATGTTTCAGCGACAACGCACTATATTATAGTTCATGCGCGACTTCGGAAGATATTATCGACAAGAGAGTTGCTGCTGTCGGTGGCATGGCCTTACCAACAGGCAAATCGGCGTTCAGATAAATCGCTAATGCAATAAGACAATATTTCAAAGCCAGCTGAGCGTAAGCACAGGATGGTTCCGCGGTTTGCTACAAAAAGCCTATTAAGCGGGCTGGCGGGAAAAGTGCAGTTTATTTGGAGGCCGCAGAATATTCCTAAATTCCTTTGTTGCCAGATAAACAATTACTATTTGGCAGCTTCGGCCAAAAGCTTGCCAAGATTCCTAAGTGCTGCTGTTGCCTCCGCACCTGGACGGTTGTTCACGAGAATTGGGGTGCTGATAATCTTGAACTTAAAAGTGGTGCAAATTTTCTTTACGCTTTCAACAGCCTTACCTCCGCCTCCATGGGTGACGAAAATTCCACATGGCTTAGCTGTAACAGACCCTTGAGTTGGATAATATGTTCGGTCAAAGAAATCCTTCAGGCCTCCAGCCATGTAGCTGAAGTAATCAGGCGTTCCTACAGCAATAGCATCGCACGAGAGCAAATCCTCAACGGTTGCATGCAGTCCCTCTTTCATGATAAATTCAGTTCCACTCACCTCTTCTGCGCCTTGAGCCACAGCTTCAGCTGCAGCTTTGGTGTTGCCGCTTTGAGAATGATAGACAATCAGGACTTTTCCCATGTTTGTGCTCTTAGTGTCGACCTATGCTCAGACTTAACGTTTATGACTGGGTTTCTTTGCAAGGTACTTTGTCACAATTAGTGGGCTACGTCAAGATAAAATGGAGTTGTATTCTGTCAAGGGACGCTTAAAACCAGCCACATCGAGGTAAGTGAGGCTCGCAATACGACCAAGGCAAAAGTCAATATGTTCACCAGCCGCCCGTAAATTCACTTTTCCTGCTGAACACCCAGACCTTGCCCAGAGAAACCAGTAATGCAATAAGATGATCTTAGAAAATATGGGTAAAGGTAAGCAAGATGCGGGCTACTGCTCGCTGGAAGCATTGTCTCTTGTCCCTGCTTAATCAGAATTGGGTAGTCGTGCATGTTAAGAGCCTTAAACGCGCTTTTGACAGTAACCGCGCATATTGATATGCTATTTGCTAAGTGAGAAAACAATTTGTCGTTCGGTGGCAAGAACGATGGCTAAGCTCAACAGTAAAGAGCCTGCGAGAAGGAGACACTACTTTTTCCTAAACCCTTATGCAGATTGCGCGTTCACCAAGTGCCCCAAATGTCAAGGCAAGACAAAGATATGCAAGTTTCCCCTTGTTATTCACATTGATCCCCGGCAGATGCTACTTTTGAACAAGCAGTGCCGCTACTGTCCATGCTGCGATTTGATAATTACCAAAAAGTCTGAGCTGGAGTCACTGATGGCAGCCTGCTTTGAAGAGAAGAAGCCCGACATCATAGGGAATGGTTATCTGGTAATGGGCGTTGTGGAAAGGAAGGACTGGCGAGAAGGCAAAAAAGGCAAATTGGTGGAAAGTGAAACTATAGAGCGTATGTTCATGTTTAAAGACGTTTTGAAGTTCGAACCTGTTTGCGCTGGATGGTATCGGTAAGGTAGTAGCCAATACCTGGAGGGGTGGTAAAGAACTGGGCAGTGTTGGCCTGCAGGGCATGAGTTTCGACACAGCGTTAAGATCGGATTCACCAGCTATTCCTCTTTTCGTCAACGAGGCTCTGCCAAAAAATGCGGCACGCCCGGCCTCTTTGGCTTGACAATGGTCGTTCCATATCGGAGTGATGGTGAAGTTGAAATTCGCAGATGCCAGGCAAGGGTGGGGACATTTCGCTTGATTTTTAGCCCTAAAAAGCGTAGGATCGTTTTTTGGTTTATAACCCTGCGCATGAAAAACTGTGGTGCTATTATGCGTAAGCGAAGGGCATTTACCCTAATAGAGCTTCTGGTGGTGATTGCCATCGTTGCGATTTTAATGTCGATTTTAATGCCCGCGCTTAGTTATGTGCGCAAGCAGGCGCGTTCAAGTGCTTGTCAGAGTAATCTCCGGCAGTTGTGCTTGGCTATGAATTTTTACGCGCTTGATTATGATGATCGAACTATGCCTTTCTCTCATCAGCCCGGCGAGTACTGGTTCCATCAATTGGCGCCATATCTGAGCGCTAAGGAGTACAAGGATAACCCAGAGAAGCACATAGAGGGCGTGATGAAAGTGGCATTTTGTCCAGTGACGAGACGCCAAGACCGGTCGGAGCAATCGTTCTTTGGCTCGGCATATCGCTCGTGGCGCTTCATGGGCGGGGAAGGTAGTTACGGCTTGAATCTATGGCTGCTGCCCCAAAACCCAATTTACGGTCCAGGACTACCAGCGGAAGATTTCTACAAGAAATACTCGGACGCTGAACCAGGTGTTCCGCTATTAGGCGATTCGGTGTGGGTTGGCTCATGGCCTTTCGATACCGATATGGTGCCGGCGGACCTGTCTGGTGAGAGGGGATATCCTGGGTATCCTCATGCCGAAGGGTACTTTATGGGGCGTTTTTGTATCGACCGCCATAGAAAAGCGAGCAACATTGGATTTGTGGACAGCCGCGTAGAAAGAGTTTACTTGGAAGAATTGTGGACACTAAAATGGCACCAACACTTTAAGCCCAACAATGATGTGTCTATACCGTGAATTGAGCCACTCCCCTTTCCCCCTCTGCTTGGGTGAGTGGTGGTGAAAAACTTAGCTTCCTCTCCTCGCCTCAGCCAGAAAATATAGAACCCCCCGGCACCTTGATGTAGGGTGTTGGCAACGACAATAAAACAACTTCATCTGATGACCTGACAACGGTCGTTCCATGTCGGGGTGATGGCGGGAGGAGAAGGCTGGCGTTTTTGGGGACAAAAACCAAAAGCTTTTTGATAACGGACGCGTTACTCGTTAGAATGCCGTGAAGTCAATGGTAGACAATAGATATGACTAAAAATGAAAGGAATCATACAATGGCAAAGAGAAAGAAACTCGTCAAGGGTCTCTGGTCAAGCGATGAGATCAAGCTGCTTAAGAAACTGTTTCCGAATGCGAACACCAGAGAAGTTGCCGGCCAACTCGGACGGTCTTCCAAGTCAGTAGAGCAGAAGGCATCTAAGATAGGCCTAAAGAAATCGAAGAAATATCTCAAGTCTATTAGCCGAGTGTAATGCCGCTAAGTTGGTCACAATCTTTGTAATTACTCCCAAACTATTTACTGGCGGTCCGCCAGTTCAGAAATGGGTGCGGGGAAAGGATTAGTTTTTAGTGAACTTGGTCAACAAGGATTTAGCTCAAATTGCTAATCTTGACGACTATGTCAGAAGTTAAGAAAAACAGCCGCAGAGAGCAGCGAATTGACTCTGAGATTATAGTCGACGCCTACGACGAAACGGAACGTGCTCTGGGATGGTATTATTACCTCGAAGACAAACTCAACTTTCCCTTTAAGGCCAGGTGCGTTACCAAAAGAGTTATTTCACCTTTAGCGGAGGCAGAGGTAGTAACGGTAGAGGCAATGGCCTGTGAAGAGGAGTGTATGCACGAGATGTTCGTTGAGGTAACCTGGCAAGGGCGGAAGCTGGCCGTACCATTGTCTCAATTGGAGCCAGTCAAAGTTGATATCGAGACGCGGAGGGCTGTCAAGGACTGGCACTATTGGGTAGCAAGAGGATACCAGTTTTAACTGGCAAAGTGGTGGGCCTGACGATTGAAAAGCGAAACGATGTGGCATAGAAATCCAATGAAGGAGCGAAAAATGGGTGTTGACGAAAGTAGACGTCAAAAGAAGCTGATGAAGAAACGGCAAAAACACAAGCTGCGCAGGAAAAACCAGGCAGGTTCAATTCACTTTGAGTTGCTCAGCGCAAGAAAAAAGATTCTCTTTGCTCGAAAATTTCCCTTTTATGAATGTCTGATAAACCCATCATGGAAAGAACAAGGTTTGGCTACTGTTCTAATCTCCCGCCGGCAGCCCGACGGTGATCTTGTCTTTGGGCTCTTCCTGGTGGACATTTACTGCCTGGGGCTCAAGAACACCTTTTGCAATGCGGACTTTTCCTTATCCAGGTACAAAACCGAGCTGCTGCCCAAAATATATTTGGAGGGAAAGCCGGTGCAGTGCCCGGTACCTCTGGCCCATCAGATCGTTTATGGCGGCATCGCATTCGCGCAGCAATTTGGCTTTGAGCCGAATAAAGATTTCAAATTGTCGCAATATGTTCTGGATGACAAAGATAGCATCGAACCCTGCGAGGATGTTGAATTTGGCAAAGACGGCAAGCCCTTTTTCATCGCGGGCCCTGATGACAACGTTGAGCATATCATGAGACAACTTGAATCAAGAGTAGGAAAAGGAAATTTCGAATACTTAGTGAGGCTAATGCCCCATGAGCATCTGTGTCTTATTGAGTAAAATAGTCGAAGTCTTGGATATTCAGAGCGATGAAGACTCATCGTACCTCGACAAGAACACCAGGGAAATAATTACTCTGAGGGATGAAGATTTCTGCGCTGCCGAGGATGCTGAATCTTTGGATGATTACGCCCAATGGGAGCAGGATAACATCCAAAGTGCAAAGGAGATCCTGAATGACAGTCACGACACTTATCTGGCGCTACCTACAAAGTTCGACGTCAACGAGTACCGGATAATGGAAAGGTTCTGTTTCTCTGTTAAGGACGAGGAGATTTCCGAGGCGTTATGCAATGCGATTAGAGACAGGGGCGCCTTTCGCATATTCAAGGACTGTATCTACAGATTTGGAATTGCCGATGACTGGTACAAATATCAGGGTGAAGCGTTAAAGGAAATAGCCGTCGATTGGTGTGAGGCAAACGATATTGCCTATGAGGATGATTTGAAGGATTCAGGCCAGTGAGGCTGATAGCTCCGGCTGAAAAAGAGCGATAGAGCTATCGCTACTTCCTGAACAGAGCCACAGCCAGAATGGCTGCGGTGAAAAAAAACAGGAAGGGTAGTTTACAGGAGGTGATGGTCTGTTAGTCTTTCAACGCTCTTTCTTAAGGGCGATGAAGCTTCAATGTAAATGAGGTGACACTGTAATGATTAAGAGTTCAGCCGCCGCTCCTGACGTCACTCTCACTGCTGAATACCCGGTCTCTCCCTGATAAACTGGTAATCCAAAAAGAAAATCTTAAAGAGGCTTCCGAGGTTTGCTTTTCTGGCTATGATTTTCTTTGCCTTCGCGAGGTTTGGGCGGGCTGCGGCATGATTTGTCAAACCCAAGGTTCGGATTATTGAAATTCAAAGAAGCGTTTGATACCGTATGGAATTGAAAGGCGTACAAGTGTTTCTAAACGTGGTAAATGGAAAATGTCGTTTTAGAAAAGAGAGGAAGAACTTTGGAAAATGACCAAAAGGATTTGGGTGGCAGTCGGGTGGTCTCAATCGATGCACTGCGTGGTTTTGATATGTTCTGGATCATCGGCGGCGGGGAGGTGTTCACCAGCTTGGCGGAGGTATGGAAACATCCAGTAACACAAACAATTCAGTGTCAACTAGGCCACGTAGAATGGGAAGGCTTTCACTTTGAGGATTTGATATTTCCCTTATTTCTTTTCATAGTTGGGGTGGTGTTGCCGTTTTCGGTTTCTCGCCGGCGGGAGCGAGGGCAGAGCCTCCTTGGAATTTACCTGCACATTGTCAAACGGACGGTGATGCTGATTTTGCTGGGGTTAGTTGTGAATGGGTTGTTACGCTTCGATTGGCCCCAGATGCGATGGCCGGGTGTGCTGCAGCGGATTGGGTTGTGTTATTTTTTTGCTGCAGTATTGGTGATACACACGAAGTGGCGGATACAGGCGGTAGTTGCAGCAGCAATCTTGCTTTTGTACTGGGCTATGATGATGCTGATTCCAGTCCCAGGTTATGGCAGAGGGGTTCTTACAGCCGAGGGTTGCCTGTCCTCGTATATTGATCAGCAGTTGATTCCTGGCACACTTTATTACGTGTATGGTGATAACGAGGGACTTATTTCGACTCTGCCTGGCATTTGCACCGCACTTTTGGGAGTGCTGGCGGGGCATTGGCTTAACTCGAATCGCTCCGGCGCTCGTAAGGCAGCAGGGCTAACAGTCGCTGGGCTGGTGTGTTTGATCACAGGATATGTTTGGGGATTGTTCTTCCCAATCATCAAGATAATCTGGACGAGTTCTTATGTGTTGTATGCAGGCGGATGGAGCCTGTTACTGCTGGCCCTATTTTATTGGCTGATTGATGTTAAAGGATACAAAAAGTGGGCAATTTTCTTTGTCATAATAGGGATGAATCCAATTACGATATATTTCCTGCAGAGTTTTGTCAGCTTCGATGGAATTGCGGAATTCTTCCTTGTTGGCATTTCTGAACGCGCGGGGTTGTTTAAGCCGTTGGTCTTGCTGTTTGGCGTTTTGATGGTCAAGTGGTTGTTTCTGTGGTTTCTGTATCGCCGCAGGATATTCTTTAGGATTTAAGGTAGCCGCCTCGCGGTTATTTTTCGCAGACCGAGGACGATAGTAGAATTCTTTTTTAGCTATTATGTAAGCGGTCAGTTACAGGTGGGTAGATGGCTGATTAGGATTCGACAGCTTTTCCCGGAGTCCGTTCTTTATCAAGTTCTCTCCCATTATCATCTGTTTCAATGACTATGTTTCCCAATTCATAGCAGGAGCTTGGTTGGATGGTGAGGAAAGAAAACAGACTCTTTCAAATAGTTGGGTTCAGCCGCCGCTCCTTGCGTCACTTTCCCTGCTGAACGCCAAGCGTTTACCCAGATATATCGGTAACAAAACAAATATCATTAAAAATAGGCATAAAGGTAGCACAAGCGATTCTACGGCTTGTTGGAAGGTTCTCTCATTGCTTTATTTCTGAGTCGCTGGCTTGCTGTCTTCAGGCTTGCTGCCATTGCTTTTGAAGTATTTTTCCAACGCAGCTCTTACTATCTTGCTCGGTGAGTTTTTGACCTTATCGTAAAGTTCGTTGGTTAAGTAAATTGTTAGCGTTGGCATGTCACTTACAACCAGACATAGGTATATAAAGATTGTTGTAATATAATATATATTATGGAAAGTATATCTTCTATCGCCACAACATTTATATATAAGTATGTCTTACTGATAGTATGAAATCAAATGAAAGGAGGTACTCAATAAAAATGATACACGCTGCAAAAGAACAGATGAAGGAAATATCGCAGAAGCAGGCAGAGGCGATAAAGCACATAATTCAAAGCAGAGACTTCAATTTGTCAGAATATAAGAAGCTCAAGAAGATTCTGGATAGCAGAGTTATAACCAGACGAGATGCAGCAGTATTTTTAGAGTATTGTTACGCCAAAGTTGGATTCGAGAGATACTTCAACGGCCATCATCACAAAGCCTATGCTGCCTGCTGTTACTGCAAGGGCAGAGATAACCTGAGAAAAATAGAGAACCTAAAGACAGGCAAGAGAAACTGGTGCTGTCAGACTTGCAGAAGCAACATCGCTGACCCTGACATCATCAACGTACCCAGAGTAGGCAATGGGCTTAGCTGGGCTCAAAAGATGAACGAATTAGTAAAAATAAGAGGCTTGGCAACTGACATCGTTTTGATGGCAGATGATTCTTCAGGGGGTGTTGTTCCTAAGGGGGTTGCGGAAATGGTAGAGGAGATAGAAGAAAGGGTGAGTGGGTTGCTGAACAGCAGGGCGGAAGTAAAACGGGCGGAAATATTAGCAGCCGCTGGTGTTCAGCTCAGCGATAGTCAAGCCTGCTATGCTGAGGCAATGAAAAATGGATGCTGAAAGATGGATGCAGGAGCTTGAGATGTGGGAAAAAGTCCGACACGATGTCCTGGCAAAAGAAAAAGCAGAAGCCGCAGAACAGGAAAGAACAAGACAAGAGACTGAGAAGAGAGCTTGGCTCAGGGAGCTTGGGCGAATAGCCTGAGCTCTTTGTCAGGTTAAGAGGGTAGCAAAAATGAACTATATTACGAACGTTGCTGGTATGCCACTTTTATATGGGTATCAAAGAAACAGCTACGGGCACAGGTATGTCGCAGAAAAGCCACGAAGGTACAGAGAAGTATTGTCACGTCAATATACAAGACCTTATTTTCCTGCCAAGTTAGCAGAATATCACTATATCTGCCTTTCACCCAGAGCAAAAGTGCAGGGTTCAGCTAATAAAAAGAGCGGGCAAGATATTCTTGACTGGGCAAGATTGCTGTATCAAGTGTCCCTGCCATACTCAAACAATCATAAGGAGGTTGCTGTAAAGAACTCGAAGAAAATGGTATTTGAACTAATGGAATTGAAAACCGACGAAAGCCATTATGAATTTCTTATTCGAGAAAGCATAATGGATGAAATCGTGACATGGGACTGTCTGCCGGGTGTGGACGCTGTTAAGCAATATCTGAAGGAGCATCCTTTTCCGCAGGACGAGCTCTATCCAGAAGAGGCATTTCTGGAAGATGTGCAGAAAGCAACTGGCTACATCCATCTGGTCGTAGAAAAACGCGAAACTGCTGAGTTTATTTGTGATTTGTGCTGTGTGCTGATTTGAAGCATCATACTCAAGGGGGTGTTGAAAATGAAGGAAACTGTAACGGTTAAAGGCAAACCAGTTATTGAGATTTATGAAAGTATTGAGGGCAGCTACTGTTTTGTGACAGAGAAGGCGTATAAGCAGGATAGCCTTATTGATGGCAAAGTCTGTAAGGATAACCAAATTCTCTTTGGTTATCTAAGATTGGCCAGTTGTCCTCAGGGTCTTTCAGTTCTCAAGAAGTGTCGTGGAGGAGAGCCAAAGCCAAGTGAGGCTGGGCAGCGTGACGTCGAAGAGCCGCAGCCTTGTTACAGACCCCCGCCGCGTTCAGAAGAGAGATGATTGCATTTCTCACAGCGGCCAAGACTTGCGGGGCAGCACCACTGCGAACCCGGCAAAGGTCTTCTCCGAACGTCACATCGCGGATGTGGAATAGACTGTTCTCAATCCCCCAATGCCCCCGACACAAGGCCAGCAATCGTTCCGCGTCAGCCAACTGCCTCGGCAGGCTTGTAATCCCATACGCCACCTCAGTGCTCGTGCGACCATGAACCGTCCGTTGACGTTCCAAGCGAAAGGCCTGCTGCAATCCCGGCCAGTCACTGTAGCCTTGTAGGACCGTCGTAGTGACAAGAGTACGCCGTTCGATTCGGCCATGACCCTTATTGAAGCTACTGGCGTGCTGTTGGTCTTGCTGAGCCAGTCGAGCCTGCTGAGGGGGAAAGCGACCGGTCATCTAAGGCCGTGACGATCTGCTCCTTGAACTGTGGCTGGTTGTCTTTCACAGGCCAGATGTAGTGCCCACCCTTGCGTAACACCTTGATAGACAAGTCCTTCTGGCAAAACATGGCATCCCCGGTCACGACAGTATCCTTCACAGGTAAGATGTCCAAAAGTTGCAACGCGGCCTTGTGTTCATTGGTGTGTCCTGGGACCGCAAGCTGCGCCAACGCGGCCTTGGCCTGATGGGCATAAGCCGCCAGAAGGTGAACTCCCGGCAACTGATGCCCCTGAGTTCCTCGCAAGGTCTTGCCGTCGATGGCGACCGCTTTCCAGCCGTTCTTCTGTCGGCCACGTAGCCAAGATCGAAGTGCACGCTCGAAGTGTTCTGGGTTCAACTGCTTGAACAGATAATGTAAGGCTGTGCAACAGGGTGTCTTGCCTTTGGCGAAGCCCAAGGCTTTGGCAAACTCAGGGCCGTAGTCCCGTCCAAACTGGGCGATGGCGTATAGGCTCCTGGCTCCTGAGAGCATAGCCACCGAAGTAAGGGTCAGTATAGCCTGTAAAGGGTAGCGTCGTCCTGATGGGCTTCGTGGATCACGAACCTGCCCGAATGTTTCCCACAATGTCGGTTTTGCCGCCATAGTATGGTCCTCCATAACGACCATTACTACTTATCGGCAAAACCCCACCAAGAACTGAAAGACCCTGCAGTTGTCCTGATTGTGCTGAGTTTGGATATTTTTCAGAGACAGAATTGAGACTTTTATCGCCGAGGGTTTGGAAAGTGCCGAGGAAGAACTGGCAATTTTGTCCTGAGGTGGAAGTCGGCGGCGCTGTCAAGGAAGCGTGCCATCTCGGTACCGACTGCTTTGGAGAAGCTCGCGCTGGCTTTCAATCATGTTCAAGTTTTTGTAAGGAGGTGGATGAGAAAATGGATGAAAAGATAAAACAAAGGTTAGAAAGCTATCTGGAACTACTGGAACAGATAGGTGAGAAAACCCAGAATGCGGAGGTAATAGTCCCGCTCTTCCAAAAGTCGCTAAAGACCAGCGGGTGGAAAGAATGATAGAAGAGCGTGAGGCAAGAAACAATGAGCCAGCCACATTCAAACAGAGGACATTTATGGATAGTTTGGGGATAAAATATCAGAAAAATGTGAGTAAGAACGAGGCTTCGGGGCTGATAGATGAAGAGTTGGGCAAGAATAGTAACGGTTTTTGAATAGCAGGGTATGCTCGTGGTGTCTTTTTGTCAGTGATACTTTCTAGCTTGAGGCGTGCGCAGGCGAGAGGTGCTGGTTGTTGGAGGCTTTCGGTCGGGCGAGTAAGTTTAGCAGCCGCTGCTATGTATAGTGTCAAGTATTTTCTCTAATTGTGCAGGGGCACAGCGAAAAGAGAAACTTGGTGCTATCTGTGGCTCGGTCTTAGGCCATTACGTTCAAACCGTTCTCCCACCTATGCGCTCACCAACAGGCGAATTTTGGGCTTAATGAAAAAGGGAAGGGATGACTTGAAAGCACACAATGAGGGCATATTTGCGCGTAAAGCTTTAATTCAAAGGTGTTTATGGAAATCTCGCCCAGTTACGTCACCGCATTGTGCTCTCCTGTCAGGTTTATTCATTGCCGCCTATTGACGGGGGTGGCATGCGATGCTATAATGGACCCAGGAACTATGTATGAAGTAACAGGCAAAAGAAGCTATTTTCCTATTCGAATGAGGTACAAATTATGAGCACAGAATTCTTTACAGTGGACGATGTCGCAAGGTATTTCAACGTCTCGGAGTCTACCGTCAGGCGTTGGATCCAGAGCGGGAGATTGCAAGGCCAGAAAGCCGGGGTGCAATGGCGTTTCGATCGAAATCTGGTAATGGGAGCCTTTGAGCAGGGACTTCTCTCCGGTGCCACCGATCCAGCAAGTGGTCGCAGCCCGACAATCTCACACTCTAATCCACCCGCATGGGCGACACTCCTACTGAGTTCGTGGAAGGCATCTTTGGAAAGTTGTCTTAGAGAGTTGCAGCCAGACCACGTAATAGTGAATGACCGGCGAGGAGCAAAGGTCTGGCAAATGATGATGCCAAATACTTTCGAGTGGGGAAGAAATCTATGGCACAGTACAGCGGTGCACATAATGAAAGAGGCCGAGTTGCGGCGTACATTCCGAAGGAAAAAGGTCTTATTATTTGATGAGATGATGCAGTATGGCCGAGCCATGCATGATATGAGGCTCAAGCTACAAGACATCAAGGCGACCGTGAACAGCTTTGTCTGTATTTGCCGAAGATCGCATTCGGAGTCTGGCGAAACATTGGAGTGCAGGGCGTGCATATGCGAAAATCTCGCCGACTTGGAGTTTGGGCGGCGTGCTACAGCGATCTCTCGGCTTCTGGGCCTGTCCAACCCTCCTTTGGATGTGGACCATCTCGTGGTTCGAGGAAAGATTGCGCAGAACCTCTCTGCCGAGCTAATTATCCAGAAATTGGCTAATTGGGGGCGGGCTTTTGTCGTGACTCGCCCTGACCCTGAGTGTGACCGTGATCTTCTCGCAATTAGTCTTGATAGACCTCAGTTCTTTGACACTGGTACGATAGACCTCGGACATGACTTTCACGTCTTTTGGGATGGCCCCTGCAAAATTCGCCTTTATCTAAATCCACAAACCGGAGATTGCTTCGTTGCCTTCATTGTATACCCACGAATCATAGCAACCGCAGCAGCATGGTCGGACGCCTTCTTTGAAGCAAGTGATAAACTCCTCTTCTCAAAGGAATCCACCTTGAAATCCGTGACCAGTATTTATGCGGGGCCAATGACCCGCATCTATGAGAATTTATGTATTGAATTCGCAATCGGTCTGCTTCACGATTTTCGGACTTCGGGGGCGGCAGAGAATGTTGGTATTTGCCTTCGGAATACACCTGATGCTTTGGACGTTGGCCAGTTGCGTGCAACATTCGGTTTAGATCGAGGCACCGAAATCGAGAAAAAAGTAAGGACTATCTTGTCTGAAGCGCACGCTGGAAAACGCCTATTCTCTCGACAGCCTGTATCTCCTCCATCTTTGTCCGTTCGAGAAACAGGCAGGCTATCAGCGTGTAGTCATGATGTCTTTGCTTGCCGCCTCAATTTCTTAGATATAGTCCCACTGAAGTCAATAGATTCTTCAGGAAACACAAAGGAGCCGCCGATTACGTATGCTACGCTTGTTCGGCAGTTAGAGGCATACTCAGAATCTGCTATAGGGCGAGTTCTCGACTACGAAATAGACTGGGGCACCATAAAACCGGCTGTTTACACCAAAGATAGTTACGATGAGAAAGAGACCTTCATAGAAGTTGAGCGCGGATTCTACCGTGGTGAATTCGACCCTCCGTTAGCACCTGAGGACGGTTCAAGCCATATTCACGACGATAATATTATGCGGCAGACTTTGGCTATCTGCCCGACGGCCTTGGAGCAATTCCTAAAGCGCGTCCAGAAGTCGAGCATTGGTGCTACTCACTTTGCCAAGCTTTTTGCCAACTTGTGGGAAGACTGGCCAAAGAAAAACTTTGTTGCTTTGTATTACTTCTTACAGCCATACAAGTATGGCCCAATTCCGGTCGTGGACCGAATGACCTCTTCTGGTGCATATCAGCGATTGGAGGATTTCTTACTTCAACATGGATGTATCGTAGAATCCAAAAAGCCGCACGGTTCTAAGGTGCATCGAGCATTCAAACCCAACGACAGATCTATCTTTACTTGGCGCACCATATATGACACGAGAATAGATGGGGCTACAAAGGCATACTTAAGTGGGCTTGTCCGTATGTACGCTGCCATACAGGAAAACTGTGAGACAAGAAGGTTCTCACGAGAAGGAACGTCAGGTTTTTCAGTTTTTAGAGATGCCTTGGTAGTTCTTGCGTCGTCGCGCAATCAAAAGAGGACATATGAGTGCGGCCTGTTTGAGCTTGAGGATTGGCGAGAAAAAGGAGAAAGGCTCTTTGAGACCCTGAAGGTGATGGCTCTCAACGAGCGACATTACAACGAACCTGTATTGGAACCGGCTCTAAGTAATTTTGCTGAACCGGCTGCCCTACTATTCAACAAGATTGAGATGTATAGGAATATTCCCCATTTGAGGCAGCAAATTGAAATACTCAGAGATTCAGGCGACTATGAGATGACCCATGTCGTGTTGGAAACTGTTGATGTAGAGCCATGTATCGAAAGTAAGTCTGAATATCCAGTCGGCAATTTGGAATGGGCTTGCAGAATTATGCGACCATTTTCCTCCTTTGCTCGTCAACTTCTTACGCGTTGTGGTCTTGATGTTGATAGACGAGCTGATTCGGAGAAGGTTGATCACACTGGTAGGCCTAAAGACGCTTCTTACTATCTTGCAGACCTCCTAAAGAATGCTCCAGAACTGGAGCCATGGGATACTGATCTACAAGATTGTATTAAACGAGCAAATCAGGGTATTTTGACAACAGCGATAGCCGAGTCCCTTTCAAGGACTTTTCAGTTGATTTTGGGTCTGTTTGACGCGGGGAAACGAATCCCTCGTATTGCTTCACGCCGTGGTGACATTTTGCGTGAGGATAGGCACTTAGCCTTGATTGCATGCTTGCAGGAGATCACCTTACCAGACCCGTATGCTGTGGCGATCGCCGATACAAAGCCCTTCGTGGGTATGGCACGCCTTATTTCACGCCTTACTTATAGCGATGTTGATGAGATGGTAGCTTCGTTGCATGGAAAGTTAAAAACCTGCGCTGAAAAAGCTTCAAATATCTTTCCAGATGTGCATTTCGCAGGACAAACGAGCGACACTGTCATATTAGCCGGTCCTAATCCAGAGAACGTCTTTCTTTGTGCTCTCGACCTTATAAGGAGGGCAACTCAAATCATAGAGCACGACGTAAGTGAACTTCGTACATTTGGTTTACTGCGGGTAGGTATTGCTTGGCACCAACGGCAGTTGGGTCATGGGTATGGTTGGATTAGGCCTGGAATGACCGCGCACCAGATCGGTGACAAAAGAGAAAGGAAGATCGGTGACGTGGCCATTACCGAAGCAATACGGCAACGTCTAGCACCGGAATGCCAACAGCAATTTAGCTTAGTTGATGACGAGACGTGTGAGCAGGGACAGGTATACATAAGACACTGGAATCGGAATATAGATATGAAGTAGTCAGCGGACTCTTATTCCATATAGAGGCATTTTGACGAACAGATTCTTGATAGGTAATTCGGAGAAAGCTATGGATGCGAAGAAGCGGATAATAGTTCCACTTGATGTATCTACCGAGAAAGAAGCCTTGGAACTGGTAGATTCCCTTCGAGAGCATGTGGGAATGTTCAAAATAGGTTTGGAATTGCTCCACTCAGTAGGCCACAGTATTGTGCAGAAGATAATCAGCATCGGCGGAAGCATATTCCTCGATGGTAAATTCATGGACATTCCCAATACGGTAGCAGGTGCCGCCAAGGCCGTTACGAGACTATCGGTTAGAATGTTTAATGTACACACACTTGGTGGGCTGGAAATGATGAGGTCAGCTGTACAGGCCACAAACGAGGTGGCAACAGCCCTGAAAATTTCTCGTCCCTTGGTTCTTGGGGTTACGATTCTTACGAGCATTGACGAAGAATCTATGCGTGAGCAGTTAAAAATCCCTGGATCGCTGGAAGCTCAAGTTATCCACCTTGCAACTCTTGCGGAGAGAGCTGGGCTTGATGGGATAATCGCTTCTGGCCGCGAGATTGGAGCTATCCGCAGAAGCGTATCGCGGCAGATGCTGGTCGTCACACCTGGCGTAAGGCCGAAGTGGGCTGCTGCTCAAGACCAACGGAGAGTAACGACACCAGTTGAAGCGATCCTCGAGGGCGCTTCCTATCTAGTTATTGGCCGGCCCATTACGCAACCACCTAGGCACATCGGCAGTCCAGTAGATGCAGCAAGAATTATCTCAGACGAGATTGCCGAAGCATTGGGAAAAAAGGAGTTCTGATTATGTTTACAGAAGCTAAAAAGGCATTAGCAATGGAATTGTTGGATATCGGCGCTATTAAGTTTGGCAACTTCAGGTTGAAACTGCACGATAAGAATCCCAATGCTCCTCTCTCCCCGATTTACATTGATCTAAGGCTACTTAGGTCGTTTCCTGATGTCATGGATTCGGTGATTTTGGTCTACAAGGAATTGATAGCTGGACTTACGTACGATTGCCTAGCGGATGTTCCCACAGCAGCCACCCCAATAGTAGCAATTCTGACACACGAGATGAGAATTCCGATGATTTCACCGCGCGTAGCCGAGAAAATGCATGGTGCTAGTCGAAAAATCGATGGCCTGTACAAAAAGGAACAGATTGCGTTGCTGGTAGATGACCTTATTACGAAGGCCGATAGCAAGCTAGATGCAATTTCTGTCCTTGAGGAGAATGGAATCAGGGTAAATGATGTAGTGGTTCTTGTGGACAGAGAACAAGGAGGTAGTGAGGAACTCAGCAAGCGTGGCTACCGATGCCATAGTGCATTTAGGTTGAAAGAACTTCTCAGTTTTTACTTAGGAACGGGAAGAATAACGAAGGATGAATTTGAACGGACAGTAACATACTTGCAAAATAACTAAGCGGTATAAGGAAGGTTCTTGAATGTAAAGCTGGGGCCAACGCGAGTCCTTGCCAGGAGGCGCTGGCCCCACGCCCTTACCGGCGGTTTTCCGGTAGGTTCTTGCATTATAGCGCCTGCCTCGAAGACCTCCAAGAAAAAAATCCGGGCATCCTGAGGACCAAGGGAATACCTATGGACGGGGATGTCTCAAGGAAGTTTCAGCACCTTGCGCAAGCTGTGGCGCGTTTTCTCCATATTGGAGGAGAATTCAAGGCTGCGCTCGCGGATCTTAGCGAGGCTTCTGCCGATGTTCTCAACGAGGTTGGAAACTTGGAAGGAGTGGGATCGGCAGGATTAGCGCAACTTGATCTCTACGCCGTAATCGAGGATGGGAATCAACAGATAGTTGGCCAAAGTGAAGTCGCAACATTTCGCCGGACGTGGGACGGCACATTTCTGCTAGATCTTCCACTAAGAGTATTGCAGATCAGAAGAGCGAGGACGCCGAAAACATTGCGGCTTGGTAGAGAGGGACTCGGCTGGGGCGCGGAACAGGTTCTGGCCGTGGGAATGTGCCAACCTGGCACTCCTTTTGGTTTCTACACGTTCAGCAAACGCGATCCAAAAGGGAGCGGAATAGGTCATGTCAAAACGCTGACGCGATATGTATGCGCGGTAAGGCGTGCCATAGGGGATAGCGGAAAAAAGAGTGTGTACATTCACAAAACAAAAGTCGATCCCAACGAATCACCTAGTAGGTAGGGATATGTCTTTGATGACAATTGGAGTTATTTGGTGATCGCAACATGTCCGCCGCATATAGCAAATAAATTTTGGAAATCAATAGTACAGTCAAGAGATGGCGACAATTCAGTCAATACATCGCACCTATAATCGCTGGTGGAAGCTAGTCGGAACCGAAGACAATTAGATTGTGGAGGTTTTATCAATGACAGATTTAATGCCACAACGAGAAAGTCAGGAAGTCAAAGCCGATGTCCCTGCAACTGATGAGGAAAGAAGGGACTGTCTGGCAAAGAGGCTGGAAAGCTATCTCAACAGAGCATGCCAAGCTGAGGCGGTGGGTAATTATGTGGAAGCGGAGCGAATGTTCAGATTTGCACTCTACTGTGAAGGCCGGTCTCGCTTGGAGGTGGGAAGCGCCAGGGAGTACGCACAACAGGCCAGGCCGGTCTACGGGGATAGTCAACTATTAATCGAGCCAGCAATTCAGGAGGAAAATCATGGAACACGAATTGAAAACTAATGACAACATGTCGCCGCAGGAAGTGGACTGTCCGCGTTGGGTTCAGAAGAGGATGCGCGCAAACCTTGCAATAGCAGCGAAGGAGAAGGTGAATCGGAAGCGTGCCAGCATCGCCAAGGCCATATTGGAAAGCACAAAAGTGAAACCCCAGGCGGCAGTAGCAGAGGCATCTATCAGAACTGATAGCCCAAGTCCATCAGTACATGTTGCCCAGCCGGCTCAGCCAGCTATTCGTAGAGCACGCTCGAAGATATGGCAGTCAACCAAGTCTGGTTTTCGCAAATTGGCCAATCACATATCTGCTTTGCTGCCGGGCAAGCGATTCTTGCGGCCGGCACACACTGGGGTGTGAAGCAGCCATTAAGTGACAGTCAACGCAAACTGACCGGACTGAGGAGCAAAACCGTGAAGAAGATATCAGAATTAGTGGCAGAATTTTTTAAGAATGAACGCATTCGATATGGGTGGACAAAAGGTGGGTGCTTCAGGGCCGATTTCAAGGGCTACTGTGGGGTCTTTTCCGTTCTTATCGTTGCTGATGATGAGAACCACCTTCTTGGAGCGTTCACCATTTGCCCACTGACGATCGCTAAAGCAAAGCTGTCCGCGGTGACGGAACTAATCGCTCGAATCAACTGCACGCTCACGATGGGCAATTTTGACATCGATCTGGAAGACGGAACGATTCTGGCTCGGATGGCCATAAAGCTTGGTGACATAGAGCTTGATAGCGATACCCTTAAAGGAATCATTTTCGGCGCTTGGCTCACCATGGACTACTTCTTCCCAGCAATCGTTTCCATTGTGTTCACAAATATCTCTCCACGGCAGGCGTTAGCCGAGTTGGAGAGTAATTGGCACAGAACAATTAGGCGAAGCAAGTCACGCAGGGACAAATTGCCCCCAAGCGAAGGGTTCAATAGATGGATAGGGTGCTTTTCAAACAACTAATGTAACAAAAGTCGTCAAGCGTGAAAGGGCGAAGAAATGAAAAACCAAGACAAACAGCCGGGGAAATGGCGGGAGCACGTTCGCTGTCTTATCCAGGTCGCCGAGGAGGCGATGCGAACCGCAAGGAGATTAGAACGACAAGCAGGCGAATCCAGCAAAGTGCAAGCATCTCTGCGTTCGCTCAGTAAACAGTTAGAAGAAATTGGGAACTCGGCGAACAATATTTATCAAATATCATGCATCGGTCCCGCGGAGAAAGTATTGGCAGGCAGACTTATGACCGAACAGGAATACTTCTTTTTGCGCGCGAGCGGATGCCATATGTTTACAGCTAAGGGGCTTGGTCTTGGCCAGGTCGATGACTATGAGGTTCACCGAAATCTTTGCTACAAGGATGATGAGAAGTATTGCTATATAAACCCAGCCGCAAAACCTCAAGACCCTGATAGTAAAGAGGCTCCGTGGCGAATAGGCCTGCCGCCAGAGGAATTGAACCTCAAGGATCTCAGAGCTGAGCAGAGGAGATTCTTCGAGAAGCATTTACCGGATGTATTGCAGCGGTTCAAGACAGACTAACTCAGGTATCACAGAGAACAGTGGTTTAATCTGTGCGCGGGCATGGCTGCCGTACTTAAGGGATGTTGGGAATGAAAATGTCAGTATGAGCGGTGTTCAAATAACAGGCGGGTTAAGAATGTTACTTTCATTGGATGATGACATCGTACGAGATGGATTCTGCTGGGGCCTGTATGAAATTACTGCCGACAAAGGCCCAAGGATTCGACTACCTGCGACTGTCATAAGGGTATTACAAGAGCACAAAGTGACACAGCTTTGCCTTTTTCCTGATCCAACAGCCCCGCGTTTGATTATCTGCCCAGAACAGAACCGCCGGACCTATATCAAAGCAGTAAAACAGAACCTGCCAGCTTCTATCGAATCAGATGAAGGTTACCGAAAGTTCATTTGTGCCGGCGAAGCTATACCATTTCGTGGTCACGGGCGTATTTCGATTGCAGCCAAGTTCAACAGAGAATTCAAGGTGGTAGCAGGTCACCAAGTCGTGATTCTGGGGACGGGGCTGTGGTACGAGCTATGGCGACAGGATGATTGGTATGAGCATTGCGAAGCCAAAAGCAGGTAATGAAAACACTTTTGCAATGATTTTACTTTCTGCCAATTCTTGCCCGTTTGTGACAGAAGAATACTTTGCTGTCCGTTCGCGCGATTCAGATTTTCTGGAAGATGTATTGTATGTAGTGTCTGCTTAAGCGGCCTGAGTAGGAGCACAACCAATGGTTCACGGCCTGACGGAAACTGCTAGACAGGCACGGGAAGTGACATTTTGAGTTTTGTATATATTGATTGATTGGGAGATAGCACGATGCCGCTTGGCCAGTTACCTCGACAGTGGTGGTCAGCTGCTTTGGAGGTTTTGAAGTTTGCAACCCGCTTACCCATTGCAATTGTCATAGTCGTAGCGGCAGTAATGGGAAGTTGGGTCGCGTTTTGGTTTGTTGTCAGAGCAACCGTGTATATCTACGAACGGTACCTTTCGTATTGGTGGCACAGATGACAAACGTATTTCAAAATCCGCTCAGTTCGCAAGTGGCAAAGTCATCGAGAAGCCAAGCAAGCAGCCTGAGGACTCAGACTCAAAAGCACAGGGCAATGGTTCGGACAGCAGAAACACACAAGAGGAAGACAAACGTACCGATGATAGCGCACCATGAAAGACAATCTGGTGGCAAAAGAGAGAAGGTAAAAGACGTCCCGGTGCGGGCCAGCACTTAACTGGGCGCATCCTATGGCATATCCAATATAGATAACAGGATAAGGCATATAAAGGAAGGAGAAGTCCCAGGATGGAAACATTCAAGCCACTGTTACCACATTTGGTCTTCACTTTATGTATTGTGGCCACGTGGGGGATTATTTTCGTCGCTGTCTACAGAGCAATTGCGCAAGCATCTATATTCAAAGGCCCACCAGCGAAGGTTTTGGCACTTTGTGTCAGTATTCTATGTGTACTGGGTCTGTTTAAGCCTTTCATCTGTCTGGACGAAGCGGGCCAGATTTTTGACAGGCGCGGTTGGATTATTATGGATACCCTGCTTTTGGTCTACGGTTTGCTTGGCCTGGTCATAATTCTTTCGGTCATTGTTCGCTTTGTGAGGAAGGTATTTCGAGGCGATAACCACGGAAGTTCCCTGGAGAAATCGAGCGACGCATGGAGTCTCTTTACCCATTTAGATATGTGCGAAGGCAATGAGTTTTGACAAAAGGATATTAGAACGGTGTTTACCAAATTCTGGCCACGATGCCCAACATCTGTGGCAGCACACCCTATCCTTTCAACGCTCTGAAGCCAAGGGCAAGCAAGTGCGAACCACGAAGAAGCAAACCAAGATAGTTGAATACGAACCCAGCGATGCGATCCGCCAGCAGCGACGTTTGTTAGGCCATGAACACTTTGGTATCACAGAGTTCCGGGTTTTTGACACCATGCCGTTTGTGGCATACGCCGACAACGAAGATGACGCTGTTCGATTATGCCTCGAGATGGAAGGGAAAACATCTGGCATCTATATCGGTGTCCAGCCTCGTCCATCTGAGCTATGTGAGTTTGCTCCTAATTGCTGGAAGCCAGCACGGTCCGGGCCAAATGGCAACGCCGCCTCTGACAGCCATATTGAATTCATAACAACTGAGTTCTTTGATATAGATGTGGTTTCTGACGCGCGAGCAAAAGGGCACCCAGCGTCTGATGAAGAGCTGGCTCGGAGCCTACACGCTGCTCAATTGCTTAGCCGGGAAGATGGTCTGGCTATGAGCTCGACGATCTGTTGCAGTGGCAATGGTCATTATGTATTGGCACCTATAGTTCCGATACCAGTCTACAGTAACGAAGAAGCCGCGAATTTCAAACAGTTCTGCATGCAACTGGCCGCGAGAATAGCTGCTCAGGTTAGCGGGGTTAAGTTTGACCCTGTGTTCAACCTTAGCCGCGTAATGAGGGTCATGGGTACGACCAATCGTAAGGGCCAAGCTGTCGAAGGCAGGCCGCACCGCAGGGCGCACTTTGTCACCGTGCCCGTATTCGCCAGGTCTGAAGCCTTACATCATATGATTCTCAATACCGATGTTGAGCCGCCGCATACCTCAAGCAATTCGCTGTCGGCGGCCATACGCTGTGACTTGCACAAGCTTGCGCGATGCGAGTTCGTAAAATGGTGCAGACAGAACCCATCGGCTGTGAGCGAACCACTATGGTGGGCTCTGATAACAAACCTGGCCCATCTTGAGGGCGGCACTGAACTTATCCATGAGGTATCGCGATTGGATACCATTCGCTACGACTACGCTGATACGCAGCGAAAGATTCAGAAAGCGATTGATGCCGGTTACCGGCCTGTCTCGTGCACGACCATCGTCAGCGAGGCAATGGCTTGTCCTGGAAGAGGGAGGTTTCAGTGCTCTCAAATAGGTAAGTGCCAGGCCAGAGCACCAATGTATATGGCTGTATCGCATACTGTTTATACAAGATAAGGAGCTTAGCTGATGGACGAAACAGTCAAGAAAAATCCAATTAAAGTGTTTAGTTGTGGGTCTGTCAAAGCTGCCATTTGGGCTGATTCAAGGGTCATAAACAACACTGTTGTAGAGGTGCATTCGGTGAGAATTGACAGGTCATATAAGGACAAAGACAACGGTGAGTGGAAGCATACCAATACATTCGCCGCCGAGGATTTGCCTAAGGTCGCGCTTGTGGCCATAGAGGTATACAAGCATCTCAGGCTGCGATCTTTTGACCAAGAGCATGATGCCGCTGGCTTAGATTCACAGAATAGTAGTCTGCCAGCAGAAAAAGGGGTCTCGCAATGAACGAACTTGTCTCAACAATTTCGGGACCCGTACTTCTTGGAGTCTTTGCTGCCGTTGGGGGGATTATCTTCCTGACGGTCTGGCAGGTACTCAGGGAAAACGGGCTTTTCGGGAGAAGAATCGCGGCGGTTGTGGCGCTGTGCGTTTCGTTATTGTGCTTAGTGGGTGTATACCAATGGTTGTTTGCCAAAGGTGGACACAGAAATACAAACGACAGCTCTGAGACGAACCTGAATCTATTGCTCTTGCCTTATGCAGCTTTAGCTGTGGCCCTGATTACGGTTCTGCTGTTCATGTTTTTCAGAAAAGCATTTCAGGACAGAGGGTTAAAGAGGTCTGTCAGAGAAAGTAAGCGAAAGCAGAAACTAATTCATACATCTGAACCGAGGCTAAAGGACGGTTATTTGCAGCCAGGAAACCGAAGAAAATTGTTCAACCCTTTTGGGGACAAGCCCAATGAAGACAAATGATACTCTGATTCAGATCGAAAACCAAGTAGACGCACGTGGCGGCAGACAATCGATAATGAAGGAGCAAGGCTTTGAGCCTGGGATTTGCGACGAACACATTCTCGCAAGCATTCGCACTACGCCCGGCCTAACAAGTAGCGGAAAGCCGTTCGATCACATCGTCAAAGATAGGGTTGACAATGGTGAGTACCGGCTCGAACTTATTCCCGCAGAGCTCCTCGGCACAGCACGTCCGATCGAGGTTTACAGGGCCACGAGAGCCCGGGGCACTATAATCAAGCCTTGGTCTTACGAGGTCGATGATGATAGCTATTGCCCTTCCCACTGGGCTGACATAGCCATTGGCCGGGGTGCGTGTGGCTTTCGATGTCGGGCATGTTTCTTAATACTGACACATCGGGGTTTCTGTGATCCATCTCGCCATGTGCTGTACGAAAATGTTGATGACTATGAGCAAGCAGTGCGAAAAGAGTTGCTAAAACCCGGCCGCAATCTTGGCCTTGGTATTGATTGCAGCGACTCCCTTCTTTACGAAGGTGTAACGAGCCACGCCCGCCGGCTGATTCCTTTGTTCGCTAATAGACAGACAAATCCCTATGGCCGTAAACTAATTCTGCTTACAAAGAGTGCCAACGTCCGCTACCTTGAGGGACTGCCGACAACGCATATTCTGGCGACGTTCAGTTTGAATCCCGAGTCCATCGCTGACCTTTGGGAGGGTAAATGGGGCGATGGTGTGCGGATCACGCCGAATATTCAAGAGCGTCTCGAGGCTTCGAGGAAGGTACGGCAGATGGCGTTTGAGCTCAGATGGCGAGTTGACCCGATTCTGCCGGTAGATAATTGGGAAGACATATATCGCGACTTCTTTGTCAAGGCTGCTGCTGAAGGACATCGGCCGGCGCGAATAACATTGGGCAGTTATCGTGAGATGGGAAGGTCTCTACTGACAATGGCGGCCAAATGGGGGCTGCCACGATTGGAGTGGACGCCTCCAAGGCTGGCCAAAGATGGCATGCATTATCATATTGATGAGACAGAACGGATCGACATTTACAAAAGACTGGCACACTTTGTCGATGCTGCTTGGGACAAATATGGTCCAGTCCCCACTGTGGCGCTGTGTAAAGAGAGTAGAGCTGTTCGTGAAGCCGTTGGCCTAGTTCATTATCACTGTAATTGCGAATAGTAGGGAAAAACCAAGCAAGAAATGGGCCAGCCGTTAAGGTTCAACAATGGATTTTTTGCTTCTATCTGCCCAGGATGCAGCGCTGGGCGGAAATGGTCGTAGGAGGCATGTACAAAAATGAGGATTTTCAGGACTTCGTACAAGAGCAAAGATGGTCAGAAAAAACAAGCACGGAAATGGTATGTTGAAGTACGAGATCACCACCATGTTGTCAGGCGTTTCGCGGCTTTCACAGACAGGACGCAATCTCAGCTACTTGGCCGACAAATTGAGCGATTGATAAATTTCAAAGTGGCGGGTGAACAGCCAGACCGGCAACTATCGAACTGGCTCGAGCACATACCGGAAAGGCTGCGACGAAGGCTTGTCTGTATTGGACTGTTAGATCCTATGTGGACAACCGCTGGCAAATTGCTCAAAGACCATGTTGAGGATTATAAGAAATCTCTTTTGGCGAGGGGTCGAACCAAGAAATATGTTACGGAGACCGTATCTACTTTAGAGTGCATTTTTGACCACTGCAAGTTCGTATCATGGAGCGACATATCGGCAAACCGACTGGAGCGATATCTTGACGATCTACGAGATAGAGGAAACGGGATTAGCGCCAGGACTTTCAATTCCAAACTGAAAGCTGTTAAGGGGTTCGCAAGGTGGATGGTTATGAATAGACGGGCCAGCGAATCGCCTGTTGCTCATTTAGTCTGCCTGAATACTGAACTGGACAAGCGTCACGAGAGACGAGCTTTGGAAGTCGACGAGTTACGGCGTTTCCTTGAAACGACGAGGGCCGGCCCTAAACGCTTTGGGATGACAGGATATGAACGAGCTCTATTGTACCGTTTGGCGGCAGAGACTGGTCTGAGAGCCTCAGAACTGCGAAGCCTCAGTGTCTCGTCGTTTGACCAAGATAGCTGCATCGTTTGTGTTGAGGCTGCTTACAGCAAGCGCAAAAGGCGGGATACACTGCCATTAAGACCAGATACCGCCGCAGAACTAAAATCTTACTTCGCTAATAAGATACCGAATATGCGTGCCTTCAACATGCCAAACAAAGAGCGGGTAGTCGAGATGTTAAGGGCTGACTTGGCTGATGCAGACATACCTTATGTGGATGATGCCGGACGTTATGCTGACTTTCACAGTCTGCGCCATACGACTGGGAGCCTGTTAGCTGCAAGCGGAGTACATCCAAAGGTTGCTCAGTCAATAATGAGGCACAGCGACATAAACCTCACAATGTCAGGTTATACGCATGTCTTCAGAGGCCAAGAGTCTGAAGCCCTGGCCAAGCTCCCGGATTTGTCACTGCCGAGCAAAGAGAAACAACAGGCGGTCGCTACAGGCACGGATAGCAAGAAAGACTTGGCGCTTTACTTGGCGCCTGAGGACGGAAAACGGCGGATTTCAGTGGACGATAATGGACAATCGGGCGATGTAAAGTCGACTATTAAAACTGCACAGAAACAGCGTTTTCGAGCCAAAAAGCGGGATTTTGGGGTCAAAAGCAGCGTCGACGAATTAACTGGGGAACCAGGATTCGAACCTGGACTAACTGATCCAGAGTCAGTTGTGCTGCCTTTACACTATTCCCCAACGATTTTCGCGAGCCTATCCCACGGGCATTTTTCGGAAAGCACAGTATACACTATAAGCTCACGTGCGTCTAACAAAATCCCCGGCATCACCCGCGGCATCCGGCTCTTGGCCGCCATACTCCTGGCGGGCTGGTCCGCCTATCAAATGCGGCAGGCCCTCTTCAAGCTCCATCTGCTCGGTTAAATCCTGCTCGATTTCCGTCAGAAACCGGCTGGGCTTCATCATCACCAGGCTCCGCGACCGGCTGCGATAAACCATCGGCACAACCAGATACACCTCGTCCTTTGCCCTGGTCACGGCGACGTGAAAAACTCGCCGTTCCTCTTCTTGCTCCTCGTTCGTATTTAAGGCCATATCGGTGGGGAACCTGCCGTCGGCAAGCCAGGGAATAAAAACGATCGGCCATTCCAACCCTTTGGCCTGATGCACGGTGCTCAGAGTGACAAATTCCTGCTCCACGGGGCCGGTTACAACAGTCTCGCCGGAAAACTCTCCCGCCAGAGCGACGTCTGCTAAAAAAGCATCAAGAGTGCTATACTGGGCAGCAAAGTTAGCCAGAGCCCTGATGTCCTCTCTGCGCAGGCCGGCCCCATCGTAATGAGAGACAAGGTAGTCGTCATAAAAGTCGCGCAAAATAGTATCAATAATTTCAGCAGGGGCTTTAAGCTGCTCTAACTTTTTGACCAGATTCATAAGCTGCAAATAAAACGGCCTGGCACTTGCCGGAAGAAGGTTGGCCGTATCCGACCGGCCCGCCCACTTTAGCGGGTTGTCTGACCGGCTGATATGCTCCCAAATTTTACGTGATAAAGTGCTGCCTATTCTGGGCAGCATTTTGAGCACTCGCAGCCAGGCAAGCTCATCCTGTCGATTCTGTAATATGCGCATGAAACACAACACGTCTTTCATGTGAGCCTGCTCAAAGAATCGCAGGCCGCCGCGGACGTGAAATGGGATATTTCGCCGCTGAAACTCCAGTTGAATCTCAAGCGAGTGCCAGTGGCTGCGATACAGCACCGCAATATCGTTTAGGTTCCGCCCTTGGTCGAGAAGATGCAGCGTGTACTCCGCGATAAAGCACGCCTGCACAAAGTGGTCCTGGCTGGAAACAACTGCCGGCTTGAGCCCTGCGGACCGCATTGCGCGAAGGTCCTTGGGCAGCCTTCGGCTGTTTTGCGCTATGCTGGCATTGGCAAGCGCTAGTATTTGGGGCGTTGAGCGATAGTTCGTTTCCAGTTTGTATTCTCTGGCATCCGGATATCGCTGCTTGAAAGTGATGATATTTTCAAAGCTCGCCCCGCGAAAGCTGTATATAGATTGCGAATCGTCGCCCACCACGGCAAGATTGCGATGCCTGGCGGCAAGAAGGTCTACAATCGCACCCTGAATAGCGTTGGTGTCTTGATACTCGTCGACCAGGATGTGAAGGAACTGATTGGCGAGTGTTTTTCGGATGTCTTCGTGGTCGCTAAGAAGCCGCAGCCAGGCGCTAAGTAAATCGTCAAAATCCAATAATTGCCGCTCTCGCTTCTTGGCCGCGTAAAGGACGAGCACTTTTTCGATTTCGCCGGACTCACCAGTAAACATCGGGTAGCGCTTTGCCAGCACCGCATCCAACGGGTCAAGCGTGTTCTGAACAAAGCTGGAAATGGCAGCCAGCACGGTCTTTTGCGGAAATCGTCTTTTGCGAATGTCTACGCCCGCTTCTTGAACGCAGGACGCAATAAGGTCTTTTGTGTCTTCTCGGTCCAGTATTGTAAAGTCGGGCGAAATGCCCAGGATTTTTCCGTGCTGGCGGAGAATCCGATTGGATATGTGGTGGAATGTGCCGCCCCAGATATCACGGGTTTTATGTTTGACCAGTAGTTCGACCCGGCTGAGCATTTCGCGGGCCGCGCGGTTGGTAAACGTGACCAGCATTATACGCGATGGGTCCACACCATTGTGGACAAGCCAGGCCAGGCGATACGTTAAGGCTCGCGTTTTGCCGCTTCCAGCTCCCGCTACTACGAGCATCGGCCCGCCCGGCGCAGTGGCTACAGCCAACTGCTCCTGGTTGAGTTCAGCCGCGAAGTCTATCACATCCGCTGCTGTTCTTGATGTAAGAGTAAATTTCCTGCCCATCTTCTTTGTCTGCCCCCGCTCCTTCGGCTTTGCGAAGCAAACCAGCGGGGGTCCTGCGGTTACTCTTGTTTACCATAGGCACGGGCTGCTGTAAAGGGGTGGGAACCCCGCAATGAATTGCGGGGCTAAATATTTAGCCCCCAAATTTATTTGGGGGTTTTCTTCGGTTTCACCGCAGGTTACGATCAACCTTGTTACAGGCCAGCCCGCCTTACGTATGGCGGGCAAGAATTGCTGCCCCAAGCGCGCCGGTCATCTGTGGGTCAGGTGCGACCGTCACCTTCTGGCCAAGGGCGGCTTCCAACGCCCTATCCATGCCTGTAACCATTGCCACGCCGCCGGTGAAAATGACAGGCAAATCGGCTTTGCGGCCGATCATAGACATTACACGAGCGGCAATCGCCGCCTGAACGCCGGCGACGATATCTTCTGCCGGCGTGCCGGTAGCAAGCAGGCCGATAATTTCAGTCTCTGCGAATACCACGCACATACTACTTATTGCAGCGGGGTTGCGGCTCTTAGCTGCCATACGGCCGAGTTGCTCAATTCCGATACCGAGACGGCGCGCAACAACCTCCAGAAAGCGTCCTGTCCCGGCGGCGCAGCGGTCGTTCATAGCGAAGTCACGGACTTTTCCAGACTTATCCAGGCGTATCAGTTTGCTGTCCTCGCCGCCGATATCAATAATCGTCATAGCATCCGGCACCAGCCGACGCACGCCGACCGCGTGACAGGTAATCTCGGTTATGGTCGTATCGGCTATGCTGACTGCATTTCTTCCATAGCCGGTCGCCACAATCCTGCGAACATCCTTCTTGCGAATGTCCCTATCCTTTAGAAGC
Source organism: uncultured Pirellulales bacterium (assembly GCA_964567045.1). GTDB lineage: Bacteria > Planctomycetota > Phycisphaerae > Sedimentisphaerales > Anaerobacaceae > JAFNGF01. The sequence continues at coordinate 9,157 of CAZMLE010000023.1, read as the reverse complement.
CTTTCAAAAAGCCCCAACGTGAGTTTATCCTGGGCGACGCCCTGGTCGGTTAATCCTTTCGCCATGACGCTGAGGCTCCGGGCATCCATCAGAACAATTTTTATTGTTCTTGAGCCGGCATCTATTCCTGCACAAATCATCTTCTTCTCCGTTGCGTTACAGCCTCGACCAATGCTTCTAAGCGCGTACGCAGCGCCTGCGCAATCGAGTCGGTCAGGGAAGGCACCTCAATCTCCAGCACGGGGACATCGAGTTCAGCCTGGACAATTTCGCCGATAACCTGCCCTTCGAGCGCACAATGACTTGCTCCGGGAATGCGCGAAATTACGACTGCTTCGGCATCAAATCTACGAATCTCCGCGCATATCCGGCTGGCGCGGTCGGCTGAAGAACCTACCATAGGATCGGCAAGTGCCATTTGCGCAAGAGCCTCCATCGGCGGCAGGTCTTGCGGAATTGCGTCCAGCGCATGAGTAAACAGATACTCGGTGCCGCAGATTCTTCCGCCGCAGTCTTCCAAAAGGTTCATCACCTGCAAATCCGCCACGGGGTTGACCCAAAAGATTTTGGCGGCATCGGCAGACAAAAGGCCGGTTCCAGACTTGACACGCTCTTTCACCTCAGCGAGCAACTCCGCCACGACAGCGATTGTCTCTTCGCGGTCGCAGCAGTAGTGTATTGCCAGCATTTCCGCGATGAGCATTTCAAGAGCCGGCATCGGACACAGCCTGGTGGTAAATGCAAGTCGCCGCAACTGGGCAAGGAGCCTGCGGACCTGGTTTGCTTTTTTGATTCCGGCAGAGAGTTTCTCGTCGCTAAGGCGTTGGCCGGCAAATTCTTCCAGAGCTATTCTGAGGCGCTGAAGCTGCGACTTGACGAATTCAACCTGGCATCTCGGTGCTGAAAATCCGCCAGGCAGTTTAACCGATTCTTCGCCCGGCTCGGGTTCACGCCGATGCGGGATTTCCCACCACAATATCGGATAGCCAAGACCATTCAGCCGCTGCGCTATGGCAGAAAAATCATCGCAGGTTGCACCGACGCTGCATATCAAGAGCTCCGGGATCGGAAAATGCGAGCCGGTTACAAAAGCTCCTAACATTGCACGTACCGGACAAAAGGACTCATCTATGCCGAGTGAGTCCGCGACGCCAAGCAGCCCGGCATTTAGTTCCATCACACACGGGGTCCACCACGCTCCGTCAGGATAAAAAGCGACCACATCGTCCAATGAATAAGCCATCACCGGCACCGTGCCCAGGTCCTTCATTGTGCCGACGATCTTTTTCCCACGGTCGCGCGCCTCGCGCAGGCGGTCTTCTTCAGTAAGCAAAAAGTTCCACAGGCGAAGAGCTGCGGCGGAGTTATCGTACCGAAGTTTCAAAAGCCTTTGGTCGCCGTCCTCAACATGTCGGCTGAGCCGACCACCGTAGCCGGGCTGGGCTATCCCGGCTTTTTGCATCTGCTCGTATCGCTGGTCCCACTGCCCGAGCGTTATTTGTCTTGGGATGTCCCTCACGTCAGCGTCTCCAAAAACGCTCGGATTCGATTCTGCCAGCGGCGGCGCTCTGTATCGGTGTCACCGGCAATATCGATATCCAGAACGGGTAACTCTGTCCATTCCTTCAGTCGCTGCAATTCGGCGTGCCACGTATCGCACCACACGTAACGGCGGAAAATAATCCCTCGCACAGCCCTGGCGGCAAGCTCATGCGCCAGCCACCGGTAAAGCTCGCTATTTGGCCTGCGAGATGCATCCTGGATACCGCCAAAATAGGCGTTGGCAAGCTCGGCGAGCGGATCCTCACGAATTCTTCGCCGGTCAAAAGGTCCGCATACCCCGCGTTCGCCGGTTTCGGTTGCATCAAGCACTATTTCTCCGCCGAATTGTTCCACCACGTCGTATATATCAAAGTCCGACCACATAAGCGGCCCGCCGATAATCGCCAAAGGCACACCCGGACGAATTTTGAATTTCGAATTTCGAATTTTGAATTTTCCCCCCGGACATAGACCTTTCTGTCCAAGCGCGGCTATCGATTCGGCATATTGCCTGGCAGATAAATACGCTCGGCTTGCCCGAATCGACGCCCGAACGGCATCATATTCGAGCATCACTTCTGCCAAACCATCCGGTGTCGGTGACTTTCCAGCGAGCCTGACGAGAAATCGGCCTAATCGCCTAAGTTCATCCACATAAAGATTCTGGGACGCAAAGTTCTGCCAGGTGCTCGGCACATTCATAAGAAAAGAAGCAACGTCGCACCGCCGGACAAGAACATCAAATCCGCGGCGCATCTGGTCGCATACTGTTGTCACCACGATCCCGCAGGCTTGTTTGTCGTTTATTGCTTCATTGAGGAAAGCCCGCACGTATGGGCACATACCTTCCATTCGCCCGACCGGAGAGGCCCCCGCTCCTGTCTTCCGACAGGAAGACGCGGGGGGGTCAGGTATCATTCTGCTTGGCTGCAGGCCGTGCGCGGCAATCCACTCAGCGGGCACATAAGGGCAACTATAGACAATCGTTTTGGTCAGCGTCGGCACGTTTCACCGTTAGGCGTCCCTAAGGGAGTTCGCCCGCCCTTTGACGGACTGTTTCAAATAACGCTTCCACTCTCATCGCAATGCGAGCCGAATCCGATGGCGAGTAATCTGTCTCGATTCTAAGATATGGAATCCCAAGCTCTTTCTCAGCCATATTCTTGACGAAATATGATTCGATATCGTACGTCAGGCAGGCCTGCCAGATAAGCTCTATCACGCACTGCGGACGGTATTCTGCGACCAGGTTGCGAAGTACCTCAAGTCGCCGGTCGTTTTTGGTCATTACTGAGCAAGGAAGATGGAAGTATTTCTCAGCCAAAGCAACTATGGGATCCTCGGCTGTCTGGTCAACGTCCTCCAGAATGGGCTTAAGTCCCGTGCAATTATCCATACATACTACCAGTCCACCGTGCGACTCGATAATCTCCAGCACCCTCTCAACTCCGTGCACCATCGGCACGCCGGTCATCAGTATCCGCACGCGCGAATCCTTGCTCACGTCCGGCTTGTAGAACCTATAAAGTGCGATTGCTTCCGCATACTGCTCGAAATCGGCATCGATACCGGAGATGCTGCTTTTGAGCTGAAGCAACTGGCGGCCTGTCAGTGGTGGGGTCTGTGACTTCATCAGCTCAGCCAGGCCCCGCCGCAACTCTCGCTCACGGTTCATAGTTTCTATGGCCCGGCGGATTTTCTGGTCGCTGATTTCGACGCCGAAACAATCCTGCAGTCTGGTCCTGAGCTTGCGAAGCTCGCTCACCCATCCCTGAGGGACGCTGTCGGCTGGCTTTTGCGGCAATTCCAATACGTGCATTGGCCGGACTTCGGCCATCAATTCATACATCTTCTTTTTGCCGTCACAAGTTGTCTCAGCCACAATTAGGTCCGCCATTTCCAGGAAGGGGTTTTTCTTCTGGATGTGGTAGCCGTAAGTCGATTTAATCAATGGGCACAGATTGGCTGGTAAATGCTCTTCTGCCGGCGGTATCATTTCCGCTGAGCCGCCGCAAAGACATACCGGCACAGCATCAGCAGCCATAATTAACTCGCGGGGCGTATATTCACACATAATGCCCACGATGTGCCTGCCCTTGGCTTTTTCGGCTGACGCGTACTCGTAGCAGTTCTGAATCATTTTGCCGAACCAGGCTAAGGGGCCATTTTCGCGAGAATATTTAGCCCCGCAATTTATTGCGGGGTTCTCAACTCCACGTTTTATGCGGCGTCCTTCTCCTTTTTTATCGCAACATTTTGCCATTTTTTGCCAAACCTCAAAATTTCGGTCACTTTTTCTTACGGGCGACAAACAGACCCTGAGCAATTTTGCCCTTATGTGCTAACTGCTGCATAAAAGCCATTTCGCCGCCCATCTTCTGCATCAGCTCCAGGTCGAAACCGATAATCTTCAGAGCATCGTACGTCAGTTGCAGCCTTAACATATTCAGATATAGGTCAACATACGGCCCAAACCTGCCGGTATCTTCAGCCTTAATCACCTCGCAGCCGGCATCTTCAAGCAGGTCCCGATAACCGTCTATGCTCTGAACGTTGGGAAACTTCATGAAAGTCAAGAATCGCTCTGCCTCGGCATCGGTAAGTCCGGCCTCTCCTTCAATCCAGTCGGTAAAGGCGATGACGCCGCCCGGTACGACGATGCGAGCCGCCTCAGAAATCAGCTTTTCCTTATCGACAACGTAGCACCATGCGTCCTCTCCCCAGACGAAACAAGCGATGGCGTCTTCAAGCCTACTGTCGCAGACATCCACAAGGACGAATTTGATTTTGTCCGACAGTCCTTCTTGCTTACATCGACTTCGGCCTTGCTCAACAACCTTCTCGGTGGCGTCCACGCCGGTCATCTGCGCCACATCTCGAAAACGCACCAGAAAGCGCATCCCTGCTCCATTGCAGCAGCAAAGGTCCACACCTTTCATGCCGGCCCCGATGCCGGCTTTGTCCGCCAGGTCCATCGAAGAAACAAAACCGCCTATATGAATCTGCTCTCCCATAATCAGTTCCCAAAGCTCGCCTTCGGGACCGCTGTAAACGGCTTGAACTTCCGCTAAACCGATGTTATCCATAGTCTTCATAATAGCTCTCCCTAAAATTCGTATTTCAATTGGATTGCCCACACGTTGCACTCACGGTGATTCAGGATATTGCCAAAGTTGGCGTAGCCGCCCGCAACCGTCCAATGGTCATCGATTACGTAACCCAGACAAATGTCCCACCAGTCATTTTCAGCCTTAATCAGATGCTTGCCCCCCGTAGAGTACTGATCGCACAGGTCGGATTTTTGCCGGTACTCACTCGCCAGCAATAGCCTGTCCGTAAGGAAATAGATAACGCTGCCCTCAAAGGTTGTCCGCCGCTCGCCGGCAAAACCAAGCAAACCGGTATGTATCCCGTCGCCGTTGCGCAGGCCTGCCGATACGATAAGCGGGCGAGGCAACCAATCGCTTATTGTCTTGGTTGCGACAGCGGTAAACTCCACTCCGGAATCGTGGTCGGCACCCTTCGTGTCACAAAGTCCACCCGTTTGGCTGTCAATATCATTCAGACCTTCGTTCCACTTGAAATGCGCACCGACAGTTACCGCCGGCATCCAGGCGCGGTCAAAGCCGCCTTCCTCGATCACCATTAGCCGTGTGTTAAAATTATGCAGAAACACATGGTTGTCAACATGAACAGCACCTGATGTAGCCGTCCTCACATCGTCCGGCCAGTCTCCCAATCCGATGCGTTCCAGTGCGTAGCCGAGTTCCACCCTGCCCCAGATATTCTCTGTCACCACAACAGATTCAAAGTCCTTTTCTCCTATAGCGGCAAAAGTGCCGGATACACTTGGCAGGCCACAAATCTTTCCTTGCTCCGGCGGATTTGTCAGATAAGCAGTGCTCGTAATAAACACACCGCTATTGCCTTCCACGTTGTGTGTCGGCAAAGGTGGACCGGCACAAACCCTACTAAACAAAAAGAGGACAAAAGCTAACATAATTAGCGAAATTTTCTCCGTTCGGGCTAAATTCTTCATGGCCATACTCCTTAAAAAAATTTTCCTCTCTTTTCTCTGTGGCACTTCTGATTCTGCCGTTCACTTTTCTGTCATTTGTCTCGCTCCTTTCCCTTTTTGTTATCCTTTTTGTCCCAATAAAAAAGCGAGCAAGAGAAACTTGTCTCGTTGCCCGCCGATGCTCGTGGAAGTGCGCTTCTACCGTATCAAGTGCCAGGTCTCCTCATGTTTAGTTCCAAAAGGCCCCAGATTAATATCCACCTTCACCTGGTACTTACCTTTGATCCGCCTCCGGCGGACTGGCACTCGCCACGAGTACCGGCAGGTCCCGCCTCAGCCATACGCAAAGTTGCCTGTGGCAAGTAGCTTTCGCGCCTCACCAACAATCAAAACGGTGATCAGCCCGACAGTAAATAGCGAAATAAGAATGGATTCCGTCATGTTCACTCCACTCCAAAAATGTGCAGAGAAACTCTTTGACGCTTATTCTCTATCGTTTTAGACGCTGACGCCACGATTTTATTACATTTTTTTCTGCAAAAATCCAGCTAAATCTCATTTCACTGCGTCATCTCACCGCCATCGATGGCCCAGCATATTTCCTCTCTTAGCGCGGGCCATCTCGCGGGTTGACAAAACCAGGTGAGGCAGCAGCAGCTCTCCAGTTGGCTACATCGTTGCCGTAAACAGAAAAAACCCGGCGAGATAGTGATAAGCCGCCGCCATCGGCTTCGGTAGGCCAGAGGTCTACGCCGCCAGGACAATCCTCAGGATGAGAACCATCACTGTAACTTACCCTGTCAATCCGAATATAATAGCGTATGCCAAATACATCCACGTCACCGGGCATACTTAGCTCTACCTTCTCACCGCCATTCTGCAACTGCCCATCATAAGGGCCAACAACCACCACCCCGGCAGGCATTGCACCATATCGGGCAGTAAAAGTATCCAGATGCTTTACCACCAATAAATACCCGCCGGCAGGTATCGTAACTACAGGGTCGGAAGGAAAAACAAATTCTATGCCATCAGTAAAGCGCCAGGGTTCAGACTTATCGTAACGATATAAAGTCACCGGCTCGGAACTTATATTAAATAGCTCAATATACTCCTCATTCTGATTGCCTGAGCCGGGATTATACATAATCTCATTGATCACGATAGGCCCGACCTTCGGATAGGCGTTGGCCCTGCCGGGCGTATTTTCGCTCATCGCCACAAAGTTGTAGTTATCCGTGCTGCCTTTATAGTACCTGCCAAACGCTACGTCCGTCTCGGAGGCGTCAAAATCCTCCACCTCCTGATAGCCGGTCAATACACCTTCCTGAGCCGATGACAGATATACTTGGTCGCCATTCTCGCTTAAGGCAAAAGCCCGCTGACAGCCAGGATCACGGGCGTTGCCGAAATGCTGGTCCTGATAGAATACAAGATAGCTGTTACCGGCAATGACCGTGCCATCGGCAATCTGGTACTTGGTTAAGTCGTTGCCATCGTCGCTTAAGAACCAGCCGCCGATATTGATCGCTTCGCCGGTAGTATTGTAAAGCTCTATCCAGTCCGAGGCGTCAGCGTGGGCGTGGGCCAATACTTCGTTTATTACCACCGAGCCAGGCTCAGGAATAATGCCGGTATCGTCCCAGCCTGGAGAGCCGCCGTAAAACGCACTTGCCCGCCAGGAATCTTTTTCGCCCCAGCTATCTGGGTCAGGATTTGTTGGGTTTACTATGGTAAGAGAAAAACCTTGCCCATCGGTAATGTCACGCCAGGCGTCAGAGTATTTGAAATCCATTATCGTCTGGCCGACAGCATCTTCCAGGCGGATTCTTTCTCCATCATTGGCCAGACTGCCGGAATACTGGCCGGCAATAAGACCAGAAAATTCCGGATATTGGGCGTAAAAAGCTGCTTGATCTTTAACAACCAGAACATACTTGCCCGCCGCCAGTTCTACGCTGGGGAAAGTGAAGTCGATGCCGTTGGTAAAGCGTGCCAGATTCAGGTTGATGGTTTCGCTCCGGATATTTTTTAGCTCGATGAACTCTTCGTTTGCATCGCTTGGGCTATCGGTATCCGGCGGATGGTACATAATCTCGGTGATTCGCAGATTCTCCGCCACGGGACCTACTGCAAAGACAGCCTCATTAAGTGCGCTCCAGGTGCTGCCGCTGAGCACCCGCGCCTTAACCTGTGTGCTCCTGGTCAATGTGATAGGCCCGGTGTATCTTATCGCCGCAGGTGAAACCCCGCCGACAGTAGAAGAACTGCTCCTTCCGGCAATAAGCTGAGCCGAGATGAGAAAATCGGGACTGCCGGATGAAATATTCACGCCCTGAATACCCAGGATATTGCTGCCCGGACGTAGGGCGTTGATGTACGCGGACATGTCGAGACTCTCTAACATCACCGCCGAAGAGTCGGGGTTCTCGGCGCTGGCCTGAGAGGTGCTGGCTGGAACGCCGGTGAAATTACGCCTGGCAACTTCAATGCCGTTTATATAGGCCACAAAACCGTCATCGTAGCGTATCCCCAGAGTCATAAAGTTGAACTCGCTTAGCTCCGTAGTGGTCACGGCAAACGGAATCCGGATATAACAGCAAGTATTGCGGTTGTACATCTGCTGTTTGAGATCGACGTTGATAAGTGCTTGGTAGCCTGACTCTGCCTCGTAGCCGACCCCGCCTGTGCCGCTTATCCAGGCTGAGTCATCGAAGGCCGCCCCGCCTTTCCAGTTGTCGCTTATCGGCCTGGCCGGGGTCAGCACTCGCTTAGCCGCATCCTCAGTGACAAGTACAGCGCTTGAAGGCTCGCCGGTGCCTTGCGAAGTCGTCGGCGAACGTGGGTCAACACCGCAAAGAGTATAGTAGATCTCGCCCCAGACACGAGGATTGGTGAAAGTCAGGCTGTCACCGTACAAGACGTGGCCGCCTTGCCGGTAAAGGCCGTTCACATTGAATGTCGGACCTCCAAACGTAAATAGACCCTCGCGGGTACAAGCATCGACAAAAATGCCCAGACGCTTCGGCACCCACGTATTCAGGACGTACATATCCATGTTGGGGATGACGCCCAGCAATTCGTCGCGCAGTGCAAAAAATCGCTTCTTTACGTTCGCCTCGGTTAAGGCACCATTGTTGTAGAGGTGTTTATAAACACGGTCGCAAAACAACTGCCGGAAGTCGCTGTTGGCTTTGAGGGCGCGGTAGAGCACGGCGACGGGACCTCCCTGTGTGTTCAAACTCGTGAAATAGACGGTATTTAGGCGATCCGGAAACATTCCCCCTTCGCCATCCCAGATATAAAACCTCCATAATCCTTTGTCCGAGCGTTCTCTGGCGGCGATCCAGTTGTTTTGCGGCCAATCCCAGTTGCCCGACCACAACTGAATAATCAAATAGTCGGCAAAAGCCGGGATATCAAGCTGTTTACCGATTTCTTGATAATTAGCGAAGTTGGAAAGATCGTTGCTGCGAGCGTAGTTTAGTAGCGCATTCCAGGCGATGGAGTCACCGTCTCCCGGGCCGTTCATGGTCATCACGTCCCAGGCTTTGTCGCTTTCGTACCACTGCCGGCAGAACGCCTCTCTGATGTGTT
>CAZMLE010000022.1:0-55083 GCA_964567045.1 uncultured Pirellulales bacterium | reverse complement strand
CCCGTGAAGACGTTGCCTTTGCGTACCAGCTTGACCCAGTACGGTGCGGTCTGAACGTCAATGCCATGCTCGCTGTCCGAATCGTCGGCGTCGATGCCATCACGGTACTGGAAAGCCAGACCGTGACTCGCCAGTGCTGTCACGGCCATAAACGCGTGCTTGGACGTAGGATCGAGGGTCTCACGAATCATAACGCCGGCTTTTCGCCACTCGTTGTTGCCCGGTCCAGCTATGCGGTCGACGCGTGCGATGATCTCGCCGTCGCCTGACAGTTGCTTGTAGACATAGCGGAACTCGTCCGTCCCAGCCCAAATGTCCGCACCTTCGGCGCTCATGGCGAAGCTGCCGGGCGAACTTTCCAGAAAGTCCGGCGGATTGCCTCGCACGTACAGGGTCAACGCCTTAACACCGTTTATGGTCCAATCCTGCGGTGAGGCCCACTCTTGCACCGTCTCTGAGTAGCGGGACTTGCCGGTCGCTCCGGAATTGTCATAGCCTAACGGCATCGACTGGCCACCACCATGAACGGTAGTCAACTCAGCAAATGGAGGCTGACTGTAACCAACAGCTGAGCCGGTGCCGTTACCGGGATAACCAGGTGGCGGTTCGGAGAATCCCCAGCCGTCCTTCCAGGTCTGGAAGATTCTGCTGCCAACATCGTCAGTATAGTCCTCAAAGTCCTCCACAACGATAAAGTTGGCGGTAGTAAAGCTCCAGATGCCGCCCTTCCATAAGTCCACGCCGTTGACCTCGTCGATACGCCAGTAGTAGGTTGTATTCCACGCCAGCGGAGCTTCGGTGGGGACATAGCTGGTAACTTTAAGGTCCTGCTGGCCTCGATAGATACCTGCTGAGGCCGTAGTGGCATCTTCCACCGCAGTGGCATCGGTGCCGAAGTACACGTTGTGCTTGAGGGCCTTTTCGCCCGCCGTCCACATAAGCTTCGGTGTATGCTTGACATCCGTAGCCTTGTGAGCCGGCCTGGGATTTCTGGCCCCTACCGGCAGGGACAATGGACCTGGTGGAATGACCTGCCTCGGAGTAATAGAGGGACTTCGCCAATACAGGTGCCATTCTGCTTCTCCAGCAATCTCTTCACCCTCTAATACTATCATATAGGTTTGACCTGCAACGAGCAGTATCGGTACGCTGCTATTCTCTGTAAGATCATGTTCGGTCCAGTTATCAATAATCAGCTCACCATCCAGGTATAGGCGTACGCCGTCGTCGCTGCCGGTGGTGAAGACGAACGGCTCGGAATAAGGTGCTTCCAGCACGGCGGTCCATCTAACTGAGAAGCCGTCCTCGTTGACTCCCGGACCCACCGGCCCCGGGTTCCAGTAGAAGTCGACTCCCGGGTCTATACGGGTCAGCACGGGAGCACCAGTCAGATTCATATTGTTGTAGTATTCACCCTTTATGCCTGCGCTGGCACTGGTGGTTGTGAAGCTCCACACAACGCCTGGAGTCTTCTTACCGCCGGAATCATATTCATCAATTCGCCAGTAGTAGGTCGTATCTGTCTTCATAGTCCCCGGTTCGTAGGTTAGAACGCCCAGCTTACCCTTGAATGTGCCGCCGGTGCCATTAGCTACATCGGTCTGGCTGGTTCCAAAATATACATCGTGGTAGACCCCGCCAACACCTGCACCCCAGCTAAGGTCGGTATCCAGACCAATCCATTTCGCCCCATCCTTTGGATTCGGCGTATGACCGGCATAGGAAGCAGCCGTAAAGCTCCAGACATCGCCTTTATGAATGGTGACTCCGTCAGCTTCAACCTCATCTATTCGCCAGTAGTAAGTGGCCCCTGGCGTAAGACCCGGAGCATGCCAATAGACCGTCCAGGCCTGTCGGGCTCTGAACTCGGCCGGGCCTGGGGTCGGATTGGTGCCGAAGTACACATCGTGGAACGCAGCGGTATCTCCTCCCCCCCACTGAAACAGCGGCGTCGTCACGCCTGTGGCGCCATCAACGGGGTTCGGCGCATGGGCTGTCAACTGCACAAATGTCGGCAACAGGCTGCCCGCGGGGATGATCTGTCGGGCCTGGCTGTTGCTCTCCCAGTACAACTGAGCGGTAGCGCCGCCGCCATCCTCGTAGTACTCCATCTTGATGCTGTAGGCCTTACCAGCCTTCAGTGCGATCGCAGTACCGTAGTCCACGGTGGGCGACTGGGCGACCCACTTCTCAATAATCTGCACACCATCTACCCACAAACGAATACCGTCATCGCAGTTGGTGGAGAATATGTACCACTCGGAGTACAGCGGTACAACCCCACCCGTCCACCGCGCCGAGAACTGGTCCACGTTGACCAACGGGTCCGGAGAGCCAGGGTCGCCCCAGGCAAAGTCCACCGTCGGGTCTATGCGGGTGAGGACCGGCGAGCCGCTGAGCGTCATGTTATTAAAATACCGGCCGGTCAACCCTTGCCCACTGGCGTCGAGAACCACGCCCAGCGACAAAACAAAAGGAATCACATAAATCAATTTTCTGCACATAGCAATCCTCCTTCGAAAAGATTGTAGATGACCGTGCTTTGGCCGCACGCCAAAACGAAACTGAGAATGAAGAGTTGAGAATTAAGAATTCTTCATTCTAAATTCAAAACTCTGAACTCTTGTTACCTCCTTCTTTCAAAAGCTCCAATACAAGCGGTGAGGTGCAATGCGCGAACACCACTTGCCCGGCACAGTGTTCACGTCACACCCCTACACCTTAACAATTCACAAATCCTCCTGAAAAACCTAACGATCCCATAAAGCAAGAATCAGCAAATCGCAGACCCGAGCAATCCTATTTATACCAGATTAGCCAAGCTGTTATCAAGAAAAATCTGGAAAATTCAGGAGATAAACTCAAGTCCGGAGCGGTTAGATTGGGCTGGCTCGCGGTCCGCTCGGTTTTTACCGCTCAGTCCGCAGAGCCCGCTGAGTTTACAATTGTAAATTCTTTCTCGGCGCTCTCAGCGTTCTCCGCCGTTAATCGGGCACGCGTGGTTAAGGCTCAACATCGGGTTGCGGATAGCCTCAAGCGAACCAAGAGATAGCCGTTCACAGTGATAAACCCGCCGTACGTCTGGCGGATAAATCGGCGTTTTGCGTCATTGCGAGGCCTTTACCTGCCATACGTCGGCGGGTTAAGGCCGAAGCAATCTTGACCTTAGAAAGGGAATCAGGCTACCAGTAAATCAGGGCGTAGGGCATCAGGCTCTTGGGAAACCAGACAACACAGAGCACACATTGTAAATTGACAATTGACAATTGCCGGCAGGGTGGATCGGGGGCAAAATTCAATATGTTACCCCGTGAACGGTTACGCCAAAAATGAGGCCGGTCTCACAGATAACAAGAATATGAGAAAAAAATCTGAAACGTCCTATAATTTTTTCTTGACAAATACAAGAAGGCTGGTAACTTATTACAATAGGTAAGATTAGGTCGTAGATGAGGAGCAGGAGGTTTTGTAAATCAGTACGTGTGAAGGTCAAATAAGACAAGTTGATATCAAAACAGTAAAGGAGAATAAGGGCGAATTAAGAGCTGTTTTGCAGAGCCTAAAATTCTGAGTTTTTGAAGGATGCTACTTTACGAAAAGCGATCCCGACAGAGCTGACCAATGCTCTGTCGGGTTTTTTTTATGAAAACTACAAGCAAGGCATGAGGAGATGGACATGAAAAACAAGTGGTTGGTCGGTAAAAGAGACAAATCAGGTCTTAAGTCCATAGTGTTGTGGGGAGCGTTTGTTTCTGCGGTCCTTGCAGGGCTTAGTGCTACAGTGGGGGCTGCCCTGGCTGGTATCGGAAACAAGAATGATGAGATGGTGTTGAAAATGAGAGAGATGACCGCTTTTGATCCTTTCACACTAAAGACGGTTGTCGTCACGCGCCGAAGCGAAGACGACCCGCCCGTAGATATGTTGCAGAACACAGTGCCGGCAGGAATGATGAAGCGGCCGCCGATACGCATACCGTATAGACCGGCGCCGCGCAGTCCATTCCGGCCACCTCTGGCGCCAGCGGCAACATCACATTGGAGGGAATGATTACCGCAGCTCAGGGAAACCACAACGGAGAAATCTGTGACCTGAGACTCATGTGGATAATTGGTTTTGCAAGGAGGTAGGGCTATGGCAAACAGAGTGAGGCGTTTTGCATCTGAGGATGCGATGGTGGATTGGAGGCGGGGAACGTGAACTTGGTGAAGCGCAGTTTCTCCTACTTGTCTGATCACAGAAGCAGCATCTTTGTTTCTGTTGTCGCCCTAATTGTTTGTTTTTGCCAGCTCTCATGCCAGGATCAGGTGTATCTGCCTTCGGCAGATCAGTTGACTGACTTCGAGAACGCCGGTCCTGTCGGTCCGGCTGTTGACCTGGAACGAATTGTCCGAGCCAGAATAAGCAAGGGACCTTACCGTGTCGTCGCTGGCGAAGTGATTGAGCTTACTATGCCGACGATTTTGCAGATCGTCACGGCTGAGGATCCCAGGGTCACGGCAAACGCCACTCCGTACGTCTGCCGGGTTAGCGAAAGTGGGACTATCACGCTGCCGGCGGTCGGCGAGATCGAGGCAGCAGGTAAAACCTTGGCTGAAATAGAAGCAGCCGTTGTCAATGCTTATTATCCTACGTACGCGGTCACGCGTCCCTCTGTGTTTGCCAAGATATTGGAGTACAAAACGGCAAAGCTTTCCATTACGGGAGCTGTTCAGAAGCCGGGCATTTACTCACTGCGAAGTGACCAAATGTCGCTTGTCGCCCTTCTTATGGAGGCTGGCGGCATAGTTGAGGATGGGGCTGCTACTATACGGATAATCCATTCCTCCGCTAAGCAGCATGACCGCGAAATTCGTGACCCGTCGCCCGTGACCCGTGACCCGAGCGACGAGCGACGAACTGAGACCGCCTCGTCCCTCGTGCCGCGTCCCCCTGCTTCCGCAGGGGCAAGCCTGTCCCCGCGAAAGCGGGGATCAATCGTCTGGCGATGGAGGATGGACGACAGAGGATGGACGTCTGCGCAGTCGGCGGTAAAAATATTGGACTACACATCTTTCCAAGGAGCTGGACTCCGGCTGTCTTTTGTCCAGTTGACGCCGTCCGGTACGACGGGCCTGCTGACTGTAAAGCGAGATGAAAAGGTGGTGCTGCTCGACCTGTTAGATGTTAGCAGCAACATTCAGAGGCGAGCCTTGTCGGAGAAATTAGCGGAGCAGGAACCGGCAGTTTCAACCGCTCAGGTGGAACGACAGCTATCCTTGCTCGCGGGGCAGTTAGAGCCCGCCTACAACATTAGCGCGAGCGAGAATGGAACTATCCTTGCGAAGGGAGCTGCAAGCTCCGAGCAACAGATACGTACGCTGTCCGATGAGGCGTTGGAGAAGCTCCGAGACGCACTTTCCGAAGTACTTAAGCACGAAAAGAGCTTGAGGGAGGAAGGTATCGCCAAACTACAGGAAGGTGAGAATCGCGATGAACTCGGGATTGTGCTCCCAGTGAAGGGGTTGAACATTCCATTTGCTGACGTTGCGCTTGATGAGGGTGATACTGTTATAGTTGAGCCGCTTCGTGTACCCGTTTTCTCCGTCATAGGTTTGGTAAACAGGCCGGGCAATTTCCCCTATCCTGCCCAGGAGCGGTACAGCCTTATGCAGGCGCTGGCATTTGCAGGTGGATTGGATAGAGATGCTGAGCCGCGCTACGCTACAATCTACCGCCTCAAAGCAGACGGTACGATTGCCAGCGCGAGTTTCCAGGTCGTAGGTGGCACGGGCTTCCAGCCCGTGGGCCACGGCCAGGATGGCCGTGCCACTGCCTTGAGTATCCCTATAAAGCCAAACGATATTGTCGCTGTGGAGCACACACAACGAACGCGTACAACTGTGTTTCTGCAGCGGATGTTCAGCATTCATGTTGGAGCTTATGTGCCTGTGTGGCGCTGAGACCAATCGAGGCATCCTTTTGACAGGATTGACAGGATTATCCTGTTATCCCGTCTAAAAAAATCAGAGCTGACAGAACGATGGTGAACACGATGATAAACCAACAGGAGAATCTCAACTTAAGAATGCCGAATATTGAACAAGGAATATCGAAGTTCGGAACTCGTCATTCAATATTCGACATTCCTTTTTCCGGTCCCGTGCATGAAAGCCTCATCTTTTGTCTGTGGCAAAGCCGCTGGATTCTGCTGCTTAGCATCGCTTTAGCTCTGGCAGCAGGTTTCCTTTATCTGTCCAAGTCGACGCCTATTTACACCAGCACTTCCAAGGTCTATGTCGAGCAGACAGGTCCTAAAATAATCACCGGGACTGAAGAAGGGGTCATGACCAGGTCTACGAATTACCTCTATACCCAGACAGAACTGCTCAAATCCACGCCGATTCTTGCTGCCGCGATTGATACGGCTGGTATAGGGCAATTGAAAACGTTTGCCAACGTGGATAACCCGATTGCGCACCTCAAGAAGACCATCGATGTAACGGTAGGTAAGAAAGACGAGATTATCAGTGTCTCGTTTGATTCACCCTATCCGGCCGAGGCTGCCCAGTTAGTAAATGCGTTGGTGGATTCCTACGTAACTTATCACGGTACGCGCAAGCGCAGCACTTCGGCGGAAGTGCTGAAAATCCTCCAAAATGAAAAGGATAGACGCAGTCAAGAGCTTTCTGAAAAGCTCAGGGCGATGATGGACTTTAAGAGGGAAAACATAGGGCTTGCTTTCGAAAGCAGCCAGGGCAATGTAATACTGGAAAGATTGGATCGGCTTTCTGCAGTTTTGACGGAGGCCCAGCTTGCAGCTATTGAAAGCAGGTCCGCCTACGAGACGACCTCGAAGATGGTGAGCGACCCAACCATGCTGAAGCAGTTTGTAGAGGCGCAGCGGAGCAAGAGTGGATATGTTTCTCAGGATGGGCAGGAGGCAGAGCTTAAATCAAGGCTTGACCAACTACGACTTCGCCGCGCAGACCGGCTGCGGGAGGTTAAGCCCGACCACCCTGCCATCAAGGCGCTGGACACTGAGATCGCCCATATACAAGAGAGGATTGCCGGTCTGACTGTGCAATTCGCCCAGGCACAGCTCCAGGTGGCAGAACAGCAGTACCTGGCCGCGAAGGAAAAACAAGACCAGATCACCAAGTACTTCGAAGAGCAGCGCCAACAGGTCGTGGAGCTTAACGAGCAACTCACGCAATACACAATACTACAGTCGGAGTGGGAGCAGACCAAAAAACTCTGCGATATTCTGGATGACCGAATCAAGGAACTAAATGTCACCGAGGATGTCGGCGCTCTTAATATAAGTATTCTTGAGGTGGCCCGGCCTGCCACCAGCCCATCCAAGCCACAGAGGGCGCGGGTTATGGGCATCGCACTGGTTCTTGGGCTTATGCTGGGGGCGGGTCTGGCACTGCTCCTGGATTTGCTGGACCAGAAGCTACACTCGGCTGAGGAAATATCGGCCGTTCTTGGGCTGCCGGTTTTGGGTGCGGTACCCTCGATGTCCGGCAGGGAAAGCATAATAGACCGTGGTCAGAAGGTTCATCTGGACTCCGGTTCCCGCGCTGCAGAGGCCTATCGCACAATACGCACCGCTGTGTTTTTTGGTGCACCTAAAGATGAGGCAAAGACGGTGCTTATTACTTCCCCTGCACCACTTGACGGCAAGACGAGCCTGGTTAGCAACTTAGCTATTGCCATGGCCCAGGCGGGCCAAAAGACCCTCATCATCGATGCCGATTTCCGAAGGCCTATGCAACACGAAATCTTCAAGCTCAACCATGACCACAAAGGCCTTAGCAGTGTCCTTGCCGGCACTACTACTTTGCAGGATGCAATCCAGCCCACAGAGATCAAGGACCTGGAAGTCCTGCCAAGTGGGCCGGCTGTACCTAATCCATCTGAGATGTTAAATAGTTATACCTTCGCCAGAACCTTAGAGCACCTTTGCGAAAGATACGACCGAATCGTTATCGACTCGCCGCCAGTTGTGTCTGTCACCGACAGCCAGATACTTGCTGCTATCTGCAATATAACGCTTCTGGTACTAAGGGCGGAAAGATCCACCAGAAAGGCCGGTCAGCAGGCCCGTGACGCGCTATCAAGTGTAGGCGCACACATACTTGGGGCGGTGGTTAACGATGTCCGTAGAAAAAGTGCCCGCTACGGCTATCACGGGGGCTACGGATACTACTATTACAACTATGACCGCTATGGCCGCCAGAAAAACAAGGCAGGCGAAAGGAAACCGGCGGCCATCGCAGAACAGCTCACCAGCTATGAAAGCTCAACGGATTGAGGATGAAAGGTGATACGTTTTCCCAATGACAAGGTAGGAATCACCGCAGAGACTTGCCCGCCAGAGGGCCTGCCGTGGCACGGCCATCTTGGCCGTGTTTCACGGGCTGGAAGCCCGTGCCACACCGCAGACGTATGGCGGGTGAAGTTCGATAGAGCTGTCGAATGGCTTTTGATATCGCTCCTTGCATTTATGCCATTTTCTTATGGGGCAGTTGAAGCCTGGAGCGAAGAACTGGTCATAATCTTTGCAGCAGCTATCTGCATCTGTTTCTTACTTAGACTTGTCCCGACCCCAAGTCGGGACACAGGGCTGGTCTGGTCATGGGCATATATTCCCGTAGCAGTATTCATCCTTGTAGCAATATTCCAGCTTATTCCTTTGCCAACGGGTATTGTACAG
The DNA here is from genome assembly GCA_964567045.1 of uncultured Pirellulales bacterium. Taxonomy (GTDB): domain Bacteria; phylum Planctomycetota; class Phycisphaerae; order Sedimentisphaerales; family Anaerobacaceae; genus JAFNGF01. The sequence continues at coordinate 46,384 of CAZMLE010000022.1, read as the reverse complement.
ATAATCTCACCGAATACGGCGGCTACTAAAAAAGAGCTTCTAAGTGACCTGCCAAATGCCAACCAGATTCTGTCATCAATGACCCTCAGCTTCTATCCGCATGCGACAAAGCATGACCTGAGGCTGGTTTTAGCCGTCGGTGCTGTCTTTGTAGTGACATTTAACATTTGCAGGCGGCCTGAGAGGATAAAGCGGCTCTTGGCAGCGATAGCGATTATTGGTGCGGCGGTAGCTATCTTAGCGCTGCTCCAGAACCTTTTTGGAAACGGGAAGATCTACTGGTTTGTAGCAACAGGCTCAGGCCAGGCATACAGCGGTACTTTCATAAATCACAGTCATTTTGGGCAATTTATGAACCTTTCGATTGGAGCGGCGCTGGGTCTTATTATGGTAAGGCTGCACGAAGCCTTTGCCGGCAAAAAAGTAACCCTGCCGCTTGTAGCAGAATACTTTAGCTCTCCGCGGGCAAAAGTTACCTGGCTGCTCATAGTCATGGTCATTCTCGGGGCGGCTTCGATATTTGTCTCGCTCACTCGCGGGGGTATGGTAAGCATGCTTATCGCTGGGGGTTTTACAGCCTTGATGCTCAGCTCCAGAAAATCCCTCAAAGGCCCCGGCTGGATTATGGTCCTTATGGCGCTGGGCGCATTTATCTGTGTCCTATACATAGGATTTGACGCAGTTTACGACAGATTGGCTTCCCTTCGAGAGCTGCATCAATCCGCCTTACGTCTGGCGGACAAGTACAAAGGTTCACCCGCCTTACGTCTGGCGGGCAGATGGCAAATACTGAACGATATTGCTATCGCCTGGACCAAATTCCCGCTGCTGGGTACCGGTCTTGGTACGCACGAAGTGGTCTATCCGATGTTCGACCGCTCAACAATACCAGATCTGGCAAGCCATGCAGAAAATGAATATGCCCAGGCTGCTGAGGAAACCGGCATTATTGGCCTCGCCATTCTGCTGGTCTTCGGCATTATAGTCTCGGTCAATTACGTTCGTAACGCCAGAAGTGCATACACGCCTATTCGCTCTGCTGCCTACGGCTTGGGCTTTGGCCTGATGGCCATTATGCTTCATAGTTTGAGCGACTTTGGCCAGCATCTGCCGGCTAATTTTATGCTTTCAGCCGTTTCCTGTGCGCTACTAATAGCTCTGGTCGCTCGTCCCTCGTCGCTCGTCGCTCGGGTCACGGGTCGCGGGCGACGAGCGACGGCCATCGCTGTTCTTGTCTGTGTATCGACGGTCTGGATCTGGGCTATTCTGGGCGCTGATAGTGCGCGAATCGCTGAGGCCCACTGGAAAAGGGCACTTATCGCTGAAGGCAATCTCAGGCAGAAAGACTGGCAGGGAACTAACGATGAATTTAGGGAGTTAATATCTCAAGCTGCCGCTGCGGCAGATTATCAGCCGGAGAATGTAAGTTATCGCCACTGGCTGAATGTCTACCGCTGGTATTCTGTAAGCCGGATAGTCGACCAGCTCGTCGCTCGTCCCTCGTCGCTCGTCGCTCGGGTCACGGGTCACGGGCAACGGGCGACGGACTTGTCTGCCTATACCTGGGTCCCTCGCATCGTTGACGAGCTGCACGCGGCTCGGGTTCTATGCCCGGTCTTCGGACCTGCCTATTGCGTGGCTGGCCAACTGGAAAAGTCTGTTTTGGATGACCCGAACGGCGTTAAGCATATACAAACCGGATACCTCCTTGCACCCTGCGACCCCACAACCTGCTTCGTGGCCGGCGTTTTGGATGCCGAAGACGACCTCTTTGACGCTGCATTTGCCAAACTATGTAGAGCGCTCAAGCTTGATGGCTCACTTTTCAGAGAGCTGGCAAGTTTCTTCATAAACCATTTAGACCGGCCGGATTTGGCCGTTAAGCTCGCTGGCGACAACACAGACTGGCTCAGTCAGGCTGCCAATCTGCTGTGGAACGGGCTTCCAGCCCGTGAAAACACGCCCAAGATGGGCGTGCCACAGGGCACGGGGGCTGAACAGGCCCGGACCCGTGTCGTTGAGCTGCTCAAGTTAAAGTGCCGGCAGTCAGATGCCCCTGCCTGGGCATTAGCATCTCTGGCCAATATCTGCGCAAGAGAAAATGATTATGAGGCAGCAATGGAAAACTACAGACGTGCGCTTGATCTGGACTACGGCCAAGTGCAATGGCGTTTTGCTCTCGCGACGTTACTTGCAAAGACCGACAGGGAAGCTTCGGCGATTCGCGAGGCGAGAATTTGCCTGCGAATTCGTCCGGAATTCAAAGCGGCCGAGATGCTTATCGCAGACCTTTCGGTGCATCCTGCCCCAGGAGGGGAGCAGGCCCGTCCGGAGCAGGGCCGAGGGGACGCTCGTTAGAAAGGATTGGAAGCCGGAAATTGCGTGTCCCGCTACCGACGGGGACGGCGTACGCGCACGGCAAAATCACTCCTGCGTACCTGGAATCCTTAGGCGATGGAAAGCTATCTCTGTGTATATCTTGGGTCTGCTTTTCTTGCGCTGGTAATCACACCGGTTGTGATCTTCCTTGCGGGCAGAATCAATGCTCTCGACCTGCCCGGGACACGCAACATTCATTCCAGGCCTATCCCGCGCATCGGGGGCGTGGCTATTTTCACATCGACCATTTCTCTTGTGCTGGCGGCGCTCCTCTTGCAGAACGCAATAGGTACAGCTTTCCCCAATTTTGTATTAGACGGGATAACAGGATTATCCGGATTATCCTGTAAATCCTGTCAAAATCCCTGCTTGAATATGTTGCCGAAGGTCATTGTCCTGCTTTGCGGTTCGGCTTTTGTATTTGTTGTGGGTCTAATTGATGACATCAGGGGTCTGCCGGCCAGAATAAAGTTTCTTGCCGAATTGGCTGCCGCAATAGCTGTTTCTGCCGTGGGTGTGCGCATAATGTCGTTAAACGTTGCAGACTGGCTCACATTGAACCTCGGCTGGTTTTCGTGGCCGCTGACAATGCTGTGGATTGTTGGAATCACCAACGCTGTCAACTTGAGCGATGGCCTCGATGGCCTTGCAGCCGGGATTTCTGCAATTGCCTGCGGAGTTATTGCCGTATTTGCTGTATATAGCGGACAGGTTGTTATGGCGATACTAATGCTTGCTTTGCTCGGGAGTTTGACAGGGTTTCTATTTTTCAATTTCAATCCGGCGAAGGTCTTTATGGGTGACTGCGGCAGTCTCTTTCTGGGCTTCACCATCTCGGCGGCCAGTGTGATGTGCCTGGCCAAGCCTGCCCTGAGCGGAGTCGAAGGGTCGGCCACATTTGTCGGCTTAGCCCTTCCGGTCCTGGCCTTGGGCATTCCGATTTTCGATACGCTACTGTCGATGTTGCGCCGCTTCTTGGAACGGCGGTCGCTTTTTTCCCCCGACCGAAGTCATTTCCACCATCGCCTTCTCGACCTGGGTCTTGCCCAGCGGCACGTGGTGGTGACGATCTACTTGGTGACCCTTCTATCTGCCGGCTTGGGTTTGTTCATGATGGTCAGGCAGGATATCGGCTCGCTAATTGTTTTTGGCTGCGTCCTGCTATTGATTGTGCTATTGTTCCAGGCCGTGGGGACTATTGGTTTGCGGGAGACACTGATCGGGCTGCAAGAGAAATATGTATTGACTCAGCGCCAAAAGCAAGAGAGGGCTACCTTCGAGCACCTGCAACTGCAGTTTCGTCAGGTGCGCAACTTTGACCAATGTTGGTTAGCTATATGCGAGGCGGCGCAGCAGATGAATTTTGTATGGGTCTCTCTCAAGACAAGCTATGAAGACGGGCGCATCAACACAACAGTCTGGCGGACACCGAGCGTCATACCCACGCGGGGGCAGGGGCAAGCTTGCCCCTGCGAGGGACCCCGCTTTGCGGGAACCCAACGCAGGGGTAACCTGTCGCACATAGTGACGGTAACCCTTCCATTTGGCGATGGCCAGACTGGTGTGTGGCAGGAATTGGAGATTGCCATTTGGGCCGGTGGCTCTCTGGAAGCAGCCGGACATAGAGCAACGCTGTTTAGTCGCTTGATTGACGAGCACAACACAGTCGCCCTGCCGGGAAGCACTTAGTTCATGATCAAGAAACTCTTCTCGTCCCAGCTACGTCTGAATATCGCCTCCGGAGTGATAGCCACAGTTATCAACACTGTCGTTATGGCGGTAGGCTACCCGATCTATTTGTACTACCTTGGCTACGAAAAGTATGGGCTCTGGCTCGTTCTTTCTGTTGTCCTGACTTTTGCACAGTTGGGCAATCTCGGCATCGGTTCGGCGGTTACCAAGCTGGTTGCTGAAGAGTATAGCCGCGGCAATGTTGAAGCCATTCAACGTTATATTACAACGGCTCTTGTCTTACTGTGCCTGAGCGGGTCGGTTGTCCTGATTACAATACTGCTTTTTAAGGGCAAGATTGTCGCTATATTCAAACTGAGCGACGCCAATGCTCAAGCGGTTTCCTCACTGGTGCCATACATTGGCATCTTGAGCATTTACGTGTTTGTCGTGCAGGTGTTCGATGCAGCCCTGTCCGGTCTGGGGCGGATGGATCTAGCCAACTACATCCAGGCTGCCGCGAGGGTCGCGGGGATCATCGCCGCTGCTTTGCTGCTCTATAAGGGTTTGGGGATCGTCGGGCTGCTTATAGGAAACACACTGTCGTATTTGGTTAATCACCTATTGAGCTTTGTTTGTATTCGGCGTATTGAACGACTTCGTCTGCTTCAAGTGACGAATTTTGAGAACCCTGCCAGGGTGCTGGCAGGGCTAACGGTTAACCCCGCCATCACATGGCGGGGTTCCCTCAAACGCCTTCTACATTTTGGCAGCGGCGTATTTGGAGGCTCCCTCATAGGCATGCTTTTCAGTCCTTTCAATAAGTTAATGCTTTCTCGATATGCAGGGGTTGCTACGGTGCCAGTTTACGAGATTGCCTTGGCAGCAAGTATGCAAATCAGAGGCTTGTTTGAAGCGGGATTGAGGGCAACAATGCCTGAGATCAGCCGTGCTAATGCAAACATTTCACGACAAGGCTTAAATAGAATAAAAGCAATAAATGGTAAGAGTATGAAGCTCGTTATGACTGCTGGGTTATTTATTTATGCAATAATCGCGCTTTGTGCATCCGGCTTGTTGCGTACATGGCTGGGCGAAAGATACACTGCCGGTGTCAGTATTGCATTTCAAATCATTTTGCTGGGAACTTACTTTAATTTGCTGGGCGTGCCAGCTTTTTATACGTTAATGGGGACGGGCAGAGTAAGACACATTTTAGCAGGTAATATCGTCCAATCCTTCACGAATGTTATTCTGATAATTACGGCTATATGTCTTACTGGAAAAATGACGGTTTATATTGTGTGCGTAGCAACTCTGTCGGGAATGTTGGCGAGTACCATATATTTGCTTGTACAACAAAACATTATGGTAGGAAAATACTGTGTCGCTAATCAAGGCGATTAAACTCGATTGTGAGCGAGCAATCGGTAAGAAATGCACAATTCCAAGATTTATGTATCGGCATTGTACGGACCTGGGTTTCAGAGCGGTGTTTTGGTATCGAATCGCTAATTATCTCGCCGCTAAGGGATTAATACTTCTACCCACAATGATTAGAAATAGGACCTTATCGAAAAGCGGAGCTGACATAGTGCCCAGCGCTAAAATCGGTGCTGGGTTTGTACTGGCACACCCGGTTGGTGTTGTGATTGGCGGCAAATCCGAGATAGGAGCTAATTGCACGATATTGCAGGGGGTTACTATAGGTGAGAACTATCCTAAAGACTGTTCACATGAGTATCCAACCATAGGAGAGAATGTTACGATTTGTGCGGGCGCTAAAGTTTTCGGACGCGTTGAGGTTGGAAATAATGCCATAATAGGTGCAAATGCAGTAGTGAGAGAGAATATTCCCGGAAGCTCAACGGCTGTTGGAGTACCTGCCCGCGTGATCGCGCCAGTTAATTGCTCATAGTCCGAATTAGGAGTTTTATGATGTTGTCGATCTTGTACCGCGGTTGTCGCCATGTGATTTGGCGCACGAGGGACTTACTTAGCCCCAGAGCGATCACCTGGCGGTACATGAAAAGGCGATATCCTAACAAGGCGGTAATAACCAAGCTGGGCAGAGATCTGAAGGTAAGAATATATGCACACGACGTCATTGGCAAGGACATCTATGTAAATGGAATGTTTGAAAAAGCAGAATGTAAATTCGTGATGAGGTTCCTTAAGCCAGGGATGGTTTTTTTTGATGCCGGAGCGAACCTTGGACAATACACATTGTTGGCGGCTCGGCGTGTGGGGCCTGCCGGGCAGGTCCACAGCTTTGAACCGAGCAGCAGGATGTTTGCTGAGCTAAAATACAATGTAGAACTCAATGGCCTCACTGCCATGTGTCGGCTAAATAAAGTAGCACTCTCAAATAATGAAGGAATCGCGAGATTGTCTATGTATGAGCCTGGTGCTGAGGTTTATGGCTCTATAGGCCGTCATAGGCGGGAAGAAGAAAAGATTAGTGTCATAGGGTATGAGCAGGTAAAAACAATAAGACTGGACGATTATTATGTTAAGGAATCCGCTATAAACCATATTGATTTGATTAAAATGGATATCGAAGGTGCGGAGCTTTTGGCGCTTCAGGGTGCTGTGCAAATGCTAAGTAACGGCGCCGCCCCGGCGATCGTAATAGAGCTGGCGGACATCAATACTATTGGCTTCGGGTATCAAGCGACCCAGATATGGGATTACCTTGAGAGGCTTGGCTACCGTATGCACCATTTCGATAAGTATGGGCGGATTTCAGGCTTGGCCCAGCGGCCGGCAGACTTTTCACGGGAACAGAATCTCGTGGGCATGAAAGGATAGTTGTGCCAAGTACGGAGATTTGCGATTTGCCAGTGCCGATTGGCGATTGTAAGACACAAATCGAAAATCCAGAATCCAAAATCGAAAATCGAATTTGAACTTGCCAAAAATAACAATTGTCACGCCTTCCTATAATCAGGGCCAGTACCTTGAGCAAACCATTCTTTCGGTCCTTAATCAACAATATCCTGATCTTGAGTATCTCGTCATGGACGGCGGCTCAACAGACAATTCCGTTGAGATTATTAAGCGATATGCCGACAGGTTGGCTTATTGGCAAACTAAACCCGACCGTGGACAGGCCGATGCAATTGCCAAGGGTTTTGAAATGGCAAGCGGGGCCATTCTGGGCTGGCTAAATAGTGACGACCTTTTGCTTCCTGGTTGTCTTTCTACTGTGGCTAATATGTTTCCTCAAGATGGAAAGACCGTCGCCCTGGCAGGAAGGTGCATTATAATTGGACCTTTCGGTGAGGCGTTGAAGGTTAATCTCCCCATTCAACGAACCTGGGCGAAAATGCTACTTTATGGACACGGATTGCCTCAGATGGCAACCTTTTGGACTCGCGACGCCTATGAGCTGGCCGGCGGATTAGATATATCGCTTCGTTTTTGCTTTGACGCTGACTTGTTTGTTAGACTTCGCCGGATAGGCGAGATTGCGGTTTCAACGGATTACCTATCGGCTTTTCGCCTGCATCCGAATTCCAAGACTTCAACGATGCAGGATATTCTCCAAATGGAAATGCAACTGATCCGCGAAAGGTTTGGCAAAGGCTCTTTTCCCGGCATTTCCCGGATGTTCAGAAGGATAAGGGTTTTTCACCGAGTAAAAGACACGCTGGCTTGGAGAATAGATAAGACAAGAATAATGGGAATTATGGCATCAACAAGGACAATCTCTTCTTCAGGTCAGGCATCTCTGGTTAAAGTGGCTAAAGTGAACTAAAGTGCCTAAAGTGAGCTAAAGTGTCTCCAGTTAAATTTTAGGCACTTTAGGCACTCGGAATTTTAGCCCATATAGGTACAATATGAGTACTTTTTTGGCCGCAAAAATAACGAAGGCAAAAGTCTGGAATGATTCGTGGAGCTGGCAAGTAGTTCCCTGCACCCTCGCCGTGGTCGCCGGGCCCCTGATCACTACCGTGTATCGTGTGACAGGCTCCCCCGATGTACAAGCAGGCAGCCTCAGCCTAGCGCAGATGCTTAGAGGCCTTCTCTGTCTGACAATGGTTCTTTCGCTATTTCTCTCCGGGCGTCTTCGCCTATTGTTTCACCCGCTCATTCGACCTCTGATATTCTTGTCGGCTTATGCGATAGTGACATTATTGGTGGCGCCTTATCCCTATGAGAACCTCGTATTCGCTGTGAAACTGGTTTTCGTTTCGCTTGTGTTCGCAAACGCATTCCATCTTGCAGAAAGCGGACTGTGCAGCGAGTATTGGCTTACGCTCAGTGCTTGGGCTGTCCTGCTGTTCATGGTCATATCTCAAGCTATCGGATTGGCAGCCGGACATACCGCAGCCACGTATCAGAGCAGCTATGCTACCGCCGGCCTCATTGATCAACCTGCAGTTACTGCTGCTTTGATTGTGTCAACTCTACCTATTTTTCTGAGGTCCTTTCCGGACCGCGGCCACTCTGTTTTTGGTGTTTTGCTCTTATTAATCTCGGTCTTCTTCACCATGAGGCGTACCGAGCTGGCCGCGGCTTTTGCAGCTCTACTTCTTGTTCTGCTTTGGTTCGTGGCCACGCCCCAGACCCGAACCTCCTGCGGCAAGGTCGCGGTGGCTATTTTGGCTCTTGGTCTTTCGACTGGCGCTATCCTACGGACTCAGGCAGGGGCAGACCTGCTGGCCCGGATCGGTGAACTGAATCCGCGTGAAGGAAGTGGGTCAGGCAGATACATCTTCTGGTCCATTTCGCTGAACCATATTGTAGATCGCGCCATAGGTGCGCAGATTGGGGGCGAGGGAATGGAGAGCATTCGAGATATCATGGACGAGCATCTCGGCCAATCTATTGGCGCCCACAATGACTGGCTGGGTCTTACCCATGCGTTCGGCCTGTTTGGCTTGGCTGGAATTGTTTGGTGGCACTTCAAACTGACCAGATTCACAAGCTACCTGCTCAGACTGAAGGACCCGGCATTTCAAGGTGTGCTCTCAGCCCTGGTCATATTCATCGTTATCTCGCTTGGGCAAGGCGGTTTTTATGACCCGTCTTTGGCAATGTGCTATGCTGCATTAGGATTCTGGGCGGGCCTTGTCCGTGACCCATCGCCCGTCGCCTGTGACCCGTGATCCGAGGGACGAGAGACGAGCGACGAGCGACGAGCGACGAGCGAATGTCGAAAGTGCTTTTTATCGAGCCGTGTGATTTTGAAAGCTTCCCGGTTGGCGGGCAATTGTCGTTTGCCAGGCAAATGATGAGGGCTTTTGGGAACCATTTGGCTCTCGTAGGGATCAGTACCGATGACACCCCTACGGGACGTTGGGTCACAAAACAGTTCGACGGCCGGCGATACAGCTTCCTCGCGGTGGGGCGCCGAGCAGCATCGGGCGCAAGACCGTTGGTGCCGGCGCGCATAACGGCGTATCTTGATATAAGCAAGTGTAAAAAGCAAATACTTGAATCCGGGATTCGATCGGCGTTTACGCAATCTCCCGAGACACTAATGGCGATTTCGAAGTGGGGATGGGACAGCCTGTGCTACATGTCACCCGGACACGCCAATCCTCTGAGAATGGCCAGATACATGTGGGCAAGGCCGTTTGCCTCACTGTATGATGTCAAGTTCTTTGCCGCGTTGAGGTCTGCTGATGTCATCCTTGCCTGCGCCGACAAGAGGGCCATCACGGCTCTGGCTCGGCGAAGCAGAGGGCTTTTGTCGGCTGATCGGATCATCCAATTCCCCACCCGAGTCGACACGTCCGTCTTCAGGCCAATGCCGAGACATCAAGCGCGAGAAGCGCTCGGTTTCAATGGGCCGGGCCCCGTCGTCGTTACCTGCGGCAGAATAAACAAGGTCAAAGGGTGGGATCTGTTGGTTCGGGCATTCGTTCTCTTTCGAGGTACACACCAGGACGCACGTTTGGTCTTTGTCGGTGACGGCGAGGACAGGCCCATCCTGCAACAGGCAATCCACGAGCCCCCGCTCCTGTCTTCCGACAGGAAGACGCGGGGAGCAGGAGCGGTCCTGATTACAGGGTTTCAGCCTCCTGCGAAGGTCGTACAGTATTACAATGCCAGCGATGTTGTTGTCGTCGGTTCTTACAAAGAGGGTTGGTCTGTAGCCATGCTTGAGGCTCTGGCTTGTGGTCGAGCGGTCGTTTCAACCGACGTCAGCGGAGCCAGAGACATGGTTGTTGATGGGCAGAATGGCTTCGTTGTCCCTGACAGGGATCCAAGACTATTCGCCACAGCCATGGCCCAGGCTCTGAAGATTAAGACTCCAAATGATGTCTCACTAAGCATCGCAGAGAAATACAGTCTGGCCAACCTGAGGAGCGATCTGAGCCGGCTTTGGAAGCCGCTCTGCTTAAAGTGCCTAAAGTGTTGAGTGACTAAAGTGCCTATAACGTGGCTCGTCGCCCGTCGCTCGTCGCTCGTCCCTACTCGGTCGTCTCTCGGGCGACGGGTCACGGGCCACGAGCGACGGGCCAAGGCCCCGGATAGAGAAGTATGAGATGAAGGTAGTAATCTTAGCTGGCGGATTCGGAACGAGGCTTGAAGAAGAAACCCATCTGAAGCCCAAGCCGATGGTTGAGATTGGTGGAAGGCCCATCCTCTGGCACATCATGAAGACCTACAACCATTATGGATTCCGCGAGTTTGTTATTTGCCTCGGGTACAAGGGCTATTTGATAAAGGAGTTCTTCCACAACTACTTCTTGCATAACTGCGATGTCACTATCGACATGCGGCAAAGTCGTATCGTTCCCCGCACCGTCAACTGTGAGCCCTGGGAAGTGACTCTGATAGATACCGGTCTACACACGATGACGGGCGGCCGAATCAAGCGGATCCAGCCGTATGTTGCAAATGAAACGTTTATGCTCACTTATGGCGATGGCCTGAGCGACATAAACATCCTCGAACTATTGGCGTACCACCGGAAAGGCGGTAAACACGCAACCTTAAGCGCGGTCCAGCCCATAGGCCGATTCGGAGCCATGGAACTGGATCAACACGGCAATGTGGTCAGCTTCAAAGAAAAGCCCGTTGGCGACGGACGATGGATCAACGGCGGCTTCTTTGTTTTGGAGCCGGAGGTTTTCGATTACATCGAAGGAGACCAGACGCCGTGGGAGGAAGCTCCGTTGGAGAATCTGTGCCAGGCCGGTGAGCTGACTGCATATAAGCATTACGGCTTTTGGATGTGCATGGACACCTTACGTGACAAAAGCCAGCTCGAAAAACTGTGGGATTCCGGTCATCCGCCATGGAGAATCTGGAGCGAAAAGGATCAACGCAACAACGAACCGGGGGCCGCGCCGAGCCACGAGCGCCGAGCCACGAGCGCCGAACGTCGCCCGTGACCCGAGCGACGAGGGACGAACGACGAGCGACGAGGCCCTGCGAAGGTCGAATGCAAGCAAACACATCGGCGACTGAACTGTCGAAAGCCTCACTGGCTGTTTACCGGCACAGGACTGTGCTTGTGACTGGTCACACTGGGTTCGTGGGCTCCTGGCTTTGCCTTTGGCTCAAGCGATTGGGCGCCCGCGTGGTCGGTTACGCTCTGGATCCTCCGAGTGAGCCGAGTCTTTTCGAGACGGCCAAGATAGGCTCGAAGATCGACCAGCATGTCATCGGTGATGTAAGGGACGGCCAGAAGCTGCTTTTGGTCTTTCGGCAGCACAATCCAGAGGTTGTTTTTCACTTGGCGGCCCAACCATTGGTCAGACTTTCCTACACCCAGCCTAAGCTGACGTTTGAAACGAACGTGCTCGGGACTCTCAACATATTGGAGGCGATCCGTGCAGCGCATGGGGTACGGGTCTGTATCATTGTCACCAGTGACAAATGCTACGAGAACCAAGGCTGGGTCTATGGCTACCGCGAGACGGACGCGCTTGGAGGCTACGACCCCTACAGCGCGAGCAAAGCATGCGCTGAACTTGCCGCACTGTCGTATAGACGATCATTTTTTGATCCCCAGCTTCAGACCAGGAGCAGCCACGTGACGATCTCAACTGTACGTGCCGGAAACATCATCGGGGGCGGTGACTGGGGACAGGATAGACTTCTGCCGGATTGCGTAAGAGCCCTATCACGAGGCCGGACAATCGCCCTGCGGAGTCCGAAAGCAATCAGACCATGGCAGTTTGTCCTGGACTCTCTCTCCGGATACCTTTGCCTCGGGGCGCTGATGTACACGCACCCGTCCGAATATGCAGGCGCCTGGAATTTCGGCCCGGACCATGAGGCAGCGATAACGGTGGAGCAGATTGTGCAGATGTTCCTAGAGCACTGGGGACACGGTAAATACGAGGTCCGGCGGACCGACACACTGCACGAGAATAGTGTGCTCAGGCTGGACACAAGCAAGGCCAATTCACTAATGGCCTGGAGGCCGGTTTACTCCATTCGCGACGCGGTCAGGGAGACTGCCGCCTGGTACCGAGCTTTCTACACCAATGGTCGGGCACATGCCTTTGATATGACGGTGTCCCAAATCGATGAATACGTGCAAACGGCCAAGGCAAAAGGTCTTCCGTGGAGAGAAGAGAACGTCCATGCACTGTCAGATGTTCAAAGCCAAATTGGCTGAATCCAGGCAGGTGGCTATCACCGTCGATGCCAACTTGGGGGATGAAGTAGAGGTTATTGTACTTCCCTGCCGGTGCATCAACCAGCAGAATAGACTCGTGCCGGGCCAAAGCTATCTTGCCCCATCCGGTAAGGTGCTTGACGAGGCGGATCTGTACGCCCTGATAGAATCCTCCGCGGATATGTGGCTGACAGCAGGCCGATTCACCGAGCAGTTCGAAAGCGAGTTTGCCAGGTTCCTGGGCACAAAATACTGCTCGCTGACCAACTCCGGCTCTTCGGCAAACTTGCTGGCCCTGTCTGCTCTGACCTCTCACAAGCTGGGTCGCCGACGGCTACGGAAAGGTGATGAAGTAATAACGGTCGCGGCGGGGTTCCCAACTACTATTGCTCCCATCGTACAACATGGCTTGGTCCCGGTCTTTGTGGACGTGGAAATCGGGACATACAACGCGGATGTTAGCCAGCTCGAAAAGGCGATCTCCGACAAGACCAGAGCGGTATTCCTGGCTCACACGCTGGGCAATCCCTTCGATGTGGCCAGTATCTGCCAGATCTGCGCCGACCACGACTTCTGGCTAATCGAAGACAACTGTGACGCTCTCGGCAGTCAATTCGATTCCCGTCTGACAGGAACCTTTGGACACCTTGCCACTCACAGCTTTTACCCGGCCCATCACATCACGATGGGCGAGGGCGGTGCGGTTGTGACAGACGACCAGCAGCTCTTTCGCATCGTCAATTCCTTCCGTGACTGGGGGCGAGACTGCTGGTGCGCACCGGGAAAAGACAACAGTTGTCAGCACCGGTTTGATCTGCAGTTGGGCTCGCTGCCCCAGGGGTATGACCACAAATACACGTACTCTCACCTGGGCTACAACCTTAAAGTGACTGACATGCAGGCGGCTGTGGGCTTGTCCCAGTTAAGGAAGCTGCGCGCGTTCATCTGCAAACGCAAAGAGAACTGGCTGGCGCTCCGCGAGCAGCTCCAGAGATTTGAAAGCTATTTGATACTTCCGGAGCCCACCAAGCGCAGTGACCCAAGCTGGTTCGGGTTCGCTATTTCGGTCAAGCCTGACCGTGGATTGACCAGAACGGAATTGACGCGATTTCTGGAGTCGAAGAAGATTGGGACCCGGCCGCTTTTTGCCGGCAATATCTTGAGGCAGCCTGTCTTTACAGAACAACAGATAGCCTACAAAGTTGGGGGGCAACTAACAAACACCGACTTCGTTGCGGAAAACACATTCTGGATCGGCGTGTGGCCCGGTCTGAATGAAAGTTGCATAGACTACATCATCGCCGCGTTTGGAGCCTTCTTTGAGTCATGCGCACACCAAAAGTCAGTATTCTGATCCCGTCATACAACCGGGCCGATGTGATTCGAGAGACTCTGGAATGCGCGGTTAGCCAAACGTATCAGAACATCGAGGTCATTGTGGGTGACAATCAGAGCACCGACGGCACCTACCAGATAATCCAGGACTACGCGTCCAAATATCCGTTCGTTATTGCCTTCCGCAACCAGGAGAACCTCGGCCCAGCGAGGAATTGGCGCAAGTGTCTAGACCGCGCCAGTGGCGAATACATCAAGATACTGTGGTCTGATGACCTCGTCACCCGTGATTTCATACAGACGTGCCTGCCCTATCTAACTGAGCATGAAGATGTCGGTTTCGTCTTTACGGCGGCGGAGCTGTTCTGTGCGGAAACCGGCAAGAAAAAGACACAGTATGTCATTGGAGAAACCGGTCTCTACGATACCATGTGGTTTATCCGCGAGTGCTTGCTGGATGGGCCGGTGCCTACCTCTCCAGCCAATGCCATATTCAGGAGGACCGACCTGGAGAAAAATCTCCTGATTGATGTACCCAATAAAATCGGCAGCGACTTCAGCATGCACACCCTCGGTACGGACGCCTTGATCTACTTACTCACCGCAAAGGACTATCCAAGATTTGCCTTTGTCAACCAGGTGCTCTCATTCTTTCGGTCGCACCGCAGCTCAATCACCATCTCCTCAAATCGCTATGACCGCCTGATCCTCTACAACATCGCCAAGGCGTTCTTTGCCGAGAACTACCTGAATGACAGAGAACTAAAAAGGGTACTGGCACTGAAACTCCTCCTCATCTGCCTGTCAGGCAGGGACAAGAATACCTTGGGCGTCAGATCCTTACGAGATTTCTATGCTGGTGAAGTCAGAGTCCGAATGAGCGACTTTCTGCGAGCGGCGCCGATTCTCAGAAGACTCGCGGCCAAGGCGTGGGGCAAATACGGTTTGGAAACCTGCGGCGACCGGCTGATTAGCCGATTACAGAGCAAGTGCCTAAAGTGTCTAAGGTGAGCTTTATCCGCCATACGTCTGGCGGATAAAGTTGAAAGTTATGATTTTAGGCACTTTAGGCACTCCGCACTTTAGGCACTTAGGCTTGGGGATGTTCTGTGTCCTCTGACCAGATAATATACCGCAAATATAAGGTCCTGAATGTGCAGTTTGACTTGGTGGACTACCGAGCCGTTATGGAGAATATCGACCGATGGAGGCGCAGTGGTGAGCGGCACTATCTCACACTTAGCCCCCCGCACAGTGTGCTGATGTGCGACTCTGACGATGAACTTAGCAAAGCTACGGACCGAGCCAACATGACCTTACCCGATGGCGTAGGAATCATACTGGCGGCCAAGCTGCTATCGTACCCTCATCGCGGTAGAGTGACCGGACCTGTGCTGATGCTCAAACTGTGTGAGTGGGGCAGAGCAAAAGATTATAGCCATTTCTTCTACGGGGGATTGCCTGGTGTCGCTGATATGTTAGCTAAGCGACTGGCCAAGAAGTTTCCCGGGTTGAAGGTTGCAGGAACCTATAGTCCTCCATTCAGAAGGCTGACACCTCAGGAGGACGCCAAGATCATCCAGGACATAAATAGCGCCAGGCCCGATATCCTCTGGGTAGGTTTAGGGTCGCCCAAGCAGGAGAAATGGATGGCTAGCCATGTGGGCAAAATAGCAGCAACTGCGATGATTGCTGTCGGCGCTGCCTTCGACTTTCACTCTGGAAACGTGAAATGGGCTCCCGCATGGCTTCGCAGACTTGGCTTGGAATGGGCATACCGTCTTGCGAAAGAACCAAGACGGATGTGGCGCCGCAATCTCGACAGCCCCCTATTCTTATTAAGAGTAATGCAGCAGCGTTTTGGCGACGGTGCCGGGTAACAAACGTAAAATCTGACGATTGGTATGCCCGTTTGAGTATTCCTCTGAGAAGAGCTTCAGGTGGGTAAGAAGGCAATTATAACCGGTATTACCGGCCAAGACGGCAGTTACCTGGCTGAGTTTCTGTTAGAAGAAGGATATGAGGTACATGGGTTGATCCGACGGACGAGGTCGTGGCTCGTCTCTCGTCGCTCGTCCCTCGGGTCACGGGCCACGGGCGACGTCCCGCGGGCTTGCCAAGAGGAAAGATGCCTTCTAATTCGCAGTGCCGCAAGATTGGAGCGCACTGCCTACATCATCGGGGCTGGGCTGCTCCCCGAGCGGTCTGTATCACTCCAGTACCCTTTGTACCCTCCACCCAAAAGGTCTGCCTTGAGTGCCTTTATCGCAGCCCGGGCGTGATCTTCGAAGTGAACGTAGGCCTCGGTCACAACCGATCCGACAATGGCTCCAGTCTCACTGTCCACTATCCGGACGCGCAATTTCTTTCTGTCACCGCGACCTTCTTCAGCAGAATGGTAATCACACATTATAAGCGCCTCGACGCCAAGGATTTTCTTTATTCGGGCTCGTTTATTCTCATCCAATCGTCCCTGTAATAAATCCTGCTCACTGACGACCTCTCTTAGTCTGCCCCTTTCTATGAAGGTTATGACTCTCTCGGGAAATGTCTTTATATAGCAAGCCATAAATATCTGTTCTTGTTCGGGTTCGAGGCCAAGCACGGCCAGGCGCTGGTAAGCAAATAGTTCCGGCTTGGTGAAAAGGGCACGCGTGTTCCCAGAACAACCTGTCAGAAAGGCCGACCCCACCAACACAATCACCTGCGAAATCCTAAGAATAGATTCGCCTCTCATCTTCATTGCATCTCTCCCTGAGTAACTGCTTAAGCTGACCGTCATTCAGATGGCAAGACACCGCTGTAATCTTGTTCTTGCATTCTTGCCTGCGGGAAGGCTTAAACAGGCTCACATCTACGGGCTTCGTATTTTCACGTATTTTGATTCCTGGATACATGCCTTTCAACAAAAAAAGAGTATAGGTGAAAATTTTTTGACTTCGCACAAGTCCGGAGTGCCTAAAGTGCCTAAAATCATAACTTTGAACTTTATCCGCCAGACGTATGGCGGATTAAGCTCACTTTAGACACTTTAACGCCCCCCTTTCAACCGACACGAGGCTTCATCCAGTGCCTCAAGCTCTCTGAGCCAAGCCCGCCTTTGGAGCCTCTTGCCTTATCTTGTGCTCCTCAGCAGCCTGTGCCGATAACTTCTTATGAGCATGATGCTTATGCTGAACAAGCCGCAGCCTGGGAACAAAAGGCTCAGCAACTTGAATCAATCCTTCGCCAACGTGATGCAGACTGTGCCAAAGCTCATTCCCAAGAGCATGTTTGCCATTTCCTTCTGGACTCGGCTGCTGATGGAAACTTTTCTCTTCCTGTTGGAGTCATGTCTGTGGGGACTTTATCCGCATCCGGGACGGCTACCGTGTGCTTCGTGTACAACCAGCGATGGCAGGTTGAAAGCGTGTTTTCTCGAATGAAACGCCAATTGGGTTACGCTCTTCAGGGCAAGTGTCTAAAGTGTCTAAAGTGAGCTTAATCCGCCATACGTCTGGCGGATAAAGTTCAAAGTTATGATTTTAGGCACTTTAGGCACTCCGGACTTTAGGCACTTAGGCTTCGGCATGTGCAGTCTCAGCACGTCTCAATTGGAGGATGTATTTTACAAGATCTGGCCTGCTAACAATTCCCACTACTTTTCCTTCCTTTGATATTACTGGGACTCTTCGGAAATGATTAATCATCATGAAATCACAAATTTTCTGTAAACTATCATTCTCATCATAGCAGGCTGCAGGTTGAGTCATAAAAAATTCAACAGGCTTGTTTTTTTCCTCTTCATCAGCGTAGAACAGCCTCAATACGTCTTTCTCACTAATAACCCCAAGCAAGGTCATATCATCTTCGACTACCGGCATGCCTGTAATATCATTTTCTGCCAGAAGCTCCACAGCCTCATATACGGGAGTATTCCTCTTCACGCTAATTATATCCTTTGTCATAATGTCTTTTGCTTTAATCATCTGGATCTTCCTTTCCCACCGTACGCGGGCTTCTTAGCTGTTCTGTACGCTGAATGATCGCTAAAGCAGAAGACTTGTCAGCGGCGAAATCAAAGAGCTTTTCGAGGCCGACCGTTCTGAAAATGCCTCTGGTCGGCAAGGCAACATTACACAGAACAAGCTTACGCCCACGCTTAGACAGCAAGTCGTGTAATATGATCAGGTTAGAGATGCTTGAAGATGTTATTATCTCTACGAAGGAGAAATCAATTATTACGTTAGACTCACTCCTGCTGCAAACAGTTTCGTTGATCTTTGCCAGCTCATCCCGCAATTGTGGTTCTTTAGGTAATACAACAAGAAGGACTCCGTCCGATATTTTCTGTATACTCATTTCGGCTCTCCGACTTAACTGGTAATCAAATAGAGTCGAGATGTGGCACGGTGGTTTAGGATAAGCCTATCTGTTCACCGACCCTTTCGTATGTCGGTGCCTCAATAGCTTCTCCATGCTCCGTTTCCACACCCCGCTCATCAAACCGGACGTGCGGTTTTCCCGCATCCGGCTTTCGGACAAGAACTCACGCCTTCGCACACAAGTAACGCTTTGGCGTGTAGCGCCTCCTGCAAATTCCGAATCTTCGTTGGAGTTCCCAGGCGAATAGCCAATCTCCTGTTCTCTGTTGCTTCGTACGCTAACCGTCAACACAGGCATCTTGCCTCTTCTCAAGAGGGAATTGTAGAACACGCAACAGGTGCCATAAAGAAATAAGCCCTTGTTTTACAAGAGGTTACCATAATGGGCGGTAGAGGACTTGAACCTCTGACCTCCTGCGTGTCGAGCAGGCGCTCTAGCCGCCTGAGCTAACCGCCCTAATAGGTTCCCAAAAAAGAACTTATATCAAATAATGAAATAAAATTGCCTGTTACTTTACACAAAACAGGCCAATGCTGCAAGAAAATTAAGGGCAAACATTACTATTTTGGTTCTGATAAACAGCAGGCCCAGGAACGCTATTATAGAGCAGGTAACTTATCTTCACGCACGGAAAAGGAGAGTTAGACACTGATTAACACAGATTAACACTGTTAAATCCGTCAAAATCCGTGAAAATCCGTGAAATCCGTGTCTGAAAAGCAACCTTGCAAAATTCACTGGTGCTTCGCCAACTATATTGACACATCACTCAGAGCGGATTAGAGTGTAATAGACGAGTCCGCAGTAGTATTCGGTTGCCGCGTGCGCAACTCAACGCGGGCTCATCAAAGAGAATTGAAAGGTAGCTGCCATGAAGAACACGAATCGATTGATCGCAGGGATTGTGGGTTGTGTGATTCTCATTAGCGCAAGTTGTGTCTTCGCGCAGGATTGGCCTCAGTGGCGAGGACCCAATCGGGATGGAAAGGTGAGCGGCTTCACCTCGCCGCAGACATGGCCCAAGGAGCCGACGCAGAAGTGGAGAACGACGGTGGGCCCAGGTGATTCCACGCCCGCCCTTGTGGGCGACAAGCTTTATGTCTTTGCGCGGCAGGGTGCGGAGGAGGTCACTCTATGTCTAAATGCGGCAGACGGCAAGGAACTGTGGCGGGATAAATACGAGGCGCAGGCCGTGACCGGGGCGCCCTCTCGACATCCGGGGCCCAGAAGCTCTCCTGCGGTGGCGGATGGAAAAATCGTCACCCTCGGCGTGGGCGGGGTCCTGTCCTGTCTGGACGCCGCCACCAGCAAGCTCGTCTGGCGAAAAGACGAGTTCCCCAAGGTCGTGCCCGAGTTCTTCACGGCGACGTCACCGATCATTGTGGACGGGATGTGCATCGCACAACTGGGCGCAAAGGATAATGGGGCAATAATGGCGTTCGACCTGGCCACCGGCAACGTGAAATGGAAATGGGCCGGCGAAGGCCCAGAGTATGCCTCGCCCGTTTTGATGACAGTCCAGGGGACCAAGCAGATCGTGACGCTGACGAACAAAAGCATCGTAGGGGTCGCCGTAGCCGATGGAAAGCTCTTGTGGCAACTGCCGTTTGTGCCCCAGAGGATGGCTTACAATGCCGCCACGCCGATCGTGGATGGGCAAACGGTAATCTACACGGGGGCGGCCCGCGGCGCCAAGGCCGTAAAGATCGAAAAGCAGGGGGATAAGTTTGTCACCAACGAGCTTTGGAGCAACCCGGATATCGCCCCGCAGTTCAACACGCCGGTCCTGAAAGACGGGCTGCTGTTTGCCATCTCCAATCGCGGCAACTTCTACTGCCTGAACGCCCAGACCGGCCAGACAGCCTGGAGTGATACAAATCCGCTCGGCGGTTTCGGCGCAATTGTCGACGTTGGCTCGGTTTTGCTGGCCCTGCCTGAGAAGGCCGGATTGATCGTCTTGAAGCCCGACGGCAAGCAGTATAGCGAGATCACACGATACAAGGTGGCCGACACACCGACATACGCGCATCCGGTAGTGGCGGGCAACCGCGTGTTTGTCAGAGACCAGGATTCGGTTACGTTGTGGACAATCCAGTGAGGTCCACTTGGGCGGGGCACGCGCAGGCGGTTCTGCGGCATTGGCATGTGTCACTGCCGGGCAAAGCTCGTATTCCGCGCTGAATTAGTCACCAAGTGCAAATACTTGCCATCCTGCCGGATATATCCCTTGCGGCAGGGCGCGCATCCCCGCTCCCCGCGTAAGCGGGGACGAGTTTACCCCTGCGGAAGCAGGGGCGGGGACAAGCTGGCCCCTGCGGAAGCAGGGGTTAGCAAGTATTCGCCTTCATGTCATAGTCATTCAAGTCATGCCGCAGCCAACGATTTCTTTAACAACGTGAAATATGCGGGCTGACAATTGCGTCTTATCTTTCTGAATAAGATGGCGTCCTGCAAAATATCCTTGAGAAAAAAGGGGCCGGAGTAATGAGTTCTGAGCAAATGAGAGTGGAACTTGAGTCCTTTGTCAACAAAGGCTTGAAAGAAGGCTGGCGCGGCTGGCCGCTGAAGAGTCAGCCCCCCTGGCGGGAAAGATTCCGTAACCTGTATTCAATGCCGGCGACAGCCGGGTTCTTCGGTTGTGTCCAGCAGATCCCCCTTCGAGAGATGAGTCATCTCAGCCCTACGATTCTGAAACGCCGATAGGGAAAAACCGCAGATCGGAGAAGATCAGATGAATCGCAGAACATTCTTGAGGACTTTGCCGGCCTTCGCCGTGCTGGCCGGCACAGCGTCCAGCTTCGCCCACGATGCCGCCACAGCGTCCGGCTCCACCCAGGACCTGCAGCCGATCACGCTTGTTAAACCCCAGACGGACGGCGGCAAGAGCGTGCTGGCGGCCCTGAAGGAAAGAAGGACTATCCGCAACATCAGCGCGGAGAAACTTCCCCCACAGGTCCTGTCTAATCTTCTCTGGGCAGCATTCGGGATGAACCGGGAGAAGGCGTCATTTGGAAAGCCGGGAAGAACAGCCGCATCGGCCAGTAACTCGCAGGAAATCGACCTTTACGTTGCCATGCCCGAAGGGGTCTACCTCTATGAGGCGGCTGCTCACCGTCTGACTCCCGTTGTCCCCGGGGACTTTCGCGCCAGGTCCGGCAGGGGTGCCGCGGCGACAGCTCCGGTGAATATCTTCTACGTTGTGGATCTCACCAGATACGTTATGGGGCCTGGGCAGCCGGACCGAAACATTGGGGATACGGAGGTCCAGAAGTCATATTATTACGTCGCCACGGGTCTGATTGCCGGGAACGTCTTCTTGTTCGCCGCCTCGCAAGGCTTGGCAGCTTGGTTCCACAATTGCAATAGGGCGGGCTTGGCCACGGAGTTAAAACTGCGGCCTGAACAGCGTGTGCTCTTCGCCCAGACAGTTGGTTATCCGGCTTAATCCGCCTTACGTCTGGCGGATTAACATGGGCACCTTTGGGATATTGAGGACAATGATTGACCTTATAACGCGTAACAGGTGGCGGTCCATATTTACAGCGAGGGAACCCCGCCATGTGATGGCGGGGTTAACCGTTAGCCCTGCCAGCACTCTGGCAGGGTGGAGCTCCATTGTCTTTGCTCTGATTGGCATCGCTGCTGTCAGCGGCGTTCCCGTCTGGGGAGCAGAGTATAAGCCGCTATACGAGCCTGGGATGGTGCGTGCCGAGAGGAATCTGCGTGCACCGCTTGTGCCGCCCCCGCAGATAGGTGTCCCTAATTTCTGGGTGATGGAACCCGACATCAAACTCTATCACTTCGCTGTGGGCAAGGGACGCACCGCATTGGTTGTCCACGGAGGGCCGGGGCGTCCGCACCTTAAACCATGGGGCGGTCTGGAGGCGCTGGCCAATTCCTACCGTTTCATTTATTACGACCAGCGGGGATGCGGTCGATCGACTCGCCCCATTGATCGCTTGGAATCCCGGAATTACTATCAGAACGTACTGCTGGTTGATCAAACGCTCGGGCTTGGCGCCCAGATTGCGGACATCGAGCGGATCCGCCGGATTTTGGGTGAGGAGAAACTGATACTCATCGGTCACTCTTTTGGAGGTTTTCTAACAGCTCTGTACGCAGCCGAGTTTCCCGAACATGTCGCGGCGATGGTTCTGATCGCGCCGGCAGATGTGCTGGTAGCGCCCAACACCAGCGGGGGTCTCTTCGAGGAGGTGAAAGCCCGCCTGCCCGAGGACCGACGAGGTGAGTATAGCGGCTGGTTGCAGCGATACTTTGACTTCGGCAGTATTTTCTCGAAGAGCGAAGCCGATCTGGTGACGTTGAATGACGAATTCGCCAGGTACTATCGGATGGTTACCTCCACGGCATTTCCAGAGCAAGGAAAGGCTGGCGGCTGGATTAGCCACGCAATATACTTCAGCATGGGTCAGCAACACGATTACCGCCAGGTCCTGAAAAACGTCAGTGCGCCGGTTCTCGTGATTCACGGCGCCAAAGATCTCCAGCCGGAAGAGGCCAGCCGCAGTTACGCCACGGTGTTTGCCAACGCGAAATTTCGCATTATCGACAATGCTGAGCATTTCCCCTTCCACACGCAGCCGACGCAGTTTGCGGCGGTGGTCGCCGACTTTCTTACCGGACTTTTGCAGAAGTGAGATCTTGGTCTTGAAATGGGCGTTTTTACGACGAATTCAAATAAAGGACTTCGAACGAAACCACGGATTACACAGATTTCACTGATCGTTACTTAGATTCGGTGCTAATCCGCGAAATCTGTGGTTGGTTTTGTGGACGCTTCCAAATGTCAGGTACGAAGAGCACATCAGCATATCACTTCACCGGTTTAGTCACGGTCTTGACGGCGGTCTCAGCCATCGCTGGAAATTGGCCGGGCTGGCGCGGCCCAGACGGCAATGGTCTCTCACCGGAAAAAAAACTCCCCGCAGAATGGGGACCGGACAAGAACATTGCCTGGAAGGTTGCGCTTCCGGGCTCGGGATGGTCGCAGCCGATTGTTTGGGGCGACAAGATCTTCGTGACGACCGCCGAGACGGACAAGCAGACCAAACCTCGCGGCGGAGAGTTCGACCCAGGTTTTGGCTTCTTCGGCGGCGTTAAGCCGCCTGCTGTCGTTTATCGGTGGAAGGTGCTCTGCCTCGATGGCGCCACAGGCAAGGTGCTTTGGGAGCAGACCGCCCACGAGGGCAAGCCACGGACTCCCATCAGCCGCAACAACACATACGCCTCGGAAACGCCCGTGACCGATGGCGAACGGCTGATTGCGTACTTCGGCAATACGGGCCTGTATTGCTATGACCTCTCCGGTAAGTTCCTCTGGAGCAAAGACCTGGGGGCGTACCCGATGCAAATGAGCTGGGGCACCGGCAGCTCCCCCGTGCTGCTGGGCGACCGCATCTTCATCCAATGCGACAACCACAAGGAGTCATTTCTTGCGGCCCTCGACAAGAAGACGGGCGACGAATTATGGCGCGTCGCACGAGACGAGAAGTCGAATTGGTCAACACCCTATATCTGGAAGAACAAGCAGCGGACTGAGCTGGTCACAGCAGGCGGCAACAAGATGCGGTCGTACCATCCGGAGACCGGCGAGCTCCTCTGGGAGATGAGCGGCAGTGGCCGCACCGCGATCACGCCGGTAGGCGACCAGGAGCTGGTCTACGTCGACTCTTACGATCGGCTGATGGGAGGCAGAGGTTCGCTGGTTGCCATCCGGCCCGGGGGCGCGGGTGACATCTCGCTCAAGCAGGGTAAGACCAGCAATGCTTTTGTCGCCTGGAGCGTCCCGCTTAGAACCTACAGGGTATCGTCGCCGCTTCTCTACGCCGGCTGCCTGTACCAGCTCGATCAGCAAACGGGGACCGTCAGGTGCTTCGACGCCAAGACAGGTAAGCAACACTACAGCCAGCGATTGCCCGGGGCACGCGGCTTTACCTCTTCTGCCTGGGCCAGCGACGGCAAGGTCTTCTGCCTGGATGAGACCGGAGTGACGGTTGTCGTTGCGGCGGGTCCCAAGCTGCAGAGCGTTGCTACCAACAAACTGGATGCCGAAACGTTCTGGTCCTCCGCGGCGGTCATTGGTGAGAATTTATTGTTGCGCGGCGTGGATCATCTCTACTGCATCACCAAGCAGGCTCGGCCTGCGCAATAGAGACTCTTTTCTGCATCTTCTAAGAATCTCCTCTCATAACCAGCCAGCAATCGCCTTGCCATCAACGTTGGCAAAAGCCTAAAAGGTGAGGATGTGATTAATCCGCCAGACGTAAGGCGGATTAAAGTTCTACGGTATTTATTTGCCGTTCGAGGTAAGCCTGAGTATATTCACGGTGACAAGCATCGCAAGTTTGCCTTAGGAGATGAAAGATGAAGCAGGAAAAAGAAAAATGTCGGACGAGCCCCATTCGTCGCTCGTCGCTCGTCGCTCGTCGCTCGGGTCACGGGTCACGGGCGACGGGCAACGGACAGGGGGCGAGTAAAATATCTCGTCGCGCATTCGTTAAAGCCGGTGTAGCAACTGCGCTTGCCACATCCTCGTGGGATCGCGTCCTGGGGGCCAACGAACGAATAGGTATTGGCATGATCGGTTACGGTTTGGTCGGCCGCATCCACACGCGGAATTTCAAAGCCCAGCCCGATGTGAACATTGTAGGCGTGGCGGAAACATATCTTCCGCGCTTAGAGGCGGCTGCAGACCTTGTCGGCGGCAACGTGACAAAATACCGCGACTTCCGCAAGATGCTGGATAGCAAAGATGTCGATGCTGTGGTCATTTCTACGCCCGATCACTGGCACGCACTGATGACTATGCTGGCCTGCGCAGCGGGCAAAGACGTCTACGTTGAAAAGCCCCTGACGCTGTTCGTGCGAGAAGGACGGTGGATGATCGACGTCGCGAAGCGCTATAAGCGGGTGATTCAGGTGGGCGTGCAGAACCGCTCCGGGCCGAACTTCCAGCGGGCCCGCGAGTTCGTCCAGCAGGGTAGTCTCGGCCAGATCGTTGCCGTGCAGGATAGCTTCTACCGGAACCTCATGCCTGGTTTCGGCAACCCGCCGGACCAGGACCCGCCCAAGGAGCTGGATTGGGACTTATGGCTGGGTCCCGCCCCCGCGCGAGCGTACAATCCCAATCGCGGGATATACCACTTCCGCTGGATCTGGGACTATGCCGGCGGGCAGATGACCAACCTAGGGCAACACTCGCTCGACATCGTGCAGTGGTTCACGGGCGCAAGCTCCCCGAAGTCGGTCTACAGTACCGGCGGACGGTTCTACCTGAAGGACAACATGGAGACGCCGGACAGCCAGGATGTACTGATCGACTACCCCGGCTTCACGGGCGTCTGCCAGTACCGCGAGGCCACGCAGGGGCGCGAGGGCCTGGGGATGGGCGGCGTCGTGTTCTACGGGACGCGCGGCATGATGTCAGTGGGCCGCAGTGGCTACGAGGTGTTCCCGGATCGAAAGGCCGACCCCTTCAACACCATGGCCGCCATTCTGGGCGGGCATCCGGTGGGCGGGCCGCAGCGCGTGCCGGAGCCGAGAGACCAGTTCTGGACCGAAAAGAAGAAGGACGCCAGCGGCGACGGCGCCAGAGATTATGTCCTGCATACGCGAAATTTCCTCGAATGCATTCGCTCGCGCCGGCAGCCCATCGCCGACGTCCAGAGCGCGCACGCCGTGGCGACGACGTGTCATCTGGCCAATATTTCCTTGAGGGTCGGGCGCAAGGTCGCCTGGGACGCCGAAAAGGAGCAAATTATAGGCGATCCGGAAGCGGCTGGAATGTTGGAGCGTCCTTACCGCCAGCCGTGGGATAAGGAACTGCGAAGCCTTAATATTACTTGAGCAGGAAGAAGGATTTTCTTTGACGGGATTTACAGGATAATCCTGTAAATCCCGTCAAAGAAAAGATTAGATATGAACCGTCGAGAATTGCTTTTTTCGATTGCAGCAAGTGCGGTTGCCCCCGCTGCTGTCTTCCGACAGGAAGACGCGGGGGTGCTTGCAACTCCAGCGCCAGTGCTGAGTTCGGCGCGGCAAAAGAAAACCAAACTGGGAATCGTGAAGTTCTCGTACAGCATACGGCTAAAGGCAGAGCAGGCCGGACATATCAAAGGCCAGCCCGCCATACGGATGGCGGGTGAACTTGGCGACCCTTTGAACTTCCTTGAGCATTGTCACCAGGCTGGCGCCGGCGGGGTCCAAATGGATATTGGTGTTCGAGAGCAGACCTACATCGGTAGACTCCGCGAAAAAGCCGAAGCTTACGGCATGTTCGTGGAGGGCTCTGCCGGGCTGCCGGCAGACCAGAGCGATGTCGAAAGGTATGAGGCGGTCGTTCGCACAGCCCGCCACGCTGGGGCGAAGGTGATCTGCGTCGCCATAGGTGGGCGGCGGTACGAACAGTTTGATAAGGCTGAACAATTCAAAGCCTTCAAGGAACGTTCGTGGAAGTCGGTACAGTTAGCCGAGCCGGTCGCCGCCAAGCATCGTATCTGCCTAGCCATCGAGAACCACAAAGATTGGCGCGTGCCTGAAATGCTGGACATGCTAAATCACATCAGCAGCGAATATATTGGCGTGTGCGTCGATACGGGCAATAGCTTCGCCCTTTTGGAAGACCCGATGGCGGTCGTAGAGGCGTACGCCCCTTATGCCTTCGCCACCCATCTGAAGGATATGGCCGTGGCCGAGTACGAAGACGGCTTTTTACTTGCTGATGTTCCGCTGGGCCAGGGCTTGCTCGATCTGCCCAGAATGACCCAGATTCTGCGGAAGGGGCGACCTGAGATTAATCCGCCAGACGTAAGGCGGATTAATCCGCCAGACGCAAGGCGGATTAACTTCAGCCTTGAGATGGCAACGCGTGACCCCCTGAAGGTGCCTTGCCTGACGCAGAAATACTGGGCGACATTCAAAGACGTGGCCGGCTACGATTTGGCTCGAACCCTCAGATATGTCCGCGCTAATGCATGTGGCACGGGCTTCCAGCCCGTGAAACACGGCCAAGATGGCCGTGCCACAGACCTTCCAAGGGTAAGCCACCTGCCGCTCAATGAGCAAATAAGGCTTGAAGAGGACAACATTGAAAGAAGCCTGGACTTTGCGGGGGAACGCTTGAACCTATAAACCCTGCCATAGTGATGGCGGGGTTAACCGGTTAGCCCCGCAATTTAATTGCGGGGTCTGCCCTTAGATCAGAGACTCGGCAATTCGAAGCCTTTGCGATATTGCTTGCTCAGATATGTGTTCGCCTCAGCATCGTCGATGAATTGCTCGCGGGTTGCGTCGAATCTAAGCCGTCGCCCAACCCGCATTGCAATGTTAGCCATGTGGCAGAGAGCTGCCGAGCAATGTCCAACCTCGACGTCGGCGTTCAGGTCGCCGGCCTTTCGGCTCCGCACCGCCTTGATGAAATTCGCAATGTGCGAACCGTCTCGGCGAGAACCGCCCGGCCCAGCTTTGGCATCCTTGAACGTGACTTGCCAGCCGTCCCTGCCAATAGACATCGACCCCTGGTCTCCGTAGAAGATATTCCCGTTCTCGTGGCCCTCATGCGGATACGGAGTCCACAGCCGCATCTCGAACATCAAGTACGCATCATCGTATTCAAACGTCGCTATCTGCGTATCCGGCGTCTGGTGGTCGTCGTTGTAGAATAGTTGTCCGCCGCTACACGACACGGCCTTTGGCATCTCGACTCCCAGCCCCCAGCGTGCAATGTCGATCTGATGGATGCCGTCGTTGCCTGTGTCACCTGTTCCGTAGTCCCAGAACCAGTGCCAGTTATAGTGAAATCGGTTGGGATTGAACGGGCGTTTCGGCGCCGGCCCCAGCCAAAGGTCATAATTGACATTGGACGGCGGATCGGCATCCGGCTCACGGCCGATCGGACCACGCAACTGACTGTTAATTGCTTTAGCCATCCTGATTTTGCCGAGCTTGCCCGACCGCAGGTACTCAATCGCTTCCATCAGGCCTTGCGAACTGCGTGACTGCGTACCGTGCTGGACAATTCGCGCGTGCTTTCGCGCCAAATTAACCAGCAACCGTCCCTCAGCGATGGTATGGCTCAGTGGCTTTTCCACATAGACGTCCTTGCCTGCGACCACAGAATATGCCGCCAAAGGTACGTGCCAGTGGTCCGGCGTAGCGATAGAGATCGCGTCGATTGACTTATCCTCGAGCATCTTTCGGCAGTCGATGCAGGCGTCAACCTTTTCGTTACGATCCTTGAATTTCTTGACTTCACGCTCCAGAATGTTCCCGTCCACATCGCACAACGCCACAATGCGAACTCCGGCAGTATTGCGGAAATTAGCAATATGGCTGCCGCCTTGACCACGTAGACCTGCCACTGCGACACGAATTTCGTCGTTAGCTCCGCGGACGCGGGAAAACGGCAACGCCATCGCCGCCCCAGCGGCCATTGAACTTTTCACAAAATCCCGGCGTGTAATGCTGCTCATAATCATCTCCTATAATTACGTCAATTCTGTTCTCTTTGCCCTGTTTGAGCCAAGACGCCAATTAGTGCACTATTCTATCAATAGGAAACCGAATTGAAAACATGGGCTTTGAACTGCTCGCATAAATGTGGTATTCTAAAGAGATAGAATCGACGCCCTTGATATTCGCAACCGCAAGATTCAAAATATGGAATGTTTCGTCTCAACGTTGCGACTCAATCGAAAGGCAGGTGGCATAATGAACCCTTCGACCCTTCACTACGTTCAGGACAAGCTTTTTTCGCTCAGGCCCCGCCCTGAGCTTTCCGAAGGGGCAGGCATCTCACGAAGAACTTTCTTGGGTGGTCTGGCAGCAGGATACCCTGCACTGCACGGTTTGCTTGCGACCCAGATTCCGTCCGACGTGAAACACTATGTCCGCTTTCAAATTCATGGGCGGATAGCTTATGGCCTGCTCAAGGATAAGACTGTTCATGAGCTGAAGGGATCGATTTTCGAGCGACACACAGAAACCGGCCAGATTCATCCGCTTGCCGCAGTCAAATTGCTGGCACCGTGCGAGCCGACCAAGATCGTGGCTGTTGCCGCAAATTATGCCAGTCATCTCGGCGACCGTCCCAAGCCCAAAAACCCGGAACTGTTTTTTAAGCCCCCATCGGCTGTGCTCGAGCCGGGCGGCTCCATTGTGATTCCAGACGGGACCCAGCGCTGCGACTACGAAGGCGAATTGGTCGTCGTGATAGGCAGAAAAGCCAAGAATGTCCCCGTAAAGGAAGCAGCGAATTACGTCTTCGGCGTGACTTGTGGTAATGATGTCAGCGCCAGAGATTGGCAGGAAAATGATATCCAATGGTGGCGGGCAAAAGGCTGCGATACGTTTGCACCGTTGGGACCGGCGATCGCTCAGGGACTTAATTACAGTAATCTATTGTTAACCACACGTCTGGCCGGCGAAATCAAACAACAGCAGAGAACCTCAGATTTGTTCTTCAATGTGCATGAAATCGTCAGTTTCGCAAGCCGATTTGTGACGCTTTATCCAGGCGACGTGATCTATACCGGAACGCCGGGAAAGACTTCTCCGATGAAATCCGGTGACGTGGTGGAAGTGGAAATCGAAGGGATTGGCATCTTGAGAAACCTTGTGGCTTAACCGCTCAATCTTTCCTGAATTGGAGAAACAATCATGACCGAACTGAAAACCAAATATTCCGGGGCGATCTCGAGGCGTGCGTTTTGCCGGTCGGCGATTACCGCGGGTGGCACGGCCATCCTGGCCGTGTTTTCACGGGCTGGAAGCCCGTGCCACGGTGCGCAGGGGAAGAATAGAGTCAAATTCTACAAGAACTTGGCTCCCGGCCACATCGGAGTGAAGGCCGATCAGCGGCAGGCGCTGGAGTATGCTGTGAAATATGGTTTCGACGGCATCGCCCCAAGTCCAGGCGAATTTGAAAACAAGTCTTCCGCGGAAATTCAGGAATGGGTCCAGATAATGAAAGAAAAGGGCGTTCGGTATGGCGCTGCCGGCCTGCCCGTCGAGTTCCGCAGAGATGAGGCTCGGTTTGCGAAAGACTTGACGCGGCTGGCCAAGGAGGCAGGCATCTTGAAGCAATTAGGCGTGAAACGCATGGCGACCTGGATTCCGCCTGGCCATAACGAATTGACTTACCTGCAAAATTTCCAGCAGCACAAAAAACGCCTCGGCGAAGTGGCGAAGCTGCTTGGGGACAACGACATCAGGCTGGGCCTGGAATTTGTAGGGCCCAGAACTTCCCGGCAGCGATACCGGTTTGCCTTTATCTGCACTCAGCTCGATATGATGGAACTGGCCGAGGCAATCGGCACGCCCAACGTGGGGCTTCTGCTGGATAGCTGGCATTGGTACACATCGCATGGCACGGTGGAAGAACTGCTTCAGTTATCGAGCAAGGACGTCGTCCATGTTCACGTCAACGATGCTCCGTCAGGCATCCCCATCGACGAGCAAATCGATAACCGGCGCAAACTGCCGGCCGCCACGGGGGTGATCGATCTGAAAGGATTCGTCAACGCCCTGGTAAAAATCGGTTACGATGGCCCCGTGGAGTGCGAACCCTTCGATCAAGAGCTCCGCAAGATGCAAGAGGACGCCGTACTGCAGAAGACCATCGAATCGCTCAATCGCCTGTGGGAGCTGGTCACGGTCTGACCGAGCATACCAGAGCAAGAGAAAATCGAGCGCACCGATGTGATTACGGTCAACTAATCTGGCAGATTCACGTCTAATATAGATAGACGGATTAGGACTATTTTACACGTATTTTACTTTGTGGCTAAGCGGCCGTAACGGATAATATAGAGTAACTACGTCCTGCGGGAACGCGACGGACAGCTTGGCAGATGCTGGCTACCAGCAGGCGTGCTACCATTACCGTGTCAGTACAATGCTTCTTGACAAGGAGAACGTTTCATGTCCAGGCCATATTTCCCGACAATTGTAGCTTTGCTATGTGGTGCAGGCATTTTACTAACAAGCGCGGCGGTCAGGGCAGACCCGCAAGCTGGGGACAATCAGTCGCAGGGCACATCGGACCGTTCGCCACCTGCCCCCGCGTCTGACGACGCGAGTCGGGGCGGCGGGCAGCCCACCAGTGATAAGCAACAGGCAATAAGCAAAATCTATGTGCCCTATAAGGAGCTCAAAGGTGTCTTTGAGAAAGAAGGTCAGGTGGTATTTCTGCCTTATAAGGACTTCCAGAAGCTGTGGCGGGCAGCCCAAGGCAAACCGGCGGATGTATCAGAAGCACCATTTCAATACTTGATAAGCACGGCAAGGTTCCAGGGCAAGGTCAAGCAAGAGCTTGCCACGTTCAATCTGGAGCTTACGATTGATATTCTCGGCGACGGGTGGATCGAGGTGCCGATCAGTCTCAGTGAAGTCGCGGTCTCGGCGGCGATTCTAACAGCAAGCCCCGCCCCCAACGGGGTGCCGCTGCTGAGGGTCGTCAATGGCCAATACATATTCGTGACGAAGGGCAAAGGTCGCTATGTGCTCGTTGTGGACTTCGTCCGGCAGCTCGAGACGCAACCAGGTCTGGCGGTGTTAAAGTACCGCATCCCCTCGGCGGCGATAACAACGCTTGAGCTGCTTATCCCCGAAGAGAATCTCAAAGTGGATGTGCAGCCTATGCTGGCAGCGACTACATCGCAGGTGGAGGTTGAAGCTACCAAAGCTACCCGGCTGCAGGCGTTTCTCGGCTCGGCAACGGAGGTCAGCCTGAGCTGGAAGCCCAAGACGGAGGCCGCCGCCGAGCTTGAAACGGTCGTCATTTCCGAGCAGTTCCAGCATATCCATGTCGCCGAGGCTCTTATCAGCCAGGAGGTTTCGCTCAATTACACTATTCACCGCGGCGGCATCGACTCGTTCAAGATCCGGCTGCCGGGCCAGTTCCGCCTTACCGACGTCACTGGAGCGAACATCGCCAAGTGGGACATCACCAGTTCCACATCCGCAGCGGCTGACGCCTGGCAGGAGCTTGACGTGAAGCTGTTCTCGCCTGCCAAAGACAAATATACGCTGACCGTAAAGATGGAACGCTTTCTGCAGGATAGCGATGTCCAGATTCCGCTGACGCCCATAGTGACTAAGCAGGCACTGAGACAGACCGGCCTGATCGGGATTACTTATTCGCAGCGGCGCGTGGTTTCTCTGGAAGATATTGCGAACTTAGCGAGAGTAGATACGGGACAGCTTCCGGAGCATCTGCGGCAGCCCCCGTTCCTGCCTCCGGCAGGAGGCACGGGGGGCGTGACAGCTTACCGGTTTATCAATTCCGATTACAGCGGCAAAATCGTGATTAAGACAGCTTCGCCGCGGATCGTGGTCGATCAACAGTGGATGCTGGGAGTCGACAAAGATAGATTGCAACTGCAAGGGCGGCTTCGTTACAACGTCGAACGTACCGGCGTTTTCGAAGTGAACATGACTTTGCCGGAGCAATGGGTGATAGAGTCCCTCGGCCCGGATTCACTTGTGGATGGTTACGACCTCAAAGGCCAGGGTGACAAACGAGTATTGCACGTGTTGCTTAAGGGAGAAAAGTTGGGTGCGTTTGAGCTGATGTTGGTTGCCGGAAGCTCCCGGACTCAACCGGAGGGTTCGGTGGATTTCACCCTGCCGCTGGCCGACGCCAAAGACCTTCAGCTATATCACGGACAGCTCATATTGCTGCTCGCTGACCAATTGCAGGCCGAGGTAGGAGAGATTCAGCAACTGCAGACGATCTCGCTGCAAACACGTGACCCGTCGCCCGTGGCCCGTGACCCGGGCGACGCGCGACGTGCGACGAGCGACGGGCGATTGGCCGGCTTGTCACCTGTGATGGCATTTGAGTTTCGGGCTGTAGACCGCGAAAAGTGGGCAGGAACAAAATTCAAAATCAGCGTCAAGCCCGTTCAAATATCAGCAACCGTCCATCGGCTGGTGAGTATTCAGCCGGGCTCAGTCGAGCAAGAAGCAATCATACAGTATCGTATTCGTTACGCACCGGTGGACACACTGTATGTGAAGATGCCCGTGGCTCTTGCCGACGCGGGCGTGCAGATAAGCGGACCCAATATCAAGGAAAAACCCCGCATAGACCAGCTCCCTGCCGACCAACGCGATGACACCACCGAGGCCGCGGCCAGCGGCATCAAGTGGGCTTATTTCAAAGTGGCGCTCCAGTCAAAGGTTTCTGACACTTACGAGCTTAGAGTCCAAGCTCGCCGCAGCTTCCGTGCCGGCGAGGTGGGCCAGGCTGCAACAGTCGAGGTAGAGCCGATCCTGGCGGCGGGCAAGCTCTCCGACCAAAGCGGACACATCGCCATAGCCAAAGCAGATACGCTGGCCATCGGCGAGCCGGTAGCGGAGAATCTCATACCGGCTGATGCAAGCAGCGCCGCTGACCTGCCTTATGAGCCTCATCGGAGAGCGGCTTCGTTAGCTTTCAAGTACAATGCACCTCCATTCGTGCTGACGCTGCCGGTAGTGGTCCAAAAGGAAGCCGCGGTCTTCACAACTATCGTCCGCGGGGTGATTGTCGAGCAGGTTCTTGCACGCGACGGTATGCTGAATACACATGTGACTTATCTGCTGGTGACAAGTTATGGTGACAGACTGCCCCTTATGCTGCCTGAAGGGGCGGAGCTGACTGCGGTGCTGCTGAATGGTGACGAGACGCCGCTGGAGATGGGAACGTCGGCGGAGCAAAGGATTGTGCGTCTTCCCCGGTCGGCGGGGCAGGTCTCACCGTTCGTTGTGGAGATTTCCTACGGCATTAGGCAGGCATCAGCGTCGAGCCTCACGGTACCTGCCCTGCCGAAAGAAATCCCCGTTCAGCAAACGCTCTGGCGGCTGTGGATACCCCAGGATTACTATCTGCTCGGGCACGATAGGGTTTTCTCCAGACTGGGGTCCCAACAGGGTCTGAACTTGCTGGCAAGTCTGCAGATTGGCCAGCCAAGCCAGGTAGGTTTCAAGCTATCAGGACAAGGCAAGGCCATCGACTTTGTCCGCCAGGGCGCGCCCGGCAAGCTGTCGGCGCGTGTAGTCGGCAAGGAATTCTTTAGCGTAATCGTATGGATCTCAATCATCGCGGCTGGAGCGGCAATGCTGAAGCTGACCGTATATCGCCGCATTATGGTGGTACTGGCAGCAGCCTTTGTCGCCGGGCTCATCCGCTTGTATCTTCCGCTGCTGGTGGATCAGGTTGTCCGGCTCGGAACATTCGCTGCCGTGCTTGTTCTGCTGCTGTGGATCGTGCAGTGGGTTTATGTGAAGCTTCCAAAACGTGGAGTAGTGTCATGAAACGCTGCGAAAGACTTTTGACCTTTTTTTGCCAGAGAGAGCACACAGTAAGAGACGAATATCGAATACTGAACGTTGAGTTGCGAACTTCGAAGTTCCTTGTTCGATATTCGTTATTCTTCTCGGTTCTGTGTGGCTTTTTGGCATTACCTCGCGCTGCCGGCCAGACTGAGTGCAGCCCAAACATCTATGTCCCATACGCGGACTTAGCCGAGCTGATCGAGCCGACGCATAAGGCCGTGCTGATGGACCGCGCTGAATTCGAGCGGCTACTTGCTGCTGCCGAAGCCAACGCCCAGGCAGCGGACTTGCCCGCCATACGTCTGGCGGGTAAACTTCAATTGGGCCAGGTCAAAAATGCACAGTACGTGGCAGAAGTCGCGGGCGAGCAGCTAACGTTGACGGGAGACCTCGAAGTTGTCTCGATGAGCGATGGGCCGGTGGCGGTGCCGCTCGGCTTCGCCCAGATCGGATTGACGCAGGTTGCTTTGGATGGCTCGCCGGCGCCGCTGGGCTACGACCGACAGGGACGGCTGACGCTGACTGTTACAGCCAAGGGAAGTCACAAGCTGGGAATCTGCGGAACCGCAAAGCTGAAGGAGCTTTCAAGCGGCGGCACGCAGTTCAGCATATCGTTACCCGAAGCAGTCGCTGGGACGATGAAGCTGGCAGCCGCAGGCGATCTGGACATGCACGCAACGGTGCCGATCTCGCAGTCCTCGTATGACCGGCAAGCCGACCGCACAACGGCTGAGCTAACCGTTGGTGGGCAAGACAAGCTGACGGTGGTTCTGCTGGGCAACGGCCGCCAGGCAGACGAGCGTGCGATTTTGCTGGGCGAGTCAGCTTCAACCGTGAATCTGACCGGCTCACACCAAATATTGAGCTGTCTGTACACGGTGCAGATTTTGCGCCGGGGTGTGCGAGAATTGGAGTTTGAGCTTCCCGCCGAATGGACAGTCACCGAGATTACCTGCCCGAGCCTGGTCCAATGGTCGGTTGGAGCCGCCGAACAAGCGCACGGAATAGAGAGGGACCCCGCTCCGCGGGAATCCAGAATCAAGGTGCGTCTGCGCGGAGGCCGTGTTGGCTCAGTGGCATTGCATATTAAAGCCACTGCCCCGCAGCGAGGCAGCTCATGGCGCAGTCCCGGCCTTGTCTTGGTTGATGCTGTGTACCAGCGCGGCTATATGGTGGTAAATACCGACGAGGGACTTCGTGTGCGAGGCGAAAAACTCATCTGTGCCCGCCGAGAAGATATGCCGACAACAACCTTTGTACCTGGGCTGCTCGGCGGTCCAGGTGGACGATTGTATTTCCACTGGGGCGATAACTGGTCTGTCGATCTGGAGCTGGCGACGGCGGTGTCAAGCCGCAGTGTCAAGGAGCGGCAGAAAGTAGTCGTTTCTCCGGAGCAGGTGATACTCACCGGCGAGTTCGAAGTGACAGCTATCGAGCGAGAACTCTTTGAGATGTCCTTTGTGATTGGCCCCCCTGCTTTCTTGCGAAAGCAAGAAGGGCCGCAGTGGCAAATTAACACGGTACAAGTTAACCAGAGGCAAACAAGTGGCACGGGCTTGCAGCCCGTGAAAAAAGACGGCCAAGATGGCCGTGCCACATACCGCATCGAACAGCATGGGGATAAATGTCGGTTGATAGTTGAGCTGCCGCAGCCAATCCAGCCGGAGAAGGTTCTAAATGTGCGAGTTGAATTGCGGCACGTCCCCCCGAACTGGCACTGGCCCAGCGGCGCATCCGCCAGGACTATTTCGGTTCCAGCGATTGAGTCAGAGGCCCAGAGTGTTTCCGGGCAAGTCTCGATTTCAGCTACGGGTGATCTGGAAGCACAGCCGCAGAAAGTGCCGGATTGCCTGGAAGTAGTGCCTGTCGGGCGGATGGCTCTGCTGGGAATTGCCAAAGACGTTCGGTACGCATACAGCTATAACACGGCTGTGGCCGGCCAGATGGAGCTGGAGGTTTCGCGGCGCCGGCCTCGCGTGTCGGCTGAGGCGGTGGGGCTAATTGCGGTTCGCCCGCACGAGTTCACAGGTGACTGGAGAATCACGTACGCCGTTTCGCGAGCATCTGCCGAACGGCTTTACGTGCTTGCGGACAAGTCTCTCGGGCAGAACATTAAAATCACCTCGCCGACAGTTACAATTAGTTCCGCCGTAAGGCGTCCTGTGGAGAAAAGCGTTGTCCCCTCGACTCCGCTCGGGGCGGGCCCTTCGGCGGAGTTTACCCTGAGCGCAGCCGAAGGGCTCAGGGCAGGCCAGGAAATTAGACAGGATCAACAGGATAATCCGGATAATCCTGTAAATCCCGTCAAAAAAGAGCAAGCAAGGGCTGCGGATAGCCAAGGCATGACATTACGCCCGGACGCGGCTGAAAAGTATGACCTCTGGCTGTTAAATCTCGATCGCAATGTCACGGGTGCGGTGGTAGTAGATATACACTACGAACGTCCGGTTACGCAGTCCACAGGACGCCTTACAGCGGATAGTCTGCTGATTCCGCTGGTGCGTCCGATCTGCGAGGGCCAAATCAACGAACATCTGGCAGTCCAGGCCAGTGAGGAGCTGGCACTTGGGATCGAGGCCGGTGGTGCCAAAGAGATTGATGCGATTGACCTTCCGCCCCTGCCCGCTGCGGCCAGCCGTATCCTGGCAGCGTTCAGGTTGGATGCAGCCGGCACGGAAACGGGCGCAAAAGCGATGGTGAAGCTCCAGATGTCCGTTCATAGCAACTACGAAATCCTATCTGCACTTGCCAGTTCAGCGGAGCTGACCACCTATCTTGATGTGCAGGGTGGGCAGCGGACGCAGGCACACCTTCGCCTTGCGAACGCCGGCAAGCAGTTCCTGACGATGCGTTTGCCGGATGGCGCCGAGCTCTGGTCGCTGCGAGTGGACGATGCCCAGGCGAAACCTCAGCGCAGCGCTGCCCGTGACTATCAAGTGCCGCTTGGCCAACTCGGAAGGCAAGTTGACGTGCGAATCGTCTACGCATACCAGCCCGCGGCGGCGGGCCAGCCGACAGGCATGGACTTGCGGCGGGTAGAGCTTGGGGGCGTAGAGCTGCCGGCGTTGGCGCTAAACACTGTCAGATGGACCGTTATTCCGCCGCCCGGCTATCGGATAACGACACAAGAGACAAAGATGCAGACCAATGACATAGTCATACCCAAGGCAGCATATCTAAGAGTTTGCGACTTCCTGGCAAAGAATATGTTCGCGGGTTCGCTGCTTATGCAACCGCTGGGCAAAGAGTACCGAGCAGGCAAAGGCGTAGCGCTTTCGAGGCTGCGGTTTTCAAGGCAAGCAGACGAAGTAGGGCAGATGGTACAGGAGGCGGTGGAATCTTATGTTCCTAAAGCACCGCCGCGTCCAAGTGACATGCCCGTGCAGACTGCCGAACCTCAGCAGAAATATGCCGGTGTAAGACTGGTCGAGCAAGGACGTGTTACTTTGCCGGTGGACTTGGTCCCCACAGCCGGCGCGGGTCCGAGCGTGACATTCAGTGGGTTGGGAGCTGCAAAGCTGATTGTTGGCCTTAGCAGTCAGTCGCGGCAGGAAAACTGGTGGGGCATGGGATTTGCATTAGGGATTATAGTTGGGCTAACGGCTGTCAGGAAAAAAGCCAAAACGCAAATCGGCCTGATTGTAGCAGAACTATCGATCACGTCGTTAGCAGCTATATGGTGGCCGGGAACAACATACTTGGCCAACGGCGCATTTATGGCAGGCATCTGCTTGATGCCACTGTATGTGCTGACATGCGTTGGCCTGCGGCTGCCCCCGTTCCTGCCTCCGGCAGGAGGCACGGGGGGGGCTGCGATGCTGCTTATCTGGCTATTCTGCATAGGTTCGTCCACCGGACCGACTCTGGCCGCAGATACACGCAACACTCAGATACAATCCGTGATTCCGCCCCAGAGCGATGTGGCAGCCGGCGTTATTATCCCTTACGACGGGGATCCTACAGGAATAAAAGACTCGGAGAAAATTCTTGTCCCGTATAGCCGTTATGTTGAATTGTGGAATCGGGCACATCCGGAAGACCCAATAGATGGCCCAAAGCCCGGCACCGATATCTGTCTGGCTGCGGTCCGGTACAGGCTCACTGTCCAGGCCGAGCCCCGCCCAGCGCTGGGCGGGGCGCTGGCCGAGGGGCAGTCAGAACTGGTTTTGACAGCGGATGTCACAACATACGGGAAAGGCTGGGTGGTACTTGGCTTGCCAATATCAGGACTTGCGGTAACCAGCGCGACTCTGGCAGGCAAGCCTGCTCAGTTGCAATCCGGGCCCAAAGGAATGGTGCTGATGCTGCCGGGCGGAGTTTGCGGTCGGCTGGAAATTAAGGCTGTGATGACTCCCCAGTACCAAGGCCTGCGAGGCAGCGTGAACTTCTCTTTGCCGCCTTTGCCCGCTGCGGTGATGGACGTCATTTTGCCGGACGAGGACCTTGAGCTGGAAGTTGATGATATCGAGGGCACACTTGCCAGATTTACCCGCCAGACGTATGGCGGGCAAGGCCTGAACGGGAAGGTCCAGTGGACGTTCGGCTTGGGTCTGACAAGAAGTCTGGCATTGCGCTGGCTCCCGAAGCTGGGCGGCGGGGTTGCCGACAGTACGCTGTCGGCAAACTGCGTGCACGATGTTTACGCATTTCACTGGGCACTCGTGGGAGTCACCAAGATAGCCTACAGTTTCTCAGGGGGTCAGCATGATCGATTTACCGCTTTACTGCCGGCAGATTGCGTTCTCACGGAGCTGAAAGGGACAAATATCCGTGACTACCGCGAACTCGGCGAAGCGACAATTGAGAATATGACCTTCAAGATAGTGGAGGCTCGTTTGTACCGGCCTGCCAAAAAGCAGTACGAGCTGACAGTCAGGTGGCTTGCAGCGCTGCCGCCTGCCCTGAGCGAGGGTTCCCGCCCGGCGGGGTCCCAAGTCGAAGGGACGGGCCAGAAGCCGACGCGCCTGCCGCTGATTAGGGCAGGCGATGTCAGCCGCGAAAGCGGGACGGTCACATTGCACGCAGCCGGCGGCATGACGATAAAAACAACGCACGTCAGCGGTGGTCGAAGGGTGGACCTTGGAGTAAATCCAGACCCCGGTGACGGCCCGCCGCCCCGACTCTTGCCCGCCAGGCGTATGGCGGGCGAGTCGGGAGACGCGGGGGCTGGGCAGTTAACCCGCCCAACGTATGGCGGGTTAAGCTCCGATAGAGCCGAAGCGGTGGCAAGCTATTACTGGCCTTATAGGCCGTTCGAACTTTACGTGGAGCTGGCACGATTAGCCCCGAGCCTGTCGGGGCAAGCCCATCTCGACCAACTCGTGCGAGTCGCTGCGGATCGGGTGGAACTACTTGTGCAGGCCAGTCTTAAAGTCGAGCGCGGAAAAATGTTTGGGGCAAGCTTTGCCCTGCCGAGCGGCTACGAGCTGCTCAGCGTGGTCGGCGCCGCGGTAGAGAGCTTTTATCAGCCCCTTCGACTTCGCTCAGGGCAGGGCTCGAACCAGCCCCCCTTCTTGGTTTCGCAAGAAAGCAGGGGGGCGCTGGCCGCGGAGCAGAGCACGTTCGTGCACATAAAGTTCCACCGTGGGCAGCAAGAAGCTAAGATTGCGCTGGTGCTGGTGTGCAGAGAAGTCCATTTGGAGGACTTCGGCGTGCCGACAATTACATATATTGACGCAGTAGGTGTCGCCGCACCCAGCCAGCAAGGCCGAGTTGCAGTACAATTGGCTGCTTCTTTTGAGGCCAAAACTTTGAGCAGCGAAAACGCCAAGGCGATTTCGCCTCAGACGCTGAACGATTGGCTCGACAGCAGGCAAATTGATTCTGTGCGTTATGCTTACAGCTACGATGGGCCCCCCCCTGCTTTCTTGCGAAAGCAAGAAGGGGGGCTGCGACTGAATATCATCCGGCTGCCGACGCAGATACGTCTGGAGTGTTTCGCGGGCTTAGTGGTTAGAGTCACGGCCGCGGTGTACACGTACCGGCTTCGGTATAACATTGCCGGCTCACCTATCGATCAGTTAAGCTTCGACCTGCCGACCGAGTACGCGCCTTTGGTAATGGTGGAGTCGCCGGCGCTGCGAAATGTAACGCAATCCGATGCGGGCGACGGCCAAACACGCTGGACTGTCACCCTTGTCGATGAGGTCACCGGGGTCGTGGACGTGACGGTGAACTTCGCTTTGCCTATCGAGGCATCTACCAATGCCCTTACCATACCACCACTCCGCGCGAGCGCCCCCGCTGCCTCGCGTTCGCGAAGCGAACCGGCGGGGGGCTATCAGGCAATCGTAGCAGTGCAAAATATGTCGCGGCACGATATCAGCGTAAAGGATAAGGTCAATTTGGCCGAGCTGGCGACAAGCGAACAACAGAAGCTGATGCCGAGAGAAATGAGAGAGTCGCTCCAGTACGTTTTCCAATCTTTCTCCCGATCAGGGATGCCCCAGGCAGAGCAGGACTGGTCGTTGCGCCTCGATTTGAAGCCTGCAAAGACGGCGGCCCGCATCCAGGCGGTGGTTGATTTAATGGCACTAACGACTGTTATTGATCGCGGCGGACATTGCCGGTATGAGGCCAGGCTGTCACTTCAGAATCGCAGCGAGCAGTTTTTGCGCGTCAAACTGCCGCCGGGCTTACGCCTCTGGAGCGCCCACGTGGCCGGACAGGCTGTTAAGCCCGCATCCCTAAGGGACGGCGAAGTTTTAATCCCACTGGTCAAGACTTCTCCCGGCGGATTACCCTACGATGTTTTGCTCTACTTTGCGGACGAGGGCGCCAGACCGTTAGTCGCACCATTTAATGGGATAACCAAGCTGAGTCCGCCCGCTATATCCATCGTTGGAATTCCTGTGACCCGCACTACATGGTCACTGCATCTTCCGGCAGGATATCGTTATCTGCGTCCGGGCGGCAATATGTCTGCGGTTGTCGGCCCCGTTGAAGTATCTAGTCTCGGCATCCAAGCCAGGCTGGAGCAGTTGGAGCGATTGGAGCGAACCTACCGAGATGTGGCCGGCACAGTTAGTCAAAAGGAAGTAGTAGCCCAGACAAACTGGGAGGCGTTCAACAAGAAACTTGCCGAGGACATCAGCCGGGTAGAATCGGATACTGACGCTTATCGCGACAAGGTGAGTGATAGCGATTTCCGGAGACTGAAATCGATGCTCGGCGAGCAGAAAAGTCGCGCGGACGTGCTGATATCGGGCAACGCCGCTTTCATCCAGAGACAGCAAGAGCAAGCTCGCAATGATATGAACTCCTTCCTCAATGCCTCATCGTCAAATGCCGGCGTGGCGGAGGTCATTCGCAATAACGCTATGTTTGAGATGCCGGGTTTCGTGGGTGAGAACGAGCGGCAGCAGATTGCCCGGCTACAGGAAGAGCTGCAGGTAACGGAACAACAGCTACAGGCAGCCAAGGCTGAGCAAGCCCCTGAGCAAGAAACGCCGATGGACGATACACGAAAAGACCTCGCTAAGAAAGTGGGCGGCAAGGCGGCCAAGGACGTGGTAGCTGAATATGCCGACAAAGAGTCTGAAATCGGTAAAATTCTGGGTGAGCTTAGCCGGGAAGGCGCCGCTAAAATCGACCAGCAACAGGCACAGCTCAGGGGCCAATTAGGCGAGTTAGTAGACAATCGCCTACGGCGTCATTTCCAGGCCGGGCAAGATATGAAGCAGGCGGCAAAGAAACCACCCCTAAGGGGCGCCGGAGCGGTTACGGACAGTTTTGAAGAATCTCGTGGCGGATACGGCGGAATGGGTCGGCAGCCATCAATTCAGCAGCCGGCTCAGACAGAGGCGCCTAGGCTTGAATTCATGGAACGACTTGAACCCGCTGTACCTGCTGCGCCAGGTGCTGTCGCGACTTACGGACCCGCGCCGGGTGAACGGGCGACAGAGCTG
Source organism: uncultured Pirellulales bacterium (assembly GCA_964567045.1). Lineage (GTDB taxonomy): Bacteria > Planctomycetota > Phycisphaerae > Sedimentisphaerales > Anaerobacaceae > JAFNGF01. The sequence goes on along the minus strand of CAZMLE010000022.1, from coordinate 3,802 downwards.
TATGTGGCCAGAGCAGTTTACTCACTGCCGGTGACATTGCCGCAGGGTGAGGTCAGGCTGGATTTTGCGCGGCCCGGCGGGGAGGTGCAAATTAGCCTGTGGGTGGTGCCGACAAGTACACTGCGAAACCTCTACCAGACATTGACAGTATTGGCCGCTGTACTGCTTGCGATGGGGCTGGTCAGAGTAGGGCCTCGCCTGCCCCCGCTTCTGCGGCGATGGATCGGGACACGGGGGCGACCGTTCTCCGCTAAGTGCATTGTAGTTTATCTCTGTGTGCTTGTGCTGCTGGGCTTGATACTGGGGCTCTTGGGACTGCTGGTCGGTCTCTTGGTAATCATCGCCAATTGTACGATCATGCCGGTCAGGACAACAGAAAAACCAAACCAATAAGGAACCGCCCTTCTGCCGAAAGAAGCTGCCAGATACCCACCTGCCAAGAACCCCATTATCTGTCCCGCTGAGAGCAGTATTTCGTGCATGGCCATAGAACCCGAGCGCCCCTTAGGGGCGGCATAAAATTGATGCGAAACATAAGCGAAGGCCTGGCCAAAACCCATAAGTACCGCGACAACGAAAAAAGTAATTATCAGCGAGCTTCTTATTATGATCAACATACTGCCAAGCACAGCCAACTGGGCCAGAATGAGCGGCAGAATTTTGTAGTGCCATAAGTGGGTTTTGGAAGCCGCGAAGAATACAAGGCAGTTTACCAGCCAGATAACAGCGGTCACTGCTCCGAAGTGCGACTTGGAAAAGCCCAGCTCCATAGTAAATAGAAGCGCCAACTGGGTCTTCATCAAGCCGACGCAAGTGAAAACAGTCGCCAATGCAATTGCGGCCATCTCCGCTTGGGGATGCCTGACGGCACAGCGGAATCCTGGCAACAAAGAACCAACCCCTAAGGGGTCGGGATTTGCGATTGGCCATTTGCCGTTTTGCGACCAGGCGCATGGGCCAGAGTAATTGCGACAAATGCCAATACGGCGAATATCATGCCTACAAACAACGATGCCAAAAGACTTGACTGGACAAGTACCCCACCAAGAAATGGGCTTACAGCAAGACCCGCAGACCAACTGATATTGTAAACACCAAGTCTGCGATTCAAATCCGGTCCCTCATAGCCTATTGAGAGCCAGCCCATAATTGGCGGCCAGTATAGCGAGGTGAGCAGGCCAGAAAATGCGGAGGTGATTATTACCAATATCACAGGATGGGGTAGGTTCTGCGCGCAGAGTTTTAAGAGCACTATTATGAGCAATGCCGCAACGCTTACGCTTACTCCAAGAGAGCCAAGCTGCGCCAGGCGTCTGGGGTTAAATCGATCAAGCAAAGGGCCTGTGGCGATACAGCCGGTCAAGTAGGATACAAAGCCGAGCGAAGCACATAGGCCCAGGTCTTTGTCCGTGCCGCCAACGAAGGAAACAACAAAAGGCAGGGAAACTATGTAAATGCCGCTGTAGAACGACATAAAGAAAGCGGCCGTATGGATCGACCAACCCGCAGGCCAACCGCATGTCGCCCGTGACGCGTCGCCCGTCGCCTGTGACCCGCGATCCGAGCGACGAGACACGAGCGACGAGTGACGAGAGACCATGCCTACAAGTGCTTTTTCAGCCAGCGTAGCGTTTCCTTCCACATTTGGGGTGTGTACGTATGGCCCACTCCCGGATATAATATCCCTCGAAAGTTGCTCTCTTTGCCGTAACACTTATAGAGATGCTGCTGAAAGGCATTGATTATCTGGACGCCATCAGGCGGAGAACCCTCATCCTGATCGCCGGTGAGCGTCAGGTGTGGCCGAGGTGCAATCAAGCCAATCACCGATTCAGTGTCAATTTGTTCCTTTAGCATATTGGGCACGTAATAGTATATGCCATGAGATCCAACCGAGCCGCGGGCAATTAGATTCTGATACCGGGTCAGGCACGCCACGCTAATAGCTACCTTAATGCGTTCATCCAGAGCTGAAAGCCACCATGTTCGTGTGGACCCCATGCTCATGCCCATCGCAGCAATACGATCCGGATCGACCTCGGGTCGCGACAGCAGGTAATTCAAGGCCAAAATGTCGTCACGAACCATCATCCCCCATAGCGTTCGTCCTTCCCACAGAAAGGTCTTAAATAGCGAGGACTCGGTGCTTCCACCCTCTTCGTTGCTGCCGGCAGGCCCCTGGAAGCGACGTTCGCCGAACGCATAAGCATCGATACATTGAACAATGTAGCCTTTACGCGCCAATTCCTCGCCCGTTGCGAAATCCAGCTCTGAAAAGGCCTTTGTAAGCACCTCTTTTTTGCCTTGTTTGTACTGACCTGCGTGATAGTGGTTGTAGAGTATTGCCGGCCCGCGGCCTTTGAGGTCCGCTGGAATCAGTATGTAGCCATAGACTGTGTCGCCGACGCCGTTATCAAAGGTAAATCGCTCAAGTATGTACCCGTGTTTTGCTTGTTGTTTATGAATTGCCGCCGCAGGAGTAAATAGGGCAGGAACATCGCCAAGCAATCGCCACAGTGTCTTACGGAGCTCTACCTTCCGCTGCTCCCATTCCTGGGCAGTGGTAGGCACAGACGTATTAAATGACCGGAATCCACCCTTCAAAATCGCTGTGCGTTCATCATTGTAGACGCCGATCTTTGTCGCCATACTACGGTAGCTCGCGAAAAAGCAAGAGAATCTTCACTGCGTCGGATTCATTTTATAGAAGTGCTGAGCGATATACAACTCCACATCCTGAGGCGAAGCTGAAGGATGTGGCCAATGCAAGGGAGGAGTCGAATTTGGGCCGAGCCCGCCTGATGGGCCGTTACACAGGAAGTGCCTAAAGTGTCTAAAGTGACCTAAAGTTGAGAGTTATAATTTTAGGCACTTTAGGCACTCCCCACTTTAGGCATTCGTGCTTTAGGATGATTTTCAGTCCAGATTTCTCCTGATAACCGATGCAGCCGAAAGTGTCCGCTGGATGTTACCGCTCTGAACCGTCATAGAAATCTGAACGCTCTTACAGTCGCCACTGCCATCGGGGGTCTTGGTGAATGTGGCGGCCGTCACGTCGTCGCAGAGCACGTACGCATTACCGTTGGTTATCAGCAACAGCATGTTGGGGTACGACGGGTCTGTCGCGTCTCGGAACTCGTAGGTGATGTCCTCTCCGGTCGCCGTCCAGAAGTTGCACTGGTTGCTGGGGGCATTCGGATCGACTGCGATGAATGTATCCGGTGTGACTTGGCACCCCGCCGTCCGAAGTTGGCTCGTCATGCGGGTCAGGGCCTGACGGGCATTGTTGATCGTCTTGAACATCTGCTCGTTTTGGCGATAATTTATAATGGCGGCATTAAAGGCCACTGCCACCGCTGTAAGCAGTATGCCCGTTATCGCCAGAACAATTAGGACCTCTGCAATGGTAAAAGCGCGTTCGTATCTCGCATGTCGTATGCCGTATGTCGTATGTCGTATGTCGTGCATCATATTCCTTTCTAAACGAGCGATGAGCCACGAGAGACGAGTGACGAATTCAGTACTGAGCACGAATCCACCTTACCGAACTAATTTCTCTGGAGTTCAAAAGAACTTTCACCGTTACTCTGACAAAATTGCTGCTGTGGTCTGGCACCACCTGTTCGAAATTCGCTGCGCTGACATTTTCAACAGTCACCTGCTGAGTGAAAGCAGGAAAATCATTTAGGGGGCTTCCGTCGGCACTTATCGGCGGGGAGAAGGGAGATCCACTGGCAAAGCCATTCAGATCGTCGAAAGATAACAGGGCGGTACGTTCTCTTATCTGCTCGATAAGAAACTC
>CAZMLE010000021.1:0-55455 GCA_964567045.1 uncultured Pirellulales bacterium | reverse complement strand
CCAGGATGGTAGGTCGGATTATGGATGTAGCACAACAGATACAACTGCTCAAACGCGGCACGGTCGAAATCTTCACCGAGCCTGCGCTTGCTGAGAAATTGACCGAGGCGGCAAAAGCCGGCAGACAACTGCGAATAAAGCTCGGCCTGGACCCGACCAGTCCCGACATACACCTTGGGCACACGGTGGTGCTGCGGAAGATGCGGCAGTTCCAGGACCTCGGCCACAAGGCGGTGCTTATCATCGGCGATTACACCGCCCGAATCGGCGACCCATCCGGCCAAAATGCGGGCCGCCCGATGCTTCAGCCCGACCAGATAGAAGAAAATGCAAAGACGTATTTCCAGCAGGCGGGCAAAATTCTGGACATTGCCCAGGATAAGCTGGAGGTCAGACACAATAGCGAGTGGCTTTCAGATTTGAGATTGGCTGACATTATTAAGCTGGCCAGCATTATGACCGTCGCTCGTATGTTAGAGAGGGACACCTTCGAGCTGCGCCATAAAAAGGGTGACCCCATCAGCATCCACGAGTTTCTGTACCCACTTATGCAAGGCTATGACTCGGTTATGGTAAAAAGCGATGTAGAATTAGGCGGCACAGATCAGACCTTCAACAACCTGGTGGGCAGAGACATTCAAAAGGCGTTCGGCCAAAAGCCGCAGGTCGTAATTACCACGCCCATCCTGGTCGGCCTGGACGGCAAAGAAAAGATGAGTAAATCCAAAGGCAATTACGTCGGCGTGACCGATGAGCCGAACGATATGTTCGGCAAGATTATGAGCGTCTCCGACAGTATGATGGAGAATTACTTCACGATTCTTACCGACCTGCCGGGCGAAAAAATCACTGAGCTACTTGACCCGGACAAGACGCATCCGAAGGAGTCAAAAGTTTTGCTCGGCAAAACGATAGTGGCTCAATTTCACGGCAAAGCTGCCGCTGATGCCGCCGCTGAGGAATTCGACAGGGTGTTCGCTAAAAAACAGATGCCTGATGACATGCCGCAGTGGCCGCTACCACCAGAGCCCATCTCGCTAAAACATCTGCTCGTCTCCTGCGGAGCTGTCACCTCCAGCAGCGAGGCAAAACGCATGGTTGTGCAGGGAGCAGTATCGATCGATGGTCTGAAGATTATCGATCCAAACCAGCAAATTACGCCCGTGGACGGCCAGGTCGTCCGCGTGGGCAAACTAATATTTGGTGAGATAAGAGTAGTTGAAGGTGAAGCAACAATAGGGGGATCCTAAGGCTTCAGGCTGCTGCAAAATCAATATCCAATTTCGCCGAGGCCTGCTTGAGCCTTTTATCAAGTGTCCACAAAGTAACGTCCGTCAAAACAGCAGCGGCCAGAAGGTGCACGTCAACAAAGCCGAGGCCGATGCCCATCAGGTGTTTACGTTCGATGAACAAAAGCAGTTCCTGGTGGTCAACGACCTCGAGCATCGGAAGTGCTTGTAGCAGAGAAAGCACTTCCATCCTGTTTCTAATTCTGCCACAGGCAAGTTCCCCAATAATAAATAGGTGGCAGACGACACTGCCATCTAACAGTAGTGCCTCCAGCCGAGAGCTGCCATATCTTAAGTGGGATACCCAGACTGAGGTATCGACAAGGACCATTATTTGCTCCCGGTGCGTCTTCGCGGAATAGGGCGGAGTTTTCTCTCAGTGCCCGCGAGCCTGGCAAGCCTTTTACTGCTTTCTTGGGCAATCAGAGCCTGCAGACCAAGCCTCACCAGGGACGTTTTCTCACGGATACCCGTTAGTTTGGAGGCCTTGTCGAGTATTTGGTCATCTATGTTTAGCGTGGTTCTCATATATGTATAAGTATGTATGAATTGTACATACATGTCAAGCAAATCTTTGGCGCCGTTGCAAAAAATGTTTATTTAGCCGGGTATTTTGCTGCCTGTCGGCGTTCGATTCTTCGTTTCCGGCTCCCATTCGCGCATCGCAGTGTGGGATAAACTCCAGTGGCAATCAAGTTGAGCCGTCGTCAGTATGGTGACGGCATGCGCTGCCCCCACTCAGGCGCTCTTATAATGGGCCACGTAGTAGTCCAGCACTTTTCTAATCATCTTCTGGTAAGGGAAATGCCGCTTTCGAGCAGCCTTCTTGAAAAAGTTCACACTCTCTTTGCTCAAAGTGATTGTCACCTTGACATTTTCCTCCTTCATGCCAAGCCTTTCCGGCGGAGGAAGAAAATCATCGACCACCTCAAATTCAATAGGCTCCTCACTGTACTTTATTCTTTTTTTCATAAGCCATTTCTCGCTCGCCCCAGTTGTTGACGCTTCAACGTATGCTGACCCGGCAAGTCCATCGCGCATTTTAGCTGGAGTAGTTGCCTGTCTCAGGCGATACTTAGCAGAAAATCCGTGCAATCTGTGGAATCTGTGGTTATAATCCAGCGTTATGAAACTGCCAAAATTACAAAAGCCGGATAGATATGTCGGCCTATATGTATTTGACTTTGGCGACCATGTGGGCGTGGGCTTTACCGCCGATGAAGTGGCTGCACTTCTTGAAAGCGAGAGGTACAAAGACTGCAAGGTTTACAAAATCCACCGCGCTTATCCCGATGGCAGGCTGGAACTAAAGGGCGTGCCGGTGGACAGATTCCAGCTCGAAGCGGGAATGTTCTTCTACTTGAACGACCTGCAGGCCGCTAAGCGCGATGTCAAACAGCTTTTTGGCTTAGCCATTCGGTCCAGTCCGCCTTGCCGGGCGAAACTGCATCTGGCTAAGTATGCCGATGATAAATTTGTCGTGGCACTTATTTATCCAGCCGAGTACGACGATGAGATAAGCTCCTGGCTTTTAGCCGGCCAGTATAAAACCAGCGGCGCCGCTGAGGGTGGCGTCGGAGCAGTGCAGAGGTACTACGATTACAAGCCGGACATCCTGGAAAGACAGCAGCTCTTTGGCCAGAGCAAATTTGAAAGTAGAAGCGGGCAAGAATTATTGGCTGCCTTGAAAGTAGCCGTGCAAAGATAAACTGTGATTCGGCAGGCAATATACGCGATGTGGGATGCTATTCGCACTAAAGTCGGTTCATTTCTTGGTTGGCTGGCCGGCTTGATTGTATCGTTGCCTGGTAGTTCGCCGAGCAGGCCGACTGTCGAAGATTTGAAGCGAGCCGAGTTCAAAACAAGTACTCAGCGACTCGGCATCCGATTTACCGAAAGGATTCGGGACGTATTTCGCTTTAGATGGCTCAGGAAAACTTAGCCTCGCATAGGAGTTGCTATAAAGTAGACCTTATGACCGCACTTCATGCCGTACCACCGCCTGGCAAAGCACCCGTTCTTAGTGATAGTGCGATGGCACTTCTGCAAAGTAGATACCTGCTCAAAGATGAGTATGCCAAATGCGTCGAGACGCCGGCTCAGCTTTTCAGCAGGGTCGCCTCGGTAGTTGCCGAGGCTGAAGGCAATTATGGGGCGGATAAAAACGAAATCAGGAAGTGGCAGCGAAGGTTTTACGATTTGATGGCATCGCTGGAGTTTTTGCCCAATTCGCCTGCGCTTATGAACGCCGGTCGCGGCGGAACACTGTCCGCCTGCTTTGTGCTGCCGATCGAAGATACTACGGAAGGGATATTCGAAACTGTTAAACAAGTTGCGCTTATCCAAAAGGCAGGCGGCGGGACGGGATTCTCCTTCGATAAGTTGAGACCCACCGGAGACTGTATAGCATCCGGCGGCAGCGCATCGGGGCCCATAGGTTTTTGGCGTGTTTTTACCGATGCCACAGATGCCCTTCAGCCGGGCATCTTTAATCGCGGTGCAAATATGGGCATGATGAGCCTTGAGCACCCCGACCTTTTGAAGTTTCTAAATGCGAAACAGGACGTCATAGCCTTTACCAACTTCAACATTTCCGTCAAAATCACCGATGCCTGGATGGGAAAGTTGCTCAAATCTCCCCGGGCTTTGCATATCGTAAGGAATCCTCGTACGGGCGAGCAATATCTGCTGCCGCGTCGAATCAACATTGCCAGTTATAAGATCGGCGATTTACACAAACTGACCGGCAAGGGGAAACTGCCCTCTAAAAGCGCCGATAAGTTCTACACGGTCGGCGACATCTGGAAAATGATTGTCAAGTGTGCCCACAAAACTGGAGAACCTGGCGTGGTGTTTATTGACCGGATCAACCGCGACAACCCGACACCATCGCTGGGCCCGATAGAAGCGACTAATCCTTGTGGGGAGCAGCCATTGCTTGCCTTTGAGGCCTGCACCTTGGGCAGCATCAACCTTGCCAAGTTTGTCACGCACACCGATGGAGAAGCAGACATGGATTGGCCGGGATTGGCTGAGACCGTCAGGCTGGCCGTGCGGTTCCTCGACAACACCATCGATGTGGGCAATTATCCGCTTACAGACACCATGCGTTTGGCTCGCGCAAACCGCAAAATCGGCCTGGGCGTCATGGGTTTCGCGGACTGCCTGTTTGCTCTCGGCATACCTTACGACTCGCAGGAAGGCGTCGAATTTGGCGCAGATGTCATGAAGTTTATCAATGAAGAGGCACGCCAGGCCAGCAGCGAGCTTGCCGACCTGCGCGGGCCCTTCCCAAACTGGAATCAGAGCATCTGGCGAACCGAAAGGGGCAGAAAAATCCGTAACGCCTGCATTACGTGTGTGGCTCCGACCGGCACAATAAGTATCATCGCGGATTGCTCCTGCGGAATCGAGCCGGTCCATGCACTGGCATTTCTGCGCGAGTTGCCGGGTAGCTCAAAAATACTACAACTAAACCCGGTTTTCAGGCAAGTAGCTCAAATCAACGGCTTCTACAGCAAAAAGCTGGAAAATGAGGTGCTCAAAACGGGCAGTATTCAAGAAATAACCGCGATTCCAGCCAAAATACGGGGCGTTTTCAAATCTGCCTATGACATCAGGCCACGGTGGCATGTTCAAATGCAGGCGGCTTTTCAGCAAAACTGTGACGCGGCTGTCAGCAAAACCGTAAACCTCAGTGAAAGCGCATCTGTTGCAGCCGTAGACAAAGTCTACAAATTAGCGTATCATCTTGGCTGTAAAGGAGTTACAGTCTATCGTCGGCGCAGCCGGGGCCGCGAACCAGCCTGTCTGGCTTAGGTCAGGTTCACCGAACCTACAAACGAAAAACTTACCTTCGGACGAAAAAATAGGAAACCCTGCCATTCCGATAACGTATAATCTGGTGAGAATAGATAAGTGTGTATAGCTCTGTTATCGTCATAGTGTGAGTACAAAAAGGTTTTTTTCTCCCCTCCGGAAAACATCGGGTAGCGGGACGTTACTCGATGTTTTCTTTTCCGGACGCCTATGGGTAAGCACAGTCAATGCACAGGTACGCTGCTGGCAAACGTTTGGCTAAGTACGGTCCGCACTGCTCAGAACAATCCCGGACTCACTGTGGAACTTGTCCTTACTGCTGCTGAGGCCAGCTCTCGGCGAAAACCATCAGGTCTTGCCAGTTGACGCTGCCATCGTTAGTTAGATCACAGCCCCCGCCGCACCAGAAACTGCTGTCGGCTGCAAGCCAATGTTCAGCAAGGATGCAGAAGTCGGCAAAGTCGGTATCAGCATCAGCGTCAAAATCCCCGATGACGAACTCCCAGGATAAGTGCGGATAGTCTACACCCTCACAAATAGCCCAGATGTCGTCCGTGCCGTTGGCCGTCTCGCCCACGAAGTCCCATCCGGCATCGAGGAACGTCTTGGCCGTCTGCATCTCGGCCGTGGTCTTGCCCCTACTGTCATTAGAACCGCTTGCGTTATTCGGGTCATTGCCGCACATGCTCGCGAGGCCGCTGGTTTCGATATCCCACAGGGAGTTGTTAATCTCACCACAGCCGTTGTCGCCAACGAGCCCTGCTTTGGAGTACGACCCCGCAACCACGCAACTTGAATAACATCTTCGCACGGCACCGGAGATGCATATCCACTCGGGCCCACCCAGCAATCCGTCCTCTGACACGTACGAAACCGCGTTTGTCCCTGCAAGGCCCCCGACCGACAACTGTCCCGTGACTGAGCCAGTGGCATACGAGTCCGTGATCGACCCACGGTTTGTTCCGACCAGCCCGCCGACATCCCAACCCCCGCTGACAACGCGGGTGCTGTAGCACTGAGTCACAGCACCACCATTCAGCCCCACCAGCCCGCCGACATGGTCATTGCCGTCAACCACGCCCGTACTGTAACAGGCGGTCACAATACCTCCCGCAAAGTACATGTCTCCATTTGATCCAATCAGTCCACCGACAGAATAACGGCCACTGACCGTGCCTGCGCTGTAGGAGTGGCTGACAGTACCCCAGTTGTACCCCACCAGCCCGCCGACATCCCATTCATTGCCGCTGACCACGCCGGTGCTGTGGCACCGGGTCACCATACCGTCGCTCCACCCCACCAGCCCACCGACACCGCCGTCTCCGCTGACCGCACCTTTGCTGTAGCAGTCGATCAGCGTACCACCGTCATTGCTCCCCACCAGCCCGCCGACGTTCCCATCGCCGCTGACCACAAGGGCGCTGTGGCACTGGGTCACGGTCCCACGGTTCCACCCCACCAACCCGCCGACATATAAGCACCCGCTGATCGTACCTGTGCAATAGCACTGGGTTACGGTGCCGCAATGATTGTACCCAACCAGCCCGCCCACACAGCTACCGAGGCCAGTTATGTTGACATCCGCCACCACAAGATCCTTGATCTCGCCTCCAACTTCAAGAAAGCCAAGAAGCCCGAGATAGCTTTCGCCCTCGATCATCAAATTAGAGATCGTATGATTGTTGCCGTCAAAGACACCTTCGTATGGGTAGTCAAAAGTACCTACCGGATAGAAATTTACCCCAGCTAAATCAAGGTTCTCGATCAACTTGAAGTGGCAGAGCATGAGCCTTGGGTTATACCCAATGCTGTTCAGTTGCTGTGCGGTTGAGATCAGGTAGGGAGCATTGGGCTCTCCTGTACCGCCGGAGAATCGTGGCAGACCTTGCAGCGGGGGTAATTGCCACCAGAGAATCGGGTATCCACCGCCCTCAGGCTGTGCCCAGATATCGTGAGGTCCATCCGCCTGACCGACAAAATCCCAACCCGTTGCTACAAACGTGTTTGGGTCTTTCATTTCAACTGTGGTCTTGCCTGTCCCACCAGCACTGTTGATCTGGCCTGATGTCTGCATATCCCAGAAACTGTCGGTTACATGCACATCTAAGCCGTTATACCCCACCAGCCCGCCGACATCCTTTGTGCCGATGACTGCACCCGTGCTGTAACACTGAGTCACAGTACCCCAAGAGTCAATGGACCCTATCAGCCCGGCGACATACTTATTTCCGCTGACCCCACCCGCGCTGTAACACTGAGTCACAATACCCCAAGAGTCAATGGACCCTATCAGTCCGCCGATATACTTATTTCCGCTGACTGCACCCGTGCTGCAACACAGAGTCACAGTACCATAATAATTCTCCCCGACCAGCCCGCCGACAGACCCATCGCCACTGACAGCACCTGTGTTGTAGCATCGGATCATAGAACCCACATTGACCCCAACCAGCCCACCGACATAGTCATCGCCATCAACCACACCCGTACTGTAACATCGGACCACAGTACCATCAGAGTTAAGCCCCACCAGTCCGCCAATAGGGTCGCTTGAACCGAAGATGTTGACATCCACTACTCCCAGGTCCCTCACTTCCGCCACCACATTCCGCTCTTCCAATTGGCCGAATAAGCCAAGGTAGCTCACACCGTGAATCGTCAGATGCGAGATCGTATGTCCGTTGCCATCAAAAACACCGGTGAAGGCAGCACCCTGAAAATAGTCCATCTTGGGATTAGTATCCGGCGCGATGACGGCTTTGTCGAAGACATGCCCTGCAAGGTCGATGTCGGCGGTCAGGATGAAGTGCTTATCGTAATCGGCGGGACTCTCGCCAAGGGCGATGAGGTCGGCTGCCGTAGCGATCTGGTATGGGTCGTCCGCCGTTCCGCTGCCCCCGCTGTATTTGGCCTGAGCCGGTATGCTGACCAGGCAAACCGCGATAAGTAAAGGGATTGTCCGCACAATCTGGGAATTTTGCAGCGTTTTCATTTTGAATCCTCCTTCTGTCTTCTGTCGTATTTATACCAGAGCGGGATTGTGTTGTCAATTGTAAATTATGGGACGTGACAAATGATGTACGCATCCGCCGCAGGGGTGGGCAATAATACAAACCCCCACCCCCGATCCAGAATGTCGGGGTAAACTCTGGGGTGGGGGCTAAACGCCTTATGCGTTTTTGCCACAGCATTTTTTGTATTTTTTTCCGCTGCCGCACGGGCAAGGGTCGTTCCTTCCGACCTTTGGATGCTCCAACTTTATTTGCTTTACTTTTTGCTCGCCCTGCGGGGCCTGAGCGGCGGCTCGCTGCCGCTCGGCCATAGCAAACTGGCCGACCTCGTCGTGGCTTGTTTGACTTACACGCCAGACGCTTCTGGCGCGGGCGCCGGCCTCCAGCCGAACCTTGAAAATGATATCCGTGACCCGGTCCTCGATAGCTTCGAGCATCTCTTGGAACATTCGATGTCCTTCTCGCTTAAACTCGATCTTCGGGTCCCTCTCCGCCATCGAGCGCATCCAGATGCTGTCTTTGAGATGGTCCATTGCGTAGAGGTGGTCCTTCCACGTGGTATCGTACACCTGCACAAGAACGTATCTTTCCAGGTCACTTAGCTCTTTACGCAGAAATTCCTTGCCCAACTCAGTTAATCTATTTTTGAGCTCGGGGCCGTCGCCAAGCTCGTTTTCAGTCACAGAGGCCTCGAATCTATCGTTGGCCCATTTTACTAATTCACTGACGTTCAGATTGGCAATTTTTTCTGCCAGCTCGCTATCCAACTGACCATCGTTGAAGCTTCTGCTGAATTCGAGCAGTTGTTGATGCAGCAATTTGGGCTTAGTGTTCTGTATCTGCTCTGCCGAAAGCCCGGCGTTATACTTTTTGTTCGCCCACTCGGCCAGCGCCTCGAACGCATATATATTTGGTCCCTCCGGCCCAAAGACCATGTTCATCGCAAACTCAACCGGATATTCAACCTCCCGCTGTTTGTATTTGGCAGCGGTGTTCTCAAAAAGCAGCTGCTGGATTTCGGCGGTCTTGGCGTCCTTTATCTGCTCGATCTGAAGTTGTACATCAAATTTTGCGCGGGCCCATTCTGCAAGGGTGCGGGCAGAAAAGTCCTGTTTGAGGAATTCGGCAAGTTGCGAGCAGTCTTTTTTCTCGATTTGCTCACAAGCGGCTGCGGTCAGCTCCTCCTGGATGTCTTCGGGCGACTGGCTCTTGATTTTGGCCGGGCTTAAACTCACGCGAAAGGCAGTCATGGCCCACTTGGATAGACCGGCGACATCCCAGGTCTCGCGGTCTTGGTAGTCTTCCAGATATTCGCCGAGCGACAAAGATATATTATTCGTCGCGTTGTCTCTTGCCCGGTCTTTTATTAGCCTTTCGATTGCCGCTGCATCGGTCTCGGTAATGTCTGACGGCTCCAGATCGACGGCAAAATTGGTCCTGGCCCACTCGACAATGCACTTAGCCGGATAGTCCTTGCTCAGAATCGTGTCACAGCTTTTTGCGATAGTGTTACTAATCATTTCTTCGATAACGCTCTTGAGTCCTTTTCCTGCGAGAATTTGACGCCTTCGCGAGTAGAAAATTTTCCGCTGGTAGTCCATCACCTCATCGTACTCGAGCAAGCTTTTGCGTATCTCGAAGTTCCTCTCTTCTACTTTTTTCTGGGCCCTTTCGATACCTTTGCTTATCCTTGTGTGGTAGATCGGCTGTCCTTCTTCCCAGCCGATCCAGGAAAGCGCCTTGACCGTCCACTCGGGCGCGAAAACTCGCATCAGGTCATCATCGAAGCTCAGGAAGAACTGGCTGGAGCCGGCGTCACCTTGTCTGCCGGATCGGCCGCGAAGCTGGTTGTCGATTCTTCTGGCCTCGTGTCTCTCAGTGCCCAGCACGTGGAGGCCGCCAATTTCTGCGACGCCGGGCCCGAGTTTGATGTCCGTTCCCCGGCCGGCCATATTTGTAGCAATAGTTATATTGCCGCGCATCTGCCCGTCGCGGCCTTTATGCTGCTGGCCGGCTTTAGCGACGATAATGGCTTCTCTTTCGTGCTGCTTGGCATTGAGAACCTCGTGTTCCAGGCCGAATCTTTCGCCAAGAGCGGCAGAGAGCGCTTCATTTTTTTCCACGCTGGTGGTGCCAACAAGTAGCGGTCGACCGGCGGCACTGACGTCGTTTATCTCCTGCACTATTGCGCTGAACTTTTCCCGCATTGTCTTATAGATTATGTCTTCCATGTCATTTCTAATGCAGGGCTCATTTGTCGGTATTACCATCACCTCGAGCTTGTATATCTTCATAAACTCCTCAGCCTCGGTGACAGCCGTGCCGGTCATTCCGGCTATCTGGTCATAAAGCTTGAAGAAGTTCTGCAGTGTGATGGTCGCGAGGGTCTGAGTTTCTTCTTTTACAGTGACGCCTTCTTTTGCCTCCACCGCCTGGTGAAGTCCGTCGGACCACTGTCGGCCATGCATCAATCGGCCGGTAAATTCGTCCACGATGATGACCTTGCCGTCCATGACCACGTAGTCTTTTTCTTTCTCGAACGTCACATGGGCTCGCAGGCTCTGTTCCAGGAGATGCGGCCATTCTATATTTGAGCCGGTGAAGAATGAGCCGACGCCCGCTGTCTCCTGCGCCGCCCCCACACCTTCGTGCGTAAGATGTGCCTGCTTTTTGTCATATTCAACTTCGTAGTATTGGGTGGTGCCTGCAAGCCTGGGCTGAGCCGCCGCGAGCTCAGCCTGCGTTTTTGCAATTACCTTCTGGGCTTTTTCAATTCTGCTGCTATCCTTGGCTTTTTTGGCTTCGGATAGCTCACCCTGGGCATTGGCGATGGCCCGCTCGGCGGCATCAATCTGCTTCTTGATGCGGTCGTAATGGCTATGCAGTGAGATGAGCTTTCTGGCCACCTCGTCAGCCTTTTTGTACCTGCTGACATCGTCAAAGGCCGGGCCCGAAATAATAAGCGGCGTCCTTGCCTCGTCGATTAGAATTGAGTCGACTTCGTCAACTATCGCGTATTGCAGCGGGCTTTGTACCATCTGGTCAAGCGACAACTTCATGTTGTCGCGAAGATAATCAAAGCCGAACTCGTTATTTGTGCCGTATGTGACATCGCAAGCATACTGGCCCTTCCTCTCATCACCGCTGGTATCCATATCCGCCTGGATTGCGCCGACGGTCAGTCCCAAGGCTTTATAGATAGGTCCCATCCATTCGGCGTCGCGTTTAGCCAGGTAGTCGTTGACCGTGACTATGTGGACTTTTCGCCCGGTCAGGTGCACAAGATAAGCCGCCAGCGTTGCCACGAGCGTTTTGCCTTCGCCGGTAACCATCTCAGCTATTTTGCCTTCGTAAAGGACGTTGCCGCCAATAAGCTGCACGTCGAAATGCCGCATCTGGACATTTCGCCTGGCTGCTTCACGAACCACTGCGAAGGCTTCGGGCAAAATGTCTTCAGGATTGGCTCCAGCCTTGAGCTTAGCTTTGAATTCACCGGTCTTTGCCTTTAGCGTCTCATCATCGAGTTTCATTACTTGCTCTTCAAATTGGCCTGCCTGCTGCGCGATCGGCGAGTAGACCCTTTTCAAGAGCCGCTCATTGCGAGAGCCGAAAATTTTCAAAAGAGTTTTGCTTACTTTATCAAGCATCTATTCTTTCACTCTTGTTACGTACTGGCCGGACCGCGTATCGACTCGCACGATGTCACCGACTTTGATGAAAGACGGCACCTGCACAATCCCGCCGGTTTCGAGCGTTGCCGGCTTGGGCTGGCTGGTCGCAGTGCCACCCTTAACCTCTGGAGGCGTATTGGCGACCTTGAGGTCCACCGTGTTAGGCAAGCTGACTACAACAGGCCTGCCTTGGTACGTACTGACCTGCAGTTGAGTATTTGGCTTAAGATATTTCTGCCCGTCACCGAAAGCGTCATCATCGAGAGTGATTTCCTCGTAAGTTTCAGTATCCATCAGGATGTGCTCACCCCCGGAGGAATACAGGTACTCGTATGTCCGCTTATCAAGCTCGACATCTTCGATGGTTTCCTCTGAACGTATACGAACATTTTGAATCGCACCGTCCGTCAGACTTTTTAGCTTCGTTTGGTAAACCGCACCACCTCTGCCGCCGAGTCTGACGTGTTCAAAATCAATGATGGTATATAGTTTGCCGTCGATCTGAATAGTCTGGCCTTTCTGCATCTGCGATGCTTTCATTTTTTACTCCCTGTTTCGAATAACTTGCGAGGTAGCTTTCACTGCCGTCCCAACCTTCACCTCCAGATGGGCAACGAAGATTTCGTTGTGAAGGCGTTCTCTCATTTCTATCGTGTTTCATAATCGCAGAGCAAGTATTGCAAAACTGTGGCAAAATGTCAAGAAAGCAAAACACGGGAGACGGATAAGAAAAAGTAAAATGCAAAAATTCAAATCAGGCGAAGAAAGACTATCCTTGAAAAAAAAGTATAATATTAAAATACTAACGATCAAAGCTGAAAGCGTCTCCTAATTCAAGGCTAATTCTATTCCATTGTTCCTGAAACATGGGCTATGTAATATCGGCGATGAAGCAACTTTATGGGTGAAGTGAAAAATATTAGGGCATCGGGTGGTCAAAAGCCCCAAGTATTGGACTTTGATCCCGTGAGCGCTGCCGGAGAGGTTCTCTTCGAGAAGTTGAATACCTCCGCCAAGGGTCTTTCTGAAGCGGAAGCAAAAAGACGTCTCGAGGAATACGGCTATAATGAACCTGCCAGAAAAAAGAAAAGAACTATCCTCTTTCAAATTCTTTCAAAATTTCTCAATCCTTTAGTTATCGTGCTTTTGATTATCGCAGCATTTTCGTTGTTCTTTGGCGAAGAGATTAGTGCGTTTTTGGTTATATCGATGGCAATTATGAGCGTGTTTCTTTCTTTTATTCAGGAATATCGCGCCGGCAAAGAAGCAGAGAAGCTCAGTGAAATGGTGCGTGCCACTGCAACTGTATATCGTAACGGCAAAGCAAAGGAAGTAAAAATCAGAGAGATAGTACCTGGAGACACTGTAGATTTATTTGCCGGAGATATGATACCGGCAGATTTGCGCATAGTATCCTGCAAAGATTTATTTATCAATCAGGCATCATTAACCGGAGAATCATTTCCTATAGAAAAAATTGCCGAGCCGATACATCCTAAAAGTAGGGCTATATCTGAGCAGACTAACATCGCTTTTATGGGCTCGAGTGTAGTGAGCGGCACGGGGCTGGGCGTGGTTGTAAAAACAGGCGTTGCCACTCAGTTTGGCGAACTTTCCCGCAAACTTGCTACCATGGTGGTAGAAACCAGCTTTGATAAAGGGATACGTAAGTTCACCTGGCTTATGATTCGCTTTATGCTTTTTTTAGTGGTCTTTATCTTTGGCATAAATGCTTTACTAAAAGGTAACTTTATTGAGGCGCTTCTTTTTTCTTTGGCGGTGGCTGTGGGGCTTACTCCTGAGATGCTTCCAATGCTGGTGGCAATAAATCTTTCCAAAGGCGCAATAGCAATGTCCAAAAAACAAGTCATAGTAAAACGCTTGAGTTCTATCCAGAACTTTGGCGCGATGGATGTGCTTTGCACCGATAAAACAGGGACTCTTACTTTGGACAGAATCGTTCTGGAAAAACACTGTGATGTGGTAAGGAAAGAGGATGAGGATGTTTTAAAGTTTGCTTACATTAACAGCTTTTACCAGACAGGCCTTAGAAACATATTGGACAGAGCTATTCTGAAGTACGAGAAATTACTGCTAAAGCAGTATAAAAAGGTCGATGAAGTGCCTTTTGATTTTTCCAGAAAGATAATGTCGGTAGTCGTCGAGGTGGACGGCAAACATATTATTGTTGCCAAGGGGGCGCCGGAAGAGATTTTTAAGAGATGCACAAAATTTGAATTAGACGGCGAAATATTGGATATGGAGGATTTGATACTTACCGATTTAAAAGAGGAATATAACGACCTGAGCGCAGATGGTTTTAGAGTTCTTGCTATCGCATATAAGGATGTGGAAAATAAAAAAGATGTATATTCAAAAGATGATGAGCAAGGCCTGATTCTGAAAGGATATGTTGCTTTTTTAGACCCGCCCAAGTCAACGGCGAAAAAAACAATCGAAGCATTAAGAAGCCTGGGAATAGAATTCAAGATTTTAACCGGCGACAACGAATTGGTGACGAAGAAGATATGCAGCGAAGTCGGCCTTGATGTCAAAGGGTTAATTACCGGAGACGAGATAGAAAAAATAAGTGATGGAGAACTCAGGGAATTGGTAAAAACCACCTCTGTTTTTGCCAGACTTTCACCCTTGCAGAAAGAGAGAGTAATTCACGCGTTACATGAAAATAAGCATATTGTGGGCTATTTAGGGGACGGTATAAACGATGCGCTGGCTTTGAAAGCTTCAGATGTGGGTATCTCCGTGAATAATGCCGTTGATATCGCCAAGGAATCCGCGGATATAATCTTACTCAAGAAAAGTCTTATGGCTCTGGAGGATGGTGTTGTAGAGGGCAGAAGGACCTTCGGCAATATCCTTAAATACATCAAAATGGGGTCAAGCTCAAATTTCGGCAATATGTTTAGTATAACCGGTGCGAGTTTATTTTTGCCGTTTTTGCCTATGCTGCCCATCCAGATACTATTGAACAACTTTCTTTATGATTTGTCACAGGTGGCTATTCCTTCAGATGAAGTGGATGAAGAATATCTTCTAAAGTCAAGGCCCTGGAATGTAAAGTACATCAAAAAGTTTATGATTTTTATTGGTCCTATTAGTTCCATATTTGATTTTGTAACCTTTGGCGTATTGTTATTTGTTTTTCATGCTTCCCAGCCTCTTTTTAGTACAGGATGGTTCTTGGAATCTCTTTGCACTCAAACACTGGTTATTCACATAATTCGCACCGGTAAAATCCCCTTTATTGAAAGTAAGCCCAGCCAGTTTTTGATGTTCACCTCTATTTACATTGTAACAATAGGATTAGTAATACCGTTTACTCCTCTGGGCAAATTTTTTGGATTTGTCAGTCCGCCACTAACATATTTTATAGCCCTCTTCCTTATAGTTGTTAGTTATCTCTTTTTAGTCCAGATAGCAAAGAAATGGTTTATTAAAAAATATGGTTATGAGTAATCGCTCATCCGGGCTATAAACTCTCACAAAGTTCTCGGAGCAGGGCTTGTAATTTCGCGGGCCTGATTTTCGTGGGTCAGCTCTCTTTAGAGTTTTTCGTTTTCAGTGTTAGGTCTGGCGTTTTGCCTTTTTGGATTTTTTGGCTGTTATGCCTTTCTTTTTTTCTGCTGCGTGACTGAGCAATGGCTTGATAGGCGCCAGATTCAACTGCCGGGCGGGGACGTTTACGGACGCTATGCGCACCTTTACCGATTGACCAAGCCGCACAGTATATCCGGAACGTTGGCCGGTAATGCAGTGCGCTCTTTCGTTGTATTTCCATTGGTCCGGCCCCAAACCCTCCAGGCGGATAAGGCCCTCGATGCCGAACTTGCGCGACTGCACAAATACGCCAAAGTTCGTAAGGCCGGTAACGACACAATCAAGCTCATCTCCGATTCTTTTGCTTAGCATCTGCAATATAAGCACCTTTGTCAGCTCTTCTTCGGCGTCCTCCGCTCGTTGTTCCGTGAAGCTGATGTGTTCTCCGACTTGGACCAAATCTTGGCCGGCTGCGATTTGCCTGGCCCGACCTAAGCGATTTTGCAGGTGCCATTGCAAAAGCCGATGAACCAGCAAATCTGCATAGCGCCGTATGGGGCTGGTAAAGTGACAATAGTGACTCGAAGCCAGCGCATAGTGGCCTATATTCAGCGGAGCGTACCGAGCTTTTTCCAGACTTCGCAGCACCGCCAAGTTTACCGCCAGCTCACAGTCAGCCCCTTTGACAGCAGCCAACAAATCCTGCATGGCGGCACGGCCAGGGTTTCGCGGCATGCTAAAGCCGAACCCTCGGACAAGCTGGGCGAGATTTTTCATGCTCAAAGCATCCGGCTCCGGATGAATCCGCCGTATAAAAGGAACATTCAGCCGATCCAGAATTGACGCCACCGCCTCGTTGGCCTCGACCATAAACATCTCGATTATCGTGTGCGGATAGCTGGTATCGGCCGGGTGAGCGTCCACAACCCTTCCGGCTTGGTCCATTACCAATTCTGTCTCAGGCAAATCCAGATGTATCATTCCATTTTTTATTCGTCGGTCTTCAATTGCCCGGCTGAGCACCTCCATATTTTTTAGCAGTTCAGCCACCCTGGGCTTTGCATCTTTTGTGTGACCCTTCAGGATTTTGTCAGCCTGCTGGTAAGTCAGGCGCTGTGTCGAGCACATAATGCTGTTGGCGAACTTGCGGGATAAAACGTTGCCCTCCGGGTCGTAGGTCAAATACACGCTTTTGACGAACCGTTTCTGGCGGGGCTGAAGACTACAAACGCCGTTGCTTAAAACCTCTGGCAGCATAGGTAGGGTTTTGCCGGGCAAATAAGCACTGTTTCCACGATTTTTTGCCTCGGCGTCCAGCGGCGAATCTGCCGGCACAAAGTGACTCACATCCGCAATGTGGACTCCCAATATCCAGTTACCTTGCGTATCTTTTTCGAGGCTTATCGCATCGTCAAAATCTTTTGCATCAGGCGGGTCTATCGTGATGATCACTTTCTCAGTTATATCCCCTCGGCCGTCAAGCCGCTCCGGGTCGAATCCACCAGCGGCTTCGTGTGCCTGATCGAGACAGTCAGCGTCGAATTCGCTGGGCAAGTGATACTGGCGAATTATCGATTGTGTCTCAGCTTCATACTGTCCGGCTCTTCCAAGCACCTCGATAATTACGCCCCGTGCCAGGTATTTTTCAGTCGGATAGGAAAGTATCTCTACCACCACTTTGTCTTTTTGTCTGGCGTTTTTTGCACCGACATCGTCAACAGAAATTGGCTCGACAAAACTGCTGCCGTCCGGCTGAATAATCCATCCGTCAGGTTCCTTTAGCAAGGTGCCGACGAATCTATTATTTGCGCGCTGCCGGACCTCAATTACCTGGCCTGTGTACCGAGGCTGTCCAGCCCGTTGGCCCTTTCTGACGACTCGGGCAGTAACTATGTCCCCGGTCATTGCGCCGCCCGCTGCATCTTCGGGCACGAACAGATCGCCGTGCGCGGTCGGCTCAAGTGGTGTCACGAAGCCGAATCCTTTGGGATTGGCTCTGAATGTCCCTATAACCAGACTGGATAGCGCCGGCAGCATAATCAAGCTGCCCGCACCTATGACTATGTGCCCCGCCCGGCGCAGATGTTCAAGGGTCTGCTTGAATTGTGGATAATCTTCCGGACTTACGGCTAAAGCTCTGGCCAACTGTCCGGCCTTGAGCGCTCGATAGTCGGGATGCTTCAAGAAGTTGATTATTCGCTTTTCATGAACTTCGGGCATTTGTTGCAAGCGAATCTCGTAAAGCGCACATTCATCCTTGCCAGGCGTTGACGCTCCACGAGATAAGAACTCCTATGCTTTGGTTGCCTTGAGGCTATTAAGTCTTCTGGCAAGACGTGATTTCTTTCGGGCAGCGGTTTTTTTGTGCATGGTGCTGGTGGCAGCGACTTTGTCCAGCTTCTGGGCTACAAGCCGGTACTGTTCGCTCGCTGCTTCGATGCTTGCGCTGCTCAGTGCGGTCTCAAAACGCTTGATTTGGGTTTTCACCTGACTTTTCCGTGCGCGATTGATCAGCCTTCTTTTCGCGTTTTGTCTGACTCTCTTTTTTGCCGATAACGAATGTGCCACTGCAATCTCCTACTAAACCGGTACATACATTTCGAATGAACCCCACTTAAACCTTCCAACAATTACGTTCCGGCTTTGCTCTTGGCCTCATACCAAACGTACAGATGAAAAAGGGGATTCACAAATCTATACTCACCCTTAACCTCCGCGTCGTCAACAATCCCAAGTTTTTTTATTCTATTAAGAAAATTGTCCAAGTTTTTCTGTTCGTCTGCTGGTATTTCCTTAAGAAGCTCTTGCCGTTTGAAAGCGCCACCTATAGGGAGTTTCTTACCTATTCGCCACAGAATAGAAGAATACGTCTTACTTCTCAATACTTTAGATATCTGTGGATCGATGTATTTCTTGCCGACAGTCCGCGCGGCCTCCATTATGCCCAGCTTCGCATCACCAAGATCAATATTGCTATCAGTGTCCTGCCAGAAAACCGCATCACCAACTTCGTGCATGAGCATTGGATAGCCACCTGATAATTGAACCATAAGGGATAGAGCCTCATTCGATACAGTGATCGATTCTTCTGCAAAAGTCTTCCCGAAGAACTCTCTGGATTCACTCTCGTTCATAAGAGGCAGCTCAATAATGTCAAAAATTCTTGCCACTGAGGGCTGATGCTTCAGCAGGTCTTCTCTTCTATCATGTATCCCAACCAAAATCAGAAGAAGGGGAATCGACTGCCTCGATGTTGCTATGCTGTCCACTGTGCTCTTCAAAAACATAGAGAACTCGCGCAGGTCAGTTACGCCATTCAGATCATCCATAATGACAAGCAAACCATTTTTGCCATTTTCCTTCGCGCCCTCATAGACATGGCGTAACGCGGGGATAAACCCGTTCACAAGCTCTCGCAGGTCGGATTTGTTATCGGTAAGTTCAACTCCTACAAAAGGCAGATTTACTGACTTAATGTATTTGCAGAAGGCTTGTTTGAGTTTCTCAAAGGTGGACTTATCGCAACCCTCCAGGAGACGCTGAAAAACTATGCCCGTGATATCCTCTAAACTCCTGGCCGGCCCCATATAACAGTAAGCGCCAAGTAAGGTCTCCTTCTCCGCTAAGTGATGCGCATACCAGGCTAACGAGCTTTTGCCTATCCCACGTTCACCGGTGATAAAGATATTCTCGTTTCTGCCTGAGAGTGTCTGCCTGATGGCTCTCTGGAGCCTTTCGATCTCCTTACGGCGCGCGACGAAATACTCAACTGGAACAGGTTTACCTGGCGTAAAAGGACTTTCTCTCGCAGTAATTTCTGCCATTTTCAAGTCTCTTTTTGACTTTCCCGCAATCTATCTACTCGCTGGCTGACATCCTTATAGGCAAAGTCAACCTGAGCGATTTTGCGATAAAGTTCCAGTGCGTTTTCGTTCTGGCCGTGCTCTTCGTAAGCGCGGGCCAGATTGTACCGTAATTCCTTGGCCACGTCGTCATCTTTTATCTCATAGGATTCCATCGCTTCATTGAAGACATCGATTGCATCTGTAAGCCAGCCCTTCAGAAAAAAGCACAGGCCTATCTTATTCATCGCTGAGATCTTGCGTCTTGGATCCTTCTGCGCCTCCTGGAGTAAAGGTATCGCTTCATTGTATTGCTTGTTCTGCATTAAACGAACGGCGTACTCATACTTGGCCGGCAGGTCGGTAGGATAGTTCTGTACGCTGAGGCGGAAGTGCTCCAGCTCAAAGTTGTTTAGCTGCGCCGACAATTCTGCCAGCGCGGACTTGGCCTGAGCATCATGCGGGTTAGTCTCGATGGCGGCTTTTGTTTTTCTTATCTTGCGCTGGAGCTGCTTTATCTTTATCTGGCCGGCACGCTGCTTGAAACTGAAATCTTGCTTGGTTTTATAAGCGTTCTCCAGCAATTCGATCGCCTCATTCTCAGCTTCGTCGGTTCGCAGAGCCGACATGGTCTGGGCCAAATTGTAGATATTCCGCGACAGGCTTGGATCTCGGGCAAAGTCTCTTCTGGCCCGCTCAACGGCCGCCTGGCGATAGTCCTCGGTCTGAACGACGCGCTGCTGACCATGAAGGCTTTCCTGGGTTTCGCGGTCTTTGATGGAGTTTCTGAAGTCTCCTTCTTTATCGTATTTACCCTTGGCCATTGTCAGTTCCGCAGAGAGGTTCCTGAACTCGTTGGCCAGGTCTGCATCATTAGGCTTGAGTTTGCAGGCCCGTTGACATGCTACCACCGCCTTATCAAATTCCCCTAGCGCTGCATACGAATCCTTCAGCAGGATATATGTCTGTGCAGACGGCTTCTCTGCGGCATTGTTGGTCTGAAATATAAGATTTGCTATCCAGCTTGCTGTTTTCTTATAGCCGCCTGCGACTGCCGCTCTTAGCATTGTTTCAGCGTAGGGCATATGCTGCGGGTCTTTGGCAAACAGATATTCAGCGTTGAGCATCTGCTCCAGCGGCGTCTTGCCTCTTAGCCGTTTCATCCTTTCCATCATCGAGGGCTTTTTGCCGCCTTTTCCCTGTCGCTGCAGAGCCAGCTCGCAAAGCGGCAGATGTCCCTGCTCAACTACATCGGGGGCATAGCGCAAACCGTCAAGATACAAATCGATCGCGTAATCGAAATTGCCTGTTTCGGCTATCTCCCGGGCTTTTTCAAAAAAGGCCCGAGCCTTATCTGTCGCCTGAGCGTTATCTTCTTCTGGCATAAGGCCTATCGAACATTTCTTCCATACATCGTTTGCGCTTGTTATCGTAATTCTCGGCT
The DNA here is from genome assembly GCA_964567045.1 of uncultured Pirellulales bacterium. Taxonomy (GTDB): domain Bacteria; phylum Planctomycetota; class Phycisphaerae; order Sedimentisphaerales; family Anaerobacaceae; genus JAFNGF01. The sequence goes on along the minus strand of CAZMLE010000021.1, from coordinate 34,821 downwards.
TAACTTTGTCAACAAATAAATCCTTGTCGAGAAAACCGGGCTGTGGTATATAAAACAAAACGTAACGCAAGGGTTTATGGAGAACCGACATGGTAACGGCGCTAGAGTTATACGATCCCCAGATTTACGAGCTTATACGACAAGAGGAAACGCGTCAGAGCGGTGCAATCAGGCTCATCCCATCGGAGAATTACGTGTCCAAAGCCGTCATGCAGGCCAGCGGCAGTTGCCTGACCAACAAGTACTCTGAGGGCTACCCCGGTCGCAGATATTATGAAGGGCAGCAGGTAACCGACCTTATCGAAAGGATAGCCCAGGAAAGGGCCAAAAAGCTCTTCAAGGCCGACCACGCAAACGTCCAGCCTTATTCGGGTTCTGTGGCCAACCTGGCTGCCTACGCGGCCCTGGTGAACCCCGGCGATACCATTATGGGCATGTCCCTTGTTGACGGCGGCCATCTGACCCACGGATGGACGGTTTCTCACTCCAGTAAATTCTACAAGTCCGTGCTCTACCCGGTGAACCCTCAGACGGGCAGATTGGACTTCGACCAGATTGAAGCGTTGGCAAAAAAACATCGCCCCAAGATAATCATCTCCGGCGCCACCGCCTATCCGCGAGAGATTGATTTTGAGATATTCGGCCAGATAGCCAAGGCCGTAGGGGCCTATCACGTTAGTGACATTGCTCACGTTGCGGGCCTGGTCGTCGCCGGCATCCATAAGAGTCCCGTGCCGTACGCCGATATAGTCTCTACGACCACGCACAAAACCCTGCGCGGGCCTCGCGGCGGAATGCTGCTGTGCAAAAAGGAGCACGCAGAAAACGTCGATAGATCGGTCTTCCCCGGTTTGCAGGGCGGCCCTCACATGCACACGCTGACCGCCGTGGCCGTAGCTATGGCTGAAGCCAACACCCCGGAGTTTGTCGCCTACGCCAAGCAGGTAGTCAAAAATGCCAAAGCCCTCGCGGAAAAGCTCCTGGAGTACGGCTTCAACCTGGTAAGCGGCGGCACAGACAATCATTTACTCCTTATAGATTTGCGAAACAAGAATGTGGCCGGCAAAAAACTGGCAAAGGCTCTGGATAGAGCCAGAATCGTCACCAATTACAACACGATCCCGAGTGACCCTGCTCCGCCGGCCAATCCGAGCGGCTTGCGCATAGGCACGCCGGCAATTACAACGCGAGGTATGAAAGAGCCGGAGGTCCGGCAGATAGCGATGTTCATAAATAGAGTGGTTGAGAACATCGACGATGAGTCGGTAATTGAGGAAGTGGCTAAAGAAGCGTTGCTTTTGTGCTCACAATTTCCTGTGCCCGATCATTTTATCGTACCGAATAAGAACGCATCCAAGCCAGAGCCGCGAGCGTAAGCGAGCGGCCGTTTAGCCGGCACCATCGTGGTGCCGATAGATGACGGAGGACGGAAAACAGATTACAGACGACAGATGACGGACAAGATACGAACGACGGTATACGATATACGAGCGACGAATTTGTTTGGCGGGAATTGCGGGTTTTTCAAATAAGTTGACTTACGCTGGCAAATAGGACAGATAAGCAGATGGGCTTTCCACCCAATTTACGGCGACAATATCTTTCACGATTTAGCGAGCTTATCGCAGAAGGAGAGGGTATCTATAATGACATAGAAGTTACCGAATCCAGTTATGAATCTTGGTTGGATGAGGCTTCTAAAGTGAGGCACCACTACAGAGTTGATTGGCAACGTTTTGTTGAATGGAGGACAAAAGTCGCATCCCTGCTATCAAACATAGTCCCAGAGAACAATGTCAACCATCGGCAGGTAATCAATTTTCCCAGTCTAGACAATAGAAAAGATCGTCTTGAATATGGCATTTCTCTTCTAAAAGGCATAAAACAGGATTTTGAAACCGGATTTCTGGATGATTTGCCAAATCAGATAGAAGGTGAAATTGCCGTTGATTACATGGCGCAAGCAGAGAATCTGCTTGAAGAAGGGCATCGCGGGAAGTTTAATCATGTGCCTGCGGCAGTTTTGGCGGGAGCTGTTCTGGAGAAAGTATTACGAACTCTCGCCACAAGGCAGCGACCACAGGTTCCAACGACTGAGCAGAAGGGACGTCCTGTGAGACTCAATGCTTTAATAGACTCGCATAGAAAAACCGGCACATATAACGAAGCTATGGCGAAACAACTGCGAGCATGGGCAGATATTCGCAATCATGCGGCGCATGGCGAATTCGAACAATTCAGTCGTTCAGACGTTGAATTGATGATTAAGGGGATCAACGCTTTTTTGGCCAACTATTTGGCTTGAGATGGTCAGCTTGAACAGATTACACGGCGACGTTGTTTGGCTGTTTCTCTTTCAATTCTCTACACACAAATTGGGGGGATGGCAGAATAATCCACCAGCGAATTCGGGGTCAGACGGATTTGGTGGGCAGGGGGCCGTGCGAATTAGTTAAATCGTTAACTGGTGAGTGGTTAATTGGACAGATGACCCTGCAATAAATTGCGCGGCTAATTATCGGAAAAGGTACGCCAAGAAACCGGGAAACAACAATCCGACCATATTTAGCCCCCAAATTTATCCGCCAGACATACGGCGGATTTATTTGGGGGTTTTATCTTTGATTATTTTTGATTGACAATCGCAAGCCAATAGAATACAAGAGTACGGTCTGAATAATTTCTTTTTTGGAGGAATACACAATGAAACAGACAGGATTGTACAAGATGGTTGGGTTTGTTGTGCTTATGGTTTTGGTGACGCCGTGTGCGGCGATGTCGGCTGAGCCGGCTGAGAAAGGAATTACAGGAGACTGGCTGCTCAAGATTGAGTTCAATGGCCAGCAGATGACTTCGATTATGTCCTTCTCCAAAGACAAGGAGGGTAAGCTGGCCGGTCAGTGGATCAGCTTTTTTGGTCTGGGTGAGTTGAGCGATATTAAGTATGAGGGAAATAACCTCAGCTTCCTACAGATCAGTCGATTCGGCGACCAGGAATTCAGGATGAACTTTGCCGGGACGCTCGATGGTGACAAAATCTCGGGGACCCTATCGAGTGACAGGGGTGAGTCTAAGGTCGAGGGCCAGCGTGTCAAACCGATGCCGGCGGTGGTTGGCAACTGGGAAATGAAGGTCAAGATGGGCGAACGGGAATTCACCGCCACGCTGGTAGTAAAGGCTGACAAAGAAGGCAAACTCACTGCGGATTGGCAAAGCCAGTTTGGCGAACACCAGATCAGCGATGTCCAGTTCAAGGACGGCAAGCTCACATTCAAGCGGACGAGTAAGATCCAGGATCGGCAGTTTGAATCGACCTTCGAGGGAACGGTCAAGGCAGATACGCTTTCCGGCACATTCAAGAGTGAGCGGGGCGAAAGTACAGCAGAGGGGAAGCGTATTGGCGTTGCGCTGATCGGCAAGTGGGAGCTTGAAATCACCTCGGAACGCGGCACCCGCAAACAGATACTGCAGGTCAACCCGGATTTGAGCGGCATGTACGGGCCAATTGCCATTAAGAAGGTTGGTCTTGAAGGCGACCAGGTGACCTTCCAGATAGTGCTGGAGTTCGGTGACCAGAAATTCGAAATCAGCTTCGCAGCGAAACTTCAAGACAACAAGCTTACTGGAGAGACGACCAGCTCAAGAGGTACCCAAAAGGTGACCGGCAAGAAGCTTATTCCGGCGCCCAAGAAGGGCTAAATACCTGGCGGCTTGAATGTCAAAGTTAAACGGGCTCCGACTTTAGCGGAGCCCGTTGGTTTTTCGAGCGTGTTCCTTTGGATTAAACAGGGACTACGTTGGTCGCACAAGGGCCTTTTTTACCCTGTCCGATCTCGAACTGCACCTTCTGGCCTTGCTCGAGTGTAGCGTAGCCGCCCATCTTGATTTCCGAATGATGAACGAACAAGTCATCGCCGGCCTCATCGGGCGTGATAAACCCAAAGCCTTTTTTCTCGTTAAACCATTTTACTGTACCTGTACTCACTTTTGTGCTCCTTTGGCCTACTAGCGGCCATAAATCCTGTCTCTCCAATTCTTTACAAGAGCATATTCTTGAGAGACCTGAGAATATACCCCAAAACGCCGGTATTCTACGCGGAGACGAACCGGGCGTCAATAAGAATAAAAATAAAAAATAATTACATTGGAATTCAACCGACCACGGCGGTTTTTGATTGGTCTCTTTTTGGCTCAAAGAGTATAAGATAAGGCAACGATGACCGAGGCAGAATTAAAAACTGCGGTGCTGGGCGTAAGTGAGGGCGGTCAGCTTCTGCTTGATGCGGTGAGCAAGAGCGAGCATTTCCGGCTCCAGGCCGTCGCGGACCTGGATGCTAAAGTTGCCGAGGAAACCGCCGCTCAATACTGCTGTGCGGCGTACGACGACTACCGGCAGCTAATAATCCAGAATCAGCTTGATTGTCTGCTTGTCGCTGCCGGCATGTATAGCTGCGCTGAGCACGTTCGGATGGCGATGAAAAAGAAGTTCCACGTGCTCAAGCTCGCTCCGCCGGCACGGAATTTCGAGGAGGCGGCGGAGTTTGTTCAGCTCGCTGAAGATGAGGGCGTAAAGTTTGTTATCGCAAATCCCAGCCGATTTGCGGGTAGTTTTCTTACTCTGCGAGAGCTTCTGCAGCAAGGCCAAATCGAGCAGGTTTTTCTGATAACGGCTTTCTGCAACGCCGGCAACGAGATCGGCCCCGCCTGGTATACCGACCCGAAGCTGGCCGGTGGCGGCGTGCTACTACGTAACTGCTATGGGATTGTCGACCAGATAGTGTGGAATTTTTCGCTGCCCCAGCAGGTTTACTCATTAAGCACAAGCCAGGCGGCGGACAAACAACAGCGGCTTTATTTGACGGAAGATACAGTGGTTGTAACGATGAAATTCAGTGACACTCTTATCGCCGAGCTGGTGGCTTTTCGCCGGGCCGGAGTTGAGCCGACAGAGCAGTTCCTTAGAATATATGGCAAGGGCAAGATTCTCACGGTGAGCAACACACAGTTCGCCGTTACCGATAGCCGCGGCCAGACCGGTGAACAGCAGCAGTTCCAATACGATGACCTTTGCTGTATGACGAGCCTGCTGGAAAATTTTGCCTTGTGCATGTTATCGCCCGATAAAAACGAGCTTTGCAGCACCGGCAGAGAGAATCTAAAGGCTATGGCGGTCATCGAGTCAGCTTATCTTTCCGCTCGTACCGGCTTCCCGGAAGAGCCGGCCAGGATTATGCAGATAGTCCGCCAGGCGGGTTCACCACCAAGCCTGTAGTCGGGCAACGAAGAAAAATAAGCGTTTGACAAAGCAGATGGCAGGCAGTAATTTATTAGCGCAAAGGAATGACCAAATACCCGGTTACTACTTGGAGGTCTTAGAATGAAGAATACGATTTACATTATTGTTATCGTCGTGTGTCTTGTTTTGGCCGTAGTTATCTTTCTGGCGACGCGGTCGGGCGGCGGCGGCGGTGTCGGACAGCTCAAACGCGGCGAGATGATGTGGGTCAAATGTAACAACCCAGACTGTAAAGCTGAGTACCAGATCGATAGCAAGGATTACTTCACGAACATAGAGGAAAGGGTCAAGGCTAATCCCCTTTCCTTGCAGACGCCCGTGCTAGTCTGTCAGAAGTGCGGCAAGGAAAGTGTCTTTAGAGCCGTCAAGTGCGAGAACTGCGGCAAAATGTTCTTTTATGGGGCGGTGCCTAACGACTTCCCTGACCGATGCCCGGACTGCAAGTATAGCAAGACCGAGGCGGGGCGAAAGGCACGGCTATCTGGCGGAGCCGGCTAATGATCGGCTCGACACACCGGCCGTCACGCCAGTTCTTCGCTACATCATAAGTACATGTGCGGCGGTTGGACCATTTTGGGCACGAAATGCCGAGATATTCATTTGGGGCGTTTGCGTGTTAATGGGTGCAGGACATGGCTGTGATAGTCTTCCTTGCCTGTTTTCAAACCCGTAAGGCTGGAGTAATTCTTTTCAATTTCCTCGGTAATATACTGTCTGCGGTTGCGGGGAGAAGGATGCGTTGAGAAAAACTCCAGCTCTTTGACCGCGTGCTCGTCCTCAAGAATCTGGATTAGCTCGGCAGCTCCGTGAGGGTCATAGCCGGCGGCGGTCATGTAAGCCAGGCCCGCAAGGTCGGCCTGGCGTTCGTCTTCTCTACTGTATCGCAGGTCCAAAAACAGTCGCGTTAAGCTGGCGGCCCTGACAGCCTCTCCAGGCGCCCGCCCGGCAATCGCAGCGACCATCAGAACATCTACCGCGTGCTGACGACTCAAGGCCGCCATGCTATCGCGGGCAACAACGTGCGCTATTTCGTGGCCCAGAATCGCCGCCAGCTGGGATTCGCTGGTTAGTTTTTCCAGCATCCCTCGCAAGATAAAGACGTATCCACCCGGCAGAGCAAAGGCATTAGTAGATTTGTCTTGCAGAGCGACAAAGTGATATTCCAGGTCTGGTCTTTGACTTACACGAGCGATTTTTTGCCCGATACGGTCGATGTAGTTCTGCAGGTCTTCGTTGGCGATTTTTCCGCTCAGTTGTTTTTCGACTTCAGGGGCATACTTCTTGCCGATGGCAATATCCTTGTCCTCCGGGTAGAACATCAGGTCTTCCTCACCGGTTATCGGATTGATTGCACAGCCGGCACAGAAGCACAAGACAAAACCCAGCGTAAACAAGCTTAATTGTCGTAACATAATAATCTTCACAACCCTGAAGGATTCTGTTTGAAAATCTCGGCCCTATTCATTATAAATTATTTTTTATTTCAATCACAGCAAGAAATATGGCTGAGCAAAGATCCTGTCAACAGTGCGGTCGCAGAGACGACTGTCAAGACGCTTACCAGAAGCTGGGCGGCAGCAAAGGCCCTTCGCTTGTGTCTAAGGTGGTGGTTGCTTTCGCGGTACCCCTGCTGTTTTTCATTGTTTGCCTGGCGCTTTCCGAGAGGGTGCTGGCTCAGACGATAAACGCCGAACGGCTGCGAACAGCGGTTGCTTTTGTTTTTTCTGTATCCATAACTTTGGTGTTGATATTGGTTATAAGGGCAGTAAGCGGACGATTTGGCAGGTCTAAGTAATCCTGAAAGCCTTGCGATATGGAAGTCGACATTGCAGGCAAGCTTTCTTTCCGCGGCGGCGTGCACCCGCCGGAGAAAAAATCTCTTACTCGTGACAGCGAAATACAACCTGGTCCTGCCGTCGAGCAAGTCGCAGTCATGCTGAGCCAGCATACCGGAGCTGTTTGCCGGCCATTGGTCCGCAGCGGAAACATGGTTCAGGCAGGGCAGAAGATCGGCGACTCCGACGCATACGTTTCCGCACCGATTCATTCGCCCATTACCGGCAAAGTAAGAGAAATCGCCCTGCGATCTCACCCCATTTTAGGGCGCAGTCCAGCTATACTTATAGATGCATACCAGTATGTCCCCATAAAACAGCGTCGCTTCGAATTGGAAGACGGTTTCGATGAAAATCGCTACTTGCCTGAAAGGATATGTGACATCATCCGAGAGGCTGGTATCGTAGGTATGGGAGGAGCCGGATTTCCTACAAGGGTAAAGATAGAACCCAATCCTCAGATGCCCAAGGAAATAATGATCGTCAACGGCTGCGAGTGCGAGCCGTATATTACCTGCGACTACCGGCTTATGCTTGAGCGGACCAACGAAATTGTCGCGGGCATCAAGCTTGCGCGAAGGGCGTCCGGCTGTTCACGAGTCTTCGTAGGCATCGAAGACAACAAGCCGGAAGCGATAGAGGCTATTAGTGCAGCGCTAAGCAGAAGCCGAAGCAGCGACGGCATCAGAGTTGTTCCGGTCAAGACCAAGTATCCGCAAGGCGGCGAAAGGCAGCTCGTAAAAGCGATTCTAAATAGAAATGTCCCAACGGGTGGGATTCCTCCTATGATAGGAGTAGTAGTCCTTAATGTTGCCACCGCAGCAGCTATTGCAGAAGCGGTTCTGGCTGATTTGCCTTTGACCCACAGAGTTGTAACCGTGACCGGAGAAGCAATTGCAAAGCCGGGCAATTACAACGTTGCCATAGGGGCATCGGTTGGCCGGCTTATCGAATTCTGCGGCGGGGTGACCCAGAAATCTGCAAAAGTAGTTCTTGGCGGCCCGATGATGGGCATTGCTGTTGCTGACCTGGAGACGCCCATCACAAAGACCACCAACGCCATAACCGTGCTGACTAAGGAACAGATTGGCAAGGCAAAATTCGCCCGCCGGCAGACGCCTTGTATCCGGTGCGGTCGATGTTTGGCGGCCTGCCCTGAGAACTTAAGCCCGACGAAGATCGCCCACGCGGTTAAAAGTAACCTGCTGGATGTGGCAGAAAGTTACTACATAAATGCGTGTACCGAGTGCGGCTGTTGCAGCTACGTTTGCCCCGCCAAGATAGAGCTGACCGGCTATATCAAAACGGGCAAAATCTTTCTTGCCAGGCAGAAGAAGATGATGCCGCAATAATATTTGTCATGCGTACTGCGTGATGAGTCGTGCGTCACGCGATACGATATACGCAATACGGGATACGAGAAGATGCTTAGGGACATAACTGTTTCGCCTGCACCGCATATAGGGGAGCCTCTTTCCACCCGCAGGGTAATGATAGACGTCATTATCGCACTTGTCCCCGCTATGATTGCGGCAGGCTATTTCTTTCGTCTCTACGCTGCTATACTCATCGGCGCCTGTGTGCTCTGCTCGATGATGTGCGAGTGGCTGTGCAATTTGATCCGCAAGAAGCCTAACTCACTTGATGATCTCAGCGCTATTGTTACCGGCATCATTCTGGCGTTATCGCTGCCGCCGAGGTTGCCGGTCTGGGCGGCGGTAATCGGCAGTTGTTTTGCCATCGCCATCGGTAAAATGGTCTTTGGCGGACTCGGCGCCAATATATTCAACCCTGCGATGGTTGGCAGGGCATTCTTAACCGTTTCCTTTGGCATGTTAATGACCAGTTGGACGGTGCCGGCGACAATTGACCGTGCGATGCCCAAAGTCGCTCCAGAGAACATCGTGGACGCCAGGACACAGGCAACGCCGTTGGCCTGGAGCAAAATGGCTATAAAAGATAAAAATGGGGCGCAAATTTATAGCCGGCGGCAATTCAGAGCTACTGTTACGGGCGAAGTTGCCGGCTGCCTGGGCGAAACAAGCGTAATTGCACTTCTGGTGGGCGGCCTGTACTTAATAGTAAGACGCACGATTAGCTTTCACATCCCCTTGGCGGTGTTACTGTCGGCTTTTGTCTTTGCGGCCATTGCCTACTTAGCGGATCACGATGCCTACGTTCAGCCTTTCTTTCACTTAAGTAGTGGGGGGCTTCTGATAGGGGCTTTTTTCATCGCTACGGACCCGGTGACTGCTCCCTTAACAGCCAAAGGAAGGTGGATTTTTGGAGTCGGGGTAGGGACAATGACGATGCTTATAAGGATTGCCGGCGCGTATCCGGAAGGCGTAATGTACGCCGTGCTTTTGATGAACGGCGTCAGGCCTCTTATTGATAGATTCTGCAAGCAGATTCCGGCAGGAGGCAAACCGAGTGCCTAAGATAAAATATTTCATTCAGCAAAGCTGGCTCTTGATTGTTTCTTCATTTTGCTTTGGGCTGCTGATAGCGGCAAGTAACGCGGCCCTATCGCCGAGGATAGAGCGGAATCTGGCCAACAAGCTCAATAAATTAACTATTGTTCTGCTGCCGGCGGCAAAACACTTTATACCATCGGATGCGGACATCCAGGTTGAGGTAAGGGGCGGCAAAAAAGAAAAAATCAAGCTGTACAAGGCGCTGTCCGAAACCGATGAGTGTGTCGGCTGGAGCTTTAAGGCTGCCGGAGAGGGTTTTTCAGGCAAGATCGAGCTGGTCGTAGCGGTCGATAAAGACTTTGAAAAAATCGCCGGCTTCGATGTGCTTACAAGCAGTGAGACCCCGGGATTCGGTGACCAGATAAAGATGTCGTATTTCCGAAGCCAGTTTGCAGGAGCGCCGGTAGAAGAACTTACACTTCTCAAAACAGGCGAACCCACCGAAATTGATGCCGAAATCGTCGCCATTACAGGGGCTACGGTCAGCAGCGAAGCAGTGGTCAATATTCTCAACAGTTTCCTTAGCAGCATCAAAAAGCAAATGAAAGAAAAAGGACTGCTTGGCGATGGCACAAAGTAACGAATTACAAACGGGTGTCTACAAACGGGCACTTCTTGCCGGATTATGGGAGCAAAATCCGACTTTCCGCCTCCTGATCGGGATGTGTCCGCCTCTGGCAGTTACTACCGCTGTAAAGCCTGCCCTGACTATGGGCCTTAGCGTAATATTTGTGCTGGTCTGTAGCAACTTTGTAACGAGCCTGATGCGGAATTTGCTCAAGCCGCACCTTAGAATAATCATGTTCACGCTCACTATCGCGACTTTTGTGACTATCTGTGATTTATATCTAAAGGCATATTTTCCAAGAATGAGCGAGATTTTAGGTGCTTATGTCCCCTTGATTATCGTCAATTGCCTAATCATTTTCCGTGCCGAGGCCTGCGCAAGCAAATGTGGTCTTATCGTGAGCATACTTGACGCCATTGGAATGGGCCTGGGCTTTACGGTCGCCTTGTGTATTCTTGCCGGCATTCGTGAGCTGCTTGCTACCGGCTGCATCTTTGATTTGCGGGTGATGCCGCACAGCTTTGTCCCGTGGCTGGCGATGCAGATGCCCGTTGGTGCTTTCGTGACGCTGGGCTTATTGCTTGGGCTGGCAAGTGTCTTGACCAGAAAAAAGAGAAGCTGATATGGATAGATTCTACGTTCTACTTATGGGTTTTCTTTCGGTCGTTTTGGTGAACAATTTTGTCTTTACCAAATTTCTTGGAACCTGTCCCTACTTAGGTGTATCCCGAAGAATCGATAGCGCTTTCGGCATGGGATTAGCGGTCACCTTCGTTACCGCGCTTAGCGGAACGCTGACCTGGCTCGTCGATCATTACATTCTGGTGCCGCGGGGTCTGGAAATAACGCGATATATTTGCTACATCGTTATCATAGCAGGCGCTGTGCAATTGGTTGAGATGTATGTGCGGAAATTCTTCCCGTCACTCTACGATGCCTTCGGCATATTTTTGCCTCTGATTTCGACAAACTGTGTCATCCTGGGAGTGTGCCTTTTCATAAACATCTGGGGTATAGATAATCTGCTGGAGGTAGTTGTGCTGAGCACCGGGACGGGCATCGGCTTCGCTGTTGCGATCTGCATAATGGCTGGTATTCGTGAGGAGCTGATTATGTCTGATGTGCCGGCAGGTTTTCAAGGTGCTCCGATTACCCTTATCACCGCCGGCATCCTTACGCTGGCCTTTATGGGCTTCGCAGGAATGATAAAATGAGCTGGGCCCAGATAACGCAATTATGGAATAGTGCCTGGCCTGCCGGCCTAACGATGCTTGGGCTGGGCACGGGCTTTGCCATCGTGCTTTTGATCGCCTACGAAAGGCTCAAAGTCAAGGTCGACCTGAAAACAGAACAGGTCCACAAGGCTCTGCCGAACCTTGACTGCGGCGGGTGTGGTTTTGCCGGCTGTATGCAATATGCGCAGGCACTTCTCGAAAGTCCCGGACTGCTCGGCAGATGCGCACCAGGCGGACCGGCGACGGCTGCGGAAATCGCACGAATCCTGAATCTTCAAATTAGCGACTCTGGGCCGCTTCAAAGACCGATTGTGCGCTGCCGTTCCCACAGCGACGATAAAACCTATTATGCCAAGTATCAAGGAATACAAAGCTGTACCGCTGCCAATGCCTTGCCTAATGCACAGGCCTGCAAGTTCGGCTGCCTCGGATTCGGCGATTGTATAAGGGCTTGCCGATTCGACGCCCTGCACATCGTCGACGGCCTGGCGACCGTCGATTACGAAAAATGTACCGGCTGCTCAGCCTGCGCGAGAGCCTGCCCGCGCAATCTAATCCAGATGCTGCCTTTTTATCACGAGAATATGATGATTGTTGCCTGCAGCAGCCAAGAAACCGGCAAGGTGACACGCTCGATGTGCAAGGTCGGCTGCATTGGTTGTGGGCTTTGTGCCAAGCAGAGCGATATATTCTCGGTCGAGGATAATTTGGCTCGCGTCAATTACGAAAAATACCGCCCGAGTGACCAGACTCAAGCCGCGATGGAAAAATGCCCGACTGGCGTAATTGTCTTTCGCGGCAGAACCGCCCCCGAACCCCGCCAGCCTGTTTCCAAGGCTGCCGCCGCCTCGAAATAATATTTAGCCCCGCGATTCATCGCGGGGTTCACCTTGCAAATGTTTCACTTTATTTGTATCGTTGGAGTGATTAAGCAAAGCATTAAACCCGCTAGAGGCGGTTTAGCAGTTCCAGGTCAGAAGGAAAGAGAGAATGGCCAGGGTACAAAACTCGACAGGAAGATATATCCGCCAGATGGTCAAATGCATCGTAACGCAATTCCAGCCGGACAAGATTATTCTTTTCGGCTCGCACGCCCGTGGGCAGGCAGGGCCGGATAGCGATGTTGACTTGCTTGTTGTGATGCCCGTCTCGGGCTCAAAGCGCGAAAAGGCCATAGAGATTGCGGTGGCGCTGCACGACATCCCTGTCGCCAAGGATGTGACCGTGGTCACTCCCGATGACTTCAAGTGGCGTAAGGAGATTATCGGTACTATTGAGCGACCTGCTGCTCGGCAGGGAAAGCTGCTGTATGCACGAAAATAGCAGAACCGGTGCTATCGCTCGCGAGTGGATCATCAAGGCCGAGAATGACCTTAAGACCGCCTCGCATACATTGAAAATGGCCAAAGGCTGTCCGACTGATACAGTGTGTTTTCACGCTCAGCAGTGCGTAGAAAAATATCTGAAGGCTTTCCTGGTTATTAAAGGAATTGATTTTCCCAGGACCCATGACATCGAGCATTTGGTTTCGCTACTTCCGGAAAGCATCTGGTTTCGATCGAGCATTGAAGAGCAAAGGCGCCTTACTGCTTATGCTACGGTGACTCGTTACCCCGGTGAATACGAACCTATTCTGCTCGCTGAAGCACGACGGAGTGTAAGAATCGCTCGGCGAGTCCGAAAAGAGATACGAAGTCTTCTGCCGAAAGAGGTAATAGCGCGCCGAAGGCGATGAAGAAACCCTGAACGGCTCTCATCACTGCCGACCGGCGTAATTGTTTTTCGCGGCAGAACCGCCCCTGAACCCCGCCAGCCCAGCAGAAAACCTGCCGAGCAGGTTGTGAGCACCTAAGCACAGTACAGTCACATTTTGTGTCAGGCGAATTACTTCACGTATTTTTCTGCCCCCATAGTTTTAACCAGCTTGTACTCTGGCTGGGAAGTTATCAGAATCGCCTCGGTTCCGGGCATTTTTTCGATAAGGGCCAAGCCTTTTTCGGCGCCCATTACGCTGACCGCGGTTGCCAAAGCGTCGGCATCAGTTGCACTATCTGCGATAATAGTCACGCTCGACAGTCCTCCGGCACTTATTCCTGTCCGGCGGTTGATAATATGGCTGTATCGTCTGCCTTCGATCAAGACAAACTGCTGATAATCACCGCTGGTCGCAACGGCTTGTTCTGTTAGTTTCAGTGTCAATAAAATACCGCTTTCAGACAGGCCCGGGGCCTGAAATTCTGGATTCTTCACCGCTTTTGGATCTTGCAGCCCTATTAACCACTTTTTTCTGCCTCGTGCAGGTTTGCCGAAGCATCTAATGTGACCGCCGAGATCCACCATTGCTCCGAGTGCCCCGGCTCTTTGCGCGGCCTCAATTGCCTTATCAACAGCATAGCCCTTTCCGATGGCGCCCAGGTCCAGCCGCATACCTTCAACCGCAAATCGCACTGTCTGCTTCTGGTCGTCAAGTATCACCTTTTCAAAGCCCACTTTAGCTTTGGCTGCGGCAAGCTCTTCTTCGCTGGGAATTGCACTTTTTTTCTTTGCCGAACGCCACAAGTCTACCAAAGGCCCAACCGTAATATCAAAAGCACCACCTGTGAGCTTGCTGAACTCAATGCTTCTCTGCAAGACTTCATACGTTGGCCGGCTTACTTTTACGGCTCGCGCAAATCCCTCCCGATTGACCTGGCTTATTTCTGAATCGCTTTTGTAGTCGCTCATTAGTTTGTCAACGTTCTCGATCTCTGCCAGAGCAGCCTCAATGGCCTTGTCAGCTATTATGGAATCTGCCGCCACGGCAACTACGCGGGCAAATGTGCCCATAACCAGCCGGTGACCGCTGTCAGCTTCGACTTGCTTTGCTCTGCCGGCAAAAAAATATAGTGCCGTCACTAAAGAAATAGCGGCTCCTGCGATCAAGATGTGCCGATTTTTTTTGCCCATACGGTTTTTTCGCCCACAGGAGTTGATAGCGTCTGGCGTGGCAATAATCAATAGAAAATAATCAATAATCAATTTATAATGCCGCTGTGAAAACAAGGGAAATAACACTATTGGCTGAGCGGCTTGACCGTGATTTTCTGCCTTTCGTGCGCAAGCCCAGTAGATATATCGGCGGCGAGATAAACCAGGTCAAAAAGGACCTAACCCAATGCGATCTGACGGTGGCGCTGTGCTTTCCCGACGTATACGAGGTGGCGATGTCGTATCCAGGCCTGATAATTATCTACGACATTCTGAACCGTATCGACGGCGTTGCTGCCGAGCGAGTTTTTGCTCCCTGGATTGACGCCGAAAAGGTGCTCCGCGAGAAGAAAATCCCACTATTCAGTCTGGAATCAAGGGCGGCGCTAAAAAGTTTTGACATCATTGGTTTTAGCCTGACCAACGAGCTTTGTTACAGCAATGTGCTAAATATGCTCGACTTGGGCGGCATCAATATCCGAAGCGCCGACCGAGAAGAAAACGACCCGCTTATCATTGCTGGCGGCGGAATGGCCAACTGCTGCGAGCCGATGGCTAACTTCATCGACCTATTTGTGCTGGGCGAAGGCGAAGAAGCAGTGGTTGAGCTAATAGGACTGTTCAGGCAGCAGAAAAAAGCCGGCGCCACAAAGGGCGAGACGCTTCTGCGGGCCGCGAGAGAATTCGACTGGGCCTACGTGCCGGCCCTTTATACGGTGCACGGGTCACGAGTCACGGGGCCCGAGCGACGAAATGCGGTTGTGGAAGATTTCGAAAACGCTCCCGTGCCGCTTCGCCCGATAGTGCCTTTTACCGAGGCTGTGCACGAGCGGGTCGCTGTCGAGATTATGCGAGGCTGCCCCGGCCGATGCAGATTCTGCCAGGCAAGTTTTTGCCGAAGGCCGGTCCGCTATCGCAGCATCGACAAAATTGTCGATATTGCGAAAGCCTGCTACCAGTCAACGGGGTTTGACACCGTCAGTCTGCTGAGCCTTTCAACTGCTGATTACCCAAAACTTGAGCAATTGGTTTCACAGCTTCAGGCAAATTTCTCTGACAAATATGTAGGTCTGTCAGTACCGAGTTTGCGAGTTGATCAGCAACTGAAACTTGTTCCTGAGATGGTGACCGGCGTAAGAAAAAGCGGCCTTACAATTGCTGTTGAGGCGGCTGGCGAAAGATTAAGGCAGATTATCAATAAGCCGCTCAAGGATAGTGACCTATTTGCGGCGGTGGAGGCTGCGTATCGGGCCGGCTGGCAAAAATTAAAGCTATATTTTATGGTAGGTCTGCCTGGCGAGACTGAAGCAGATATAAAGGCAATTGTGGATGTCTCGTGTCAGTTAGCTAAGCTGAGGAAGATGATTGATGGCAAAACGGCCCAGATAAATATCACAGTAAGCTGGCTGGTGCCCAAACCGCATACGCCGTTCGGCTGGCTTGGACAAAAGCCGAAATCCTATTTCGAGCGGGCAAAAGACCTGATACTCGATGAGAAAAGAAGGCTTCGTGCGAACTTTTTGCATTTTAAGTTCCACGACATAAACCGCAGCGTTCTGGAGTCGGCGATCGGTAGGGGGGATAGAAGCCTTTGCGATGTCGTTGAGGCTGCCTGGCAGGGGGGCGCACGCTTTGATTTGTGGGACGAATGTTTCAATTACGAACTCTGGCAAAAAGCCTTTGAAAAGTTTGGCATAAACCTCGAAGAGTCTGCACAAAGGCAATTTGCACCGGATGAAATGTTGCCCTGGGAGCACCTCGGCGGCCCGGACAAGAAGTATCTGCTGGGGCATTTGGAGAAAGCAGTGGAACAGGCGAACAGGATTGAAATGGTTTGACCATTCGTTATAATACTATCAGGGGTTGAGTTGTTAGAATAGCGGGAGTAATGGCTATGAAGACAAAAATGACTATGATCTACTGGAAGGGCAAGAAATATTGGCTTGGAAAGCTTCTTGAGCATCCAGAGATCATGACTCAAGGAAGAACAATTAAGGAATTGGAAGAAAATATCAAGGATGCATATTTTCTGATGGCTATGGATGATGTGCCTGAAGAATATAAGATGAAAAAAGTTGCCCTATGAAGCGAAAGGAATTCGTCCGCCAGCTCAAGAGAAATGGCTGTGTTTTATTGAGGAGCGGAGCGAGGCACGATATCTACGTGAATCCAGACACGGGCAACAAACAGCCTGTTCCGCGCCACACGGAGATTGAGAATGCCTTAGCTAGGCATATCAGAAAATATTTGGGTTTGGAGTAATCTAGACTGAGCCATCCCTAAGACATACTTAAGGCTGCCACGCAGCCACTGGTTTCAGTCGGACCGCGTGAAGCCGCACAATGAGGTTTTTCGCTTGCTCTACTATGGGGTGACACATGAATGCCCAGTTGATGCTTGAATCCACTGAAGCGTCGCTGCTCATTATCGAGGAACGAACGCGCAAGGACATTGTGGTAGGAGTTCCTCATCACGCTCCTGCCGGTCAACCCACGCTACCATGTCCCGATCATCCGGACTCAGACGAGAATGCCGGATTCCTCGGTCGTTATCTGGCAGAGAGACTCTGTTGTTGCAGCATCATTGCCTGCAACTACACCGTTGATGTCAACAAGTGTCTCCGATCCGATTACGCAATCCAGATTGCAGATTGGAATCCGAAAGTGTTGGTGGAGATTCACGGGCACGACGGCACCAAGGCAAGAAGTGATATCGAGGTCTCGTCCGGTAGCGCAGACAACGACAGATTCTCAAAGGGCTTGGCAGAGAACCTTCGGATATCCTGTTCAACAGTCGAAGGGCTCAAGGGCTTCTCAATTTGCGGGGAGTACTCAAAGCTGTACTTTAAGGCGAGCAGTGCCGTTACTATTTCAAACGGAAGATGGATTTCTTACCACATAGAACTGCCGCCAGAACTGAGGAAGCCAGCAGGGGCCTCTGTTGGGAAGCCTCCTGATACTGGCCATGAGTTCTGCCGCCTCCTCGCCGAGACCCTGAAGGAGATACATGGACACTAATGAAGCCAACCACCCGTTGCAGCGGACGTGCGCTAACGCCCGCGCCGGTGAGTTAAAACGTTCGTAGCAAACAGAAAGGAGAATCGCCATGATCGCATTGTTCAAGAAAACATCTGTGTGGTGGCCTGTCGTTGTTGGCTTGGTTGTCCTGCTGACGGGCATCACGCTGACCGCACCTGATGCCAAGCGGTCCGCAACCGAGAAGGTGGAAAACATCACAAACGAGCTATCGCCATCCGTCCAGATGCAATTTATGCGGCCTGGCCAACTGGAAGCAGCCGCTCGAAAATTCCCCGTGGTGTATGTGCCGTTTGGCCTGATCGAGTGGCACGGCAAACACCTGCCCCTCGGCAACGATGCCCTAAAGGCTCACGCCATTTTAGTCAAGACGGCGGAGCAGTTCGGCGGGGTGGTTTATCCGCCCGTCTATTTCCACGAAGGCTTCGACCGCAAGGCGCTTGTTCCCGTACTGACCGAGCTGTTTGAACGCCTCAAGAAGACGGGCTTTCGCGTCATTATCGGCGTCTCCGGGCACAATGTCCAGGGACAGATCGATATGATAAACCAAGCCCTTCAGCCGGTCGTGGCAGATGGCACTGTTGCCGGCGTGGGACTCTGGGAAATAACCCTGAGCAGGGGCCAAGAATCGGGCACGGACCACGCAGCAAAATGGGAGACATCAAACATGATGTTTTTCTATCCTGACCTTGTCGATATGTCGGAACTGGGCACTGGGCCGTTGGCCCCTAACATGAAGCCGCCCGACGGGATCGGCGGCCTGGATCCTCGCGTGCACGCATCCGCGGAGGTGGGCAGACGAAATGTGGCCTTTGCCGCAGAGGCTATCGGCAAGAAAGCCAAGCAGCTTCTGGAGTCGCTCCCGAAGGAGCAACGAACATTCGGTCTGCAAGGCATCAATCCTAAACACTGGTGGTCGATTTGATAGGGAAGATAATTATGACTGACATCCGGAAAGATAACGTCTTAGAATCGCTCAGAAATTCTCACCTTACGAAAGTGCTGCTCATCGGTTTGCTGATTCTCTTGCTTCAGATACCCATTTTTAGGATCCGAGGAATAATTAAAGAACGTGAGCAGACGCGCGAGCAAGCGGTTAATGAAGTGACAGCCAAGTGGGGCGGAAGTCAGTCGCTGATTGGCCCCACAATCGTTGTCCCTTATGTGAATAGGTCTTTGCCGGCGGACAATCGGAGACAACAAACGCCTGGACCGGCCGTTGAGTATGCGACTTTCCTTCCTGAATCGTTGAAGATTTCAGGGACAATCAAAAGCGAGCCGCGGTATAGGGGCATATTTGAGATACCTGTTTACCGAATGTCCCTCGCTCTGAGCGGCTGTTTTTCTCGCCCTGATTTCTTGGAATGGGCGGTAGACACGAATGATATTCTGTGGGACCGAGCTTATCTTTGCCTGCGCGTCAGCGATGCGCGAGCCATGACGAAAGCGCCGGTACTTTCGTGGAATAACGAGCCGTTAGGTTTCTTGCCCAGCGCCGGAGAATTCGCAGGTACTCAGCAAGGAATTCACGTCAAACTGGCGGACCACTTAGAGGGCCAGAGCTTTAATTTCTCATTTTCATTGGAGCTAAATGGCAGCATTGGGGCATTTTTCGCTCCCTTCGGGCGCGATACGGAGGTTCAGATCAACTCGAATTGGTGCTCGCCGAGCTTTCAGGGGACCTGGCTTCCAATAGAGCGGACGGTCAACGAGGGCGGATTTGAAGCCACCTGGAACATACCCTTTTTGAGCAGAAACTATCCCCAAAAATGGCAATCCTGGTCAAACTTAGAGTACGCTGTTTCGTCGTCGCTTTTTGGAGTCAATATGATTTCTCCGGTGGACCATTATAGAATGGCCGAGCGCAGCGTAAAATACCAGATTCTTTTCCTTGTTCTGACATTTGCCACTTTATGGCTCTTTGAGGTCCTAATTAAAATTCGCATTCACCCCGTGCAATATCTGCTCACCGGCGCCGGCATGTGTATATTTTACCTGCTTGAGCTTTCGCTTGCCGAACATTTTGGGTTTGTGCTGGCATACGCGACCGCCAGCGGCGCGATCATTATTCTGGTCACGTCCTACTCCGCAGCCGTTTTGAAAACTGCCAAACGCGCTATCGTTGTTGGATTGGTTGTGACACTTCTGTATATATATCTCTACGTTCTTCTGATGATCCAGGATTATGCCCTTCTGGTCGGCTCAATAGGGCTGTTTGTTGCATTAGCTACGATTATGTTTTTAACCAGAAAAGTAGACTGGTATTCTCTGACAAGCGGTACGGTTCCGGGATCGCCTGCGGATGGAGAAGTGACGCCGAGATAAGGTACGAACCGCTCTCGATTTGAATCAACTTAAGGCCCTCGGCACGGTCCGCGGCCTAATCAAGGGCAGGATTATCCAGCGGAATCCAGCGTTACGGTATCGCCGCTTTGACCGCCGGTTACTTCGAGGAAGTGCCTTTCCAGACTGTGGCCTTCAGACAGTTTGCGTGGCGCGACGCCCATATCTAAAACACGGCGCAGAATAGCGGCCATAACAGCATCCTGGTTAATATGGTCGGCGGATAGGTCGAGCGTTACCAAATACTCTGCTGATTCTTTGCCATGATTGGCGACTGGATGAGACAGCGTTTTTATGTTACGCACGCCCTCAATTGAGCTTAAACGTTCCAGCTCGCTATTTTGGAGCGGCCGCGACAAGCACAGATCATATTCGCGATCGGCACGAGTAATCTCGTCAACCGAACCAGTGAGAACCAGATTGCCAAGGTTCAGAATCGCCACATGGTCACACAGCTCCTGGATCTCGGCCAGATTGTGGGAGCTCACCATGAGAGTGGCGCGCTGCTGTAATTGCTTGATCAGATCTCGAATCTGCCGGGCACCGGCCGGGTCGAGTCCCTCGGTGGGCTCATCGAGAAGGATCACCTCCGGCTGCCCCAGAAATGCCTGAGCAATTCCCAGCCGCTTAACCATGCCGTGCGATAAGCTGCCCACCCGCCTTTTGGCATACGATTGCAGCCCTACCATATCGAGGGTGTGTAAGACCTCTTGCTGGGACTGCTGCTTGGTCTGGCCCGCGAGTAACCGAAAAAAAACGAGCTGATCCAGGATCGGCACGTTGCGTTGGAACTGCGCATCTTGCGGCAGAATACTCAGACGTCCCCGCAAGCGGGAAATGGTTCGCGTATCAATGCCGAGGACCTCAACCGTGCCGGCATCGGCCTTCAAGAAGTCGGCGGCAATGGAAAAAAGAGTGGTCTTTCCAGCACCGTTCGGTCCGAGCAAACCAAAAATGGAATGTGACGGAACCTCAAAGGATACATTATTCAGGGCCTGAATCTGTCCAAATCTCTTTGACAATGCTTTTATAGATACAGCATGCTTCATTTTTGGACCTATAGATCACGCCTCTCAAAGCGGTAATACCCCAGCATCAAAAACACTCCTGTATAGACCAGACACGCTAAAGCCGCACCCAGGCAACGAACCGGCGCCGGATGGAGCAGATTGCTTTGCCATCCCCACGGTAAAGCATACAGGAGATATTTGGCCGGCTTCCATGCAACGCTGCCCAGAATCGCGAGAACCAAGACGCCAGCGATGATTACCTTCGCTAAGATCAGAGAGAGAAACGGCGAATCCACCGATGCGGAAATCAGCGAACAAACAGCGATGTAGGGCACCATCAGAATCGCCAGAGCCAGAAAACCGTGTACCGCCCAGCCGGCTAACGCCAGCGCAGGATAGATTCTGGTTTTCATACCGAGATAAAACACAATCGTAACAACAATAATGGCCATGACCGCGGTAGAAAAAATAACCGTTCCGAGGAATCGTCCGAAATAGATATTGCTTCGTTCGGTTCTCAACAGCAGGTAACGCAGGCCGTGGCTCTGGATATCGCCGCTGACCTGATTATACGCCAGGAAGGAAATTACGAAAGGCATGCCGAATAGCAGCACCAGAAAAATAGCTGATAGTAGAGCCGGCCTTTTCTCCAGCAGAAATCTCGTCCAAGGATCGAGACCAGCGTTGTTCTTTTGCGCCTGTACGGTCACGCCAGTATCGTCCGAATCATTTGTAAGAGGGCGCTGACGTGCCGCGCCCTGTTGCACGATTTCCTTCAGTGTTTTCTGTCCTAAGACCCATTGGATGATCGGTTGGCCAATATCGATAATTGTATTCCTGATAAGCTGAGTATCCATTTGGCCCATTTCCCGCTCCTGTCGGGCTATTAATTGCTCCACCGGCGTGATTAATATATGAGCCACGGAAAGACCAAAGATCAGCGCGATCAGAAGATAAACCAGTCCCGACCCACTCCGCACCGCATAACGGCTCCAGTACAGGCTGATAAGGCGAATATGATCTATGGTTGGTGTTTTCAGATTCATTTCATTTCGATTCCCAACTTGAAGCGCACACAGAGAATCATCCGGCTCAGTTGGTCAGGTCCCCCTTAAAGGTCGTGTTCAGCAGGATCAGTGTAACGATCGGATAAATCAGCCCGATCATGGTGCCGATATTGAAGCTTCCCCCCATTTCGCGCGGCCACATGAAAGCGGAGATGACGCTGCTGACAATCGAAACGACAGCATAGGTATTGCCGATCATCCGCCCCAAGAACTTCTTCTGTTTCAGATACCCTATGCCTGACACCAGTAGAAGCACACTGGTTATGATGGAAAGGGCAAAGATGAAAACAAACACAGGCAGCCCTGCATTTTGAAAGGCCTCAATCTGGGCCTTCTGAGATTCCTGCATCTCATCGGTTGGGATCTTTCCAATGAAAGCAAAGAAAGCGACCAGGCCGAGAAGCCCAATAAAACCCCAGCCGGAAAAAACGAAATTAATCACTGCAAGAGCGGTCAAACCGCCGGGACGTTTCCCTTCAGTCATGGTTAGGTCCTTTCTTTTGATACCTTACACAGGGATTCTCTGCTTGTTCAATTTCAATGATTTATACAAGATTCCTTACTTACTGTCAAAGATGAATTTTGGGAGATACCGTATAGAAAAACGGGTCAGGTTGGGCTGCCCCTTCTGACTATCCGTGGATGCGTTAATGCAGGAACGCGTAGAGATAGCCGGGGGGTGCGCAAGAAAAAGTCCCCTCCAAGAGCAGGGCTTGTCCTAGATCTTCAGTGCCTGGAACTGGTCGAGGAAATGCTGATAGATGTAGGCCATTAGGTACGCGCATAAAACCGTCACAACAAAAACGATCACGGTAATGACCGCTTTGGTTGCAGGTTTGTAGCGGGGATTCAACCACGCAAGCGGAAGTGCCAGCGGCCCAAGACAAAGCAATGCAATTACCACGCTTGGCGTGGCAAAGTACCATTTTTTCGGCTGAGGCCTCGAACCAGCGTGACTGGATCCATCGAGAAACTCACCGCAGTACCGACACTTGATGGCTTCCGCCTGGATCTGCTCGGCGCAAAAGGGACATTTCTTCATGCAAGACGCATCTTTTGCCGGATGCTGTTCTTGCTCCAGCATCGACCTTTCCATGCAACTGTATGTGGCTAATTTTGTGCCCATATTATTATTTATCGACTTTTCAGCAAGGCTTCTTTAGAAGCTTGATGATCGCTTACGCCAGCGGCGGTGTGTACAAGCCCGCCTTGCGGCTTGGCGGGCAAGGCTCTCGTCACGGCGGAGCCCATTCGACTTCGCTCCCGTCTCGGCGAACGGCCGAGCCGTAGCCGGACAGGGCAGGCTGTGCCGTAGCCGGGCAGGAACACATTCACTGCGTCAAGAGTCGCCCCTTTTGTGCTATAGTGCCCGTGTGCCTTTTTTGTACGTAGTTCTACGTATTTTTCGCGTACTTGGTGATTTTCCCCGGTTCTTCTTGCGTTTTCCAACAATTTGGAGAATAATGGCCCTTGCAGTGGCGAAACAAGCCTGGCCAAAAACCCAGAAAAAGGCCGAAATAAGTATGGTGTCCACAGATTTGGGAGATTATGGATGGCGTACCGGACACCTTTAATTCCCTTGACGACAGTTGCCAATTCGTGCACATTTTGGTAGGTTGGTTTTGTTGCTCTTCTGGCGATGAGGTCTATGGAAGGAGCTACGTGGAATATGCCCGAGAACTTAAAGGATTTGGACAACCTGAAACCTATCGACCACGCGGTGGTCGCTAAGCCCCACACGCCGGTTTACAAGATGCACAGGTACTTTGCCCGGCGGCCCTGGAGTGTCTTTCGGTCTCTTATCGAACACTACTCCAACCCCGGAAGCATTGTCCTTGACCCGTTTTGCGGCGGGGGCGTCACAGTGGTCGAAGGTCTTCGCCTCGGCCGAAAGGTCATCGGCGTAGACATCAATCCAATGGCCACATTCATCACATTCTGTGAAGCGGCCTCAATCGGTCTCAATCAATTCGAGGAAGCGATTACTCGCCTTTCCCCCAGAGTAGGTTCTCAACTAGAATCTCTTTATCTAACAACGTGCCGAGAATGTGGAGACAAAGCAACGATTCTCTGGACTGAATTTAGCAAGACCTACAGGTGTACTCAGTGCGGAAGGATAGTTAAAGCATATGATTGCTTTCAAGAAAAGCAACGATTCCTTTGTCCAATATGCCAAGGCGATGTTCCTGTAGGCAAAGGACCTCATTGCGGTCTTTTGCCCTTACGATTGAAATATCACTGCGCCCACTGCAAAAAATCCGTTGAGGCTGTGCCAACACAAGCCGATTTGGAAATCGTACAATGGTGTGAGAAAAGGTTATCCGAACTACCAGAAAATGTTGCATCATATATTCCAAATGATCCACTTCCTTGCTGCAACATGGAGCGAGAGAATAGTCTTCATGACAAAGGGATTAGGAGGTTCCGAGACATGTTTACTGATCGAAACCTCCTATCGCTCGCACTGTTGCGACACTCTATTGCAACGGATACTGAGTGTGATGAGCGCACAAGAATGTATATGGATTTCCTGTTTAGTGCGACGATCGATTATGCGACAAACATGAGCCGCGTCGTGCAGGGTGCCGGGCGTGAAATAACAACCCATTCCTTTTGGCCGCCGGAGACGCCTTGTGAGAACAACGTATGGTTCTGTTTTCAAAAGCGATTCGGCGCAATTGTCAAGGGGAAGAGAGAGGTCCTCCAATCTCTCGGGGCCCAAAGACTGGAATGGCGCCGCCACCCAGAAACCTTGAACGATTTCCATCATAGGGGTAGCGCATCTATCATACTTACGCAGTCGTCTGATTCACTTCCTCTGGAAGACCAAAGCATAGATGTCATTATCACTGACCCACCGTATGGCTCGAACGTGTGTTATGCCGAATTAAGCAATCTCTGGGCAATCTGGATCAAGGATCGTTTAGGGATTGTTGACCTGATCGATAACCGCAAAGAGGCGATAATCGACCGGCGAGGTGGGTTTCCATGTGCCAAAGACGACAAACATTACCGAGATATGATCTATCGGATTTTTTGTGAATGCTATCGGGTGCTTCGGAAAAATCGGTGGATGGTGATGACATTCCACAACAAGGAGTTTCATGTATGGAACACATTACATCTTGCGGCACACGATGCAGGTTTCAGGTTAGCTGAGACCGACGGGATGATATACCAGCCGCCGATTGAAGCCTATACAACAACCTTGCATCAGAAGCGCGGTGGCTCGATGCTCGGGGATTTCATTCTTTCTTTCCAGAAGGTAGGAAAACAGGCGGGGTTCAGGGAGATTGAGCATGCAGAGATAGGGAGACAGATAGAGCGGCTTGCGGCTGAGGTGGTTCTTCATCATAAAGGGGCGTCGCTCTCGCTCATCTACATGAAGCTGATGCCCTGGCTGCTGAACAACAATCTTCTCGACAAGATCAGCGAAAAAGAGCTTGTTCCATACCTAACCAATAGTTTTGAGGAAAAGGATGGTAAGTGGCGTCTGAAAGCAAGTCCTGGCGGCGAGTTGAAGCAAGCCCTCGAAGAATACAGCAGGCAGCACTACAAAGCCTCTTATGAAGATTTGGACTTTGTCCCGGTGGAGGCGAGGATCGAATATCTCATCAAGCGATTGCTTTACGCTCGCGGATTCGCTACGGAGGACGACATTCTTAATATCATCTATGAAAACCTGATCAACTCCAACATGGCCGAAGCAAGGGAGATTCAGCAGGTTCTAAGTAGCATTGCCCAGCTAATACCGATTTCTCAAGCCGCAGCAGGCAATGTAAGCAAGGGGAAAGCGGGACGAAAGGTCTGGAAGCTCAAGGAAGACATCGAGCGCGAGAAGCTTTTTGCTGAACTTGGGGCGGACGTTCAGTATCGTCTGGCCACCAGCGAGGAGTCCGACCATGATTTAGCGATAGCACGGTTAGTGGAAATGGCTGGCAGCCGGAATCTAAAGACGCACATCGGGCGCACGGAACAGATGAAGTACGCGGAGTTTAGGAAAATGAGCAGCGACTTGCCGCAGCGGGTACAAGGCATGCCGAAAGCGGCCCGTGACATTATTGAGCAGATAGACGTGATCTGGCACAACGGCGGCCGGGGCATTGTGGCCGCGTTTGAAGTTGAACGAACAACCACTATTACCAGCGGGATTGACAGGTTCAGAAATCTGTTGACCGCTGCGCCAGAGTCAGAGGTTGAACTCTATCTGGTCGTGCCAAAATCGCGCGGCAACGAAGTGCGCAACAAACTCGGCTCCCCGGCCAACCGAAAAGATGGATTGCACAAGAAAATCGGGTATATCTATCTCGAGGATTTGGACATCCGGCACCCGGACGCTGCGGTTGACTTTGAGAAGATAAGGCGTTTTATCAATGGAGGGGAAGAATAAATGAATCTATCTCCTGACCAAGTGGAGGAACGATGTGAGATCCTCCAGCAATGCCTGAGCATGAGCATTATTCGGGCGCAATCGTACGCCAACAGCCTGAGCGACGAACAGTTTCTTGAGGCCATAAATGGGACAACGCGGGACATGCTGGGTATGAATATGAAACGCCCGGCCACATTTCCAGAAAACTACTTCGGGCAGTACTACACCATTCAGAACTGGAATCTCCGGTCGGGAAATGTTTGGAACCAATTAGAGCTTGATATCCTGCAATGCCTTACAGCCGAACGCGAAGCCCGTGAGGTGCTGGAGTATTTCCTCAATCAGCCCGGATTCCAGGCTGATTTCACCGTAATCAAAGCCAGGTTCAGGCGGTGGAGGAACACGTTGGATAGTCTGCTGGGCTTTAAGCTCATTCGTAAGCTGCCAGCCAGCGCGAAGGACGTCACGACATACGCGCTTTATGCAGAAACGGTTTCGCTGCTGCGGCGCGTATTGGCCTCGCCAAGAAGTCAGGAGCTGCCTGTAATCAACTCTGAGGCTGCGCAAGCTGAGCTGGCTTTTGTGCAGCAGATGGAAAAGGAGTTCGAGGATTACCTTCGTGACATGCTTGAAAAGCGGCTTGAAGAGACCCTCGAATTTGGCCGGGAGAAGATGAGCATACACTTGGTTACGCATTATCTCGAAGAGCTTTTTGGGCCGATGCTTTATTTCGACGTGCTGCTGGCTTTGGCCCACCAGTACGGGATGACCGCAACAGAGATAATCAATCCAGAAGGTACGCGGGCCGGCAACACCGGATTCCACCTGGCCCTATTCGGCGCTCCTGGCACAGGGAAAACTTTCTCCGTCAAAGACCTGATGCTTGGTGATGAAACGAAGAACGTGCTTGCCCACGGGTTACCTGGACTGAATCGCTACTGCGGCGGCATGACCCCAGCCAATTTTATCAGGATCGGAGAAGCCTACCAGGGCAAGCGGTTCAACTTTGTGGTGACCGAGTTTAACGACTGGTTTCGTTACAAAGGAATGGTCGAACCTCTCAAACTAGCCCTGGAACAGGGGAAGATCCGTTACGAAACCAAGGTGGAGACGATTGGTCCCTATCAGTTTAGTTGCTTCTTTTCAACAAATTACAACACTGAGGTGAGCAAGAATACGGGTTACCGCGTCACCGTCTCGGATCCGAATTTCAACGCTATAGAGGATCGCATGCTTGTTCGCATGCATCGCATGACCAAGCAGCGTCTGAGGGAGTTGTCTCGTAATCAAAGAGAGTTGGCGATGGGCAGGCTGCGGATGTGGCGGGCCGGCGAAATACGCGATCACCTGACGCTTGTTTACGCCATTCAGACCGAACATCCGTTGGTCAAAGACCGGTTCAAGAGGAAGACGGTTGTCTTGCGCGATACCTTCTTCCATGAATTGGAAAAAGCACAAGAGCTGGTCCTGGCACAGATCAAGAGCAATATTCTGTTCAGTGTCCGCGTCCGGCAGAACGCGATCAAGCTGGCCGGGGCCTTGACCCTTTTTTCATACTTCGCACAGCCCGATGATAGGCTGGAAATAGTTGAAGATGCCGTTAAGCTTGCTATGAAGTTCTTCATTGAGGAGGTGGCGATCCGGCAAAAAGTCTCAGTGGATGTCGAGTCTATCTTGTATACCCTCGGACTCAGCGACATCAATAGAGCGATAGGCGCGGCACAGCATGCGAGACGGGAATGCGTGGCTAAATCTCCGGCAGACCCCGCTGAATACATGGATATCTTCCACAATCAGACGATTCATGAATTGAGGATGCTGGAATCCAAATACGCACCGGACACTGGTTGGGATGCCCAGTTAGAAGATATTATAGAGCTGTTTGGAACAAAATGGGATCATCTGGATGACGAAGTGAGACGGTTCTTGAGTACCGGCGAGATACTTCTCAAGGAACTCGAAAGACTGGATGACGGAAATGCAGATTACGCGCCTGTTGTGATTGAGTACGCAAAGGCGTTGGAGTGCCATCTCCACAAGGAGTTCTTCGAATCATTCAAAGAATCTTTGCGTCAGGACGGCCTTCTGGCCAATGAAAACATCTACCAATGTGATTTTGGCCCTATTCCGGTCTCACCGTCAGAGAGGCGTGGTGTTGAACGCACTATAAGTGAGTTGAGGATATTTCTCTCCGAAGATAAGCCTCTTACGATGGGGGCGATGTGGCACATACTACTGCGAGCTCGGCAGGAGGTTAAACCGGCCCCGGTATTGGCAATGCTCGTTGCTCACCTCCGGAAACACAAAAAGGCAGCGTGCCTTTTGGAAGGGGAATTCATCAAAGACTGGGGGCGATTCATTGAGTCGTTCAGAAACGGAGCGGCACACAGTATGTCAATAACCTTTGAGCAGGCGAAAGAGTGTCGCGACCTGGTTTTCGGAAACGATCGTTCGCTGCTTAGGTTCTTGGTGTGAAATTCCGGCGACGCGTTACCAAATTGGGGCGAAATAAAAAAGCCCTGTGGGTCACACAGGGCTTTTATCCGCTACCGGCGGTGTGTACAAGCCCGCCTTGCGGCTTGGCGGGCAAGGCTCAGGAACACATTAACTGCGCTATATTTGCTCACTCGTGCCGGAGGGCTTCGATAGGATCGAGACGGGCGGCTTTGAGTGCCGGGAAATAGCCGAAAATCACGCCTACGCCGGCTGAGAACAGGAATGCAACGACGACTATACCCAGATTAAACACGAAGGGAACATGCAAAGCATAGCTAAGTCCAACTGAGCCAGCGAGAGCCAGTATGATGCCGAATAATCCGCCGAAAGAAGACAACACCACTGCCTCTACCAAAAATTGCATTAGAACCTCACGCTCGCGAGCACCGATGGCCAGCCGGATACCGATTTCCCGTGTCCGCTCGGTAACCGACACCAGCATGATGTTCATAATGCCAATCCCGCCAACCAAAAGGCTCACGGCTGCTACCGCACCGAGTAATGCGGTGAGCACCTGTGTGGTCGAAGTAAGCATTTTGGCTATTTCCTTCGTGTCCATTACGCTAAAATTATCGTCTTCGCTCGGCGACAGGCGCCTGCGCTCGCGCATCAACCGCTCAATATCTCTCTGTGCTTTCTCTGTTGATGCGCCATCCTGTACCGAGACCTGGATGAGTCTGACATCCTGATTGCCTGCAATGCGTCGCTGCACGGTCCGCAGCGGCAGGAGAACAAAGTCGTCCTGGTCCGACCCCATCGTGGACTGTCCCTTGGATTCCACCAGGCCGATTACCTGGCACGAGATATTCCCCATGCGGATATAGGCGCCCAGCGGGGCTTGTCCGCCAAAGAGCTCCTTGCGTACAGTTGCTCCCAGAATACAAACTGCTTTGCCTGCTCGCAACTCACTTTCTTCAAATTGCCTCCCACTCTCCAGCGTCCAGTTCCGCACGTGGAATATCTGATTGGTGCTCCCTGTGGCGGTAGTGGACCAGTTTTCATTGCCGAATACCACCGTAACGGACTGAGTTGAAGATGGGGCAACAGCGGCGATGGAGCTTATGTCCCGGGCGATGGAATCGGCGTCATCCACGTTGAACGGCGGCGCAGTTGACTGGCCGGGTCCCATTCTCTTTCCAGGAGCAACCATCAGCATATTATTGCCTAAGCTCTTAATCTGCTCAGTAACCTGAACTGTAGTACCGTTGCCGATGGTTACCAATATAATGACCGCCCCTACGCCGATAACGATGCCCAGCATGGTCAGAGACGAACGCATAACGTTGCGTCTGATATCCCGCAGGGCCAGTAAAATTGTGTTCCACAGCATTATGTTGCCTTTCCATTTATCTTATCTGATTCAACCAAACCATCGACGAAATGGACGATGTGCTTCGCATAGGCCGCCATATCCGGCTCATGGGTAACCATGACGATTGTGATTCCCTGGTCGCGGTTGAGAGACGTCAGCAATTCCATAATTTCCCTGCTGCAAGCCGTATCCAGGTTACCCGTAGGCTCGTCCGCAAATAATACAGCCGGCTCCGTCACGATAGCACGTGCAATGGCAACCCGTTGTTGCTGGCCCCCCGAGAGCTCGCTGGGAGTATGAGATTCCCATCCATTGAGAGCCACTCTCTTTATGGCTTGAACGGCGCGTGCCCGCCGCTCACCGGCAGGGGTGCCGCGATATATCATCGGCAGCTCAACGTTCTCCAACGCCGAAGTGCGGTTCAGCAGGTTATAGCCCTGAAATACAAAGCCCAGGTAATGGCGGCGTAGCAATGCACGCTGATCACGAGCAAGCTGGCTGATTTCAACCTCCTTGAAGTGATAAGAGCCCGATGTTGGAGAATCTAAACAGCCGAGGATGTTCAGGCAGGTGGACTTTCCCGAACCGCTCGGCCCCATCACCGCAACAAAATCCCCCTGCTCAATATGCAGGTCGATGCCGCGTAGTGCATGCACGGCTGCTTGGCCAGTGCCGTAAACCTTTGTTACGCCGCGCAACTCAATGAGGGGTTGGCTGCCTGCTTGGTTTGAACTGGTTATGTTCATTTTTCTGCACTCAACGTATCGACTATTGCCACCATCCCAGGTTTAATTTCGCCCTTCAGCACTTCCGTGAAGGTCTCGTCGGCTGACCCAACAACAATGGGAATAGCAACTGGCTGTCCATCTTGCAGCACCCACACTCGCTGCTTTGTCTTATCAGTACTCACATCTTCGTGATACTTGGACTGGGATGGTGGACGTGGAAGCAGTTTGCTGAGGATACTGCCGCCGGATGGAGTTTGTTCCTTTTGCATAGGAGGTGTAAATCGCAGCGCAGCGTTGGGTACAAGGATGGCGTTTTCAACTTTCTTGACTGTGATGTCAGCGGTGGCCGTCATTCCCGGCCGCAAGGATAAATCCGAATTATCAACCTTCAGCACGGTTTCATAAGTTACGACACTCTCCACAGTCTTGGAGCCGTAACGAGTCTGGACGATGCGTGCCTGGAATGCACGATTTTGGTAGCCAGCCACACTGAACGTGGCTTCCTGACCCTCTTTCACCTCGCCCACGTCTGCCTCATCCACATCTACGTGCAGCTCCATTTTGGTCAAGTCCTCGGCCAGGGTGAAAAGTACCGGAGCTTGAAAGGCTGCGGCCACGGTTTGGCCGGGCTCAACGCTGCGGGTTAGGACGATCCCGTCTATGGGCGAGCGAATGTCCGCCTTGGACAAATCTGTCTGATAGGTATCAAGAGTCGCCTTTGCCTGTGACACCGCCGCTGCAGCGCTGGCCTCGTCGGCCTTGGCCCGCTCGAAAGCCGCCTCTGCCGCATCGAGTTCTGACTGCGACGGAACCTTGTTATTGCTCAATTCACGTAATTTTTGAAGCTGGAGGAGTTTACTGCTCGTTTCTTTTACGGTTGCCTTTGCCTGCAAGACTTTCGCCTTTGCTGATTCCAGTGCGGCTGTGGATTGCGTTACCTGCGCATCGAGTTTCGATGTGTCCAGTCTCGCTAGGACCTGACCGACCTTTACCCTGTCGTTGTAGTCTGCTTCAACGCTTTTAACAATTCCCGACAACTCACTGCCTACATCAACCTTGTTTGTTGGCTGCAAAGTGCCCGTAGCAGTTACGATGACAGTGAGGTCTCCTCGCTGAACTTCCATAGTTTTGAATTGTGTCGTTTTGGGCTTATCGACCATTTTCCAGATAACTACTGCGCTGACTACGACCACCAATAGAACTAAGATAAACCATCTCTTCCGCCGTTTACGATGTATGATGGACCTATCAATTTCCAAGGTATCAGCAATATTGGATTTTGGATTAATCTTGGATTTCATTTGTTTCTCCATGTCATAAGCTATTTATTCTCATCTGCAGCCATAGACGTCCATCCACCACCCAAGGCCTTATACAGACGGATTAGGTTGGATGTTACGGTCCCATTGCTTTGGGTCAGTTGGTCCTGGAATGACAAGAGTGACCTCTGCGCATCCAAGACATCGCTAAAATCAGCCAAGCCGGCTTGATAATTGTTCTGCGCCAGCTCAGCGGCCCTCTGTGCCGCCTGTGTTGCCTCATTTAGAGCACCTCTCCTGTGCTGCTCTTCAGCATAAGACACAAGAGCGTTTTCCACATCCTCCAGTGCACTAAGGATTGTGGCCTCGTACTGAATAAGGGCCTGCTCCTGAAGTGCTGACTGCGCTTCTATGTTTTGTCGGATAGCTCCAGCATCGAAGACCGACCAACTCATTCGAGGACCACCGCTTAATGTCCAACTGTCGGTGAAGGACAGGTTACTCAATAAGTTATTAAGTGAGATTGCTTCCATACCGATGAAACCGCTCAATGCGAACCTGGGATAGAGATCCGCGGTAGCCACACCAATCCTCGCTGTCTGCGCAGCCAGTTCACGTTCGGCCCATCGTATGTCGGGCCGGCGCCGCAAAAGGTCGGCTGGCACGCCGACCGCGGCCTTCAGAGGAGTCACCGGTATGGGCTCCCGTTTCTCCAGTTCCCCGTGAACCTTGCCCGGTTGTTCTCCAAGGAGCACAGCAACGCGGTTCATTGCTTCTTCCAGCCCCATTCGCAGGGTCGGAATCTGAGAACGTGTGTTTTCAAGGTTATATCGGGCCTGCTGTGCGGCCAGTTCGTCACTCAAACCTGCTTGTTCCCGCCATAAGGTTAAATGGTAGGTCTCGTTTTGTGCCCCAAGGTTTGCTTCCGCCTTGTCAAGACGCGATTGAAAAGTGCGCACCTCGACGTAGTTAAGGGCCACTTCTGCAAGGAGGGAGACGAGCACATCATGCAGATCCTCCTGCGTGGCCCGGAGATCTGCCTCTGACGCTTCCACTGAGCGGCGAACGCCACCAAAAATGTCCAGCTCCCAGCCTGAATCAAAGCTTGCCTTGTAAAGCTGATTGGTCTTGCCCGTCCCTGTATCTTCGCTGCTGCGACTCCAGGTATCAGAACCAGCAATGTCAAGGGTGGGAAACATACCGGCCTTGGCAATGCCCCTGCGGGCTCGCGACTCGCAAACCCGCGCACGGGCCTTCTTCAGGTCGAGGTTACCTGCCACAGCACGCTCGATTAGACTCGACAGTCCCGGGTCGTTAAGTGTCGTCCACCATGATGCCAGTGTATGTGGGTCTATTTCTTCGGCGGTCAGGCCACCTTCGAGTTGGGTGTGCCAGGTTGTGGACATCGACATATCCAGCGGAACATAATTTGGCCCAACTGCAGAACAACCAGTTATGGCCAGGATTACAAGTTCTGCAGGAGTCCACGATACAACCCGAATGAGAATTATTTTAGATAGAGCATTCATGAATCACTCCGGTTTCGAGAAATTTCCGCTTCACCGTTTCTCTTTGAACTCCTTGTGTTTCTTTTCGCCTTCTTCGCGAATACCATATATCCCAGCTAGAATGAAACGCGCAGTGTGGTCGGCAAACACATCCACGTCCAGCTCCACTGGTAAATCTCTCGGACGCGGAATATCGGTTGACATTCTCGAATGCCTTATGTGAAGTAGTGGTCCGAAACACAAGGCCGTGATATTCATATGGCAGAAACGAATTTGCTGCTCGCTTGCGTTTTCGCCTAATATCTCCTTAATGAGAGCCTTCCATCCTTGGTGTATCGGCTCTATAGCTTCCTCAATGATTCCGGTGAGCAGGCCCGTGGGACATGCCATTTCTTTATGGATGATATCGATATCATAGGTCTGGGGGTCAGCGATGCGATGCATAAACGAAAGAACTCTTCCCCGCAATTTCTCCTGAAGTGGCGATTCGGAAGCAACACCCCCATCCGGCGGGTAAGTTTTTACCGACCTTGCGAATGAATACTTCCAGGCCTCGACATAAAGGTTTTCCTTGCTTCTGAAGTGATAGTTCACCGCCGCAGTATTGATCCTGGCTCTCTTGCAGATATCTGCATTTGTAGTCTCCCAGAATCCTTTCTCTGCGAAAATCTCGCTGGCAGCCGCAAGTAACCTTCGGCGTGTTTCTTGTCCGTCATTTCTCAGTTTTTTCATTGCATAATCCTTTCTTGTGCTATATCAACTATATAGTTTAACTATCAAATTCAATTTGTCAAGTGATTTTTCTAAGAAACCACCTCTTTTTTTCAATATTCTAACTCCTGCATTGATAAGGGCTTGCATCATTCTATACGGCCTTATAGACATCCATTAGATAGGTTCGGAGCTTGTCCCCTATTCCTTTTGGCGGATTTATTCGCCTGTAGCGGAGCTACCTTGTGGAGTTTATCCTCCTTACTTGGCAAACAAAAAAGCCCTGTGGGTCGCACAGGGCTTCAGTATCAAGCAACAGTTAAACCTTTAGTATTTAGCCCCCAGGTTTATCCTGGGGGTTCTTTGTTCCGCCTTTGGCGGAACAAAGATAAGCAGCGAAAGGCCTGACTTAAATCATATCCTTTAGAAAGGAGGTGATCCAGCCGCAGGTTCCCCTACGGCTACCTTGTTACGACTTAGTGCCAGTCATCGGGCTTACCGTCGGCAGACGCCTCCCTTGCGGGTTGGCAATCCGACTTCGGGTACTCCCAACTCCCATCACTTGACGGGCGGTGTGTACAAGGCTCAGGAACACATTCACCGCG
>CAZMLE010000020.1:19306-57347 GCA_964567045.1 uncultured Pirellulales bacterium | reverse complement strand
GGAAAGACCTTACGTGAGCCGTCTTTCTTAAATAGAACCAAAGCCACATCCATATTATCTCCCTCTTACTTCCAATCCGAACGTAAATATATTATACAGCTAAAACTTGCGTATAACAAGACCAAAATCAGACGATAAAGAAGATTGCCAAGATAAGCACGTAGGGCTAAACTGGTGTAAGCCCGTTCAGGGCCTAAAGTTATCGGGTCTTTCTTATACTTGACAAGCACAGATAACGATATATTCTCTAAGTGGGGACAGTGGATTTTAGTGGACCAGGCGGTTATATGGCAAACGTGACACTGCCGGACGGCAGTACCTTAAATGTTAGCAGCGGGACAACCGCAAAACAAATCGCAGAACGGATAGACGCGACTCTGGCAAAAGCAGCAGTTGCAGCGAGAGTCGATGGTAAAGTCGTTGACCTGTCGACCCCCGTCACCAACGATGCAAAGGTGCAAATAATCACAGCTAACGATGACGAGGGTCTTGAGGTAATGCGGCATAGCTGCGCGCACGTAATGGCTGAGGCTATATGCAGGATTTGGCCCGACGCGAAGTTGGTCTATGGCCCGACTGTGGAGGACGGATTCTATTATGATATTGACCTTGATGAACCGATTCGGCCGGACGATTTCGGACGGATAGAACAAAAGATGCAGGAAATCGTCGCTGCTGATAAGCCGTTTATTCGCAGGGAAATGAGCAAGACCCAAGCCCTGGCAAAATTGGCTGGCGATAAATATAAAGTCGATAACATAAACCGCGCTGACAGCGACACTATCAGTTTTTATTCTCACGGAGACGGCTTTGAGGATCTGTGCCGTGGTCCGCACGTGCCGAGCACCGGCAGAGTTGGAAGCTTTAAGATTATGTCCGTCGCCGGTGCATACTGGCATGGCGACCCAACGCAAAAAATGCTCCAGCGAGTCTACGGCACCGCCCGGGCAACCAAACAGCAGCTCGACGATCATCTGCGATGCTTGGAAGAAGCAAAGAAACGGGACCATCGTGTGCTGGGCAAACAATTGGATTTGTTCAGCTTCAATGAAGCTGGTCCCGGCTTCGCATTCATTCATCCCAAGGGCATGATTGTCTGGAACGAGATAGTAAACTACTGGCGCGAAGTTCACGATAAATACGGCTATCAGGAAATCAAGACACCTTTAATCCTCAACGAGCAGCTCTGGCACAGAAGCGGCCATTGGGACAACTATAAAGAGAATATGTATTTTACCACTTTTGACGAGGTCAGCTACGCGATCAAGCCGATGAATTGCCCGGGTGGATGCCTGGTTTACAAAACCCGCCAGCATTCATATCGGGAGTTTCCAATGCGCGTCGCGGAGCTTGGCCTGGTGCATAGACATGAAGCCAGCGGCGTCATACACGGGCTTTTCAGAGTTAGACAATTCACGCAGGACGACGCCCACATTTTCTGCAGGCCGCAGCAGATAGAACCGGAGGTAATTGGCGTTATCGAGCTGACGTTTGAGATATATCGCACGTTTGGGTTCGAGGATTTCCATGTTGAACTGTCGACCAAACCTGAAAAGCACATAGGTTCGGATGAGGTTTGGGAAGTCGCGACGCGTGCCCTGAAAGGCGCCCTTGAGCACAAGGCAATTGCATACAAAATCAACGAGGGCGAAGGTGCATTTTATGGACCGAAGATAGATTTCCACATAAAAGATTGTCTGAAAAGGTCCTGGCAGCTCGGTACGATTCAACTGGACTTTTCAATGCCGGAGCGATTCGGCCTGGCTTACACCGACGAGGATAATACTGAAAAAGCGCCGGTTATGATCCATAGGGCGGTACTAGGCTCTTTTGAGCGCTTTATCGGCATTCTCATAGAACACTACGCCGGCAACCTGCCGCTATGGCTTTCGCCGGAGCAAGCAAGAATCCTGCCGATAAGTGAAAAGACGAATGATTACGCCGGGATTGTTCGGACTAAGCTCAAAGAGGCCGGCTTGCGATGCAGTTGCGATCTATCGGACGAAAAAATCGGTGCAAAAATCGCCAGGGCTTATGGCGAAAAGCTGCCATGTATGCTCGTTGTCGGCCCAAAGGAGGCCCAGTCCAACACCGTCAATGTCAGGCTGCGAGGGATAGAGCCGAATAAGACTATGCCAATCGAAGAGTTTCTAGAGACAGCAAAATGCAAAATTGCCAATAAAAAAGCTGATTTGGCGTTTTGAAATTGACATTACAGGCCAGAGGTAATAATTAGTAGTTGGCTGCGTTGAAGGTGACGCTCGTTCTTGGCAGTTGTGGTAACGCCGGTCGGATACTCTGGGGGTTCTTTTAAGAAAGGTAAGGTGGTATACAATCAGCAGGCGAAGCTTAAGGGTAGATGGGGGTATTAAAGCCGCAATGGTTCGGCTGATCGATGAATCGAACAATCAAGTTGGGATTGTAGACAAGAATGAGGCACTCAATAGAGCTCGGACGGTCGGGCTAAACCTTGTGGAAGTTGCGCCTACCAGCGCTCCCCCTGTTTGCCGCATAATGGATTACGGTAAGTGGCTGTATCAACAAAAGCGCAAGATTCGCGAGGCTCACAAAAAAGCCCTACGGTACAGCACAACGCTGAAAGAAATCAGGCTCAGGCCTGAAACTGACAAGCATGACCTGGACGTGAAGCTTAATCATGCCCGCGAGTTTCTGGAAAAAGGCCACAAGGTGCAATTCACCGTCTTTTTCCGTGGGCGCCAGATGCTGCACAAAGAGCATGGTTATGCCATGCTGGATCAAATCACCCAGTCGCTTCAAGATCTGGCAAAGGTTGAGCGACCAGCCAAAATGGCTGGCAGGCGGATGACCATGTTAGTTGTACGCAAATAACAGATGCTCTTGAGGTGCGTAAACCAAGGCTCGATAGCGCACAATGGCGTCGCGGCACAAATAACTGGCAGTCCGCCGGCAAAGGGGGACAATTCTACTCATTTTGCGAGAATTTCTACCTGCCGTATTGACCAAGATGTGAAAATGGCTTAAAGTACTGCGTTCGTGCTATCCGGCGAACTGGGCAACAAATGTCTTTAAGGATTACAAATGCCTAAGCAGAAAAGCAATAAGGGCTTGCGCAAGCGATTGAAAATTACTGCTACCGGCAAGATCAAGCACAGAAGGGCTGGTCGAAGCCATCTGATGAGCGGCAAGAACGCTAAGCGTCGAAGGCGATTACGCGGCTCGGCTGTTTTCGCCGGCGCCGCTGCCACGAAGAAGTTAAAGGTTAGGCTCTGATAATCGCTCATTGTGTACTAAGGGAAAGCTGATATGCCAAGAGTAAGAAAAGGCGCGGCAGTGCGCCAGGCCAGAAGAAGAATTCGCAAAAGGGTAAAGGGTTATCGAGCCGCCAAAGGCCACCAGTATCGTCAGGCCAAAGAAGCCACTGTGCGGGCAGCAGTCTACGCTCGCATCCACCGCAAGCGACGAAAGCGAGATTTCCGAGGTCTATGGATTCTTCGTTTAAGCGCAGCCTGTCGGCAGCGAGGTATCAGGTACAGCCAGTTCATCAATGCCTGTAAAAGAGCTAGTATCCAACTGAACCGCAAGATGCTCAGCGAAATTGCCATCGCCGATCCAACCGGTTTTGATGCCATCGTCGAAGCTGCCAAAGCCGCCACAACCGTGCCTCGTCTGGCGTGACTTGTGATCCGTGCGATGATATACGAGCGACGAGAGACGAGATATGCTTGAGCAGTTTGAGAGAATCGGCAACGATGCTCTTACCGACCTTAAGCAGGTTACCAACCTGCAGACGCTGGAGGACTTTCGCATAAAGTATCTGGGCCGAAAAGGGCGAATCACTCAGATGCTCACCCAGATAGGTCGGCTTCCTGCCGAGCAAAGACCTCAAGGCGGACAACTTGCAAACAAGATAAAAAGGCAGATTACCGGTGCATTTGAGCAGTTAAAAAACACCCTGTTGCAGGCAGAGCGGCAAAGAGCCAAAGAGCTAATAGATATCACTCTGCCGGGAAAGCCCGTTCATATCGGCAAGACTCACGTCATTACGCAGACCATTAGTGAGCTGCTGGAAATATTTGGCCGAATGGGCTTCGCTGTCGCCTACGGACCCGAGGTCGAGGATGAGTGGCATAATTTTATAGCGTTGAACATCCCGCCCGAGCACCCCGCTAGAGACGCAGCGGATAATTTCTATATCGAGGATGATATCCTTCTGCGAAGTCAGACATCGACAATTCAGATACGGATTATGGAAAGTCAAAAGCCGCCCATTCGAGTCGTCGCACCGGGCAGGGTCTATCGGCCGGATACCGTCGATGCTACACACATGTTCATGTTCCACCAACTGGAAGCGTTGGTTGTCGATGAGGGCATTAGTATGGTGGACATGAAAACCACCATCGCTCAATTTATTCACGCCTTTTTTGGTCCAGAAACAAGGTGGCGGTTTCGGCCAAGCTTTTTTCCATTTACCGAACCCAGCGGCGAAGTCGATTTGCTGCTAACGGACAAGACCGGCAAAGAAAGCTGGGTGGAGATGGGCGGCTGCGGCATGGTTGACCCGAATGTTTTTGACGCCGTTGGAATCGACAGCGAGAAGTATACCGGCTGGGCGTTCGGCTTCGGCATAGAACGGCTCGCCATGCGGAAATACGGCATTCCCGACATTCGCCTATTCTTCGAAAACGACCTGCGTTTCCTCGACCAATTCTGATTTTGGCGTTATACATTTCGAGCTGCTAGCTATCCGTATTTCTACGTAATTTTGCACAAAAACGGCGTCTTTTTTCAAATTTTACTTGACGCCAATGCGCCCCGGCTCATACTTATAGGACGTTGTTCGTTGTTCGGAGTCCAAGTTGATGCACAGGCAAGGTTCTAATCATCAGCTTTTAGGAAATCGTTTGACAAATTATGCGCGCGAATAGCGTACACGCGAAGTGCTAACAATCTTTAAAGGAGAAGGAAAATGAAAGCTAAAGTTGTCATTCTCGTGATTGGGGTGCTGGTGCAAGTATGTGGCAACAGCTTGTGGGCACGACCAACAACAGCCCACGAGGCCCAAATGGCAGTAACAGGTTGGCTCAAAGCCGACTCACAACCCCTTGGCACAGTCCTGGGCCGAGCGGTTATGAGGGTTGAGACCTTCACTGATAAGGATGGTAGCCCGGCTTACTACATCGTCTATTTGAACCCATCCGGGTTTGTGATTGTCTCGGCTGACGATTTGATTGAGCCGATCATTGGGTTCGCTGATGATGGTACTTATGATGCCTCAGTAGATAATCCCCTCGCGGAGTTAGTAACTAACGACCTCAACGGGCGAACTATAGCGCGTCCCAGCAAGTTCAGCCCTCCGATAATGACCTCAATTGGAGCGGTTAGTGATGAC
Source organism: uncultured Pirellulales bacterium (assembly GCA_964567045.1). Classification (GTDB taxonomy): domain Bacteria; phylum Planctomycetota; class Phycisphaerae; order Sedimentisphaerales; family Anaerobacaceae; genus JAFNGF01. The sequence continues at coordinate 51,976 of CAZMLE010000020.1, read as the reverse complement.
CAGAAAAAATGGAGATACCTTATCAGCCTTGCAGAGACACCAGGGGATGAATTTGCACTAACGGAACCGCCCGCGATTTGTGACTCCAACCGTCCTTCTGACCTTCGCGTCGCTCCACTGGTTGACAGCAAGTGGGACCAGAGAGGTGTTTGCTTAAGGTTCAATCCCCTAACTTGGGATATTGAGTCTCGCGCTTGCTACAATTATTTCACGCCACCTGGTGATCCCGGTGATCCTAATAACTATCCCTCCGGCTGTGTCGCCACTGCTATGGCGCAATTGATAAGATGGCATAAGCATCCAACTGAACCCAATGATGAAGACCCCTCCCAGCCTGATGGTAAGAAGAAGTTCTCAATCACAGTGGAAGGCTACCCAAATTGGCCTCTTGTAATACTCAAGGGCGGTGACGGTAATGGGGGAGCCTATGTATGGGACCTTATGGTCCCTCAGCCTGATTGTGACACAAACGACAGTCAGCGCAAGGCAATAGGGTCCCTTTGTTACGACACCGGAATTTCTGTCGGAATGAAATACTATGGCCCCGAACGAGCCGGTATCTCGCAGTTGTTCAAAATAAAGACTGCACTGACTGAGACCTTCAGGTATGCGAATGCGATCTATGGGTACAACAATGGTTTCAATATAGGGGACCAATTAGTCGCGATGATTAATCCCAATCTTGACGCGAACAGCCCCGTTATCCTGGGACTGACCGGCATTTCAAAGGAAGGAGAAGACATTGGACACGCGGTTGTCTGTGATGGGTACGGCTATAATGTTACAACCTTGTACCACCATCTTAACATAGGCTGGTCTGGAGCCGACGATTGCTGGTATAACCTACCGGATTTCAACACCCCAGAAGACAATTACAACTTCAAGTCCGTAGTCATGTGCATCTACAACATTTTCGCTACCGAGACCGGAGAGATTATCAGCGGCCGAGTCCTGGATACGGATGGTAAGCCTGTAGTCAATGCCACGGTCTATGCTCAGAAGGGGATGGATGATCCGTGCGAGGCTGAAACCAATAACAACGGTATATACTACTTCCGGGGATTAGATCGAAGTACCACATACAAGATATGGGTATCGAAGATGAGATATGTTTTCACTCCCGACGTAAATGAAGTGCGGACAGGCACTTCTGAAGATTCGCGGCATTGGTCAGGAAATGTGTGGCCAGCAGTCAATTTCACCGGCACGCTTCGATTCGGTCTAATCATCGTTGACGATGATTCTCCCAACGATCCAGGACCTGGTGACCCCACTATAAGTGATCCTTGCGAGGACGGTTCCACAGACCATCCATTTGACGCTATCCAGGAAGCTATACACACTGCGTTCCCTGGGGAAACAGTGATCATTTTACCTGGCACTTATGCTGGAGACGGAAACCGAGACCTTGATTTCCAAGGTAAAGCAATCACCGTCCAGAGCAGAGACCCATTTGACTTTTCTGTGGTGCAGACCACTATTATTGACTGCCAAGGGCTGAGCAAAAATCCTCACCGCGGTTTCAATTTTCACGGCGGAGAATCTACGCATGCAGGCGTTGCCGGTCTGACTATTGTCAACGGCCACGAGTGCTTAGGGGGAGCCATTTTTTGCACGGACCTCAGCAGTCCAAGTATAAGGAACTGTGTATTCCGGCAAAATTCTGCAGTCTGTGGCGGCGCAATCTACGTTTACGATAGCGACCCCATCCTGATTGGCTGCACATTCAGTAAGAATGGTGCTGTGGCGTCCGCGGGAAAGAAATGCGTTCTTACGGGGGGTATGGGACTCGCCATAATAGAACAAAGTTTTACTATAAAGGTACCTGACGGTGATGGTGAAGGGGGCGCTATATATATCTATTGTGGTGATCCAAAGATAGTCAACTGCGTTTTCGCGAATAATTCTGCCCACAATGTAGCGGGGGCAATTTGCACGGTTGCAGAAACTGATCGCTGGCAAAAATTTTGCTATTGGGAGAACCCGCCATGGGGACCCACGCGATGCTACTGGTTGCCAATCCCCGGGGTAAAGAGCAACCCGAATATTCAGAGCTGTACATTCGTGGCAAATGTGTCAGACAACGGGGAAGCTGTGATGCACTTCACCTCCGGCGGTACAACTATGAGGAATTGTATCCTTTGGAATAACTGCCCGAACCAGATCGGCGAGCACGGCGGGTACGTGCGCGTCTCATCCAGTGATGTGGAAGGCGGGTATGAAGGTAACACCAATATAAATATTGACCCACTATTTGCCGATCCGAATGAAGGGGATTATAGTCTCAGATGGAACTCGCCGTGTGTAAATACCGGAGACCCGAGTTTATTACTAGACCCGAACGAAACCGATTTAGCTGGGAATCCAAGAGTCGCGATGAAAAGAATTGACATCGGACCCTACGAGTTTTCTTTCCCGATATCCAACACCCCCTACGCGGACTGGCTATCTCTCGGAGAGCCATTTTGCTGGTGCTCCCCATATCAATGTGATGGAGATGTCGACGGCAAAGATTCGGGCGGCATCAACAAGTTCCGTGTTTTCACCGGCGATCTGAGTCTGATTGTAGCCAATTGGCGGAAGAAAGGTGGCGACGCGACTCTTGACCCCTGCGCAGACATCGACCACAAGGATTCGGGCGGCATGAACAAGTACCGTGTCTTCACGGGTGACTTAACCATTCTGGTGAACAACTGGAAGAAGAAAGACGCGGCGCTTCCGGGCAATTGCCCAAGAGCAGAATAATCTGCCGAATTTAGAATTAAGAATTGAGAATGTAGAAGTCAGTAAAAACTCTTGTTTCTTAATTCTCCATTCTAAGTTCTTCATTCAACGGAGTCGTCGGGCGGTAGGCCGAGCTTTTTATACAACTGCCAGCGTCCAGCCTTATCCCCATCAAGCGTTGGCCGGGCGTATTCAGCTAATTCCTTTGTGTGTATCCGCGGGACAACGATAAAGCGAAGGGGTGTTTCGCTGTCCATTTGAGTTTGGAAATTTTGTAAATTTCGGTATGATTTAATGGCAACATGTGATAGAATTGATGTTGTGATAGTAACAGTTTGAGTAATTTTTTGTGGCTTTGAACAAATAAAGAGAATATAGGGATATGGTGATGTCATGAGCATCACATTCTTGAAGGTAAAGGTTATAAATCCTGAACAGCCCAAGAAATCCCAAGAATTTGAGTTTCTCGTGGACTCAGGTGCAGTATATTCAGTGGTGCCTCAGAATATCTTAAAAAAACTGGGTATAAAGCCCACCTCTTCCCATGAGTTTATTTTGGCCAACGGCGAGGTTGTCAAAAAATCCATTGGCAATGCATATTTTGGATATGGAGATAAGATCCGAGCAGCGCCGGTTGTATTTGGATATAAAGGCGTATTTTTGTTGGGTGCCACAACAATAGAGGCTCTGGGAATGATTCTTGATCCTATTAGAAGAGAGCTCAAGCCACTTCCTATGCTCCTTATGTAAATTTAGTCCGTACCCGTGGCCAGGCAAATGAGCAGCGTCCGGAGACTATTTCACTGAATCATCTTGTGGCAGGCCGAGTTGTTTGTATAGGTTTCTCCGGCCGGCCTTGTCGCCATCGAGTATTGCCCTGGCGTATTCGGCGACTTCCTTAGCCTGTGCGCGGGGTACTACGATCACGCCGTCTCCGTCGGCCACGATGACATCGCCGGGCTCAATCAAAACGCCGCCGCAGACGATAGGGCGGTTGACCGATTCGATTTCATTTCGGCCAGGCCGAATCCCACGCCCCGGTTTGCGGAAATAGAGGGGCATTTTCTCAGTGGCAATTTCATCGGTGTCGCGGGCGGTGGCATCGGTGACAACTCCTACGCAGCCGCGCAGCTTCCAGCCCATAATGTTGTTTGAGCCAATAGAGCCGACATCGGAGTCTGGCGCATCGTCGACGACCAACGCAGTGCCCTTTCGTATAAGTGGAACAAACGGCTCACTGGAAAGTTCGCTATACCACTTGCCGACCCACTGATCGAATTCCTTCGTCTCCAAGAGGGGCGCCGGCGGTTTGTTCGTGGGAACGTACCGGACCGTCACTGCAATGCCTACAAAGCGATGCGCAAAGTGCTGGGTGTCTTTCCAGGCCGCGTGGATTTCCGGCGACATCAAGCCGATATTACATAGGCCGGCTTTATCCATCCCATCGGAAACATCGGCGACACGCAGCCCTTCAAAGAGTTTGAGAACCTGCTCATCTTCTTCGGCGCTGTAGACTTTGGTAGGAATGAAATTCTTGCCCGCTCTTAATTCCTCAGTGCTTGGCTTGTCCGGTTGCTCAGCGGCGGCTGGCTGCGAATGCGCCAGCGGCAATAATAGGCAATACCCCAACAGAGCCACACAGACCAGTATGGCCAATCCTATTGTAGTCTTTGCGTTTCTCGTTTTCATTCGTTTCTCCTGAATTAAGCGGAAATCTGATAGTTTTGCCGCCGGCACAACGTCGGCAAATCGATACTATAAGTCCTTGCCGCTTCGGTTCAAGACCAAAAGCGGCAGAGGCAAATAATTTGCAGGATGCCGGTCGGCTGCGTCAGTTGGCGCGGAATCCCTTGATTAAGCTGGCAGATTTGGTAGATTGAAAACAGATTTGAATTTGGCAGTTGGAAACTGGTTTGATGATTGAAATCGCCCAGGGCATCTATATTTCTGACGACGACCTGGTCTTTAGGGCCTCCCGCAGCAGTGGGCCGGGCGGACAAAACGTGAACAAGCTCAGCACTCGCATAACGCTACTTTTCGATGTGGCGAACTGTAGTAGTCTTAGCGAGGCGCATAAGCGACGAATAATAGAAAAACTCGCCAGCCGGGCTGATAGAAACGGCGTGATAAGAGTCGTTTCGCAGAAATTCCGAAGCCAGAGGGCAAATCGCCAGGCGGCAGTTGGACGACTTGGCGAGCTTTTGGCAGCGGCGCTAAAAAGCCGGCCACCGCGGATAGAGACCGGCGTGCCTAAGCACGCTCACGACCGGCGATTAAAAGCGAAAAGGCGCCGGAGCCTGTTAAAGCAACAAAGAGCGAAGAGTTGGGCTGAAGATTTGCCCGGTTAAAATATTAGCCGGCGGGATGGTGAATATCAGCGTTTTGGCCGCCGGCGGGCAAGCACAAAGACCACAACAGCGGTAACAACGACGATTACCAGGACTTCTTGTGGACTAAGCAAGAAAGCGATCACAGTAACTTTGTCTCCCACTTTATCCCGAAGAGATTCAGCCGGACTTCATGCTTCAAATGACTTTGCACCAGCGTATCTACGAACTCGTTTGTTGTCAAGTTGGCCCGGCAGAATTTGTCCTGGATCAGGATTGGCATATAACTGGCAAAAACAGCCAAATTTCTTAAACTAAAAAGGCCGCTGAGGCCGTCTTATTATTTAGAGGTTTTGATTTTGAGGCTGATCGGGCTAACCTATCATGCTGGAAGATCAACGTCTACTTTGGCGGCTTAAGCGGGGGGACAAGGAGGCGCTGCGCAGCGTCTATGAAAAGTACAAAGACAACATGCTTACGGTTGCCACATCGCTGCTGCACGATGCCGGCTTAGCAGAAGATGTACTGCACGATGTTTTTGTTTCATTCGCGATGAGTGTGCGGAAGATAGAGCTCCACAGCAGCTTACGCAAGTATTTGATAACCAGCATTATCAACCGGGTGCGAGACCGGTTTCGCACCAAGAAGCATCACATAGTCGAACTCGACGAGGTGGGGCCAGTTAGCTCAGATTCAGAAAGCCCAGAGCGATCAGCCATATTGAGCGAAGAATCGCGGTTATTGGCCGGGGCGTTGGCTCGGCTTCCTCTGGAGCAGCGAGAAACAATAGTGCTGCACCTAAAGGCCGACATGAAATTCAAACAGATAGCCAAGATGCAGGGTATTTCAATCAGTACCGTACAGGGGCGATACCGCTATGGCCTGAGCAAACTGCGGACAATATTAAACGGAGAGATGAAAAAATGAATCCCGCAGACAACTTAGAGCGTGCAATCAGACAATTCCAACTCACTACAAGGATCGAGACGGATAAACGCATTCTGGACGACGCTTTTGCGGCTTTGGAAGAATCTGCGCCAGAGGAATCAGCCGGCCTCGGACGAACTATGCGGCAAATAGTGGTCTTTCCCAGAGTCATGAAGTTTGCCGCGATGGCCGCAGTGGTAGTGGTAGCTTATACTCTATTCTTCAAAGCACTGTCGCCAAAGGCTGTCGAGCTTGGTCAGGTTTACCAGGCCCTGCAGAAGGCTGAAAATCTCTGTGTCTCAACCTATACCGACGCGGAAGCCGAACCAATCCAGCAGGTGTGGACATCACGCACGTTAAAGGTCGTAATGTATAAATCGCAAACAGGTGCGCAGGCAAAATTTGATCTGTTTGATATTCCAAATCGGCTCAAGAAGACAAGGTATTCGACTTCGGATGCTGTCAGCACGGAAAGACTCGCTGCAGAGGCAGTTATCAAGCTCGAGCGTTCGATAACGGATGTCTTCGAGCTTGTACCTTTTGCCGATATGGATTCCGCTCCCAAGGGCAGCCGGTGGAGTAAAGTGCCGGATAAAGATACGGGGGCGTCCGTTCCTGGTACCCAAGTGTATGACCTGACCTGGACTGTAGAAGGGTCCTTCTACAAGTGCCGTATCTTTGTCGATGCCAAGTCTGATCTGCCCAAAAGAACTGAGTACTATTTCAAGGAAAAGCCGCAAGACCAGTACAAATTCGAGGGCATGCAGGTAGCTGCATATCCTACCGAGAAAGAAATAAAGCTGCTTATCAAGGAGATATTTGGGCCGGACCAGGATAGGTCGGGCGAGCCGGGATACATCGGCACTCCGGAGCATCACCGGCAGGGCACAGCCGAGAAAGAATAGCACGCCTGCCTCATCTGTATGCCAGCAAGGAAAAGATTTTCCTGTAATAAAATTGGCTGCCGCACCGTCATAATAGTTAGGTGGCAGCTTATGAGTGAGATGCTGGAGTATATAAATTCAATAGGTAAGGCGTTTGTCGAATTTGCCTGGCCGCTCTTTATTCGGTCCAGCGCACTGATGGCTATCCTGCTGCTGGTTGAACTGCTGCTCCGCAAGAGAGTACGGGCGGCGATACGGTATTGGATGTGGATGCTCGTACCGATGCAGTTGTTGCTACCGGTCTCTGTATCATGGTTTGTGAGAATGGACTATAGCCTTAAGGGTGACCTGGCATCTGTGAGCATGAGTCCCATCACGCCGGCAGAAATCCTGCCAGTGTCACAAGCTCAAGAGATTTTGCAGCAATTGCATCCGCGGGATCCTGTAGAAATCGCAGCGGTGCTGCCCAAGATAACGTGGCAGGGAACCATATTCCTGATCTGGCTGGCCATTGTGGCGGTTATGGTGTTATTGCTCGTCAGACAGACGCTTCTTGCCAGAAGAATTGTCGGGCAGGCGCGGGAAGCTAACGCTTTGATGAAAGATATTTTGAACTACTGCCGCACCTGCATGGGGGTGAAGAGAAAAGTTCGCTTACGGGTTTCCACAGATGCAATGAGCCCGATAGTGTGCGGCTTGCTTCGCCCCGTAATTCTGGTTCCTCGCAACCTGGCAGTGAGCTTAGGCTCAAGACACCTGCGCTCGGTTTTGCTCCACGAACTTGCTCATATAAAACGCGGTGATCTCGGACTAAATCTGGTGCAGACTATTTTGCAGATCGCCTATTTCTATAATCCGCTGTTGTGGCTTGTCAATTCGGTAATCCGGACGGTACGCGACCAGGCAGTCGATGAAAACGTCCTGGCGGCGGTCGGCGAAAAAACGCGGTGGTATCCAGAGACCCTAACGAACGTCGCCGGTTTGGACCTTAAGGACCCAGGCTTGGGATTATCTCTCGTGGGGGTAGTAGAATCAAAAAGTGCTTTGGTCAGCCGGATCACACACATCCTCAATCTGCCATGGCCCAAGAAAGTGCCAGGCTTGAGGTAACCAGAGCCTCGTCATGTTTTCAGTATGCGTTCTGCACGGCATATCTTAAATTCTAATTGCCAATTGTAAATTGACAATTGTGAATTGACAATTGACAATTGGGGCATGGCGGTTCAGTTTATTCTCGGCAGAAGCGGTACGGGCAAAACCAGCTATTGCATAAGAGCAATAGCCGATGCCTTGCTATCGCCGGACAATAACCACCCGTTGATTCTGCTGGTGCCCGAGCAGGCTACATATCAGGCTGAGCGTGCCATCTTAGCCGATAAAGCGATAGCCGGCTACAATAGATTAAGTGTGCTTTCCTTTGACCGCCTGCAATTCTGGTTGTTGGGTAAAAATACAGCCCGGCCGGCCCTTTCGCGGGTCGGCCAACAAATGATAATCCAGCGAATCTTGCGCGACAATACTAATAAGCTGAAGATTTTCGGACCATCAGCTAACTGGCCTGGCCTGGGCCGACAAATGGCGCAAACTGTTATTGAGCTGCATCAGTACGCCAAAACGCCGGATGACATTGAGCGGCTGCTGGACAATTTGGGCAAAGACGAACGCAGCAGCCTGGCTGTCTTGAAGTTTGCAGATATAGGTCTGATTCTCCAGGAGTATCTCAAATTCATCGAGGGCAGGTTCATTGACCCCGATATTCAGTTAACCCGCGCCTGCCGGGCGGTGCCGCGGGCGAACTTTGCCAGAGGCGCAAAGTTATGGGTCGACGGCTTTGCTGGCTTTACCGCCGGCGAGCTTGCGATGCTTGCCGAGCTATTGAAAGTAGTCGCCCAGGCACAAATCGCCTTGTGCTTGGACGCCTCAGACGTTGACTTGGCCGGGCAAGGTATTGACAGTTGCGAGCGGAATGGATTATTTAGCCCGACGCAGCGCACTTATGCCGCGTTATTGGAGGTCGTCAAGAAAACCAAACTCCAACTGCGAGAACCGATAATTCTCAGCAGGCAGATTAGGTTTGCTCGGTGTCCGCAGCTTGCTCACCTGGAGGCAAATATATTTGCAGATTCCCAGGTTGTGAAAGGGCGGCAACATGGTGGGCACAAATTACAGGTGCCCAAAATTCCGGCTGCGGGCAATATCCGTATTGTGTCCGCGCCAAATCCAAGAGCCGAGGTTAAATTTGTCGCCAGGCGGATCCAGCAGTTGGTCAAAGAAAAGAATTATCGATATCGTGACATCGCAGTTATAGCCTCGGACATCGACCGCTACGAACATTATATAAGGGCTTATTTTGACGACTACGGGGTGCCGTTTTTTATTGATAAGCCAAAGCCCTTGAGTCAGCACAGCGCTATCCAGCTTATTCATTCAGCCCTGAGGGTGGTGACCGGCGGTTTCTCCAATAGCGACATCTTTGCCTATCTTAGAACGGACCTTGTACCGATCGCACGATGCGATGTTGACCTATTAGAGAATTACTGTATCGCCTTTGGCATTGCAGGTAGTGACTGGACAAGCCAGCAGCCGTGGCCGTTTGCCGGCAAAAATAGCGAAGAATTCAACGAGCAGCAGGTGCAGCAAATCCGGCGGCAAGCCATTGGGCCTTTGCTCAAGCTGCGGCAAGAGCTTTATTCCGGTGACACTTCAGCAGGTAATGTAAGCCCTGAAATGTTCACACGCGCTATTTTTGATTTTCTTGACTGTCTCAATGTAAAAAAAACGCTGGCTTGCTGGATCGAAGAATCTGCCGAACAAAAAGACTATGGAGCGGTGGATGAACACCGCCAAGTCTATAATAAGCTCGTAAATATCTTTGATGAGCTTGTCGAAGTTTTTACAGGCCAGGCGATGTCGCCCCAGGACTATCTTGCGATTATCAATTCTGCTTTTTCGCAGTTGACGTTGGCTTTCATCCCGCCCAATCTGGACCAGGTTCTTGTCGGCTCGATTGAGCGGAGCCGGCATCCGGATCTAAAAGCCGCCTTTTTGATAGGCGCCACACAAAAGCAGTTTCCGGTTCCTATTAGTTTTGACAGCATTCTGACCGATGACGACCGCAGCGCCGCCGAGTCAGTGGATTTTTTGCTTTCGCCGCCGACCAGGCAGACGCTTGTCGACCGGCAGTATTTGGCCTACATCGCGCTTACGCGCCCTTCGGAGTTTCTCTGCGTTACGTATCCGGTGCTTGACGACAAGGCAAGCGCTATTTCTCGCTCGCCATTTTTAGCCGACGTTGAATCGCTGTTTGACAATCTTGGCGAAGAATCAATTGCAGCCGAGCAGATCGAAATTGGGAAGGTTCAAGGCGAGACAGAGTTAGAGGATTTACTCTGCAGGTCGCTCGGCAAAGATGCCGTTGCCTCGCAACGGGACAATGGCGGTCAACTTTATGCGTTATTAGATGGTGTTTGTTTAGATCAGCAGTTTGCGCATGTCGGCGCAAGGGTCGTTTCCGCGATAAATTACCAGAATCTGGCGCAGTTGGATGGCGGCGTGGTGGAGGAGTTTTTTGGCCAGCAGATATCGACATCAGCGACAAGACTTAGTAATTTTGCCAAGTGCCCGTATAAGCATTTTGCTCAGCATATATTGGAACTGAGGGAAAGAAAAGAGTTTAAGTTTGAGCCTTTGGATGTGGGTTTTTTCTACCACCGCGTTTTGGATGCGTTACTCAAGAGACTGAATGCGGACGGCAAAAATTTTGCAGTGATTCAGGATAAAGAGCTTTTGGCCTTTGTAAGGGACGAAATAGCCGGGCTTATTCAAACTGATGCTTTCATCTCGAACTTTGCCCGCCGCTCCGGTCACAACGCATTTATCATCCACTGTGCCGGTGAATATCTTGAAGACTGCGTTCTGGCAATCGCAGAAATGGTTCGGGCAGGAAGTTTTAGGCCGAGTCTGTCGGAGGTCTCGTTCGGTGAGGATGGTGCAGTACTTGGGCGATGGGAGCTTACGCTTGCGAAAGGACAGTTACTTTTCTTGAACGGCAAAATCGACCGGCTTGATATTGCGGACGTTGGCAGCAAGAAACTCGCACTTATTTTCGATTACAAGCGCAAGGAAGAATCTTTCGACTGGTCAGAGTTCTACCACGGTCTGGATATGCAGCTTCCGATTTATATGCTGGCCGTCCGAAATGCGACCCGTTCGAAAATAAAGGACGTCGCGGGCGCATTTTATATGCCTGTTGAAGCGAAACTAACGGAGGCTGCTCTTGATGAACTGGAAAAAAAGAAAGAGAAATTTGACCGTAAAGCGAGAGGGATATTTGATGGGGAGTTTTTCCGGCACCTGGACGGTGCGGTGGATTCCGGCTGGAGCAGATTCTATAATTTCTTTGTGTCAAAGGAGAATGGACAATATGGCCGCAACACCGACAGCGGCGCGCTAAAGCCTGGTGATTTTGAGAAGTTCCTGCAATTTACTAAGGCAAAGATTCTTCAATTGGCTGAGGGAATTCTATCGGGCAAGATCGACGTCAATCCGTATTACTTAAATAAGACGTCGCCCTGCACCTATTGTCGGTATAAACCACTGTGCCGATTTGACTGGCAGATAAACGATTACAACTTTCTTGCGTCGTTAAATAAGCTCCAGGTTCTTGACAAGATAGGAACGCTTGATGGCTGAAAAAAAGCTCAGATGGACCGACCAGCAGTTGCGTGCGATCAAACAGCGAGGCAGTGACGTTCTGGTAACCGCCTCAGCCGGGACGGGGAAAACCGCCGTCTTGTCGGGGCGGTGTGTCGAAATCGTGTCTGATAAGTCCCTATGTCCCGATATCTGGAGCATATTGGTCTTGACTTTTACCGACATGGCCGCCGAGCAGATGCGCAGCCGAATCGCCCAGCGTCTGAAAGACGCTTTTCTGGAGAGCGGCAAACCTCATCTTCGCCAGCAGCTTGTGCTGCTCGATGGCGCCGACATCAGCACAATTCATTCGTTCTGCAAACGCCTCATCACGGAATATTTCTACAAGCTCGACCTGGACCCGACATTCAGCGTGATTGACGCCGACGAAGCCAGGCTCTTAAAAGCCGAGGCGCTGGAAGAGACGATTGATTGGGCCTGGCAGCAGAGCCATTTAGTCCAGGGACTTGGGCAGCTTTTTCGTCGCCGAGACCTTCGCACAAATGACGGTTTCCTGGCAAAGATAATAGAGCTTAGCGACTTTCTGGACGGCGTGGTCTTACGCACAGACTGGTACGAAAGGGCGGCGCAGTTTGCGCAGGCCGGCAACCCGCTTATGGGCGAGGTTGGCAAAAAGCAAAGACAAATCATCGCGGAGAGGTTGCAGCATATACTCGCTCAGATTCGGTATGCTATCGGGCTTTGTGAGAATGAAAACGGCGTGGGCGACTGGACGGCAAAATGGAAAATGCAATTTGTCGAGCCAATTGTCGGCTATCTTGAATCTCTAAAATCCGGCCGATGGGAAGAGTTTTACAAAGAGATAAGAAACTATCAGAAACCAGCCAGGTTTGAATACAAACCCAGAGGCCTGTCGGGACCAGTTGCCGAGATTATCCAAAAGACCGCCAAAAGTGCCAGAGAGTCTTTTGATGAGCTCTTTGAGCTGGCGCTTTTGAACCCGGATTATCTCGATAAAATCGCCAGCAGTGTCAGCCTTCAGACAAGGGTCCTCATTGAGCTTGTCGAGAGATTTGACCAGTTCTATAGTCAGGCTAAGCGCGCCGTTAACTGTCTGGATTTTGCCGACCTTGAGCACAAAGCTCTGGAACTGTTGACCGATGGGGATTCCTCGCCAGATAGTCTCATACCTTCGCAGACGGCTCTTTTGCTGCGGCGCCGCTACAAGTACATATTTGTCGACGAATACCAGGACATCAACCCCGTTCAGCAGGCAATACTCAGGATGCTAAGTTCCAAAGGGAACGTTTTTGTCGTGGGCGATGTCAAGCAAAGTATTTACGCATTTCGCGGCGCCGAGCCGGAGATCTTTGTAAACGACCTCAAGTCGGCCTCGCTTGACCCAGCCAATGCGCCCGACGGGCTGCGGGTAGACCTTAACGCCAATTTCCGCTCGACCAAGGCAATCCTCGATTTTGTCAATAAGGTGTTCGCGCGCATAATGACCGCACCTTTTGCCAGCATTGATTATGACCGGTCGGCTGAATTGACGCCGGCACTGGAGCTCAAAGGCGTGCCGGTTCGCGGCGAAAAAAGTGTTGTAGAGCTGCATATCCTTGACGAGACGGCCAAAGACACAGATTCGCAGAGCAGCGAAACAGGCGAATCCGAAAACAACGAAGGTCTGAATGTGGTAAGCTCCCGGCAGCGACAGGCTGCGATGATCGCGCAGCGCATAAAGCAAATGGTTGGCATGGATACGGCTAGACCCGAGCTTCAAATATATGATAAAGACCAGGATGAATTCAGGGACGTGCAGTACCGTGACATTGTGATATTGATGCGGTCGCTTGCCAAAAAGGCCAACGATTATGTCGAGGTGCTGCGGTTGGCAGGTGTGCCGGTAAGCTGCCAGGCGACAGCAGGATATTTCCAGGCAACTGAGATTACTGACATATTATCTCTGCTTAAGGTTCTTGATAATCCTCAGCGTGACATCGAATTGGCTGCGGTGCTGCGAAGCCCATTTTTCAAAATCAGCGACACCGATCTGGCGAAGATAAAAGCCCGTAGCCAGACGCAAGGGCGGCACGCAAACTTCTACAAGTGCGTTCTCGAGTACTGTAAATCGGGCCAGGATTCAGAACTTGCCAAAAGGCTGAAGGAAATACTCGCCCAGATCGAAGCCTGGCGGACGCTTGCCCGGCGCGGCAGCCTGGCTGATTTAATATGGCGGATTTATCGCCAGACCGGCTTCTTGTCGTTTGTCTCGGCCCTGCCGAACGGCCAGGCCCGTCGAGCGAACCTGCTCAAACTACACGACCGAGCCATTCAATTTGAGGGTTTTGCCAGCAGCGCGGGCATGGCCTCGCTGAAGCGTTTTGTCGAATTTATCGAAAGGCTCGAAGAAATAGGCCACGATTGGGCGCCTGCCGAGCCGGAAGCCGCTGCCGGTAATGCGGTTCGGATTTTAAGCGTCCACAAAAGTAAGGGGCTTGAATTTCCGGTCGTCTTCTTAGCCGAACTTGAAAGCGGATTCAACCGAAAAGACATTCAGTCGGATATTCTTGCAGATGCCGACGACACATTGGGACTGCAGATTATCGACCGCACATCAAACAGCAAGCTCAGCTCTCTCGCCCACCAGGTTATCGCAGAGCAGAAACTGGCAAAATCGCTGGCAGAAGAGATGCGTATTCTTTATGTTGCGACAACACGGGCGAGGGACCGCCTTATTTTGACCGCCTCGCAAAAACAAGACCGCTGCCGGAATATTATTTACGACGGTTTTTTCTTTGGCGGCCAGCCCATTCCGCACTGGCGACTTCGCCGCTGCCATAGTCACCTGGACTGGACTCTATACGGACTTTCCGACCAGAAGGCTTTGCATAACGCGTTTGAGACGCACCTATCTGCCCAGACTGGTGACGATGATCTATTTGGCTTGAAAGTTTACGACGGCAAAGAGCTTGACCGCCTTTCCCGCTTTGTGCTCGGCCTGCGTGCGGACAAAGGCAAGGGGCATACTTCGCCGCAAAGAAAACCGCCGCAGGGGCACGCAGAAACAGAATTGCTTTTGCAGGTAAAGCACTCTTTGGCCTGGCGGTATCAATTTGCTGATGCGACACTATTGCCTGCAAAACTATCGGTAACACAATTGACGCATCGTAGCGACGAATATATGAAACTCGATTATTCAGGCGTGCTGCAGCGCCAGCCAAAGGCAGTTACGGCTGCCGAAGTGGGGATAACCGAGCCTGAAGCTGGACTAATTGGCACCGCAACGCACCTTATAATCGCCCAACTTGATCTTGCCGGGCCTATCAATAAAGAGACAATAGATAAGACGGTAGGGCGGCTTTTAGCCGGCGGTGCGATCACTCAGGCGGTCGTTGAGCATATCGATACCAAGTCGATACTGGCATTTTTTGATAGCGACCTGGGCAGGATGGTATTTGACAAAGCCAACCGGGTCTGGCGTGAATGGCCATTCACTTTCGCTCTGCCTGCCTGTGAGCTTACTGATTCGGGCGACGAGAGACGGGCGACGAGCGACGAAACGATTGTCGTTCAAGGCATAATCGACATGCTAATTCAAGCCAAGAATGGGCTGATTGTTATAGATTTCAAAACCGACCAAATCACTCCTAAGCAGGCTCCAGAGCGGGCCGAACTGTATCGCGGGCAGTTGGAACTTTACAGCAGGGCGGCTGAAGCGATCCTAAAATGCGAAACGATTGCCAGATGGCTGTATTTCTTAAGCCCGCGCGCTTCGGTCGCGGTCTAAGAAACGATGAAAGTGCCCCGATTGGGTCAGAGCTATCCTGGGTTTGGTGGGTTCTACTTGGACAGAAGACGCGATGGCTGTGTCTTCAAATTCCCTTGTGTCCCACGATAATTGAAAGACTGGGCAGCATGAAGAAGCTTGTCGTAGACTTCAATGTGGCGATTTGCTGTTTCGGCTGAAGAATTGAGGCTGGGACACGAGCCTATTCTCTGGATTTTCCCCAAGCTTCAGGCGACAAATTGGTTGACAGTCGCGGAGGGTGTACATACAATCATACTTTAGGGGGAAGGTTGCTGACAACGGAAAGGAGGTGTCAGATGTGTAGGCATGTATCTTGCACGACCTCGCTTGTGATCTGCTTCTATCTTGTTTGTGTGCCGGCGGGAGCGAGTATTGTGTTCGTGGATGGCGACGCTACCGGTGCCAACAACGGCACAAGTTGGGCAGACGCGTACAAGTACTTGCAGGACGCATTAGTCGATGCAAGGGGAAAGACTAGCGTAGGTGCCGTGCCCGTGGAGGTTCGCGTCGCTGAGGGGACATACAAGCCCGACAGAGGGGCTGGCATAGCACCCGGCGACCGGAAGGCGTCTTTTCACCTTGTCAATGGTGTAGCGATAAAGGGCGGATATGCAGGCTTCGGGAAGGCGAATCCGGATGCTCACGATTTCCTCACATACAGAACCACGCTCAGCGGGGATCTGAAGGGAGATGATAAGCCGGGGTTCGTGAACTCCGGAGACAACAGTTTCCACGTCGTGGACGCAAACAATACAGACGGCAGCGCAATTCTGGAGGGCGTGAGCATCATTTCCGGCAATGCCAACGGGAAGGCACTCGGGGATGACTTGGGGGGTGGGCTGCATGCCTCCGCGGGCAGCCCTACCCTTGTCAACTGTACTCTGATGAGCAATCATGCAGGCGCGGGAGGCGGCTTGCAGATCGAGAAGGGAAATCCGACGCTCAAGAACTGCGTGTTCAAAGGGAACACAGCCATGTCGGGTGGCGGGATGGATATCTGGGAAGGCAAGGCGATTCTGGCGGGCTGCAAATTCATCAAAAACTCAGGAATTAGTTTTGGCGGGGGGGCGATGCTTGGTGGCCGTGCGTACCCGTGTCAAGCGAAACTTGTCAACTGCCTGTTTAGCGGCAATTCATGCGGGGGTGGGGATTGGAAGGGGGACGGAGGCGGGCTGGCCATGGCATGGGTTAACGTTGAGCTAACAAATTGCACCTTCGCGAGCAACTCGGCTGGCTCCGGAGGGGGTATATGTGCGCAGTATTGCAGCCCGAAGTTGGCTAACTGTATCCTCTGGGGTGACCTCGCCATGTTTGGCCCGGAGGTGCGGATCTCTAACCAGAGCGTTTTGGACATCAGCTACTGTTGCCTCGCCGGTGGCTATGAAGGGATACACAACGACGCGACGTCATCTATTACATGGGGCTTCGGGAACATCGAAAGGAATCCCCAGTTTAATAACTGGTACGGTTTGGATGGTGTTAAAGGGACGGAAGATGATGATCTACGCTTGTGGATTGACTCTCCCTGCATTGATGCCGGAAACACCGAAGCCGTGCCATACGATTACGAAGTGGGTAATACTGATGGTGACGAAACCGAAGACTGGGCGGAACGGGTTGCACTGGACCTCGACAGACGGATACGCCTCTTGGACGAACCTTCTGTGACCGACACCGGCCATGGCGAAGGTCTGAATGGCGGCGTACCTCCCGTTGTTGATATTGGAGCTTATGAGTACCAACGCGGAGTGTGTGGGGACATTTCCCACCCCTATCCATCGGGTGATTTGGACCACGACTGCCGCGTCGGTTTCTTGGATCTTGCGGTGCTCGCCGAAAACTGGGTCGTGTGCAGCGCCCCGGAATGTGGAGAGCAACTGTAGTACGGACATCCCTGAGGTTGGCAATATTACCGGCAGCCAGTGGGTAGGATCCGGTTAAATCGCACCGATCATCTGTAACCCGTGTCCATCGGTGTCAATCCGCGTCTAATAGAAGATTTCTGCTTGACGCCTAAGCGATTTCTGGGTATAATATGCCCTTAACTAATGGGTTAGAATCACACTAATAAGTAGTTCATAGTTCGTGGTTCACAGCCGATAGACAATCGAAAACTTGTGCCCGCGAAGGTGGGTATCGTACTCAGCAGGACCGGAATCAGCCGAGAAAGCCGAACTCACACAGTGGGCAGTTGATTAGCGAATTAGGGATTGGTGATTAGGAGCAAAAGCCTGCCCCTTCATTTCATTCAGGGCAAGCTCTGAGCGAAGTCGAAGGGATGGCCAATTAACTAATTCGCCAATTCGCTAATTCTCTAATTCGCGTAGTCTTGGCGACCTCCGCGGTTAATGACAAAAGCAGGCTAATCAGAGCAAAAAGCGACGACCATTTTGAGTGTATTATGCAAAACAAAGCCAATTTCCGAAAAGCCGAAACGAGTGCATATCTCTTTGCTACAGAGGATTATGAAAAAACTGTCGCCTGCCGAGTTTACAAAAACAAAGCCAAACAAAGCCAATCCTTCGACTTCGCTCAGGACAGGTCTTCTGATTACCCTTGTGTCTTTGAATTGGCTGGGTATAATCTCGTTCCCCGTGATGGTAACATAAGAGATTCTGATGGAGAGTATGTGAAATGGCAGAAGCACCGAAGGCAAATGCAGTAGTAGGGCAGTCGGGCGGGCCGACAGCGGTGATAAACCAGTCTCTGGTCGGCGTTATCGAAGAGGTAAATAAACGCCCCGAAATCCAGAATCTCTACGGGACTATCCACGCGGTAGCCGGAATCGTTAAGAACGAGTTCATCGACCTAAAGAGACTATCTGCTGCCGACCTGAAGGTTCTGCTCGCTTCGCCGTGCTCGGCTCTCGGTTCGAGCAGGGATAAGCCCGATCAGCAATACTGCGCAAACATTCTTGACGCCTTCAAGAAGCGCGACGTAAGATACTTTTTCTACATCGGCGGCAACGATTCGGCGAATACTCTCCATATCATTAACAAAATGGCTGGCGACGCCGGCTACGAGCTGCGGGCGTTCCACATCCCCAAAACCATAGATAACGACCTATTGGTTACAGACCATTGTCCGGGTTATGGAAGCGCTGCGAAGTTCGAGGCCTGGGCGCTGGTCGGCGATGACCTGGACAACCGGACTCTGCCGGGCGTGAAAATCGACGTAGTTATGGGCAGGCGCGCGGGCTTTTTGACCGCAGCTACCGCATTAGGCAAACAAAGAGATGATGATGGGCCGCACCTTGTCTATATGCCGGAAAGGCCCGTCTCGCTGGATAAATTTCTCGCTGATGTAGATCGTGTTTATAAAAAGCTCGGGCGATGCGTGGTCACGGCCAGCGAAGGAACCTGTGACACCGATGGCCTCACCTGGGCGGAGAAACTGGCTAAAGGTGTAGAAACCGATGCCCACGGCAATATTCAGCTTTCCGGAACAGGTGCTCTGGCGGATTTCCTGGCAGCCCAGGTAAAAGAAAAGCTCAAAATAAAACGCATTCGCGCCGACACGTTTGGGTATTTGCAAAGGAGTTTCCCCGGCCTACAATCGGAAGTGGATGCCCGTGAAGCACGGTGGTGCGGACGGCACGCGGTTCAGTACGCCATGCAAGCCGATAGCGGGTCGGTCGCAATAAGACGCGTGGCCAGCGGAAAAGACTACGCCATAGAATTGTTCCGCACCGAGCTTGCCAGCGTTGCCGAGAAAACCAAGTCTATGCCAGACGAATTCATCAACGCCGAGGGCAACGGCGTAACCAGCGCCTTTATCGAATACGCGATGCCGCTGGTCGGCGACCTGCCAAAAACCCCATACCTGGGCGATTACCCCAAGGTCTGAGACTGTTTGATGAGTCCTGTTTCGAAGATAGGGCCGGCGCTAACCATGACGGGCAAGAAATTGCTGCTTGCGGTTGTGCTTTTCTCGCACGCTGCCGGATTGGCAGCAGAGCCATCCGATAAGCTACCCCTAACAACCAAATTAGCGGATTCGGGTTTTGTGCGCAGCGTCAAGGACTACGGAGCCGTTGGTAACGGCAAGGCAGACGACACTTCCGCTATCGAAGCGGCCGTCAAAGCCGGCGTCGGCGTAATATACTTTCCGACAGGCAACTTTCGCCTGGCGCATTCCGTAGTCGTGGACCTGGATACCTGCGGTAAGACCTCACTCGTGGGCAGCGGCACAGCGTGCATCATCATGGAAGGAGCTGGGCCGGCGTTCCATTTCCTGGGCACTCACCAGGGAACAGCCGATCCTGATAGTGTGCGCGACCAGGTCTGGCAGCGACAGCGCATGCCACTCATTACGGGCGTGGAAATACTGGGTGCTCACCCCGAATCAATAGGCGTGCGGCTAGAGAAGACGATGCAGGCGACTCTCACGAACCTGCTCATTCGCCGATGCAAGATAGGCGTCCATCTTGTGCAGCGCAATCGCAATCTCCTGATCGACCACTGCCACATCTATCACAGCCGACAAATCGGAATCGACTTCGACCGTGTGAATCTGCACCAGGCAATCATTAGCGCAAGTCACATAAGCTACAATCCGCTGGCGGGAATCCGCCTGCTGGGCGGGCAAATGCGCAACTTCCAGATCGTGGGCAACGACATAGAGTATAACCACGATCCTAATAGCGCAGGCTCCGCGGATATATTGATAGATATGAGTCCCGTGGGCAGCTCGTTTCGAGAGGGGACAATCGTCGGCAACACTATCCAGGCTGAGCCGAGCCCAGCCGGCGCCAATATCCGGTTTTTGGGCGGCAAGAATCTGGAGGTCGGCGGTCTTTTGACTATTACCGGCAACTTGATCGGCAGCCAAACCCACAATGTCCATCTGGCTGACTGTCGGGGCGTCACCATCTCGGCAAACTCGATTTATAGCGCCGCCGAGCACAGTCTCTGGCTGGAAAACTGTGCCAATATGGTGATAAGTGCCAATAGCATAGACTGGAACCCGGACCATAAGAAAAAGTACCTCGTGGACGGCATCTTGATTGAAAAGTGCTGCGGTGTCACGCTGGCAGACAGCATTATTGAAAATAGCTTTCAGGGTTCCGAGCAGACCGGCGGTGCCATCGATGTCAGAGCCAGCGAAGACGTAGCGATCTCAAACTGCCAGGTTCTGGACTTTATGCATCGCGGCATTACGCTGACCGATACGGTGCGTTGCCGTATAACGGGCTGCTCTGTGATCGAGCGTCGCAGACCACCAGCGGCTGGAACATCCATCCAGGTGAAAGGCGGCCGGGACAATCTTGTTGCAGACAACATTACAAACCGCGGCGGCCTTTCCGTCGCCGAAGGGGCAGCAACTATCCGCGATAATCTGGAAATCACCCCCCAGAATTAGGATCGGCTTTCGTAAACTGGTTCCACTTTGCTTCGATAGCTTCTTTTGGCTTGATGTCACTGTGGATGTAAAGGCCATAGCGAAGGCGCAGCGGTTTTTCGGGCGTGATTTCTCTTGGCCCATCGAATGTTAAAGATGCCCCCATCCAGCCATCATTTCGGACGTGGAAATAGCTCGGAAAGTTCGGATTGCTCGGGTGGTCGAAGATGGTTATGCCTTCTACTTTGTCTTTTGTAATTGGCCCGGAATAATCGACCCACTTAGCTTTTTTCCAGAGAATCTCTTTTTCGTTGACGCCGCCCTGCGAGTTGCGGATCGTTCCGCCGCCATCGTTGACGCCGATAGTTTTAGCCATCCGAACACCAATTAACCCAAATGGCGTTTTACCCAGAGTGACCGCGCCGCCATTAGGGCGCAACTCTGTATCGATTATCAATAGCCACTCTGCTTCTTCAAGCAGCACAACCGTCACCTGCCGTGTCTCGGATAGAAGGGCCTTGCCTTCTTTGGTCAGCCACTGGTTCTCAGCGACAAGATATGAGCATTCGCCGAGGTCTTCATATTTTATAATTCTTTTGTGGCGTATTTTCCCATCGCCCGAGTCGCTCCAGAAATTAGTTCCACTGACATCATTGTGGGAAATCCAGACCGAGTTGTGGTGGCTGTGCGATTCCGGATCGCGCGGGTGGCCCATCCGGGTAAGGGACTGCCCCGATGGCCCGATTACCGGGAACAGAAAAGGCCGATGAATCTCTGGCCCGAAGTGGTATCGCGTAATTTCGACCCCATCGCGCTGGAATGATGCCTGATGATATGGCATCGGGACAACCTGCATCCGCGGAACTGGCCTGCCTGGCCCCTGCGCAAGCAGGGGATGGCGGGCAGGTTTCGGCTCAGGCAAAATCTTCTGTGCGCTGGTATTAGCGCACATAACGGCGATTAAAAAAAGTATCGGCAGCAACTTTCGCTCTTTCATCAGTCAAACAGTGCCTCCACAAATTTCTCGGGGTCGAACTCTGCGATATCTTCGGGTTTTTCGCCCAGGCCTACAAATTTTACGGGGATATTGAGCTGGTCCTTAATGGCAAGCACGATGCCGCCGCGGGCGGTGCCGTCAAGTTTGGCAAGAAATATGCCGGTAAGGTTAATCACCTCGGTGAATATCTTCGCCTGGACAATGGCGTTTTGCCCGGTCGTAGCGTCAAGAACCAGCAGAACCTCGTGAGGCGCGCCGGGGATTTTGCGGGCAGCGACATCGCGGATTTTCTTAAGCTGCTGCATTAAGTCCTTTTTGGTATGCAGCCGCCCGGCTGTGTCGAGAATCACAACGTCGGCATTCCTGGCGACAGCGGCTTCGCAGGCATCAAAAGCTACCGCTGCAGGGTCGCCGCCGATTTGGTGCTTTACAATTTGCACGCCGATGCGCTCGGCCCAGATTGTCAGTTGCTCTATCGCCGCGGCGCGGAAGGTATCGCAGGCGGCGACGATGACATTTTTTCCATTCTGACTTAGTATGTAACCTAATTTTGCGATGCTGGTAGTTTTGCCCGTGCCGTTGACGCCGGCGATCAGAATGACGGTCGGGCCGGTGTCGGCAAGACGTAGCTGTCTATCCTGGGCGGGCCAGTAGCTTTTAATCTGCTCCTTAAGAAACGGCACGATCTGGTCGGTCGTGGCGATTTGCCTGCTGCGGTAAGCTTGCCGCAGGGATGATATGAGCTTCTCGGTCGTTTCTACGCCGATGTCATCGCTTAGTAGGATCTGCTCAAGCTCCTCAAGCAGGGTTTCATCGATATTTCTGCCCAGACTCAGTACTGATGAGAGCGAACTGCTGATTTTGTCGCGGGTTTTTCCCAATCGGTCTTTTATATATTGTGCTGTCTTGGCAAAGATTCCCATAGATTGTTCATTTTTACATTTTTTGCTTTTTGCTGCAAGAGCCATATTTTTCTTTGACAAGGTGGTCCGCGCTGGTTAAATTCAGCATGTCGTTTCGCCCCACACCAAGTCAATATGAGGCTGAATTCATTTGGTGGAGGTGGATGTCTTGACCAATCACAAAGCGCAAGGCGTTTCACATTACAGATTCGTGGGTTTACTTTGCGATGACCTGCAGAACGTTAAGCCTTTAACAGGGATGTTCTTATAGGCAACCGTTCTTTGCACGGAGCACATAATCATAAAGGAGGATGGTTTGCTGGCTCAAGAAGTTGAAGGCATCTTCACTGCTATACTGGACCGTGCAAAAGCGCTGGACCCAGCCAACGCGCGGAATTGGTTCGAGCGGTTGACGGTTCTGCATTTCGACGGCGGGGCGCTCAGTATCGCCTGTCCGGACGAGGCAACAGCTCAGTTTTTACGCGACAACTGCAAAACCAGTTTTACACGGGCCGCGCAGCAGATAACCGGGCACCTAGTCACCGTTGGTTTCAGCGCCGGCGCTGCGGGTAAAACCGCCTATCCCCGCGGGCACGCCGAGTGCGAGCTCAAGCTGCACCCCGACTACACGTTTGAGAATTTTGTCGTCGGGCCGAGCAATCGCCTTGCGCACGCCAGTTGTGTCGCAGTCAGCCAGTCGCCCGGAAACACTTACAACCCACTTTTTCTCTACGGCAGCTCCGGCTTGGGCAAAACGCATCTCTTGCACGCCGTCTGTTATCTATCCAGGCAGAATTTTGACGGCGGCATAATCCAGCTTCTGAGCTGCGAACAATTTGTCAATCGTTTTATCAGAGCCATCGAAGAGGGAAACTTACTTGGTTTCCAGAGCCAATTTCGAACGGTCGATATGCTCGTAATCGATGACATTCAGTTCTTGCGCGAACGTGAGCAGAGCCAAGAAGAATTCTTCCACACGTTTAATGCCCTTTACAACGACGGCAAGCAGATCATTCTCAGTGCCGACAGCCCACCGGCTGAAATACCTTCTCTTGAAGCGCGTCTGATCAGCAGATTCAACTGGGGCCTGGTTGCCAGGATCGATCCGCCAAGTTATGAGACAAGAGTCGCCATAGTGCAAAAAAAAGCCCACCTTCGAGGCTTGAGCATATCGGATGAGATAGCAGAATACATTGCCCGCCAGGTGCACGCAAACATCAGAGAGCTGGAAGGCGCTTTGACAACAATCTATGCCCTGGCTATCACTGCCGGCGAACCGATCAGCATCGAACTGGCTCAGACAGCTCTGGAAGGGCAAATTCGATTAGCGGCCAGACATATAAGCATCGCCGACATTAGCGAAGCGGTGACGAAGCATTTTGACATTCGGCTCGGCGATTTGCACAGTAAGAAACGCAGCCAGAGCATAGCTTTGCCGCGACAGATCTGCATGTATTTGGCGCGGAGCCTGACCGGATATAGCCTGGAGGAAATTGGTGGGCATTTGGGCGGCAGAGACCATACAACGGTTATGCACGCCTGCAGCAAAATAGCCGAAGCCAAAGAATCCGACCCGAAAATCAAGGCGCTGCTGGACGAATTGACCAGGCACATCACACAAACCGCGCGGGCTTAGTACGCGTTCAGCCAGAAAAAAGGCCATTTCTAATGGCCGATAAACCGCCCTTGAAGTAAGATAGGGGGCATGAAGGAAGAGCCAAAAGACGTAGTGTCGCAGGTGGCGGATAAGGCCGTTCGACCCGCTTTAATTGCATCGGAAAACACAGCATCTGAGTATTCTGCTTTCCTGGAGCATCTCTTGGTGGGATTAGCAGATGAAGCTGTGCCTGTGACTTTGGTCTGTCCGCCAAAGTGCGAAATCGATTCAGTGCTTTCCGGATCGGCTGAAATCATCAGGCACCCGGCTATCAATTTGCCGTTTCTGTGGCACCAGAACAGAAACTGGCTTATTGAACAGCTTCTTAAGTTTAAGCCCACCGTGCTGCACTGCCTGTGCGAAAGCAAGGGAGGCCTGACAAAACAATTAGCTCAGCAGTTGCACCTGCCGTATGTACTGACGGTTAATTCGCTTCAAACGCAGGCCGGACAGCTATCCATCTCACCTAACCACTGTGTCAGGATCATCACTCCGGCCCGGAGTATTGCCGATAGTGTGGCCAGAACTTATCCGCGCCTTGCTGAGCGGATCGAGCAGATAAATATAGGCACGTTCGTGGAAGAGAAAACCCGGTGCTTTTCCGAGCCTTCTCGTTTGGCCAGTGTGCTCATGGCCCATCCTTTAGACGATGCAGCCGATTTTGAGGATCTATTCAGCGCGGTGAAACATCTGGGAATTGGCGGCTACGAATGTGCACTAGTGATAATGGGAACAGGTCGGGCCGAAAGAGAGCTACGCAAATTGTTAGCTGCCCTTGATCTTTTGCAGACGGTCACTATCGTGCCGCGCCTGCGACCCTGGCGTTCGGTGCTTGCCGCTGGCGATATTTTCATTCAGCCCCGTCCGAGTATCGCCTTTAGCCCTTCATTGCTGGAAGCGATGAGCGTGGGTTTGGCCATCGCAGCGTGCAAAGGCGGAGTCGATGATTTGATTATCGAGGACCAGACAGCTGCTGTTTTTGACCCTGCTGATGAGCTTAGTATAAGGGGCTGCTTACAGCGGTTGTTCGACAGGCCGGATTTCGCACGGAAGCTCGCCAGAGGTGCCCAGAGTTACCTGCGAGCGAATCACTCCGTCAGCAATATGGTTTCGGCCACGGTGCAAGCCTATCACCAAGCGCAACAATGGTTTGGCCAGTAACAACCATCTGGCATATTTCCTGTAACAAAATCCATAGTCACGCATCAACTTATGGTGGTGTGAGTGTTTGTAACCAGCGGTAGGGTTGAGTGTTGGCCCTATTGTCATTGTGGAAAGCTTCGGGCTGAACGAACTCGATGATAAAATTAAGGAGGCGGAAAATGCACAACACTAAGCAGAGAATTGCCACTGCAATACTGCTGTGCGCAGGTTCTATGCTGCTTGTGTCAGTGACAGCCGCACAGCAAACGCCGGTAGAAAAGCGAAGCAGCGCCTGGGATTTGCTGCGTAAATCTCGATCTAAACAGACAGAGTCTGCCAAGATACCGACGAAAGAACGAGTGGTTAATTTTCCCAAAGACAGGTCGTTGGGCCAGCTTTATATACAAGATGCAGGCTCGGTCAGGCAACTGAACTACTGGTTCCATTGGACAGACACGGGCGAGGCTGCATCGCAGTATCTGGGCGAGGCGCAGGGTGAAGTTCATGTGCCTGCCGGCAAGCGGCTGTTTCTCACCGTCAATCAGACCGCCTGGAAAGACTTGTCATGGCTTTCGAAGCTCGGACCGGACGACCTCTACGGGCTTGGTTTCAGTGTCCTGCTGGCGGAGCCTGACAAACCGTCCGATCAATGCATGGAGCATATCGCACATCTGACCGGATTAAAGCACTTGGGCTTGGACCGGACCGACGTCACAGATAAAGGCTTCAAGTACATCGGGAGCTTGTCGTCTCTGGAATACTTGGACTTACCGTATCGAGTGACTGACGCGGGCATGGCGTATGTGGCCGAGTTGCCCCTATTGAAACGATTGTACTTCGGAGAACTTGGCAGTCAGGTCACAGACGCCGGCCTGCATCATCTGGCGAAGCTGACCGCACTTGAAGAGTTGGCTCTCTGGGGAGAACGCATGGGTGATGCCGGCCTGGTACACCTTCGAGGTTTGCCGCGACTGAAATACCTTTTTCTCCGCGGTCCTCACTTTACCGATGCCGGATGTGTCCACCTGAAGGACATCTCCTCATTAAGGATGCTGTCATATCATGAAGGTGTGGCTCGAATCACTGACGCCGGCCTCGTTCATATTGCAGATATACCGAATCTGGAAAGTCTATGCCTGCATGGCATGAAGCACATCACGGACGAGGGGATCGCTCATTTGGCAAAGATGCGTTCGCTGAAGAAACTGGAAATCGGCAGCTCCCAAGTCACCGACCGAGGGCTTGGGTACCTGTCGCAGATCAAGACACTCGAGCGTCTCGAGCTGCCGCAGGAACAGAGGGGCATCACCGACAGCGGTTTGGCTTATCTCGGCCAGTTGCCAAACCTCAGGCAGCTTCATGTCTCGAGGCTACATTACAACGACCCCAAGATGAACACCGAATACTATACGGACAAAGGTTTAGAAGCCCTTACCAGGTGCACCGGTCTTGAGGAACTCAGTATTGGCAGTATCGGTATTACCGATGCGGGCATGGATCACATAGCGAAATTGGCCAAACTGAAACGGCTCAACTTGTTCGGCTGTGACAATGTCACTGATAAAGGATTGGCGAAGTTAGCTGGAATAAAGTCTTTGACAACTTTGTATGTCTCACATGCCAACATAACCATTTCTGGCCTGGCCCAGCTAAACTCACTGTCTAACCTGACAACGCTGCGCGTGTACGATTTGCGGCGTGGCGGCGCTATATTAGACCTGTCGGGCTTAGCCAATCTCGAAGACCTGATGCTTGGGTTCGCACGGAAGTCAGGCGAGGTATTCACCGATGCAGACCTGGTGTCCCTGGCTGACCTCAAGCGGCTCACGATGGTACAGATCGGGCCGCGTGATTTCACCGATAAGGGTATCAGGCATCTTGCCCGGCTACCCCGCATTGAGCGTCTTGGTGTCGGCGGGCCCCGCTTGACCGACGAGGTACTTAAGTTTCTATCCGATATGAAAACGCTAAACCATTTGACCATCGATGACGGCAATTTTACTGATAGAGGGCTGCGCTACCTTGAAGGTCTGAAGTTGCTGGAATTTTTGCATGTTACCTCAGTCAATGCCTTCAGTGAAACTGCTGTGCAGCACCTCCGCAATAACTTGCCAAACCTTCATTTCTGTCATGTAATGCCATGAAAGAAACAAGTCAAAAGAGGGTCATGCAAATATGAAATGGCCCACAAAAAAAGTTTTACAGGCGGTTATAATTCTCGCACTTTCAATTTCGGTGCGCTTTGCGGGCTTTGCCGAATCGTCAGGCAAACAGCCAGAGGCATCTGACTTCCAGAGCACAGCACGGGTTGTTCACTTTCCCAAAGATATGTCTATCGGACGAGTTTATCTGGTTGAAATGCCCTTGATGTGTCACGGTTAACCGGCGAGGAAAAAGCTCGAGTCTTGAGTGCCTAAAGTTTCAAGTGACTAAAGTGCCTAAAATCATAACTTGCAACTTTAGCTCACTTTAGACACTTTAGGCACTTGCTCTGTACGCAGATCGGCGATGCCGGCCTGAAATACTTTGAGAACATGACTTCGCTTAGGTTTCTATGTATAACAAAGTCACGCATCACTGAAAAAGGAGAATCGCAACTCGAAAAGAAGATACCGGGATTGTACTGCAACTTCTCCCCCTAAAGAGCCAGCAAGAAGCCTCATGGTGCTGAATGGTTTTTACTCCAGTAGGCCGTAGTCTTTCAATACCTGCCTCAGGACGGCTTTTTTATCCTCTTCCAGAGCCGTCAAAGGTAGGCGCAGTTCTTCCGACGCCATATTCAGCATTGCCATCGCTGCCTTGATCGGTATGGGATTGGTGGCCAGCGTCAGCATACTTTTGCACAGCTTAAATAGCTTGTTATGCCACTGGCGAGCTGACACAAGGTCGCCCTCGAGAATGAGGTCAGTCATTGCTTTTACGTCGGCGGGGATGATGTTGGCTACTACGCTTATGACACCTTTGCCGCCAACCGAAGCCAGCGGCAATGTGAGGGAGTCGTCGCCTGAGATAATAGTAATGTCGCATAGACTGGCAATTTCGCTGGCCTGGTCCAGGCTGCCCGTTGCCTCCTTGATGGCGACAATGTTTTCGATTTTAGCCAGTCGGGCGACTGTCTGGGGGGTCAAACCTGCTCCACACCGGCCGGGGATGTTATATAGCACCATCGGCAGATCAATCTCTTCGGATATGACCTTGAAATGCTGGTAGAAACCTTCCTGAGTGGGCTTATTGTAATAGGGACAGACCTGCAGACTTGCGTCGGCGCCGACCTTTTTTGAAAATGCGGTCAGTTCGATGGCCTCTGCCGTGCTGTTTGAGCCGGCCCCCGCAATAACGGGGACTTTCCCGCCCACCGTTTTGACTACCCTCTCGATGACCTTTTTGTGTTCCTCGTGACTTAGGGTCGGCGATTCGCCGGTCGTGCCTACCGGCACTATCGCGTCGATGCCATTTTCTAATTGGAAACCGATCAGCTCATCCAGGGTCTGCCAATCAATGTCACCATCGCGAAAGGGTGTAATCAGCGCCACCATGGCTCCCGTAAACATTTGCCAGCCTCCTTAAAAGCGACTCTTATCCCGCTTTCTGCTTACTGACCGGTGCTGAATTTGTCGATCAGTCTTATCATTTCCGCGGTCGCCTGCCCTATGCCCACAAAGACCGCCCTTGCCACGATGCTGTGGCCGATATTGAATTCGCACAGGCCGTTGATGCGCGCGACTGGGCCGATATTACGATACGTCAGGCCGTGACCTGCGTGAACAACCAGACCGCTTTCTCTTGCGAAATCCTTTGCTGCCGCAAGGTCAGCGAGTCTTTTCTCGATCGCTTTATGTCCCTTGGCGTTGGCGTACATGCCTGTGTGGAGTTCGACCGCGTCGCAGCCCGCTTCTGCCGAGGCGATTATCTGCTCTTTCTCCGGCGCAATAAAAGTGCTCACCAGGATATCTTTTTTGTGCACTCTGTTGACCACCTCTGCCAGACGCTTTTTATGCTGCAGGCAATCCAGTCCGCCTTCAGTGGTCAGCTCAACCCTTTTTTCGGGGACCAGTGTCACCTGGTCGGGCCTTACACGCTCGGCAATCCTTACTATCTCTTCAGCCATGCACATCTCAAGATTCAGCTTGCAGACAACGGTTTCTTTCAGCATCGCCACATCTCTGTCGTTTATGTGGCGACGGTCTTGACGCAAATGAACAGTGATGCCGTTTGCTCCTGCTAACTGGCACTGCACTGCCGCCCAGACGGGGTCCGGCTCGTCGGTCAGCCGAGCCTGCCTTATTGTTGCAACGTGGTCAATGTTAACATTAAGTACAGCCATTCTCCTCGCCTTCAATAAAGCGGAGCAATTATATCACTATGTTGGTCTTTAGCAAACAAATTCGGCAACTTGTTTATACTGATTTGCGGTTTTATACGGTCCCATACGCTGCGCCGAAGACAGCAAGACCCATTCTAAGGATTTTTATTGCCAACACAGCTAAGACAAGGAAATAAATAAGCCGCACCGACCATCGGCAAAACTCTACGAACACCCACTCGGCGGTCTCGCTAGTATTGTCGGCGAGGCGTCTAACGGTTTTGTCTAATTCACCGCTTTCTTCACCGATCTGCCAAAGATTTAGAAAATCAGCCGGCAGCTTACGTGAGAATCCTTCGCAAACCATTTTTCCAGCCCGTGCGCTTTCTGCACCACCTTTCAGAAGTCCTGTCATAACGGCGTTACCTGTTACGTTGGACGCTTTTTGTGCACATTGCATAATCGGAACGCCTGCTTCATAGAGCATGCTGAATGTTCGACAGTACCGGCTAATCGCAAGCTGCCGAATAGCCTGACCTAAAACCGGCACTGTCAGGATCAAAGCATCCAAAAGCCTGCGAAGTAACCCTGTGTTTGGCGTCAAGCGGTAGATAAACAGGATTATTCCAGCAGGCAGATAAAAGTAGGTTAACGTTCGTACCACCTGGAAGATATAGCCCACTAGGCCGATTTGACCCAGAATCAGGTGTGGCAGCGGAATAATTAGAGCGGCAAAATGAATAATCAGCAGCGGAAGCATTAATCCGGAAAGGATGATATTTTTTAATCGGTTGCGGAACTCGTACCATTGTGACAAAAGTTTTAGAGATTGTGGCAGATTGCCCGACATATCTGCCACTTCCACCAGCATTACATCCAAGTGCGCAAATATCCTTGGGTATTTGCTCATTGTTTCTGCCAGGCTATCACCTGCCGAAATACCCTTAGATAAGGCGGCAAAAGCATTTTTTAGGTTTCCTTTCGACCCCGCCACCACCGTATTGAGGGCCTTGAGGATCGGCATACCGGCCTCAAGCATAACTGAAAGGTTGTAATAGGCGACTGCAAGTTTCTTAGTCACGCGCAGCCTCTCTATTCCTTGTTAGTCTATCCGGCCGAATGGGCTTTCGATTCTATCGCTGTGGTCATTTATATCCAGTAAATTAAGCCGGCAAGAGATTCCGCTGAGCAAGCCGTACCCATTCGACACGAGACGGCATAATCAGTTTTCGTAATCAGGTGCTTGATTCGCTCTATACTTCTGCTATATATTGTGGCCGTATCACCAATTTCCGCAATTTACTGGTTGGCTATGATACGAGGTGGAATCATGAAGTTCAAGTTACTGTCGTTGTGGGGAGCTGCCCTTGTCTGTGTGGCGTTAATGCTTACCTCCTGTCAGAGCGTTATGGTTGGCAGGGGCGGAAAGCCCAAGTCCGGTCCTCCTCCGCACGCTCCTGCCCACGGTTATCGGCATAAATACCAGGGTGTGGAGCTGGATTACGATTCGGGGCGCAGCGTCTACGTTGTAGTTGGCTTTCCCAGCCATTACTATTACACTGGCTACTTTTACCGCTTCCAGAGCGCTCGGTGGGAAGCAAGCGCTGAAGTCGCAGGGCCATGGAAGCCTATATCGCAAGAGTCGCTTCCCCCGGGCCTTCGAGCCAAAGAAAAAGCCAAGGGTAAATCAAAGGAACCTCCCGGCCGCGGGGCCGGCACCCAAAAGAAAAGATAGCAACCCGCAGGCATAGCGGCTTCAAGCATCCATAAGTGACAGATTGTGATATGCTACCGGGAGTCTTTTGCCCATCGCCAGGGCTTTTCAGACGCTGCCGTAATACCATCCATATCTGCCAGAGGGGCTTTGGTGCAGAAACACACGCGCGATCGTCATTCATATTCAAGTACCCATCAAGTAGATTAAGAGACGAGCATTTTGTTGCCAAATACGGTGCGATGCTTTACTATATCAAAGTATAGAATCGCGCAGGTTCGCAATCTTTAACAATCCGCTAAATTTTTTTTGACGGGATTTACAGGATAAGACATCAGACAGGATTACAGGATAAACAAGATTCAACGTAATAAATCCGGAAAATCCTGTTATCCTGTCCAAAAACATATCTGTTATCCTGTCTAATAATTTTATGGATAGACGCTATGGGATTGAGCTGGGCCAATCGGATGACGATACTTAGGATTCTTTTGGTAGTTCCTTTCGTCATTTGCATGCTGAAAATAAATTCGCCGGAGCTTAATAAGGCGGTGCAGAACTTGATTCGGTATGCATCATTCGGCGTTTTTCTCGTCATGGCAGTTAGCGACGGTCTCGACGGTTACTTGGCTCGGACAAAAAAGCAAATAACCAAGCTCGGCATTTTTCTGGACCCCGTTGCAGATAAACTGCTGATCACTTCGGCGTGCCTGCTGCTATGCCGGTGGCACGGGCTTCCAGCCTCCGCTCGGGGATCCCTGACGGGACGTGAAAACATGGCCAGTCCGCTTGGGGATCCCTCACGGGAGATGGCCATGCCACAGATCGCTGACGAGTTTTTACTGCCGCCGACAGTGGTGGTTCTGATAATCGGCAAAGACTTGCTATTGGTAATTGGTTTTGTCATCGTTTACTTTCTAACGTCGCAACTTCTTGTCGCCCCGGTGTTGATCGGCAAGATTGCCAACACCTTGCAGTTGGTGATGGTGGGGGCGATTCTGCTTGCGCCTGAGATTTCACATGCTATCCCTGGCTGGATATGGTTTCTTCGCACCCTCTGGTGGTCATCGGCGGGCACCGCCATTCTGGCCACCCTTATTTACATTCGCAATGGAAGTCGTTATATTGAAAAGTACGAGAATAGAAATATTTAAGTGCCTAAAATTCGGAGTGACTAAAGTGCCTAAAATTGAACTTTAGACACTTTAGGTCACTTTAGGCACTCTTGCCCGTTTAACGAGAATAGAAATATTTAAGTGCCTAAAATTCGGAGTGACTAAAGTGCCTAAAA
>CAZMLE010000020.1:0-19206 GCA_964567045.1 uncultured Pirellulales bacterium | reverse complement strand
TTGAACTTTAGACACTTTAGGTCACTTTAGGCACTCTTGCCCGTTTAACGATGCCAGCAGAATTTAGCGAAATACCAGAAGTACTTGAGGAGCTCCGGCAGGGCGGAATGATTGTCCTGGTTGATGCTGAAGACCGCGAGAACGAAGGCGACTTGGTTTGCGCCGCCGAAAAGGTAACGCCTGAGATTATTAACTTTATGGCCAAGTTTGGGCGAGGGCTTATTTGTCTGCCGCTTACACCTGAGAAATGCGATTCGCTTGGTTTATACCAGCAGACGCTGGAGAATACCTCTCGGTTCGGCACGGCCTTTACCGTCAGCATCGACGCGGCTGAAGGCATAACTACGGGCATCAGCGCCGCCGACCGGGCAAGGACAATTCAAGTTGCGATTGCCGACGCGGCAAAGGCCAGCGACCTCGTTCGTCCGGGACACGTCTTTCCTCTGCGAGCCAGCAAGGGCGGCGTCCTGATTCGGGCAGGACAAACTGAAGGCTCGATCGATCTGGTCCGGCTGGCAGGCCTCAAGCAGGCCGGCGTCATTTGTGAGATTATGAACGAGGACGGCTCAATGGCGCGGGTGCCCGAGCTGCTGCAATTCTGTGAAAAGCACGACCTGAAAATTGTCTCAATCGCCAAGCTTATAGAATACCGCCTGCAGCGGGAAAGTCAAATTAAGCGGGTCGAATGTGTGAATTTGCCTACCGACTACGGCGACTTTGTGCTGATTGGTTACGAGAGTATAACGTCGCCCGAGCCACACCTTGCCCTGTGCAAAGGCGGCATAGGCCAGCTCGATGAAAATGGCAGGCCCATCGAGCACAGCGAGCCGGTGTTGGTGCGGGTGCATTCGGAGTGTATGACCGGCGATTTGTTTCATTCGCAGCGGTGCGAATGCGGCTATCAACTAATAGCTGCCTTGCAGACAATCGAAAAGGCAGGCAAAGGCGCTTTAGTCTATCTGCGCCAAGAGGGCCGAGGCATCGGCCTGATGAATAAGCTCCGCGCTTATAAACTTCAGGAACAAGGCTTGGATACGGTCGATGCCAATCTAAGGCTGGGATTTGTCCCTGACAGGCGCGACTACGGAATCGGCGCTCAGATCTGCCGGGACCTGGGGTTGAGGAACATTCGAATACTGACTAACAATCCGAAGAAGGTAAGTCGGCTTGAGGTTTACGGCATAAAGATCGTTGAGCAAATACCATTAAGGGCCGAACCCGGCAAGCACAATATTGACTATCTGCGGACAAAGAAGTATCGTCTTGGGCATCTGCTTGACGAGGATTTGTAGCTTATGAGGGTTGTATTGACCATATCACATATATGCCTCTTGATGTTTATTTTGGGCCAGTCCGGCTGCGAGCAGACGGCAGGAGTTGCGGCATCACCCGCTAAGGTTGACACCGGCCTCGATGTTTCTGCCTACAGCGATTATGCCCCAGCAAAGATACATATTACCCCGCTGACAGGAGTCGTCGGTAGTACCGACGCCCAGAGCGGCTCAAAGATAGATGTTTACGTGAGCCTGCTGGACTCGTTCGGCTCTCAAGTAAAATCGCCGGGCATCTTTCGTTTCGAACTATATGAATATGCGCAGCGTTCGGCTGAGCCAAAAGGCAGAAGAGTGGCCATCTGGCCGGATATAGACCTGACTGGTTCGGCTGATAATAACCGGTATTGGCACGACTTTTTGAGGGCTTACCAATTCGATTTGCCGTTGGAGCTACAGAGCGACCAGAACTATGTACTGCAAGTCACATTGCTGTCTGTAAGCGGCAAACGGCTTTCAGATGAACTCGTTCTCAAACGTACAAAATAGTCTTTACTTGCAGAACTTTCAGGTTTTTCTTGACAACATAGTGCCCAACTTGGTATAAGAACAGTAGATAATATCGGTGGAGGCTTGTGGTCTACCGATTGCAATACTCAAGACGGTCCCTGCACAAGAGGAACTATCTCGTGAGGTGTGGTTGAACAGCGATAAAATTCCTGACCCGGTAGGGCCAGCGAATAGACCCCAACTCTTTTTTAGGCTTAATTTTGAAGAAGGAGGAACAGTATGTTGAAAAGAGCGAAGAAGTTAGTAGTGATTTGCGCAGTGCTGGGACTAACTGTCTTAGTATCCGGCCCAGCGCAGGCAAACTGGTCGGAAACCTTCGGCGGCAATGCGTTCGACCTGGCGACCTGGCAGTTCGAGTGCGTTCCAGACATGACCAAGACGTACACCGGCACCATCCAGGATGGGCCTGACGACAACGACTACCTCGCTCTCGCCGAGACCACTTCGCTCGGCGTCGGCGGCTCGGCATTCGGCGGGGCCTTTGGCTCAAACGAAAAATTCACCGACGTCCGTGTTGGGGCCGTGGTTAATGTCGTCGGTGATGCTTCCCGAAATAACTACGTTCTGATAGGCAGGGGGGCTTACACCATTGAGGGTCCACCGACGAAACCCTATCCTGGGTTGTGGACAAATTGCTACGTACTGATCATCTACTGGGAAAATGGCCCCGCCAATCTCACATTTGAAGTGCAGAAGGTGATTGACAACGACGCGAGTGATGTTATGAGTCAGGACTACGGTGCTCCCATGCCAGGTTTGAATCATGCGCGGAGCTACTATGCCGAGCTGGATATTGTTGGTTCGGACCCCGTGTACGTTACGGGCAGCCTCTACGAGTACAAAGGTGGCCCGTTGGTGGCGAGAGCGCCAACGCTTATCGACACTAACGCAAAAGACGCTTGGGAAGAAGAGAGAGCAATTAACTACCCCGTGTTTGGAAGTGGCGTAAGTGGTATTTGTGCATACAATGGAGATCCTGAACCGGCTGGCTACAAATGTACTTTCGACGATGTTTTCTCTGTTTCGGATGGCCCGGCAGCGGTCAATCCGAGTCCTGCAGACGGAGCAACAGGGGTCTCGGTCGATGCCGACCTTAGCTGGGTGGAGGCAGCTTTTGCCACTTCCCGCCAATTGTGGTTCGGTAAGGAGGGAGCTATGCAAAAAATAGCTCCTGCTCCTGCTGGTAAGAGCTATGACCCGGGCACGCTTGAGTTCGGGCAGACCTACCAGTGGCGCGTGGACGAGGTAGGCCCTTCAGGCACGGTTACGGGTCATACATGGACCTTTGCTACGGGTCAGTGCCTGCCCGTGGACGATTTTGAATCCTATGCTGATGACGCCGCCATAGTATCGAAATGGGTGCACAATATCCCGGGCGCCTATAAGTATGTTTTCATTGACACTGGCAGCGTAAGCCAAGGCGCAAAATCAATGCGTCTTGAATACCAGAATCAGTACGCCCCATACCTTACCGAAGCCACATACACCTTTGCCGCCGCCCAGGACTGGACCAGGTTTGGGATCAAGGCGCTGTCGCTGGCTTTCCGTGGCGCCGACGCCAACCTTGAGCAGCCCATGTTTATCCGGATTGAGGATGCAGCCGGCAAAACCGCTACGGTCACGCACCCCTACACATACGCGGTTGAGTCAGAGCCGTGGCAACAGTGGGACATAGCTCTCGAAGAGTTCGCTGGCGTGAACCTGGCCGCTATCAAGAAAATCTCTATCGGCGTCGGTAACCTGACCGATTCCGGCCAGGAGCTGGAAGATCGTGACGTTATATATATTGACAATGTCCGGCTCTGCCCGGCCAGATGCTTCAATGTTGATCAGCTAAATTTGACCGGTGATCTCAACGGCGACTGTGTGGTTGACCTTAAAGACCTCGCCATCATGGGAGAGGGCTGGCTCAATAACGGACTATCGGTCCTGCCTTAGTCCGCACCGGTAGGGCGTTAGACTCATTAGGCTGGATGGCTTTACTTCACTCCGGGGCCTGTAGGGAATTTACCTCCACACAGGCCTCGGTTGTTTATTGACCTTGATGGGCCAATCTGCGATTATATCGTTCGGCTTGGCCCCATTTGGGGCTATTTCTTCAGGGACTTTTAGGGCAAGGTCGGTCTAACAAAGGAGCTGGACGGTGCAGCCAGAGCCTGCCAATATCAAGGGGTTCCCGCCAAACGGGGTCCCTATTGACGATGCCACCCTGGTGGAACAGTGGCGGTGGGGCGATTCTGCTGCGATGGAACGGCTTATCCTGAAGTACCAGAATCGCATCTATAACGTCATATTAAAAATATGCGCAAACCCTGACGATGCTGCGGAACTTACGCAGGACACGTTTGTCAAAATAATACAGGGCATAGATAAGTTCGCAGGCAAAAGTAGTTTCTATACCTGGGCCTTTAGAATAGCTGTCAATCTGACCTTGAATTATTGCCAAAGAAACAGCAGAATTGCTTTGCATAGCCTGGATGCAGAGGACTACGACAACCATCCCTCGACTGGCTCGGGGCAGGCTTGCTCTGAGCCGAGCCGAAGGGCGCTAAAGGAGTTTCTAAGCGACAATAAGTCACCTGATCCTGCGGTCGTAGCCCAGAACAAAGAGTTGTGCGATATACTTGTCAAGTCGTTGATGAAACTGGACGATGCACAAAGAACGGTAATCGTCTTACGCGATATTGAGGGTATGAATTACGCTCAAATTGCAAAGGTGCTGGATATCGAGCTGGGCACGGTCAGAAGCCGATTGAGCAGGGGCAGAAGCAGGCTAAGAGAAATTCTGGAGGTCATTTCGGGATGAATCGAGGCGATCCGAATATTGACGAATTGCTCAATAGCTTTATCGACGGAGAACTCACACAAACACAGCAGATGGAGGTCCGCCGGCTAATTGCAGATGACGACCAAATCGCACGCCGGCTGCGAGACCTGCAAAAGTGCAAGATGTTGGTGGCGTGCCTACCTCGTGCCCAGGCGCCAGCTGGGACACTTGAACAAATAAGAGCTTCGTTGCAGGACGGAACTCTGAGCCAGCAGACTTTGCATTTCCAGGAGCATAGGAAGACCAGGCAATTCTCACGCCGCAGGGTCTTGGCTGTAGCCGCCGTGACCGCGCTAATAGCCGTTTCTACGGCAGTAATTCATAGCATCTTTGCTCCCCAACGCACTGCGGATAGACCGACTCCCGGCACTGCTGCCGCCACCGGATTCGGCGGCAAGCTCGAACTTACAACCAGCGATTTGACCGCCGTTGATGCCTTTATTAGTAGGGTGATCAAAGACAATGAGCTATCAGACTGTGTCCATACTGTTAGTCTGGCCGATAGAAGGGTATATTCTTTTAGCGGAGGCCGTGGCGCCCTAAACTTGCTACTAACTGACTTGGCCACTATCTGGGAGAGATTTGGCTCGGCATCGCTAATGGTGGAGACGCCAAAGTTTGGTGAGCAAATAGTCGTTGATGCAGTCACCGCGGCGCAAGTCGCTCAGATTGTCAAGCAAGAGCACTGGGAAGAATCTATCCGTTTGGCAAAGGATTTCGCCGTCCTGAACAATATGGCGGAATTATTGCCCGGTAGAGAAATATTGGCTGCGACCGGTGAGAAAAAGCCCAGCTTAATAACCATACCGAAACCCGTATTGACCGGCGACGGCAAAACCGTCAAGAACCCGGCTCCCACAGGTGCAGACACTAAGGAAGTTGAGCTGACCATTGTGGTCAGAGTGCCTAAAGTGTTGAGTGACTAAAGTGCCTAAAATTATAACTTTCAACTTTAGCTCACTTCCTCCAAATTCATGACTGCTTTTAATAAAGGACTGGAAGCAGGATCGTGCAATGGTTGTTCGCAGATGTGCAAAGGAGTCAGGATATGACGAATAAGAAGGCCGCCGCTGCATTTTTTGTCTTGCTGGCCTGCGTGCTTGTTCTGG
This sequence comes from uncultured Pirellulales bacterium, assembly GCA_964567045.1. Taxonomy (GTDB): domain Bacteria; phylum Planctomycetota; class Phycisphaerae; order Sedimentisphaerales; family Anaerobacaceae; genus JAFNGF01. The sequence goes on along the minus strand of CAZMLE010000020.1, from coordinate 13,429 downwards.
CAGGCTGCAAAAACGAGAATGAGAGGTTGCGGGCAGAACTGAGCCGGGCAAACGATGAATTGGCCAGAGTCAGGGACGACCTCGACAGAATGACAAGGCGGATGATCCGTCTGAGCGACGATTTGCAGACCGTTAGAGGGGAGCGGGACGAATTGGACGAACTGGTTCAGCAGATGCGCAAGGAGCGAGGCACGACGGGCGTGGGGGACAGAGAATCCTACGAGGAAATTGCCGTCCAATTCGCTCAAGCCAACAAAGAGGCCGAAAATACAGCCGCGCTCAGAGAACAAATCAGCAGCCTCAATGCGACAGTCGCGCAGCAGCAAGAGACGATTAAGGAACAACAAACAACAATCGAGCAGTCCCAGAGCGAAGTCGAAAGGCTGAACAAAACGATCGCGGAGCAGCAGTCTACTATTGAGCAGCAGCGCCAGGCAATCGAACAGCTTCAGCAAGTGCCGCAGCCGTGACCGCGTTGAAAGCTGCGGAAGACTAAAGGAATGCTCCAAATACATAATTGCTGTCTGGTAGTTGTTGACGTCCAGGGCAAGCTCGCACAACTGATGTATGACAAGCAGGCTCTATTCAAAAACATCCAAATCCTCATCAAGGCTGCTAAGATTCTCGATATTCCAATCCTATGGTGTCAACAATGCCCGGATTCTCTGGGCCCGACAGTGCCTGAAATAGCACAGCTTCTTGCCGGCAACGAGCCGATAGACAAAGCCGCCTTTAGCTGCTGTGGCAGCGAGGAGTTCAACGCCAGGCTGAACGAACTGGCTCGACAGCAGGTCCTCTTGTGCAGCATAGAAGCGCACGTCTGCATTTATCAAACAGCGGTTGATTTGCTCCGGAAGGGCTTCAGCGTGGATGTCATCGCCGACGCCGTCTCTTCGAGAACAGCCGAAAATAAGCAAATCGCGATAAAGAGAATGGCCAAGCAGGGCGTCAATATCAGTTGCACTGAGATGGCCTTATTTGAACTGCTCAAAACCGCCGAACATCCCCAATTCAAACAAATCGCCCGATTAGTTAAGTAATGTGTCGCTCCACGCTGTCCTGTACAATTGATATATTGTTGACAGTTTAATGGTAAAAGATTACCTTAATTGACGAAAGTGGGCGGCCGTAAAGTTTTGGAATTCCTGAATGGGAGCTAAAATATGGCCATATCAGCGGTCAGCGTGATTGGAAGGACAGAGAGAGAGCAGTAAAGAGACTGTCTCTCGGCAGCCGAAGCTGCTCGACCGTCTGCGGGAGGCCTTACGATCCCGGCACTACAGCAGCCGCACCGAAAATATCTATTGTCATTGGGTCAAGCATTCCTTTGCAACCCATCTTCTAAAAGATGGTTGCGATATACGACGGTCCAGGAAATCTTGGGCCATAAAGCCTGTCCTGAGCCCTTCGACTCGGCTCAGGGTAGACTCTGTCGAAGGAACGTTAGCACAACGATGGTGTACACCCACGTGCTGAACAAGGGAGGCCATGGTGTACGAAGCACGCTTGATGGATTGTAGTCCGGTTTATACAGCCTGTATAAATCGTAAGTAAACTATAGTTAATAGGCTGATAATTGATTGATATGAAAGACGTTATACAAAGTTGGAAGAAGAGTCGGGAACTTCTTATACAGAAAGAGGCGGTCTGTGTTCGCCGTCTTATACAGGCTGTATAATCATTGTTGGAAACGATATAACCCTACTTATGGAAATAAAATCGATGAAATATGAGCACAAGATATTATTAGCTCAAGTTATTATTTCAGTGCTTACTCTTATAATTACGCCGCTGGCCACTTGGTTGGTTGTTTCCTATCAATTATCTCAGCAACATCAATATTGGTATCTTGAACAAGATCATCTTAAAAAAGAACACCAATACCAGACAAAAATGAAAATTATTGAAGAGACCACTGGCTTGTTAAATAGCCTTAATAATGCCGTTTTGACATTTCAAGTATGTTCAGAAAACAAATCAGTAGCAAGGGTGGTTGGAAGTCTTTTAAAAACTTCCAATGAAACTGAAAGCTCTTATTATTTTAATGAGTCTAAAAACTACCGAGAAAAAGCAAACGAAGCATTTTTTAACATTCTTGAATTGGAGTCTTCATTACACCAACAACAGGCTATTTCACTTCTCTTTTTTAAGGAAGGAATCAACCCATTCTTTGTGAATTATTTTGAGAGAATCAAGAAACTAAAAATGCCTCTAATGTCATACGAACGAATAAGAGAAAATATTTTGGAATCCTGGTCAAAAAACAAGATCCCAGAGTTGGCTATTGATAATGTTTCAAAAATTTCTGGTGAGTTATATGAACAAAGCAAGGCAGTCAAAGACTCAGCTTTAATTCTGGATTGGATGTACAAGAACCTCTCTACAGAAATAGACGGTCACACTCCCTAGACCGTTGATAAACAGGGTTTTCTAACATCTGGGTGCAGGCGACGGCACGTTGCGCGCCGCGCCTGACGCATGCCTTGGGTCTATACAAAAACAAATAGTATGAATTGCTTTGAGAATGATAGCTCGCTTGCAGGGATAATTTTATGCTGATTTCTCCCGTAAGGGATATCAGCGGGATGACTTACGCCACTGGGTGTTTTTCTCCCTTTTGCCAGTTTCAATTTTTTCGCTGGATTTTGTTTCTTTGCCTTCGGCTGTAGTTGTATTCTTCTCGGTGCCTTTGCTGATTGCGTTTTTCTCCTTGTCGGCGGCTTTTTTATAGCTTTCGCTTCTATAGTCGGTTTCGTAAAAGCCCGAACCTTTGAAGATTATGCCCGCACCAACACCGATGAGCCGCTTCAGGCCCACCTTACCACATCTCGGACACTTGCGTAGAGGTCTGGCTGTTATCGTCTGAAATTGCTCAAACTCGTATCCACAATTTTCACATACGTAATCGTAAGTCGGCATGGCTGCTATTCCACATCTGTCGTCTGAGGTTTCTATTGTTCTTTCTCGGTCTGCTGCTCTGCGTGCTGTTGCTGCTGACCCTCTTGTTCTTCGGGCAGTTTGTTGACGACCACTCTGCTCGCCCGGATCACCCGGCCATTGAGTTTGTATCCCTTCTGAAGTTCTTTCAGGACGGCGCCATCCGGCTGCTGCAGCTCTGCCTTTTGCAGCACGGCTTCGTGCTGCGATGGGTCGAACTTTTTGCCCAGCGCGTTTATTTGCTCTACGCCGTGTGATTTCAGGATATCAATTATCTGGTCGTAAATAATTCGGACGCCCTTGACAAACGTTTCGATGCTTTCCGCCACTTGCGCATTCTGGAACGTGTGGTCAAAATTATCCAGAGCCGGCAGCAGCGTCCTTATTATCCTTTCTTTCTCGTATGCGATGGTGTCGGCCACGTGTTTGGGAGCCCGTTTCTGGAAATTGGCGTAGTCAGCGCTAAGGCGCTGTAACCTTGCGAAAAGCTCATCTTTTTCCTTTTGCAGGTCTGCCAACTGCCGGCGAAGTTCTTCCAGATCGTTGCTCGTCTGAGGTTTTTCTTCTACCGGCTCTTGTTTTTCCTGCGCCTTTTCTGGTTCTGGCTCTTTTGATTCTTTGGGTTTCATCGGCTGTCACCAAAATACTTTTTTAGTTTCTCGAAAAAACTTGCCGAGTGCGGCGAAACGCGTGAGTTTTCCGTCTTGGCAAATTCTCTCAGCAGATCTTCCTGCTTTGTGTTCAGCCTGGTTGGAGTCTCGATCATAACCTGCACTAATTGGTCGCCGGTTCTATGACTTCGAACATCCGGCAGGCCTTGGCCCTTTATCCTGAAGATGCTTCCATACTGGGTGCCGGGCGGGATTTTCAGCTTTTGAGTCCCGTTCAAGCTGGGCACATCAATAGTTGCCCCCAGAGCAGCCTGCGTATAAGTGATAGGCACAACTGCGATAACGTTATTTCCATCTCGTTGCAGGAACTCGTGGGGCTTTAGTCTAACATAGCAATAAAGATCGCCGTTTGGCCCGTCGTTTCTGCCCGGTTCACCTTCGCCAGTCACTCTTATTCCCTGTCCTTCGTGCACGCCGGACGGGATTTTAATGCTGACGGTGCGTTTCTTAGGCACCCTGCCGGAACCTCTGCACCTTTGACAGGGGTTGGTTATGATCTCGCCGGTGCCTCTACACTGTGGACAGGTCGAAACCATCTGGAAGAAACCGCCGCCTCTGGCGATCTGGCCGCTGCCGCCGCAGGTAGTACATCGACTTGGTTTTGCTCCCTTGGCTGAACCGCTGCCGCCGCAGTCCGGGCACCGATCCTGCCTGGTAAATTCGATTGTTTTTTCGGTACCCTGAGCAACATCATTTAGTGTAAGTTCGACGCTGGTTTCCAGGTCGTAGCCGCGAGCAGGTCCTGCCCGCCTGGCCCCTCTTCGGCTTCGGGTTCCGAAGATATCGCCGAAGAAATCATCGAAGCCGAACATGCTGAAGATATCTTCGACGTTCATTCTGGAGAAGTCGTGCATGCCGGCCCCGCGCAGACCTTCATGGCCGAACTGGTCGTAGCGTCTGCGTTTTTCCGTATCGCTTAAAACTTCGTAAGCTTCGGCGCACTCCTTGAACTTGGCTTCTGCCTCTTTATTGCCCGGGTTCTTGTCGGGATGATACTTCATCGCCATTCGGCGATAGGCGCGCTTTATTTCTTCCGCGGAGGGATTTCTGCTGACTCCCAACGTTTCATAGTAATCTCGTTTTGCCATCTATCGTCTGTCGCGGTTCGTATCTCGTGGCTCATCAGGCTCATGTGTCCTCCGGCACGGCCACAAGACACGACACATTATCTTACTGCTCCTGGTATTGGCTGTTCCTCCTCTTCTTTCTCTTTATACTCGGTTACCAATACGTGTGTGGTCAACATAAGTCCTGCCACGGATGCGGCCATCTGCAAGGCTGTTCGAGCGACTTTTGCCGGGTCGATGATGCCCGCCTTGACCATGTCTACGAACTTCCCCGTGTTGGCATCATATCCTAAGTTCTTTTCTTTTTCCAGCCTCTCTAAAAGCTGAGCTACTACCACGTCACCCTGTTCGGCGGAGTTATACGCAATCTGAGCGGTGGGCGTCTTCAGGGCCTTGGTGACAATATCGAAGCCAATTCTTTCGTCGCCTCTGGCTTTTGCTTTAGCCTTATTGACTTCGCTGATAGCACGCAGGAATATCACTCCGCCGCCGGGCACTATGCCTTCTTGTACGGCGGCCCTGGTAGCATGTAGGGCATCGTCCAACAGGTCTTTGCGTTCCTTCATCTCCGTCTCGGTGGCGGCGCCGGCCTTGATTACGGCAACTCCACCCGTCAGTTTTGCCAGCCTTTCCTGCAGTTTTTCACGGTCGTAATCGCTGGTAGTCTTTTCGATCTGGCTGCGGATTTGGTCGCAACGGGCGGTAATTTCCTTTTTCTTACCCGCCCCTTCGATTATCGTGGTTGTATCCTTGTCCACAACAAGCTTTTTGGCTTGGCCCAGTTGCGACAACTCCAGATTTTCCAGCTTTATGCCCAGGTCTTCGGTGATCACCTGTCCGCCGGTGGCGATGCCTATATCGGCCAGCATCGCCTTTCTGCGGTCGCCGAAGCCCGGGGCTTTTACAGCGCAGACTCTCAGAACGCCCTGGAGGCGGTTGATAACCAGTGCCGCCAGCGCTTCGCCTTCGACATCTTCGGCTACGATAAGCAATGGCCTGGCAACCTGAGCGATTCTCTCCAGCAGCGGGATAATCTCACGGACGTTAGAGATTTTCTTTTCGTGCAGCAAGATGTAAACATCTTCAAGAATGGTTTCCTGGGTCTCAGGGTTGGTCATAAAGTACGGAGAAATATAACCTCGGTCAAACTGCATGCCTTCGACCACTTCCAGCTCGTTCTCCATTGCTTTGCCTTCCTCGATTTCTATGACGCCCTCCTTGCCTACCTTGTCAAAAGCATCAGCCAGGATTTGCCCGACCTTTGAGTCGTTGTTTGCGCTGATAGTTGCCACCTTTGCGATGTCATCGTGGCCTTTTATGGGGGCACTGGCCTTGTTGATGAAGTCAATAGCAGCTTCGGCGGCTTTGTTGATTCCGCGTTGCACAGCCATAGGATTTGCCCCTGCCGCCACATGTTTGAGGCCCTCAAGGTAGATTGCTTCTGCCAGGACGACCGAGGTGGTGGTGCCGTCTCCAACAATATCAGAAGTCTTGCTTGCGACTTCATTGACCATTTTAGCGCCCATATTCTTGAACGGCTCGGGCAGCTCTATCTCTTTGCTGACCGTGACTCCGTCCTTTGTAATCTTGGGAGAGCCCCAGCTCTTCTGCAGAATGACGTTCCTGCCGGTCGGTCCGAGAGTGACCTTGACTGCTTCAGCCAGCTCTCTCAGGCCGTCCCTGAGCTCCGCTCGTGCTGTCTCATCAAACATTAATTGCTTTGCCATTTTCTATTCCTTCTTAAAAGACTCTTGCCTTTCGACCTGCAACTGAAGCTGAATAGTGATCCCATTTCTGGCTCACCTTTCAACAATTCCCAGCAGATCGCTTTCTCGCAGAATTACGTACTTCTCTCCCTCGATTTCAATCTCGTTTCCTGTGTACTTTCCGTAAATAACATCGTCGTTTTTCTTTACTGACATCTCACCTCGCTTGCCGTCATCGAGCAGTTTACCTGGCCCTGTGGCTACCACCTTGCCGATTTGCGGTTTTTCTTTTGCGGTGTCAGGCAGAAAGATTCCGCCCGAGGTTTTTTCCTGAGCCTCTGATTGCTTTATTACAACTCTGTCATCCAACGGTCTGAGTTTCATATATCTCACTCCTTATCTTATGTGAACCGCTATTTTTGTATCATTACGAGTACGTTGAGCGTTTAGGTCCCTATTTCGAGCACTACAACCGTGTTGACAGCATCTGGGGCTTTTTCAGGCACGCTAACGACAAGCCGGTCCTCACTAAGCCGATTGACCGGCAGCGTGCGGTGGCTTTTGTCTGCCAATAGATAGGCTTTTTTCACTTCGTTTCTCAGGCCCGGTACTTCGAGTCGGCCATCTTTGGGCCAATCGAAAACGTGCAGATATAATTTGCCCGGCTTCGCGGTGCACCGGCCCCAGGGCAAAATGCGAAACGGGCTGGCGGTAGTTCCATAAATGCTCTCGCTGTTTACTTTCATCCATTGCCCCATAGCCGCCAGGCGTTCCACACTGGGCTGGGGGATGAGTCCTTCGGAGGTAGGCCCCACGTTCAGCAGAAAGTTGCCGCCCTTGCTGGCGATATCGGCCAATTTGTGAATCAGGTCTTGGGTGGACTTCCAGTTGTAGTCATAAGAGCTATATCCCCACGTGTTGTTCATGGTCATACACGTTTCCCAGTCGACGCCGGGCAAGCCGGTAGGGGGGATTTGTTGCTCAGGCGTGCCGAAGTCTCCAGCATAATCTTGGCTTTTGCTGAGACCTTCCATTCCTTTTCTGCCCTTGCCCACGCGGTTATTGATAATTATGTCCCGCTGAAGACTTCGGACGTAATTGTACATGTCCTTGCCTTGCGGCTCAGTCCAATCTTTTATCCACTCGCCATCGAACCACAGCACCCCAAGAGGCCCATAGTTGGTGATCAGCTCCTTGACCTGCGGCTTCAGGTACTTTTCGACATATCGGGCAAAGTTTGGATTCGAAAGACTGGTGTCATTATAGTTCGGATAAAAAGGCGCCTGGGCGTCAGGGTGATGCCAGTCCATTATCGAGTGATAGAAGCAGAGCCTTATGCCGTGCTTTTTGCACGCACGCGCGAGCTCCTTGAGCACATCTGTCTTGAACGGTGTGGCTTCGGCGATGTCGTAGTCGGTAACTTTCGAATCCCACATACAGAAACCATCGTGGTGCTTGGAAGTGATGACGATATACCTCATGCCTGCATCTTTGGCAATTCGCACCCACTCGTCGGCATCGAATTTGACAGGATTAAACTGTTTGGCAAGCCGTTCGTATTCGGAGACGGGTATCTTGGCCAGCTCCATAATCCATTCGCCGGCGCCTGGAATCTTCTGGCCTTTCCACTCGCCTGCGGGCACTGAGTAGACGCCCCAGTGAATGAACATTCCGAAGCGAGCCTGGCGCCACCAGCTCATTCTTTCATCCTTACTGAGTTCCGCCTTTCCGCCGAGCAAATGCCCGACGATGGGTAGATTGGCGGCTTGCCGGCAGTTTGATAGTGCCAAAGCAGACAATGCAGCTACTATAAGCCCAAAATCTCTTCTGAATCGAGCGTGTGTTTTACTCATTTCGCGCCTTCGTGTGCCAATCGTCCGTGAGAAGTATTAGGCGACCTGATCGGGTCACATCATATCCATATCTTCTTCGCCGTAACCGCCATGCGGCATAGGAGGCCTGCCTTCTTTTTCTTTAGGCTTTTCGGTAACCAGACAATCCGTAGTCAAAAGTAGACCTGCTACGCTAACAGCGTTTTGTAGGGCAATTCGGGTTACCTTTGCAGGGTCGATGACGCCGGCTTCGACCAGGTCCTGGTATTTGTCGGTGTCTGCGTTATAGCCGAAGTTGTTCTTGCCTTGCCTGACGTTGTTAACTACGAGGTTCGGCGTCGCACCAGCATTGGCGGCGATGTAATAGCAGGGCATAGTGAGAGCCTTTGCCAGAATATTAGCGCCTGTCTGCTCGTCACCTTCCAGCTTTAGTTGCTTAACCGTATCGATACAACGAATCAGCGCCACGCCCCCGCCTGGTACGATACCCTCTTCAATGGCGGCTCTTGTAGCGTGCAGGGCATCTTCGATTCGGGCTTTTGTTTCCTTCATTTCCGCTTCACTGGCGGCTCCTACGTTGACTTGCGCGACTCCGCCGGTCAGCTTGGCCAGTCGCTCCTGCAGTTTCTCGCGGTCGTAATCGCTGGTAGTCGTTTCTATTTCGCTTTTGATCTGCTTTATCCTTCCATTGATGGCTTCTCGGCTGCCGGCACCCTCGATGATAATTGTGTTGTCGTTGTCGATGGTGACTTTTTTCGCCTGGCCGAGCTGCTTGATGCTGATATGCTCCAGGTCTATTCCCAGGTCTTTGAAAATCGGCTCTGCGCCGGTTAGAACCGCTATATCCTCGAGCATTGCCTTTCTGCGGTCGCCGTAGCCGGGTGCCTTGACAGCCGCGACTTGCAGCACGCCCTTTAACTTGTTCACCACGAGCGTCGCCAGCGCTTCACTTTCAACCTCCTCAGCGATAATCAGCAGGGGCCTTTTGCCCCTGGCAGTCTTTTCAAGCAGAGGCAGGAGCTTGGTAACGCTGCTGATTTTTTCCTCGTGAACGAGAATGTAAGGCTTGTCCAGCACGCAGACCATGTTTTCGGGGTCGGTTACAAAATGCGGCGAGAGATAGCCGCGATCAAACTGCATACCTTCCACAAACTCAACAGTGGTCTCGAAGCTCTTGCCTTCCTCCACGGTAATCACGCCGTCTTTGCCGACCCGCTGGAAGGCGTCAGCCATAATCTTTCCGATTTCGATCTCGTTGTGAGCCGAGACCGCAGCGACATTGATTATGTCGTTAGCCTTAGCTATATCGACGGGTCTTGCAAGTAAAACCAGCTTGTCGGTTACGGCTTTGCAGGCCTTGTGCAGACCTCGTGCAAGAGCCATGGCATCCGCCCCGGCAGCGATGTTTTTGTACGCTTCCTTGAAGATTGCTTCCGCCAGGACGGTCGCCGTGGTTGTACCGTCGCCGGCAACCTTTGAGGTTTTGCTTGCGGCTTCCCTGACTAATTTCGCCCCCAGGTTTTCGTTCTTGTCGCGAAGCTCAATTTCTTCGGCTACTGTTACGCCGTCCTTAGTTGCGGTCGGCCCGCCCCAGCTCTTATCCAGGACAGCGGTTCGTCCTCTTGGGCCGAGGGTTGGCTTGACTGCTGCGGCCAGTTTCTCCACACCAGCAAGCAGCGCAGCCCGTGCATCCGCTTCAAATGCCAATTGTTTAACTGCCATAATTGCTTCTCTCCTTATAAAAAAGTCCACCTGCTATTTTTATCTCTAATATCCCACTAACGAGCAAAAGGTATACCAGCCCTACCGAAGACGAAAGGTCGTTATGCACCTGTTGCTCCTAACCTTTGTTACGTTAAGCAATTAAGAGAGACGAAAATTGATACTAAGGCGGCTGTTTTGCCCGGTGGGAGCGAAAAAAATGCCAGTTTTGGCATAGTAAGCGGGCTGCTACGCCAACTTGGCAGGTGCCCGCGCATCTACCTGCGAACGACAATCGCACCCAGCGGTCAAAAAAAACGCGAATTTTTCTTGCTCGCAGCGCAGGTAATATGGTATAAGAAAGGGTGGTCGGACCTACGATTTCGTTAGATTTGTACTTCTTCAAAGCAGTAATTAGACAAGATGTAGGGCAAGGAGTTATAGCAGCAAGTTTGTGGCTCGCGCGGAAAGTCTACAAACCTCTCTTAATCGCTCATCATGGAGCTTTTGAAGGAAGGAGGTGAACCCACCTAAAAAGTTCTGGGCAAGTGCAGACTGTTACGAAGGGGGAAGTTTCTATTGGCTGTTTTGTTGCCAGTTGTCTGAGACAGCGATAATTGGTAGTGACGGTCCTGGGCTGTTGTTGAGGACAATGAGCGTACTGGCATACGGATAGACTACGGTTATTTTAACTTTTACCGAAGGAGGAATGTTATGTGCAAAAAACTGATCTATCTAATTTGTTTTGTTTTGGTGCTGGTATTCAACAGGTCATCCTTGGGTGAAATGATTGGCTATTGGACCTTTGATGACCCAGCCAATCTTGGCGCCGATGCCAGCGGTAAAGGTAACCACGGCACAGTCGAAGGCGATGCCAAATTCTCCAGTGATGCTATGATTGGCACTGGAGCCCTGATGTTGGATGGCACTGACGATTACATCAGGGTCGGATTGGGCAGCGGTAATATGCTGGCCGGCTGGACAAGCGACCTGACCATAGCCGCCTGGATGAAACCGGACAGCGTGTCAAGACAATGGAACTGTTTCTTCGGTCATACAACGGAAAACAATGGTGTCAAGTTTGAGCTGATGGCCGGTAATTTTAGATTTACCACCTTGGGGGTACAAGATTATGACCTGACTGTATCTCCGGCCTTTCAAAGCGGCGAGTGGGCCCATGTCGCACTAACATTCAGTAAACAGTATTTGGCGACGTTTTATGTCAACGGCAAGAAGGTGGGAGAAATCCCAGGCAGCGCGCCCGCAGGCACAGCTACCGGCAACTACAATATCGGCTATGGCGGATATTGGGAGGCAGAACAATTCCAGGGCTTGCTTGACGAAGTCCGCATTTACAACCACACTCTCTCTGAAGCTGAAATACAGCAACTGGCGTACCGCCCGAAGGCCTATAAGCCCAGCCCACCCGATGGCGCTGAAGGAGTAAGCACACCACTACTGGGATGGACAGCGGGTACGACCGCGACTTCCCACGATGTATACTTTGGGACTAATCCGACGCCAGGACCGGCTGAGTTCAAGATCCGACAGACGTGGGCTGTCTATTGGGGTGGCAGCCTTACGCCAGGAACGACTTACTACTGGCGTATCGATGAGGTCGAGGCCGATGGTGTTACTATACACACAGGCGATGTCTGGAGCTTCACGGTACCACCCTCGATCGCGTGGAACCCTAATCCGCGCGATGCGGCCAAGTGGGTAGACACTGAGGCGGACCTTAGCTGGTCAGCGGGTATGAACGCGGTCAAGCATGATGTATATTTCGGAACTAATCAAGCTGATGTGGCCAACGGTACTGGCGGCACATTCAAGATCAACCAGACAACGGTAACCTTTGATCCAGGAACTCTTGCAGAGGGTACGACGTACTACTGGAGAATCGATGGGATCGAGCAAGGCGGTGCTAAGCATACGGGCAACGTCTGGAGCTTTACAACAGTGCCCCCAATACCCATCACTGACCCTAATTTTGTCGCCTGGTGGAAGTTTGACGAAGGTGAGGGACCCACCGTGGTTGACTGGTCCGGCTATGGTAACCACGGCACGTTCGTGGGTGATCCACAGTGGGTGGCTGGATATGACGGCGGTGCACTGGAGCTGGACGGTAGTAGCTGGGTGGACTTCAGCGATTTCCCTGAGTCACGGATTACAGGGGCGATTACTATTGCCTGCTGGATCAACCCAGCCGCGCTCGGCGGCGACCGGGGCTTTGTCGCTCGCAACGCTGCATACGCGCTCAAGTCCAGTGACGACCACCTTCGGTTCACTACGCCTGGTATTCTGGACCACGACGGCCTGAACACAATTCTGGAGGCCGGGACCTGGCAGCATGTAGCCGTCACTTTCCGGCCTGGACAGAGCGGGGGGCTGGTGTTCTACCTCAACGGAGTCCAGACCGACCGCCTGACTAGTTCAGCAGTCAACGCAGGCACCGGACCAGTTCTTGTCGGCAACAACCAGTGGGCTGGTCAGACCTATACCGGCCTGATTGACGACGTGCGCCTCTACAACAAGGTGTTGACGCAGGATGAGATTAAGCAGGCTATGAGAGGCGACCCAAGACTTGCCTGGAACCCGAAGCCGGCCAACAAGTCAATAACGGACATCGAAAGGGCGACGCCCCTTAGCTGGTCGGCGGGCGAAAAGGCTGCCCAGCACGATGTGTACCTTGGCACCGACCAGACCGCGGTGGCAAATGCTACTACGGCTTCGACAGGCATATATCGAGGCCGGCAGGCGGCTGCTAACTATACTCCGCCGGAAGGTGTCCAGTGGGGTGGTGGGCCTTACTACTGGCGGATCGATGAATATAACACCGACGGCACTATCAGCACCGGCAGAATCTGGAGCTTTACGGTAGCCGACTATCTCATTGTGGACGATTTTGAAGACTACACCGATGATGTTGGCAGCAGAATCTTCCAGACCTGGAAGGACGGATGGGGATACTCCGAACCGGCGCCCGGCTATCCTGGTAACGGCACCGGCTCAACTGTCGGCTACAGTGCCGCTCCCTTTGCTGAGCTGACTACCGTTCACGGTGGTACCCAGTCGATGCCGTTGGGTTACGACAACACTGGAACGACTGGCAAAGCCCGCTACTCAGAGACTGTGCGAGAGTGGGCCTCGCCACGGGATTGGACTAGAAATAACGTTAAGGCATTGACGCTGTATTTCTATGGTGCTCCGGCCAATGCTCCTGAACAGCTCTACGTGGCACTGGAAGATAATGCCGGCCACGTCAAGGTGGTGAACCATCCTGATCCGGAGGCAGTTCAGGGAGGCGCCTGGCAGGAGTGGAACATCGAGCTGACGCAATTCAGCGCTGCCGGCGTGAATCTGGCTGCGATCAAGAAGATGTACATCGGCATGGGCAACCGGACCAGTCCGAAAGCCGGCGGCACGGGCACTATATACATCGATGATATCCGGGTATATCCCAGCAGATGTGTTCCTTCGATGGGTAAGCCCGCTGCTGACTTGAGCGGCAACTG